>NZ_BFBX01000005.1:66968-123359 GCF_003851045.1 Paenibacillus sp. 598K | reverse complement strand
GCTTTTCTGCGAAAAGCTCTCAGGCGAACGCTTCGCTTCTACAGATTCGATTCCGTGCCTCTTCGGCAGTTTGAGGTCAATCTGAGAATGCCCCTAATCCAGGCGCACGATGACCAAGCAAGTCAAGCGGTCGTAAACGGCCGCATCCTAGTCTACAGGAGGCAGATGATTATGAAGCACAGAATTCCCAACTCGCACGCCCAAGCTGGAGCAAGCAAAAACGACTTCGTCGTCTTATCGGCAAATCGAGCAAGCGAAAACGCTAATCCTATAACCGCTTATAAATTCAGAAAAGCATCTCTACTGCTCGCCGCTACGATACTCGGGCTCACGCTCGTATCCTCTCCTGCAGGAGCCGTGGCAGACGGCGGACAGACAGCGCAGGTCAGCGGACGGACAACGCCCGTTAGCGGATCGGCAGCGCCAGCCTTATCCGCCGCCGTCCTCAGCAGCAGTGTCAGCGTCGTCATCGATGGCACACGCTTATCGCTCGAGCAGCCGCCCCTCCTCGCGAACGGCCGCACGCTCGTGCCGCTGCGCGGCATCTTCGAGGCACTTGGCGCCGAAGTCCGATGGACGGCCGCGACTCGCACGGTCACCGCCGTCAAGGGCGACACGACCGTAAGTCTGCGGATCGGTCAATCGACCGCCAGCGTCAACGGCCAGTCGGTCCGACTGGATGCGCCGGCCGTCGTGGCGAGCGGCCGCACGATGGTGCCGCTGCGTTTCGTCTCGGAGGCGCTTGGAGCCAGCGTCCAATGGGATGCGCGGACGTCGACGGTGACGATCCGCTCTGATGGCGGCTCTGACGGCGATTCGGGCGGACAGCCTGCGCCGCAGACGCCTGACACGGAGAGCGCATGGGCCGCGCAGGTCGTCTCGCTCGTCAATGAGGCGCGCAGCCAAGCCGGGCTGTCTGCGCTCAGCTCCGACTCGGCGCTCGCCCGCGTCGCCTTCGACAAGGCGAAGGACATGGCGGACAACGATTACTTTGATCACGATTCGCCGACGCATGGTTCGCCCTTCGAGATGATGGACGCGTACGGCATCAGCTACGGCTACGCCGGCGAGAACATCGCCAAGGGACAGCGAACGCCGCAGGAGGTCGTCGACGCCTGGATGAACAGCCCCGGCCACCGCGCCAACATCCTGAGCGACAACTTCACAACGATCGGCGTCGGCTATTATAATGGGCATTGGGTCCAGATGTTTACAGACTAAAGTTTATAATAGTAGAAAGGGAGGCATAGCGATGAACTACCGACCGTTAGGCAACACAGGTCTTAAGGTAAGCGAGGTCAGCTTTGGCACATGGGCGATCGGCGGCTCGTGGGGCGCGACCGACGACCAGGAGTCGCTGCGCGCGCTGGAGGCGGCGATCGACGCGGGGGTTAATTTCTTCGATACGGCGGATGTGTACGGCAACGGCCATAGCGAGCGGCTGCTGGCTCAGGCTACCAAGGGCAAGACGGACCGCATCCACATCGCCACCAAGTTTTGTCGCCGCGGCGATATCCATGATGAAGCCACGTATAGCGAGGCGCAGGTGCGCGCCTACTGCGAGGACAGTCTGCGCCATCTGGGACGCGAGACGATCGACCTGTATCAGGTCCATTGTCCGCCGCAGTCGGTGCTGGAGGACGGGCGGGTATTCGAGGTGCTGGACAAGCTGAAGGCCGAGGGCAAGATCCGCGCCTATGGCGTCAGCGTGGAGAGCGTCGAGGAAGGGCTAATCTGTCTGCGCTACCCCGGCGTGCAGGCATTGCAGGTCATCTTCAACCTGTTCCGCCAGAAGCCGCTGACCGAGCTGTTCCCGCAAGCGCATGCGCAGGGCGTCGGCATCCTCGTCCGGCTGCCGCTGGCGAGCGGACTGTTGACCGGCAAGTTCACCGCCGACGCAGCGTTTGCGCCGGACGATCACCGCAGCTTCAACCGCAACGGCGAGAGCTTCAACGTCGGCGAAACGTTCGCCGGTCTGCCCTTCGAGCGAGGCGTCGAGCTGGCGGACGAGCTGCGCTGGATCGCCGACGGGCGCGGCACGATGGCGCGCGCCGCTCAGCGCTGGATACTCGAAGCGCCTGAGGTGAGCTGCATCATCCCCGGCTTCAAGAACACCGCCCAACTGCAAGAGAACCTGCTGACGCTTCAGACGCCAGGCTTCTCGCCAGCGGAGCAGGAGCGGCTGCAGCAGTTCTACGCCGATCAGGTCGCGCCGCATATACGCGGGCCTTATTGAGCAGCGAGTCGGGGGACGGGGTACAGCCACTATCGGTCGCGTATCACGCACGATGAGTCGGAGCGCTTCGACGCTCGCTATGACCTGCGGCGTTGGAGCGCATCGACGCTCGCTATGATCTGCGGCGTTGGAGCGCATCGGCGCTTGCTCGATCTGCGGCGTTGGAGCGCTTCGGCGCTTGTTATGTTCTGCGGCGCTCTGATCTAACGGTCATTTTTGCAGCTTACAAGTCGGTTTGATCATCCGCGTCGCTTTAACGGACATAACGGTATCTTAGCCGCGACAAATAGCCGGGGGAGGCGAATTTCTCCCGGCTAAGTCAATTCTGACCGTTACATTCTAAGAGAGGGCGGTTTTGACCGCTAAGCGTCATTTTTGTCCGTTAGTCTTGACCCGCCCGAGTGGGAAGTCGCTTGAGTGCGCTGCCGTCTGGATGGCAACGTATAATTGGACAGTTGATTGAGCGGGAAGTCGTCTGAATGACGATGCCTGATTGGACGGTCGACTGAGCGGGGCCGCCGTCTGAGTAGGTCGTACGAGTAAGCAGACGACCAACAGCCGACGGCGCTCGGCGGTGGCTCCCCCCCTGCCACGAGACGCCAAATATCCCCGCAAGATCGCACGTACCTGGCTCGCACTAACGGCAAGTCCAGATCGCACAGTCCTGCGGGGAGAAGAGAAGAGCGGGCCGTCTATGCATCGCGGCTCACGCGGAAGCCTTGATCGGGGCCAAAGCCACTGGGGTCGAACTTGCCGCGGTACGCAATCTCATTGTTGATGACATCGCCCATCCAGCCGCCGCCTTTGACGACGCGCCATACGCCGCCGGGGTTCTCTTCGCTTTCGAACCAATCCCAGCACCATTCTCTCACATTGCCCGACATATCGTAGATGCCCAGCTCGTTCGCTTTTTTGCTGCCGACGGGATGGGTTTTGTTTTTGTTGTTTTCGATAGCGGGCCAGTTCCAATCGCCGGAAAGCGGCTTGTCCCCCGCATTTTCCCAGAACCAGGACACCTCTGTGGCCACATCGCTGCCGCTGAACGAATAGCCCTTACTCTTCTGACCGCCAGAGGCCGCATACTCCCATTCGACCTCCGTCGGCAGACGGTAGCCATTAGCTCCTTCATTGATCGTAACCGTCCATTTCAGCGAGTCGTATTCATTGCGATTATCCGGGTCCTTGGTCTTCTCGTCGATCGTATAATACGGCTCCAGTCCTTCCTTCAAGCTACGCTCGTTGCAATACGTCACGACATCGTACCAGCTCACCATCTCGACAGGCAGATCTTCGCCCGGGAAACCCGAAGGATTGCTCCCCATGACCTCCATCCATTGCTGCTGGGTCACCTGATAGGCGCCGATATAGAAATCCGCTACGGCAATATCGGTATCGCCGTAATTGGACTTCCCGTTCACGAATGTCCCTCCCTCTACAAAAACCATATCCTCGCCCGTCTGGGCCTTGGCCGTACCGCTCGGCGTCGAGCGCTCCTGCGAGCAGGCGCCCAAGGCGAGCGCCAAGACAACCGTCCCTACTACAAGAGGTACTTTTCTCATAGACAAATCTCCTTTAAATCGCTAAGCTTAGAATGTGCAGCGGAAGCAAGGCGTCTGCCGGCCTCGCCGCCGACAGACGCTGTATTACAGGATGGCGGGAGCGCTTCGAACGCTTGTCCGCCTCTGGATTACCACACGGTGACGTTGGAGCTTCCGCTGCTCTGATACCCCTCGGTCGCCATAACCTGATACGACCAGTTTGTCCCCAGATACATCGATTTGCTGGCCCACGCGTTCACATGGTTCTGGAACGTGATCTGTACGTTGCTGCCCGTTGGACGCTTCGACTGGCGTACGCTCCAGTATTGCGGGAAGGTCTGCGTCCCGTCGATCGAAGGCGCATTGTAGCGCATCGTCCTGTAGATATCATAAGTACCGCCATCGCTATATACGGTGCCTTTCCAATCCCCCGTCGGTCTGTACGTCCCCCAGCTGTCTACCACGTAATATTCGATCAGCGAGCTTCTTGTCCAACCATAGAAGGTCAGGTAGCCGTTGCCGGATGGCGCCCATACGCCAGCGTTGTAGTTGACTACGCGGTTCGGCGTACCGTACGTCCAGCCCTTGCCTACGACGAAGTTGCCGGTGTTGTACCAGTTTACGCTATAGTTCCCTCCTGCTCCGTTGACAGCGTTGACGGTGCCGCCGCCGTCTGTCCAGTTTTGCCAATAATCCGTTGCGCCCACGCTCGCCGCGAACAGGCTCAAGCTCATTGTAGCTGCCAGCAACACCGACGCGACCTTCTTCTTTACATTCAACATTTTCTTCCTCCTCAAGGGATTTTTTTGAAAACAAGCAATCAAACCTCCGTATGCATGTGACGATCTACGCTGTACATGACTGAACCGGATGCATTGCTTTTTGTTTTTTAGGTTGTCCATCACCACCCTCCACAACGAATTATAAATTGAAAGCGCATTCATTAATACCTAACAAATTATAGTTTTTACTCCAAAATTTTAACTATCATTGTGAATGAACTTTTCCCCCTTCCTGATCCTCCTGGGCTCTAAACGCTCGCCAGAGCGCTTATTTTGCTTCAATAGAGCCATAAAAAACACTGCGCCGACGACGTCCTTGCGGGACACCGTGGCGCAGCACAGTATTGCGTGTAGCTATACGAAGCTTCTCAACACACGCCATAGCGGCGGTCAGTTGCGGAGCTGCCCCGTAATCTGCGGATCCTTGATCTTGTGATCCTCGGCGAGCAGGATGATCTTGGACAGGATCTCTGCGGTCTTCGGATCTTCGTCCAGGAACGGCAGGAGCAGATGGCCGCGATGCTGGCTATGCACCGGCACAATGTGCAGCGCCCCCGAAGCCTGCCGGAATGCCTGGGCGCTGCCCAGATGAACGGCATATTCGCCTAACCGACCGGCGATATGCGCATAGTTGCCCTCGAGTCGAACGTTGGCATGCTTCATCAGACGCATCGCCTCCTCGACGATGACGCGGCGCATCTCGATCGTCGTCAGACTTGCCTCCGGATCGACGCCGCCTACGTAGGCGACGCTTACGACGAGATCGATGTCGCGCATCACCTCGGAGAAGAAGACAGGCGGCACATCCGCGAGCTTCACCGGCTCGTAGGTACGGCGATCGTGGAACTGCACCGTCTCGAGCGTCGGCGCTTCGGTATCCGATGGCGAGAACCAGTCGGCCAACGCATACAGACTGGCGATCAGATTATGCTCGTAGCTGACCTTTTGCAGACCTTCCTCATAGCTCACGGTCCATTGACGACCCTTCAGCAACGCTGCCGCCTTCTGCGGCTGGATCTGGTAGCCGGCGTAGCGCCGCGATACGATGCCGCTGGCCAGCTCGTCGGCATTGGGGCGATAGAGCTCGCGGAACACCTGCTTGAATGGCTCCAGCCGCTGCTGGTCGGCGCGGTCGCGCTGCCCGGCATAATAATGCCGCTCCATCCGATCGCGCTGGAACAGCGACCACTCGCCTTGCTCATAGAGATGCACCGGATGAGCGATCGTCAGCTCTTGCTCCTCGCGCAGCGCATAACGGATATATTCGAGCTCTGCGCCATCTTCGCCCAGGCGCGGCGCATGCAGACAGAGCTGCTCCGCGTTGAAGTACCCCATCGCGTCTCCTCGCGTATAGACGAGCGCACTCGTCAGCGGTGCGAGCACCGGATTGCGAGAGAGCGCCGCCAGCTCTCCTACGGTGAAGGTCGTGCCATTCACCATCGAGCGCTCCAGCTCAGCGCGCGCACGCCGGTATTGCTCGGTCAGCTCGCTTTTCAGCTCCTTCAGACGCACGATGTATTCATGCTTATTTAGACGAGATGGCACAGACTTGAGCGGCTTGTTGTTCTTATGCGCGACCAGAGCTGTCTGCCCCTGACTGTCCACCTCCAGCTTGACGAGCAATCCCTCCTCGATCTCATGGAACTCAAGGTAGCCGGAGAGCTCCTCCAGCTTGCTCGCCTCCATCTGCCACACCATCCGGGTAACATCGGCGTAACCGCCGTTGCGCGCCAGGTTGCCAAGCGCGATCTGGCCTGCCGTGCCTTCGCTTGCCCGGCGCTGGGCGCCATATTGCTTGCTCTGGCGCAGGAACTCCTGGATGAAGTCATAGCGCTCACGCAGATCGCGCTCCGGCGGGTCGGCCAGCGGGATGAGGCTGTACGTCAACAACTGATCCTTGTTGCGCTTGGCCGCTACCGACTCGCGGATATCGGTCAGCTCCAGCCGGCCCAGCGTAGCGTCGGCGAACAGCTGCGAGCGACGATGGTTGGCACCGCCGGAGATGTACTTGGCACAATCGTACAGCAGCTCGAAGCGTTCCTCCCCCAGCTCGGCATATGCCTCGCGGAACCAGCGGATATCAAACGCGCCATCGTTGAATTCCTGCGGCGTGATCGGCGAGTAGTGGGCGACGACGGTCTCCTTCTCCGCCGAGAAGCTCTCGTTGATATGGGCGTGGAAGTACCAGGCCGCGCTCCGTAGACCCTGCCAGCCCAGATGTCCGGCGACCAGCTCCAGCCACTGTGGCGCATACATCGCCGCCTCCAGCAGCTTGCGCTCCGGTACCGGATACTGCTCCAGCAGACGGGCCAGTGCAGGCCCATCCTCGCCAGAGGCGGGGTGACAGATGCGGATCAGATGGCTGAACGTCTCCTTGCGCGTCGGCTGATCGCCGGAGCCGTAAATATACCCCCGCACGAACGTATCCTGATCCATCGCCGACACCAGCCGCACCCAATGCGTCATCCCGTGCACGCGGCCGAGGCGCATCGCCAGCGAGCTCACCTCGGTCACGAGCTCGCCGCGCGTCAGCTCGATCTCCAGTATGCGATCAAGGACGGTCTGACGGAGCGCCTGCAGCTTCGGATCGTCACCGATCACGTCGCGATGCGTCGACGTCAGGTCCGATATATAGCGATAACGCGCCTCGTCCAGCAGCAGCTCCCGGTACATCTCCTGCTCGCCCACCAGCTCCAACTTATACGCGCGCAGGAAGTCCTCCAGACTGAGCAGCAGATGCCAGTCGTCTCCCTTGAACATTGCACTATGCCGGTAGGCTGTGGCGAAGTAACGACGGAAGCTGTCGTCATCGGACACCCGATTGTACGCCAGATCTCGCCACGGCTTCAGGAGCAGTTGGATATACGCCCCGTCGGTAACCAGCTTCTCTTCGGGAAGCGAAGCGAGCAGCGACGCCCAAGTGAGCTCTGCCGTCCCGAAGGTGTCTGGCGATGGGCTGTCCAGATAAGCGGCTATGAGCAGACTTCTCGCCTGAGCGGCATAGTTCAGCTTGGCCTCCAGCGCTCTCAGCTCCTGGATATAGGCGAGCGGATAGAGCTGCTCTGCATACGTCTTGCGCCACCCCTCGAGCAGCGGAATCCTGCCCCGTTCCTCATATGTGTACTCGCTGCGGTAGAGCTGATAGTAATGATTGAGATTGCCCTCCAGCCCAGGCAGCAGCACCAGCGCAAAGTAAAGCTGCATCAGCTCCTGACTGCTAAAGTCGCTGCGCGTCATATAGTCTTGCCATACCTCCGCCAATGGGAATTGCTCCATCTGAGCCAGCCCCTCGCGCTGCTTGTAGGGCATCGTCGAGACAAGCCTGGCGCCCACAAGCAGCGTATCGCGGTAACCGGCATAATATTCGACGGTATATTCATGCTCCCTGTGCTCATGTACCAGCTTATCCAGTCCCTGCAGGAATTGCTCTGCCCTCGCCAGCGGAAGCGTGAAGAAGCCGTGCGCATCGCGCGTCTCCAGCTCTCGAGTCTCCGTCAGCAACGGGCTGACGTAAGACGGATCGAACAGGCCGTATCCGTTGGCCGCAGTATAAGCCTCTTCCTCCCGCGTCAGCTTATCCAGCAGCTGCCGCTCCTTGGCAGTCGGAGCGGCGAGGCAAGCGGTCAGCGGCTGCAGCCGCTCGTAATCGGCGGCACGCCCGGCGTCTGCTGCGATCTCGGTCAGCAGCTCCAGCGCCCCGAGTCGCTGCAGCTCGCTCTTGGACAGGAGGAGGCGCTCCACTGCAACGGCTGCGAGCTCGACCGGCTGCTCTAGCAGCACCTGGATGATCTTCTGCCTCAGCGAGCCCGTCTTCAGCTTCAGCAGCGCTTCGAGCTGCTGAAGCTCGGCATCGGTGAGCGATAGCGCTTTGATGCTGTCGAGTGCCGCCTCGCGGATCGTCATGCTCTTGTCGGACAGACAATCATAGATGAACTGCCGCTGCCTCTCGTCGCTGGCATACTTCGCAAAGTAGCGCAGCAGCTCGCTCCTGATGTCGGGGCTAAGCCGGTCCTTCACCGCAATCACATCGGCGATCCAGTCCGCGTCCATGTCGTATGCGATCAGATACAGCATCTTGCGGACGATATCATCGGCATCGATACGGTAATGGACGAACTCCAGCACATGAGACGGACCGCCCGCCCCGCTTGGCGGCAGCGCAGCCAGCATCTCGCAGAACTGCCCGTAGTCCAGGGAGCGAGCAGCCTTGCTCTCCAGCTCAGGCACCGACACATAGCGGATCTTCTGAGGTTTGCTCGAGTCATAGCTCCAGTCGTAATGGTATCCGACCGCGTAGTTGCGGATGATGCCGTGCATCAGCTCCGGGTCCCGCTCCGTCAACGAGCTGCGTGCTGCATGGAGGCGGACGAAGATGTTCTGGCTGTTCGCCAGCACATACTGGGCCACGACCTTCTGATGCTTGGAGCCCTCGCTCATGATCGCCATCACATGACCGACCATATCCGCCTCTTCCCGGACTGCCGTCGCCCACAGACCGATGTACAGCTTGTTGGCATGGCTCTCCTGCAGCCACGCTGTCCGGGTCTCCTCGCTGGCCAGCGCTTCATGCGCCTGCGCGAGCAGTTGGCCCGCCACCCGCTGATTGGCCGACTCCAGCGCCATCCCCGTCCATACGCCAAGCGCGCGGACGACCGAGCTGTAGCGGATCAGATCCTTACGGATCAGAATGTCCAGCATATAACGGTACGCTTCCAGCGTACCCTCGTCCATCCGCTCGACGATGCTCTGGCGCAACCCCTCCTGCAGGCGCGCGGCGACGAGCAGCTCCCCGACCATCTCATAGGCGTCCGTCTGGTCGCTCATAAAGATGCCCTTGAGCATCTGGTTGGTCAGCAGCCCCGCCTGGTTCTCTCCATAGATGATCTCACGGAGCGTCTCCAGCGTGCCTTCCTCAGCCCGATCGAGCGTATAGGCGATGCAGTCCGGCAACACGGCGGAGATCTCGTGAATCTGCTCGATCGTCTGCGCAGAGGCCATATAATCCGCGATCATGATCTGCCGCCTCTCCATCTGCAATAGTTGCAACAGCTTGGACAGCACTTGGTGGATATGTAATCTCGGCTCCGCCGTGCGGAACGGTCGACGATCATAGTTGACGTTATACGGATACAACGTCGCGCGCTCCACGATATAGTCGAACACATCCGCCGTTCGCCCGGAAGCCAACACGCGCATCGTCTCCTGCAACGGACGGTAAAATCCGTCCCCGCCATCGTCCAGTCGCCTGAGCAGCTCGACGAGCGCTTCATAATTCGTATCGCTCTGATTGGGATAGGACAGCATGGCCAGCTTGGCTACATATCCTCCCAGCTCCCGCTTCGCGCCCTCCAGGCTCTCGGCCTTCGTTTGCAGCGCTTCACTATAAGAATTCCTCTCGTCTTGACTCATCCTCCAGCTCCTCCCTGATCTCTACCACATTCGTCCGGCCAGCATCGTCAGCCGGATTAGCGTTAGCTCCGCGCCCTCTTCCAGCTGCAATGGAGCATCGAGCGCCGTCGCCTCCTCGCCGTTTATAAACACGCGGTACAGCCCGTCCTCAAAGGCGAGGATTGCTGTCGCGATTGCTTGCGCAGTATCGGGTAGCGCGTCATTGTACAGTGCTCCGAAGCCGACCTTGCCCGCTGCACCGCGCGCCTCGATCTCCTCCGGCAGCATGAAGCGCAGCAGTTGCAGCTCGTCCTGCCGCTCCCGGCGCTGCTGGAGCTGATGCGTCACCAGTTCGCCGAGCAGCGAGCGCAGGCTCCGCACCTCGCCCTCCAGTCGCAGCGGCATTTGCTCCAGCATCGGCTTCCGCTTGCCCACGCTCTTGATCGTTACCCGGACCTCCATCGCTATCCCTCCTTGCATAGGGGTATGTATGTTCTCATTTCTGTATCTTAACCGATTGTTGAGCATTGTGCATGGGACTGTGGTCTTGATTTCTCACCAACACCCGCCGAGCCAGCTTGCGCGTGTCCTCGTAGCTGTCGTGGAGGCAAGCCTCGAGCATAGCGTGAGGGATGATCCGGCGTCGGACCATCCTCTTGATGAGCCAATGTCGGCAGTAGGAACACAAAGTTTGCCTATACATATGTATATAGATGGAAGGATCAAGCCGCATTTTACGACTATTTAGCAGCTCTTCCACACGCATGAATGAGCTATGCCAACCGTTATCGCGTTGCGTGACAGAAAGGGCGCGAACGCCCGCCTCTAGCAGCCCCTCGTCTCCAGCGCGCAAGCAGCAGCTCAGCAGCCCGATGGCTGCGGACAGATGTCTGCGCTCGCGGACGAGCTCTGCGGCGTAAGCATGAATACGGTCGGAAGGGACGAGTCTCATCGCCTCGAACGCCAGCTCGCTCAGCCTGCCATCCTCGTGCTCCGCCAGCTCGATCAGCAGCTCCTCCCCCAACGGAAACGGCGCTTTTCGGAATACCCAGAGCATAGCGAGACGAACATCCGGGTCCGTCACCTCCATCGCCAGCTGTGCCAAATGACGCAACTCGTCCGGTGTCGCGATTCGCGCAAGGCGCAAGGCAAGGCCAGGCTCTCGCTTGCCCGCTCTTGCACTCGCTATCAGGGCAGACAACGTGGGAGTGTCCTGCTCCATGCTGCGGCTATCTTCGGATCGGAACGCTTGGATGGAAGCCAGGAACGCCGCGGCTCCTGCGCTCTGCGCCGCTACCCTGGCAAGATAGGTCTCCACTCTCTTGGGGCCGAAACGCCTCTGGGCTGCACTATAGATACTATCGAGGAACAAACGGCCCTCATACTTGTGCTCATATGCGCCCAAATCCTCGACGATTCTCCGGAAACGCCGAAAATCGCCGAATCCGGTCAACCAAGAGCTAAGCCACAACAAGCGGGTGCTAGCCGTATCGCTAAATCTGCGGCGGAGTTGATGAAGCAGATCCGAATACCGCCCTTCCAAAGCCGCAGCCGCCCGCTTGCTCCCCTCTCCTGCCATGAGGCATAACAGCTCGCACAACTGATCGAATGTCCAGTCGTCCAGGTACCGTTGCTCAAACCGGCGAATCATAGCTGCCGCGAAGTAATCGTCATCCTCAAATAACCGAATTGCGTCCATCAGATAGACGCCCCGGCTGCCTTCGGATTGGGGATCATAAATTGTCAGGTTCAGGCACGCCCAGAGGACGATTTCCTTGTAACGCTCCCGGTCCTCCGCCGCTTGCAGGACCAGGATTGCTTCGCCCAGTCCTCTCCGTAGCAAGGCTCTGAACCGCTTGGAGCTCTTCTCTCTAGTGTTCAATGCTTGTATACGCCCCCTCTCTCTAACACCTCACATACTTGCGCTTGAAGCCCGGCTTGCTACGCGACAGCGTCTTGCGGATCGCCTCCACTGGCTGGAGCACGCGTCCCGCCTGCTTGGCGTCCTGGAGCTGCACCGTGCCGATCGCCTCCGCAATCTCGATCGCCCGTTCGTGCAACGGCAGATACGAGTGGGCGACGACGGTGACAAAATTGCTCATCGACGCCTGCGCCCGCAGCGGCGCCCCATGAATCTCGTCCCGCGCCGTATCCAGCATCCGTGACAGCTTGTCCATAGAGAACTCGCGATCGGGACGGCTGCCCAGCAGCCAGCAGTAGCAGCTCCAGCCGCCGGAGGCGCGCAGCTCGTCGCCGCTGGCGATCCATCGATCCGCCACCTCCTGGGCGATATCCGCCTCGGCGAGCGTCACGGCGACCACATAGTCGGACAGCATGTAGAAGTACGCGCCATCCATCCAGCGGTCATAGTCCGCAGCCGACATCCCCTTCGGATCGGCGATAATGCCGGCGAAATACATCGCGTCGTAGTTGCCTGTAGCATACAGCTCTTCCGCCAGCGGCTGATCGATCTTGATCTGCTTGGCCAACGGCTTCATCGCCCCCGTCGCCACGCCGAACAGCGGCTCCCGCGCGCCATTGGACAGATAGATCTTCTTCGTCCGTTCCTTCCCCAGCGCCTCCAACTCCTGCATCACTTGCGACTTGTCCATTCGTAGTCCTCCTACATGCCTGTGAGATACGCTGCGGGCAAGCTTGGCAGCGCTCGGTGATTATCCCTACTATATCACAACTAACCACATGCATATTGTCCGGCTTAGCACATACCGACAGCCCCGCTCCCAATGCTAGATTAGAGAGTGAACGACACTCACAAGGGAGGATCTACATCTATGAGGAGCTGGATTCACAACCGCCTGCTGATGGCTGCGCTCGCCTGTCTGATCGCCGCCGCCAGCCTGCCGCTGCCGCTGGGACAATCTGTCGCCCAGGCAGCAGGACTGCTGCTGCAGGATACATTCGAGAGCGGGACGTCGGGCGCCTGGACCGTCGACAGCGGACAATGGCAGATCGAGGAGGGCGATAGCCCGATCTTGTTCGCAGAGAACTTCGAGTCTGGAAGCGCTGACAAATGGACCCGCAACGGCGGTACCTGGTCTGCGGTCACCGACAATGGCTCGATCGCCTATCGGCAGAGCGCTGGAGGCGCATCCGAGCTGGTCGCAGGCGACACGGCCTGGAGCGACTATGTGCTCGAAGCCGATGTCCGTCTGATCAGCGGCGCTGGAGCGATGCTGAATTTCCGTTATCAGGACAGCCAGCGCTTCTACTATCTGTATATGAGCGAGCACTATATCCGTCTCATGAAGCAGAAGCCCGACGGTCAGGACTGGATCACCGCTTATGACGGTCCATCGCTCGGCGCGAACGCCAATGTACGGATCAAGGTCGAAGCGACCGGCAACACGTACCGTATCTATCGCAACGACGAACTGGTCATCTCCGTCAGCGACGACAACAGCCCGTATCTGACCGGCAAGATCGCGCTCGCGTCGTGGGACAGCTCGGTCCAATACGACAATATCGAGGTAGTCGAGACCGGCGCCAATCATGTCTATGCCCAGACGGATGCGGACGGAGGCATAGCCCATGCCGGACAGGCCTCGTGGAATCACTATGCCATGCAGTCTTATATGAAGCTGCAGAGCATCGACTCGGAAGGCGCAGTCGGCATCATGGTGCGCCGCCAGAGCTCCGGCGACGGCTATTGGCTCCGTTACGATGCAGGCACACAGTCCGTACAGCTCGTCAAGCGCAGCGGCGCGACCGACGAGGTGCTGGATCAAGCGCCATTCAATATGATGCCGAATCGCGGCTACCAGTGGAGTGCTGTAGCGGCAGGCAGCAAGCTGTCGCTCCAGATCGACGGTGTGAAGCTGCTCGAGGCGACCGACAGCTCGTATGCCTCTGGCGCGGTCGCTCTGGTAACGGAGGGCGCTATCGCCGCCTATGACAATGTCACCGTCGAGCGCGTGACCGTCCCCGTCGAGTCGGAGGGCAATACGACGTATTACGTCAGCGCCTCAGGCGGCGACGATGACAATGACGGCTTGTCGCCTGAGGCGCCATGGCAGTCGCTGAGCAAGGTGAACAACGGCGTATTCCGCGCTGGCGATAGCATCCTGCTGCAGGCCGGCGATCAATGGGACGAGCCGCTCGTGCTGCGCGGCTCCGGCGAGCCGGGCAAGCCGATCACGGTCGGCGCCTATGGCGATGGCGTCAAGCCGATCATCCGCTGGAATGCTCCGAACGGCGGCAGCGTCGTCACTGGTCACAATCTCAGTCACTGGGTCATCGACGGCCTCTCGGTCCACATCGTCGCCTCTGCGGGGCAATCGTGGAGCAATATCACCGTCGGCATCCAGTTGCTCTATGACAATGCCAAGCTGTACGAGGATGTCCAGATCATCAACAATGACGTGTACAGCGATACGTATGACAGCAATACCAACGGCATCATGATCTCCGCCTCCGTGCCCGGCACCGACGGCAAGGAGGTCGCGCGCGATCTGACGATCGCAGGCAATACCGTCCATGATGTCGCCTGGTACGGCATCACGACGACCGGCTGGGATATCGAGCGCAACGAGGAGCTCCGCTCGCAGTTACTGTACGGCAATGTCCAGGTCATCGGCAACGAGGTATATCGGACGGCCAGCCAGGGCATCGTCATCCAGAATGCCCATGACTCGGCAATCGAACGCAATGTCGTGCGCGAGGGCGGTCTCGGCAACGATACGTGGGGGCCGGGCGGCCTCTGGTTCATCGCCTCGCGAGACTCGGTCATCCGCTTCAACGAGGTGTACGGGATGAAGGACGCCTCCTCCGGCTACGACGGCGCAGGCATCAACGTCGACTGGTACTGCGACAACATCCTCGTCCAGTACAACTACGCGCACGGCAATAAAGGCAACGGCATGACTACGATGAGCAATAACGGGGCCAAAATCATCCAAAATCGCGTCGAGGGCAACCAGGCGCTCCAGTCCAATGGCCGCGGACAAATCGCGCTCGGCAACTTCACAGGCCGTCCGGATCTGTCGACCGGCCTGCACAATGTCGCGGTGAGCGGCAACATGATCATCGTCGATGTCGACGGCACCGGCGCAGTCAATACCGCGCTTAACCCGCATGGCACCTGGACAGGCAACTCGATTACGGACAACCATATCGTCGTCCGCTCGCAGCAACCGCACACCGATCTGTTCAGCATCGCCGCCGGCACAGCGGTGAAGACCATCGACGGCAACCGGATCTATAGTCCGCAAGCCGCCTTTGGCTCCACGCTGCATGGCACGGTCTACACATCGCTATCCGCCTGGCAACAGGCTACCGGCTACGACGCCGCTTCGGTCGTCTACCCGCTCGCAGACGGCGCGCCATCTGCGCCGCGCGCAGTGACGACAGCCGTCGACGGCTCCATCCGGCTGAGCTGGACAGCGCCTGCCGAGCCGGGACCTGGCGTAGCGCATTACAACATCTACCGGAGCACGCAGCCGAGCTTCGAGCTGACCTACGCCCAGATGATCGGCGAGGCGTCCGGCACCTCCTTCGAGGACCGCGAGAGCTTGGAGCCGAATACACGCTACTATTATGTCGTCGAGGCTGAAGGGAACAACGGACGCTTCGGCGAAGCGTCGGAACTCGCCAGCGCGACGACGGGCGACGTCGTGCCGACGATCGACAGACCGACCCGAGTCAGCTTCCTGGCACCGCGCGACGGCGACTATATCACGACAGCCGCCCTGCAGACGCGTCCCTATCTGTCTGGCCTCGAAGAGATCGAGCGCGTAGAGCTGCATGTGGATGGACGGCTGGCTCGCCAACTGACCTCCGCTCCTTATGCCGCCACGCTGGATGGATTGGCCAACGGCGAGCACAAGCTCCTCTACCGTGTCTATGATCGGGAGGGACGGATGCACGAGTCGGAGACGATCACGATCGAGAAGCAGTCGCGAGCGCTCAGAAGCGTACGCGCCGCTGCCGCACCCGTCATCGACGGCCAGAGCAACGACTGGGCTGTCGACGCCCCTGGCTTCCGCCTCGACCAGCGCGAGCACGTGAGGGAGATCCAGTCGGGCTTCATCCAGAGCTGGACGGCCGACAAGCTGCGCGTCCAGGGCGCAACCGCCTGGGATGCGGACAACCTCTATCTGTTCGCCGAAGTTGTCGAGGACACGCATCACCTGCCGATCACGACAGCCGCCGACCTATGGAAGGGCTCCAGCCTCCAGCTCGCGATCGATCCCGATCGCAGCGGCAAGCCGGGCGCGCAGGGCTACACCGAGCTTGCCTTCGGACTGACCGATGGCGGTCAAGCGCTCGCCTATCGCTACCATGCGATAGCCGGCCGTTCTGCCGGCGACTTCACAGCCGGGGAGGTGGCGATCGTCCGCGACGAAGCGAGCCATACGACGCGCTACGAGCTAGCGATCCCTTGGGACGAGCTGCTGCCCGGGGACGCAACGATCGCAGAGCGCGCCGAGCTCGGCATCTCGCTGCTGGCCAACTACAGCGACGGCACGGTGCTCAATCCGACATCCTCCGACGCCCGCAATGGCTGGATCGAATACAATAGCGGAATCGGCGCAGGCAAAGCGCCGGAGCTGTTCGGCTATCTGCTGCCGATGAACAGCCGCTTCGCCGCTCCGCAAGCAAGCGGCAGCGCAGCCGGCTCCTCCGCGCTCTCGCTGACGTGGGCAGCTGTAGACGGCGCAACCGGCTATACCGTGCGTTATGGTACGACGAGCGGCGTCTATAGCGCCGCCATCGATGCCCGGGACACCCACGGGCAGACGCTTAGCGGCCTGCAGCCGTCGCAACGCTATTACGTCGTCGTCGAGGCGTACAACGGCTACGGCGAGCTCAGTGTCTCGGCCGAGCTGCAACTCTCGACGACCTCAGGCTCCACCGGTCCGATCATCGACTACGGCGGCACGGGCAATACGGGCACCCCTGGCGGCACCGACACCGAGGAGCCAGGCACAGAAGGCCAGAGCGAGACGACGACCCGCACGCTGCCGCTCGCAGAGTGGGATCAGCGCGACGCGGTGACGCTGGAGCTCGGAGCAGCCACCCTGCGACTCGAGCCTGCGCTGCTGCGCAAGCTGCTCGCTGACAGCTCTGCAGACGGGGCATCCTTGATCGTAACGGCTAAGTCGCTAGACGATCGCGCCGCTGCCGTACCTCAGCAGCAAGGGCATGCCCGCCTGAGAGCGGCTGCCGCTCCTCTGGAGATCAAGCTCCAGCTGAGGAGGGGCGACGGCACGCAAGCGCCGATCGCAGCGGCCCCTGGCGAAGCGACGCTGAGCTTGACCTACGACGCCAACGACGTCAACGCCGCATGGCTGGGCGTCTACATGCTGGAGTCAGATAGCGGACAGTGGGTCTATGTCGGCGGCCTGACAGACGCAGCAGACATGACTGTACACGCCTCATTCGCAGGCGACGGCTATTATGCGATCCTGGAGTACCAGGCTGTCTTCGGCGACCTGACGGAGCAACACTGGGCCGCAACGGCGATCACCGCGCTGGCTGCCCGACAGATTGTGCGAGGGGACGACGAGGGACGCTTCCTTCCGAATGGTGAGGTCACGCGCGCCGAGTTCACCGCACTGCTGGCACGGGCGTTGTCATTGCCGGCCGGGGACGCCACGTTCACTGATGTCGCGACGGACGCATGGTATGCCGAGCCGATCGCTGCTGTTACTGCTGCGGGCATCCTCACCGGACGCGGCGACGGGCGATTCGCACCGCAAGAGCGGATCACGCGCGCCGAGATGGCGGCGATCATCGCACGCGCGCTCCAGCTAGAGACAGCGCCTGACAGCGCTGGCTACACCGACGCGAGCGACATCCCGGCGTGGGCCCAGTCGTATGTGGCCGCAGCCACCGCATCCGGCCTTATGCAAGGCCGGGCAGACGGCTCCTTCGCTCCGCGAGCCTACGCCAGCCGCGCCGAAGCCGCGCAGTTGATCTATAACCTGCTGTCGTACGCCAGCAGAGACTAGTGGATTGAATCAGTATTAAACGGACGATCCGCTCATCATGAAAAGGGCCGCTTCGCCCGACAAGGACCCATAAGGTCGATGTCGGGGAAGCGGCCCTTCTCTGTCCTATCTAGAGCGCCCCGTAAGCCTCCAGCCAGTTACGTGCGATCAGCCAGTTGCCTGTGGAGTTCATGTGCACCTGATCATAGGTGAGCGTCTTGCCTTGCTGCCGCCGTAGATAGCTCTGGAAACTGCGATTTTGCGGCACCAGTACCGCGTCATAGCGAGCGGCGATCTCGCGGATCGCCTCGTTGTACGGCGTCAGGCGCTCATTTTTGCCATCCTCGGGATCCTCAGAGATGATCGTCGTCTCCATGAGCACGAGCGCAGCTCCGGTAGCTTGCTTCGTCTCCGTCAGCAGCTCCTCGTACAGTCGTACATACTCCGCGATCGGCACCTGCTTCCACTCGTCGTTGATGCCGATCGACACGGTCAATACATCGGGCTGCAGCGCGATCACATCCTCCTGCCAGCGCGCGCGCAGATCGACGATCGTCTCGCCGCTGACGCCGCGATTATACCAGCGAGGCGTCCAGGCTGGCCGGCTGACATACAGGTAGTCGCGGATCATCCGGACATATCCGCCGCCTAGCCCCTCCTGATCCTCCGTCCGTCCGCAATCCGTAATACTGTCGCCGATGAACACCAGGCTTTGCTTATCTTCAAGCTTCATCTCATGCTTCCTCCTCTGTTCTCTATAAGCCAAAACTCCGGAGCTGAACCGCCAGGTTCTTCTCCGGAGTCGGCAAGGGGCAAGGCGCTATTGTCGGCCTTCCGCTTCCGCTTGCTTGTTCGTCTCTTCGATATATTGCTCGCCGCCCTTGGCCAGCCAATCCGACTTAAACTTCTCAAAACTGGCGGAGATATCTCCCGAGTTCACGATCATGTTGACGATCTCCTGATTGACCAGATCCGTCAGTTGATTGGGGATCGCCGGATCAAGCGCCTCCGGGCTAATATTCAGATAGGCGAGCGGGTTCGGCACCGCATAATCGCCGGTCGACTTGGTCAGCGCGACGATATCCTCTTTGTTCGGCGTCGTGTCCGGCAGGAAGTCGGTGTTCCAGGAGACGAGCCCCTTCAGCATAAAGGCTTTGTCCTTGGCGCGCTCCTCATCGGACATGATTGGCTTCAGTGTATCGCCATCCTTCTCGTAATGAACGCCTTCGACGCCGTTCAGCAGCAGATCCTGGCCCTCGTCCGAGAGCAGGTAATCGAGCAGCTCCAGCGCCTTTTGGCGCTTCTCCTCCGGCAGGTCGCTCTTGATTGAGGTGACGCACCAGAAGTTGTTGAAGCCGTCCATCCGCTGCTTGCCTGTCGTTCCCTCGAGCGTACCGACCCATGTAAAGATCGACTTCGGATCCTTATCCGGGTAAGCCTGCTCCATCTTGCTGTAGAGGTCGTTATATAACGTCACATTGGCGTTATGCACGATCATGCCGACCTTGCCGGTGACGAACTTCTCGATTTTCTTGTCATCGGTGTTCAGCATGAATTCAGGGTCCATCGTCTTGTTGGCGTACATGTCGTTCAGGAACTGGACCGCCTGCTTTGTCTCGTCCGAGATAACCTCAGGCATCCATTTGCCGTCCTTTTTCTCCCAGCGATCCGTGCTCGTATCGAAGGCGTTGAAGATCGGGTATTGCCACCAGACGCCGCCAGAGCTGGACGTATAGCCGTAAGTGTCCTTCTTGCCATTTTGGTCAGGGTCGTCATTGGCGAACGCTTCCGCGACCGTCTTGAACTCCTCGATCGTCTTCGGAACCTCCAGACCCAAGGTGTCCAGCCAGTCCTTGCGGATCAGGATGTTGTGCCCGCTGACCGCCGTTTTGTCGCTGCCAGCTTCATTATAGATCGGCAACGAATAGTGGATGCCGTCCGTCGCCTTTGCCAGCGCTTCGAAGTTGGCTAACGACTGGGCGATGTTCGGATATTGGTCGGTATAGTCGGAGAGCGGCAGCAGCATGCCTTCCTTGATCCACTGGCGATATTGGACCGGCCGGTCGATGCCGTAGGAGATGAACACGTCAGGCATCTCGCCAGAGGCGATCATGACGTTCAGCTTTTCCTCCCAGTCATTCCAAGACGCCGTCAGCGGCTTCAGCTTAATGTTCAGCTTCTCTTGCAGCTTCTGGTAGATGACCGATTCAGGAGCATTCGCTCCCTCGAACATCCAGCTGAATACCGACAGCTCGACCGGCGCAGCCTGCTGCTCTCCGCTCTCTGTTTGGGTAGGCTCTCCGGCCGGCTTCGCATTTTCATTCGCGTTACCGCAGGCGGACAGCACGCTGACGGATGCGAATACCGTCAACAGCGTCATCATCCATTTCTTATTTCCTGTGTTAGACATGCTTTTTCCTCTCCTTGTATGCATCAGTTTAACAAGCCCCCGTACTGCTGTACAACCATCCGTCGACTAGCTTTTGATCGAGCCGATCATCACCCCTTTCACGAAGTGCTTTTGGATGAACGGATAGACGAGGATGATCGGTACGACCGAGACGACGACGACGGCGTTTTTGATCGTGTCCCCGAGCATGAACTCCTCGCTTACAAAGCTGCCGCCCCGGGTCAGCTCCATATTGTTGTTGATCAGGATATCGCGCAGCACCATCGCCAGCGGCCATAGCTCCTTGTCATTGAGGAACAGCATCGGCGTATACCAGTTGTTCCACTGCCCTACCGCGATGAACAGGCCGATCGTCGCCAGCGCAGGCACGGACAAGGGCAGGATGATGCGGAAGAAGATCGTCATATACCCGGCTCCGTCGATCTTCGCCGACTCCTCCAGCTCCAGCGGGATGTTCTGGAAGAAGGTCTTGAGCACGATCATGTTGTACGTGCTGATCGCCGCCGGGACGATCATGACCGCCAGGCTGTTGACCATGCCCAGGCTCTTGATGAGCAGATAGTAAGGGATCAGGCCGCCGCCAAAAAACATCGTAAAAATAATATAGATGAAGATCCATGTGCGCCCCGGCAAGTCCTGCTTGATCAGCGGGTATGCGGTAATCGCCGTAATGAACAGCTGATACAGCATGCCCGCTACTGTGACGAGGACCGAGATCAGCAACGCGCCGACGAGCGTGTCCTTGGAAAATACGTAGCGATACGCCTCGAAGGTTGGCTGCTTCGGGAACAGATGAATAACGGAACGAATCGATTCCTCGTAAGGCATGAGCGAGCCGACCAGCACATGCCAGAAGGGATATAGCGTGGCGAGCGCCAGTCCCAGCAAAAACAACCCATTGGCGGCATCAAACAGCATGCCCGATATACTTTTGGATCTGACCATAGCCTGCTTCTCTCCTCTCTCCTAATAAATGCCTTGTCCGCCAATGCGCTTGGCAGCGCCATTGACGAGGACCAGCAGCACGAAATTGATCAGGTTCAGGAACAGGCCAATCGCTGTCGCCATACTGTATTCGCCTTGCGTCAGACCGATCCGATAGACATAGGTGTCGATGACGTCGCCGCTCTCGTACACCATCGTGTTGTACAGGTTAAACACCTGATCGAAGCCGCCGTTCATCATACTGCCGAAGTTGAGGATGAGCAGGATCGAGATGATCGGCAGCAGACTCGGCAGCGTGATGTGCAGCACTTGCTTGAAACGATTGGCCCCGTCGACCGTCGCCGCCTCGTACAGATCCGGGTTGATGCCAGAGAGCGCCGCGAGATAGATGATCGTCCCCCAGCCGACCTCCTTCCAGATGCCGGAGACGACGAGCAGTGGCCGGAACATGCTGTTGCTCGTCAGGAAGTTCACCGGGTCGCCGCCGAACGTCACGATCAGCTTGTTGACCAGCCCTTCATTGGAGAGCAAGCTGAACATGATGCCGGCGATCGTCACCCAGGAGATAAAGTGAGGCAGGTAGACGATCGTCTGGATCGAACGCTTGAACAGGCGATGGCGCACTTCATTGAGCAAGATGGCCAGCACGATCGGCGCCGGGAATCCGAAGACGAGCCGCAACAAGTTAATTTCGATCGTATTGCGGAATACTTGCCAGAACTTCTCCGTCGCGAACAATCGCTCGAAATGATCAAAGCCGACCCACGGGCTGCCAAGGATACCCTTGGTCACCCAGAACTCCTTGAAAGCGATCGAAGCGCCGTAAATCGGAATGTAATGAAAGATAAACAGAAAGACGATGGTCGGCAGCAGCATGATATAGAGCATCTTGTACTTGACCATTCGCCGCCATACATCGCTGCCGGCTCCGGCGCGGTTACCCGTGTTGGCTTGCATCTCGTCCGCCCCTCTCCTGCAGTCCATGATTGCCGTATATTCGGACATTGCTTACGGTATCGGCGTCCAGCCAGATCCCCTCATCGCTTGGCGGCAGCAGGGAGAGCGCCGTATTGTCCGCGATATCGACGTCCCGGCAGTGGCTGGCCATCAGCGTTCCCTTGTACAGCTCTCGATGCTTGACGCTGTTCTCGTCCCCCTCCTCGTCGCGCTTCGGCGGACCGGCGTTCGGGTTAAGGAAGACATTGCCGGATATCCTCACCCGCTCGCAAGAGGAGAGGAAGATCGCTTGCTGCGGGCAGTCGACGATCGTATTGTCCTCGATCGCGATATCGCGGAAGATCGGATAGGCGGTGCGCCCCTGCGGCAGATAGACGCCCATGTAGATAACCGCCATATACCAGTGGTTGACATCGCAGCTCTCGATCCGATTGTACCGGATCGTCAGTCCCTCCACCCCGTAGCCCTCCGCCCAGCGCGACTCTGCGCCGCACTCGATCTGGATAGCCGGCCCCTGCGTCCGATGGAAGCGATTATGCTCGACCAGGCCGTGCGAGGCATGGAGCAGCACGCCGCGCGCGCGATTGTCGTGGAACAGATTGTGACGGACGATATAGCGGCCCGAATCGTAGCGGCGATTGAACAGGATCGCATCCGCCGGCAGCTCCTCCGGCAGCTCGCGGTCGAAGCGCAGCGTGCAGCCGCTCTCGTCCCAGACCGCTTGGGCGACCGTGGCCGTACAGCCTGTAGGCGACAGGTCCGGATAGCGGAATTCGATCGGATCGCCCGCGTCGAACGGATTGCGCCAAGAGAATACCGTTGCTAGCCGCAGCTCGCTTGCCCCGAGCCTTCGGAATCCCTGGACCGAATTGTCGTGGACGTTGAGCCCGTCGTCGCCATTGCCGCCGAACTGGCAATGCTCCATCCGGAAGCTGCCCAGCGAGTTGCTGATATGACATCCATCCGCCGTCGCCGAGATGCAGCGCGTCGTGCCCGGCCGCTTGAGCAGTCGGCAACGCTGGAGCTGCCAATGATGCTGCGCGCCGGTCGAGACGAAGGCATGCCCGGGCGCGCTGTATACCGTCACGTCCTCCAGTGTCAGATGCGCATTGGCATGCAGCTCGAAGGCTGGCGCGTCGTACACATAATGTCGGACGATGTAGACCTGGCCGGGGGCCAGGAAGCCAAAGCCGCCCTCATCCGGCAAGGGGATGCGAACCGTCTGATCCGCCAGGATCGTCGGTTGGCCCAGCCCCTTCCCGCCGAACTCATGTCCGAGCGGGCAGCCAGGCGTCATCGTCCGCGCGTTCATCGGATTGAAGCCTCGCAGTTCCAGCCCTTCCGGCAAAGTGTTGTGCTCCGGGAAGCGCATCTCGAACCATGCGCCTGCCGGATCGACCTGTGCCACGACGCCGATGCTGGCGAGCGGCCGATGCGTCCAGTCCCAATCGACCGTCAGCCCCCTCACCTCGATCCGCTCGCAGTGGCGAATCGCGATGAAGGCCTCTGGCGTTCGGTACACAAACTCGGCTCCACCCCCCTCGAGCGTAAAGTCCTTTAGACCCTCCAATACCGGGTGGTGTCCCGCCCCAAAGCGATATACGCCTGGCGAGATATAGAGCGCATCCGCCCCCAACTGCTTGCACGCCTCGATTGCCTGCTGCAGCGCAGCGCCGTTGCAATCCTGACCCGGGTGCATGCCGTACGCCTCAGCCTGGAGCGTCTGTCCTGTGCGCTGCACCGGTTTTTGTATGGTGATGTCCATGAAACCCTCCTGCCGACGCCTTGTTGCCTCGCGTCCCTTTCGTTTGATTTCATTGTGCCATAGCCGCTCGGGACGTCCCATGTGCTCAGTACGGGAGTTTGGTTGTCTTTTGTTACGGGCTTCCAGCTGCGAGACGATGAGCGCATCATAAAAAGCCCTCTTCATCGATTGCGCGACGAAAAGGGCTTTGCTTCGTATGAGGGTCTAGTCTATGTTGGGTCTAGCTTCGCGTCGGGTCTGGCTTCGCTAAAGCGCCTCGACCACGATATTATCGAACTGGGCGTCAGAGCGGTACGTCTCGAGGGCAATCCGGCCCTTGCGGTAGGTGCTGTCCTCCGCGCTCAGCTGCAGCGCCCCGTCGATATACAGCTCGATGGCGCTGCCTCGGACGCGCACCTCGACCCGATAGGCCGTACCGGTCGAGATGGCATACGGCTTGGAGGCCAGCTCCGTCTGCACGCCGCCGACGACCTTTTTGATGGCGATGCCATGCACATCGCTTAGATAGACGAGGTATTTGTTGGCCTCATCCTGCACCCGTACGTTCAGGTTGGCGAAGCCGCCTGCGCTGTCCGTGGCGATCAGCTTCACATCCGCTGCCAGCCGGTAATTGCTCCACCAGCCCGAGCCCGTCGTCGTCCAGCCTGCCGGAGCCCCGGATTGGCGATACACCGCTCCGGTTACCTCGGTCGCCGGAGCCCAGGAGCCGGAGTGCGCCGTCCACCTGGCCGCGCCTCGCTCGAACGTCTCCCTCATCAGGTAACGCTCCGTGTACGTCACGGAGGGGTCCCAATAGACGGTATCGTACATGCCGTTGCCGCGCTGATTGACGATGAACCGCAGCTTGTCCCCTGCGAGGACATCAAGCGTCAGCGCTGGCGAAGCGACAGGCGTGCCGTAGACGACCAACTGTCCGCCCGATGCAGGCCATACCTGCGTATCGTTAAGCATGATCCGCGCGAGTACGCCATCCGCGCCGGGACCGTCGCCCACCATCTGGATCTGGCCGTTGGCGCCGAGCGTCACCCGGCCGTCCGCAGGGGCGGTCCAGGTCCGCACAGCATCGCGGCTGTCCGGCGCTTGCATATTGCGGCCGACGCCGAGATACGTACCGCCATCGCGCCACATGCTCCATGGCGCGTACACGCTGCCGATCGGCGCATAGCCGCTGCCGTTCCACAGCTCGTACTGCCAGATCGGTCCTTGCGCGATCAGGCCGAAGCCCTCGGACGCCTGGTAGCGCAGCGGCGCTGCGGAGATCGCTCCGGTCGTCGCGCTGCCGCCGGATACGGCGACGCTGACGTTGCCGTTGCGATCCTCCGCCTCTACCTGGTAATAGTACGTCACGCCAGACTCCAGCTCCTGTTGATCGACGAACGTCACGCCGTCAGTCTCGCCGACCAGCGTACGGTAGGAAGGGGTGAAGGCGGGAGTCGTGGAGCGGTAGACATTGTAATGGCTAATCCCGGAGCCGCTGTCGGCTGCTGCCGTCCAGGAGAGCGAGACGCCGCCCAGCCCTGCGTTCCAAGCCGCGCTGCCAGAGCTCGGCGCGGTCGGGGCCGTCGTATCGATCGTCGCCAGCACCGTCGCCCCATCGAAGCCCGTCGCCGCTTGCCAGCTGCCGAGCGAGCCGTATGCGCTGCCATTCCGGTTCGCAGCGAAGTCCGTGCCCGAGCCGCTATAGATGCGGTTGCCGTTGATCATCTCCATCGCTGTCCCTGCTTCCAGCAGATAGACGCTGGTGCCGCTGACGCCAGGCGTCAGCACGATGTTGTTGCCGCTGAGCCAATTGCCGCTCCAGCCATCGCCCGGCGACGATTCATGGCTGTTGAACGCGCTTGTATTCGGGCGGTTGACGAGGATCAGGTTGCGCTCCATGACCAGGTTTTTGACGCCGGAGAAGCGAGCCGTATCGACAGTGAAGTCGCTGACGGCGATCTGTCCGCGTCCGATCGAGCTCAAGCCGCGATTGCCCTGCACCTTGTTGTCAGAGATGACGGAGTTCGTATGCGCCATCGTCGTGATGCCGTTGCCGATGTTGTCGTGAGCGTAGTTGTAGCGCATGACGATGTATTCGTTGGACCAGTCGATGTTCAGTCCCGAGCCGTCATGGCCGGTATTGCTGTCAGACATGTTGTACACCTCGTTGAACATCACCTCGACGTGCGAGCTTGTGATCGGCCAGATCCCGCCCGGCCCCCACGTCACGCCGCTCCCGGCATACTGGCCGCCGTCATGGACGACGTTCCACTTGAGCGCGCTATGATTGGCATTGCCCATGACGATTCCCTGATTGCCCAACTGATAGGCGGTATTGCCCGTAATCTTGACATCGCGGAAGAGCGCCGAGCTCTTCAGATTGTCGGAGAGCGTCGTATCCCAGCCGCCGGTGCCGATCGCCCGCCAGCCGAGCTGATACAGCTCGTTGTTGCGTATGCGGATATGGCGCGCCACCTCGCTATGCTTGCCTGTCGGATAAGCGGCAGAGATCATGATGCCCTCGGTGTTGGTGTCGATGCCGCCTCCACGCACCACATTGTCCTCGATGACGATATCGGACCAGTTGCCCTCGCCCTCATAATTGACGAAGATGCCCCGATTAACTCCGCCGCTGCCCAGGAGCGGCTGGGTCGTCGTACATTCGATCTCCAGTCCGGCAATGGTCCAGCCGCTCTCGCCGTCGATCCGCACGACGGCCGCGTCGGCAGAGCGGAGCAGCGGGCGGCTGCCCGTCCCGTAAGACGTCAGCGTGATCGGCTGCGACGCCGTGCCCGAGCCGTGCAGCGCGACGCTTTCGTGCCATGTATCGCCGCTCTTCAGCAGGATCCGGTCGCCCGGCTGGAACACGCGCGAGGAGACCGCAGAGAGCGTCTGCCACGGCGTAGATGGACTGGTGCCGCTGCTCGCGTCATTGCCAGTCGACGAGCTGACGTAGTAGTCGGTAGGCGCAGCCGCGTACGCTCGCGGCAATGCCCATTCCCCTGCGCCAAGCCCCCATATCATCGTAATCGTCAGCAGCAACGCTGCCCATGCTCTGTATTGCATCGTGAATCCCTCCATCACGGTTAGTAGCGTCCCGTCGCCATTGTAAGCGCTTTAGGACAGCTTAATTATGCTCGTCCTGAGGGTCCCGGGCCATGTCGTCCTGTACAAATTGTTGTTGTCGTTTGATATGGTTTTTGTAATCCAGCGGCGAGTGGCCGAGGTGTTTTTTGAACAGCTTGCTGAAGTGCGCATAATCGTCGTAGCCGACCATACGCGCGACCTCATAGAGCGAGATCTCTTGCTCGAGCAGCATCCTGGCCGCTTGCAGCCGACGATGGATCAAGTAATGGATGAAGCTCTGCCCCTTCTCTTGCTTGAACAGGTGACTGAGATAATTGGGGCTGATATAGTGCTTGCGCGCCAGCTCCTTGAGCGAGATCCGGTGGGCAAACATCAGATCGACCTCGCGCACAACCTCCTCGACGATCAGCTGCGCGGCAGGCTCCTCGTCTCTGCGACGGCTCCTCGTCTCCAGGTGCGAGGCCATGTCCTCCAGCAGCTCTCCGGCATCGCCGTAGTGCATCAGCAACTCCTGCGAGACAGCGCTGTCGCTGCCGCCTGCGAGCTCGGGCTGCAGCAGACGATCGACCGCCACGATGAATAGATGATGCAGCTCTGCCAGACCGCTGTAATGAATCGTGCCGCCAGCGAGACCGCGCCTGATCTCGATCAGCAGCGCCTTCAGCTGCTCTGGCCGATCCGCCTTGATGATCCGCTCTCGCAGATCCGGCACCGCCCGATTGATGCCAGGCTTGTATCGATGCACGCCATGGCGGCCGGTCAGCTGCGACGTATCGGCGAGCATCGCCGCCTGGTGGTAGCTCTTGCCGCTGCGGGAGGCGACTGGGCTGACCGCGCTCAGTCCGATGTCCCAGCTCTGCTGCCTGATCAAGCGGCACAGCCTGCGGTAGAGTCCGGCGACCGATCGACCATCCGGCGTCTGCGACAGACCGATCAAGTAACACCAGCGCGAGGCGCTGACGCGGCTGCGATAGGAGGGCAGCCGAGAGTCGGCGAGCAGCTCATCGAGCGGCAGCAGCCCCTCCGGCTCGAGCGCCGCCTCGGCTCTTACACAGGCGAATAGCGCGTAGGGCTGCGACGACTCGAGCGCCGTGTCCTGACGAGCCAGACCGTCCATCAGCCGTCGGATCGACTGATCCTTGCCGATGCCCTCGAGGAACCGCATCGCCTGATCCGCCTCGCGGCGGTCGATCAGCTCGCGCTCGCGCTCGCCCAGCCGCTCCTTGCACCGGACGAGCGTATCCAGCAGCTCCGTCTCGCTGACCGGCTTCAGCAGGTAGCTGAAGCAGCCTTGCTCGAGCGCCTGCTTGGCATAGGCAAAGTCGCTGTACGCGCTCATGAAGACGACCAGGGTGTCCCGCGCGATCCGTCGGGCCGACCGGAGCAGATCGAGCCCGCTCTTGCCGGGCATGCGGATATCGCTGATCACGACATCGATACGCTGTCTCCGCAGGATCGCCTCCGCCGCCTCTGCGCCAGAGACGCTGGCGATCAGTCGGAAGCCCTGCCCCTCCCAATCGATAATCTGCTCCATATCTTTCAGAATCCATGGCTCGTCGTCGACTAGCAGCAAGTTATACATGCGGTTCGTCCTCCTCTGGGTGATGTGGAATCGTGATGGTGACGACGGTACCCCGGCCCTTCCAGCTCCGAATCGCCAGTCCGTACGGCTCCCCGTAATAGATGCGGATGCGATGATGGATATTGACCAGACCGATGCTCTGGCCGAGCTGGTCCGGGTCGACGATGGCCTCGCCTCTCCCTTCGAGATAGGCGCGGATCTGCGCCAGCCGTTCGGCGCTCATGCCGCTGCCATTGTCCATCACCGCGATGCGCAGCACCCCTTCTCTCGTCTGGCGCGCCTGGACCTGGATCAGCCAGCGACCGCTCTTGCCCTCCAGCCCGTGGAACAGCGAGTTCTCCACGAGCGGCTGCAGGATCAGCTTGACGATCGCCTGGCTCCTCAGCCCGGACTCGATATCTACCCGGAAGCAGAGCCGTTGGCCAAATCGGAGTCGCTGGATCGCGATATACGTATCGAGATGCTCGAGTTCCTTGAACAGCGGCACATAGTCCTCGACCCGCGTAATATAGCGGAAGTAGGAGACGAGGTGGTCGATGGCCGAGGCGACTTCCCGCTTCGCCCCGGATAGCGACATGCCGCGTATCGAATGCAATACATTATAGAGGAAGTGCGAGTTGATCTGACGCTGCAGCCCGCTCAGACGCAGCTGCTGCTTGTCCATCTCGGTGTCGTAGAGCTGCTGCTTGGACAACATGAGGTTGTCGGTCAGCTTTTTGATCTGTTCGATCATGTTGTTGTAGTGATCCTGGATGACGGTAATCTCATTGCGGTAGCCGAATCTGAGCGCGACGTCAAAGTTGCCGCTCGCTGCGCGGTCGAAGGCATCGGCCATCTTGGTGATCGGATGCGTCAGACGAATGTTAAAGGAGATGACGACGAGAATGACGATCGCGATCATAATCGCAATAATGCCAATGAGCGTGTATTGGATGAAGCTGGCCTTCTCCAGCAGCTGATCCTTGTCGATGAGCGCCACCAGCGTCCAATCGATACTTTCAAATGGAATGATGCGGGTCAGATAGTCGGTGCCGTCCAGCCGGAGCGCCCCGGTCTGACTCGGCGGCTGCTCCTGCAGCTCTGCGGCAATCCGTGGGTAGGCCAGCTTCCCCGAGGACGCGCCGACGACCTCGCCGTCCCGATTGACGATGAACAGACTGGCCTTGTTGTCGACCCCGGCTGTCCTTAGCGTCTGGCCGATCCACTCGGTATCGAGCAGCATCACCCCGATATACAGCTGGTCGAGGTAGCGCGTCTGCTGGATCGATTTGATCTGCCGAAATGCAAGGATGCCCGCTTTGCCGCCCTGCCTCGCAAACACCGGGGAATATTCGATCCGGCTCGTCAGCTGTCCGCTTAGCTGCCGGGCACGAATATAATCCATCATCCGACTGGTCAATATTTGCCCCTCCGAGATCGTGCGGAACGACTCGCTATGGATGATGGCGAGCGACTGGACCGATCCGTCCAGGCTCATATAGCTGTTCAGATTGCGCAGCAGCGCGTCGGACTCCTGCCAGGACGGATTGGCCAGCATGATGCTCTGGACGTTGCGATTGTAAAATATCGAGCGGGAGAGCTGATCCATCCGGCCGAAGTACTCGTCGAGGCGGTCGTTGGTCTGACTGACGAACTGCTCGATGCCGGCGAGCGCATGCTGCTTCATCAGATGAATGTATGACAAATAGCCCACCGTCCCTAGCAGGAGGATGGGCAATACAGCCAAGCAAATATTCGTGACGATCATGCGGTAGCTGAGCCGGTAGTTGCGGATGTAGGATCGAATCTGTCTGAGCATGGGCGCCTCCGTCGATAGGCCTGCAGCGGAGCTGTTGTTCTCCCCATCATGGCATATTCGACGGCAAACATCCATGTCATTTCATTGGAAATCGGCATGTCTTTTGTTACGAACCCGCTGTCGGGCGACTAGCCTAGACCTTTGCCCAGCTCAGGCTTGGGCTCTAACTCTCCCTCTTGCTCCTGCACAGCCTTCATCATCTGCCGCATGTCGTGGCCGGTCGGATTTTGGAACACCCGCAGCCCGAACTCTGAGGCAACGGCCAGGATGTGATCGAAGATATCGGACTGCGCCGCCTCGTAGTTGCCCCATGCGGTATCGTTGGTGAAAGCATAGATCTCTAGCGGCAAGCCATGCTCCTCCGGCTGCAGCTGACGGACGATGCAGGTCATGCCGCGATGGATCTTCGGATGATGGTCGAGGTAATGCTGGACATAAGCCCGGAACAAGCCGATATTGGTCAGCGCGCGACCGTTGACCCGGCTGGTGCGATCGACCGCATGCTCCTCGTTGTAGCGCTCGATCTCCTCCAGCTTCCTGTCGATATACTCCTGCAGATAATGAATCTTGCGCATACGCTCCAACGTCCCGGAATCGCACATGGCGACGCTGGTCATGTCCAGATAGACCGACCGCTTGATCCGCCGACCGCCGGATGTTTGCATGCCGCGCCAGTTTTTGAAGGAATCGGAGATAAGCGCATAGGTAGGAATCGTCGTAATCGTCATATCGAAATTCCGCACCTTGACCGTATTCAGCGAGATATCGATTACGTCGCCGTCGGCGCCGTACTTCGGCATCTCGATCCAGTCCCCGACGCGCACCATATCGTTGGACGTAAGCTGCACGCCAGCGACCAGGCCCAGGATCGAGTCCTTGAAGATCAGCATGATGACCGCCGACAGCGCGCCGATGCCGCTGAGCAGGATAATCGGGCTCTGGCCGATCAGATTGGAGATGAGCAGGATACCGCCGACGATGAAGACGAAGATCTTCATCACCTGCAAGTAGCCGCGGATCGGCCGAGCCTTGGAGATCTCGAAGGTGACGTAGATGTCGTTGACCGCGTTGAGGAACGCATTGATGACGAGCAGCGCCACCACGATAAGATAGATCGCCACTCCCTTCTCGATCGACGTCTGATAGGCTGGGAAGAGCGATGCGCTAGCATAGATGATAATAGCCGGCACGATGTGCGACAGTTTGTGGAACACCTTGCGGTCGAGCATATAATTGTCCCATTTGTAGCGGTTGTTGTTCACATAATAGGCGAGGACGCGTAAGCCCACCTTCTTGGTGATGTAGTTAGCGATGATACTGAGAAGCGCGATCGCGAGCGCCATCACCCCTTGCGCCAGATAAGCAGCCGTCCGTTCCGCCACGCCCATGTCTTCAAACCAGGATTGAATAAAAAGCATGAAATCCTCCTTGTCCTTTACTCGAAGTCAGCCTCCATTATAACATTGCTGCTTCATTCGTGCAGGGAAGGGGGTATCTCTCCGACTACTACTGCAGCGCCTTCTGGAAAATCTCGATGTACCGCGTCAGGTTCAGGCCGTCGAAGCCTTTGACGTAGCTGTCCCAATCCGTATCGAGGTTTTTGCTGCCGATGATAAACTGGGCCATGTTGGATTCGACGTAATCGCGGATCGAGGTGGTCAGCTGCGCCGCTGCGTCGACGTCCTCGGCAGCGATCCAGGCCGCCGACGGGTAGGCCTCCTCCGGCGCATGCGGCTCATACAGCATCGTCGCTTGCGCTAGTCGCGTCTCGTAGCCCTTGCTGCTGAGCGGGTCCTGCGCCGCCGCGAACGAATCGCGGAATTCCTTGGACATATCCTTTGGCCCGAGTAAGGACCAGCTGTCGTTGCGGATCGTATCCTTGTCTTCCTCGATCTTGATATCCTCCGGAATGTCGAATGTGTAGCGCGCCTTCTCGCCCCAGATGTTCAGCTCGCCGTCCTGCGCCATCGCCCAGCCGAGATTCTCGATCATGCCGTACTCGCTCAGCAGCGCGCCCTCTTCGGTGAAGGCGTAATCGATAATCTTCATCGCCGCGATCGCCTGCTCCTCGCTCGCCTTGTTCGTGATGGCGAACGGGAAGGTGCTGATGCCTTGCACAATGCCCGCGTACTGCACGCCTTGCGGACCCTTGAGCGGCGGTACGGCAACCCAGTGGCGATGGCGGTCGATATCATCCTCCCAGACGTTGAGCAGGTAGCTGAGGAGCGCCGAGGAGAAGGAGCCGACGATCTCGTCGCCCTCGCGATTGCCCAACTGACTGATCGCCTGGTCGTTCTGGGTGAACGCCGCCGGGTCGATCAGACCTTCCGAGTACAGCTGGCGCATGAACGCCAGACCTTCCTTCCACTCCGGCTTGTTGGCCGCGAAGTCGACCTTGCCGTCCTTGACGAGCAGATAGCGGTCATTGTCGTTGTAGATGAAGGCATTCATCAGGTAGGCATCGATATTGCCAGCCCAGACGTTGTTTTTCGGCGCGCCGGTGAACGGGATCTCATCGGCCTGGCCATTGCCGTTCGGGTCCTGCGTCTTGAACGCCTTGAGCGCCGCATACAGCTCATCCGTTGTCGTCGGCACCTCCAGTCCCACCTCGTCCAGCCAGGCCTGGTTCATCCAGTACTTGGACGGATACGTACAGTGGTAGCACTCATTGACGCGAGGGATGCCATAGATATTGCCGTCCGGAGCCGTCATCGCTTGCGCCACGTATGGCTTGCTCTCCATGAGCGCCTTTAGATTGGGCGCGTGCTGCTCGATCAGATCATTGAGCGGGACGAAGACGCCCTGACTGCCATAGGTGAGCAGGTCGGTCGTCGTAAAACCTCCCTCGAGGAACACCTCGGGATAGTCCCCGCTCGCGAGCAGCAGCTGCCGGCGGTCGGCCAGCGCGTCTTGAGGCGCGAGGTCCCATTTGATACTGACGTTGAACTTGCTCTCGATATGCTTGGTGTAGGCGTTGTCCTGTAGCGGCGCATCCTTCTGCGGCGCGAAGAATGTGATCGCCAGCGGCGATGCGCTGCCCTTGTCGTCTTTCTCCGTTGGCGCTGTGCTGCCGCCGTTATTGCCGTTGCTGGAGCAGGCCACCACCAGCAAAGAAAGAATCATCAGCTGAACGAGCGCAAGCGTTGCTTTTTTTGTCTTTTTCAAAACGGACGCCTCCTTATAATATCTTATCTGAACGGCGCGCTCGTGGAGCTACCCCTTGAGCGAGCCGATCATAACCCCCTTGACGAAATGACGCTGCACAAACGGATAGATAAGCAACACCGGCAAGCTTGCCGCGACGATGACCGCATACTTGAGCACCTGCTGGAAGCCTTGGTCCCGCATCTCCTGCGTCGACGCCGCCATCATCTCCGGATCGGTCGCATTGAGGATGAGGATGTTGCGCAGCACGTATTGCAGCGGGAACAGCTCCTCCGAACGCAGATAGATGAGAGCGCTGAAGAAGGCATTCCAATGCCCGACCGCATAGAACAGCGTCATGACGGCAAGGATCGGCTTGGACAGCGGCAGGACGATGCTGACCAGATAGCGCGTATCGCCGCAGCCGTCGATCTGCGCCGCTTCCTGCATCTCCGGCGGGATCGAGGTCTGGAAGAAGGTGCGGGCGACGATGACGTTAAACACGCCGAACGCGCCAGGCAGCCAGAGCGCCCATCGGGTGTCGAGCAGGCCGAGATTTTTGACGAGCAGGTAGTCCGGGATCAGTCCGCCTCCGAAAAAGACGGTCACCATCATCATCGTCATGACGATACCTCGCCCGTAGAAGTGCTTCTGCGACAGCGGATAGGCGATCAGCACCGTGAACAGCAGATTGATCATCGTGCCGAATACCATGTACACAATCGAGTTGTAGTAGCCCATCATGATCTGCTTGCTGTTGAAGATCGCTGCATACGCCCGCGTCGTAAAGTCGACGGGAAGCAGCCATACCGATCCGGACACGACGGCGCGGGAGGAGCTGAACGAGGAGCTGATAATAAACAGCAACGGATACATCACAGCGGCCAAGACGATGATCAGGAGCAGATAGATGCATAACATGAAGATGCGATCGCCGACCGAATCCTTAATCGTGTTTTTCCTAAGCATAGTCCTCTCCCCTTCCTACCACAGGCTCGTCTCGGACGTTTTGCGAGCAATCTGGTTCACCAGGATGAGCAGCATCAGATTGACCACCGAGTTGAATAGCCCGACCGCCGTGGCAAAGCTGAAATTCGCTCCAAGCAAGCCAACCTTGTACACATAGGTAGAGATGACCTCCGAGGCGCTCACGTTGAGCGGATTTTGCATCAGGAAAATCTTCTCGAAGCCTACGCTGAGCAAGCCGCCCATGTTCAGAATGAGCAGGATGATCGAGATCGGGATGATCGCCGGGATATCGATATGCATAATCTTGCGCAGCCGGGATGCGCCATCCATACGAGCCGCCTCGTACAGACTCGGATCGACGCCCGAGAGCGCCGCGATGTAGATGATGGAGGCATACCCCATGTCTTGCCAGACGCCGGACCAGACATAGATCGACTTAAAAAACTGCGGCAGGCCCATAAAGTTGGTCGCCGGCAGTCCGAGGAAGCCCATCAGACGCTCCACTACGCCGACATGCGGGGTCAGCATCAGGATGACGATCGACACCATAATAACGGTCGAGATAAAATGAGGCGCGTATGTAACCATCTGCACACTGCGCTTGAACAGCCCGTTGCGAATCTCGTTGAGCGCCAGCGCCAGGATGATTGGAACCGGGAACCCCGCAGCCAGCGAGTACAGACTGATCAGCAGCGTATTTTTGATCAACAGCCAGAAGTTCGGGGATTCAAAAAACGTCTGAAAGTGTCTAAAGCCGACCCAAGGACTGTTCAAAATGCCATCGATCACATTGTACTGCTTGAACGCAATGATGACCCCGCCCATCGGAATGTACTTGAAAATAATGAGGTAGAGCACCGGCAAAAACACAAGCAAGTAGAGCTCCCAGCTTCGTTTCATTTTCGTCATGCGGTGCATCCGCCCATCTCCCCCTTCCATGATCGTTCGATCGGATGACACGGCCATCGTACCTTAGCCATCGACATAGCGTCAATTTGTAATAATCCCTCACATCACGTTTTTCTAGCAATCGCTTTCAAAAGAAAATATGCGTTTTTCTTCGACTACTCCTTTTTCTCCGGCGAAAAAAATCCCCGAAAGTCCTTGATTTCACAAGGATCTATCGAGGACATGTGATGTTAACCAACACAATGAAATCATTCATCTGGGGAGCTCGCACTAGCAGCTTCCGAGCCGTACCGGCGGAAGTCTCTGGGGGAGACGCCGTTGAGATTTTTGAAGGCGCGGTTAAAGGAGTTGTAATTGCTGTAGCCGACCTGCACGCTAATCTCTTGCAGCGACTGCTCGCTCCCGAGCAGCAGCTCGCGCGCCTTGCCGATCCGAAGGCCGATCAGGAAATCGATGAAGTTCTCGCCGAACTCCTCCTTGAACAGCTTGCTGATGCTCTTGGTATGCATGACAAACCGCTCGCTCAGATGGTCCAACGACAGCTCCGGATTGGCATAATTGGCCTCGATGTAGCTGCGGATCTCGCTGACGATCACCCGGCTCTGCTGCGACTCGCGCAGCGACTGGATCTGGTCAGTAGCCGACTCGAACAGACTCGCGCAGCGCTCATGCAGCTCCGTCGCCGTCTCCCACTGCGCCTCCAGCTCCAGCAGACGCGTCTCCAGCTCCTGCCACCCCTCGCGATACTCCCGGGATAGCTCCAGGAAGGCCTTGCGCAGCGTCTGATGCATGAACTGCAGCAGGCTCTCGATCTCCTGGCGGGCGTAACAGCCATCGTAGATATGTCGGAACAGCTCGTCCAACTGCGCGCTCCATCCCGGATCGGAGATGCGCAGCGACTGGGCCAGCCGATGCACCGTCTGGTAATAATCCAACCTCGCCGGCGAAGTGCGGCTCACATCCCGCGGATCGATCACGCGCGCCGTGCCGAGAGTCGCCTTGTACTGCAACAGCCGTGCCGCCGCCGCATACGCCGCCCGGATCTGGGGCAGCGCACCGTCCGCCTCCTCGCAGCCGATCGTAACCGTGAAGCTCAGGTTGTCCTTCACCCACTGCATGATCTCGCCCGGGATCGCCGCGCTGGCAGCGTCTCCCGCCTCCCCCTCCGGGAGCCAGACGACCGCTGACAGCTGTCGCTCCGACGTCCACTCCGCCCATACGGACGCACGATGCAGCTGAGCAATCTCCTGGACGATGCTGGAGAGCAGGAACAGAAGCAGCGATCGGTTGAACTTGTCATGCGCCTGCTCGAACTCGCGGTAACGGTCGATCTCCATCGCTAACACCAGCGTACGCCGGCCAGCCGTATCGAGGCTCTGCTTGGCCAGCTCCGCCTGCCACTCCTCCTCCTTGACCGCAGATGCGCCCTCGAGCGCTTCGATGAACCGATGCTTTTTGTGGCGGAGGATAATCTCCATGTTCTCCCGGCGCACCTTGTTCGTCTCCTCCATCAGTTGCTCGAGTGCGCCTCGGATGAAGCCGAACTCATTGGTGCTCTTACCCCTCTTATCCCTCTTGTCCGGCTCGGCGTCAGCGGAGACGCTGGTCTGGATGAGCGAGACGAGCTGGGCGATCGGCTTGTAGTTGCGCCTAGTCACGTGAATGACCCAGATGACGCCGAACAGGACAGCAGCAAAGGCTATCGCCAACCAGACATTGTACGCATTAAGCGCGAAGCTCACGAAGCCTGCCTCGTCGCGCAAGCCGCTCTCCACCTGCCAGCCCGTATAGGAGGAGACATAGGAGGCGAACACCTGCTGTCTGCCAGGATCTGCAATCGGGTCCGGTTCACCGAGCAGCCATTGGTCCTGCTCGTCAGAGAGTCGGACGAAGCTGATGTCGGGATTGTAGATCTGCGAGAGCGAGCGCTGCATCTTGTCGAGACCGACGTTGATGACGATGAAGCCGCTCGCCTGCGTCGCGAAGTGCGGCACCCGACGAGCCAACGTGACGACGTCCTTGCCCGTTACCGAGGCGTAAGCCTTGTATAGCCTCCGGCCAGTCCACGGGGAACCGTGCTGCTGATCGACGATCTGGCGGATGAAGGCCTTGTCCGGGAAGTCATCCGAGCGGAAGGAGCCGTCAGCGAGGATATAATCATCCTTGAGGCGGACGAAATAAACCGAGTCGATGACCGGAAACTGAAGCTTCAGCTCGTCCATAATTTTGACCGCCTGGATATTGTCGAGAACTGTAACCTCGGCGCCTGTGAAATACTGAGCGAGAAAGGAATGAGTCAAAATGCCGCTCAAAATATTGTATTCGATCTTCTTCAGCTCGCTGTCCACATGCTGCAGCACCTGGCTGGCCAAAAATGCGTTGGCATTCACCGCCTCTTTGCGGCTCTGCTCGTTTAAGGCTTGGAAAAAAGCTAAAAACAAAATGGCGATGACGATAAAAAAGACCGGGAGATACGACAATAGCAGCCGGTAAAACCAGTTTTGCTTCAAGCTCTTCCCCCTCTACGCCGTAGAGCTGACATCGCGCTCCAGGCAGGCAGCTCTCTCATGTAACAACATTATATCATATGGAACCTCTATCCAATGTTGTTAAAATCCAGACTCTGCGCCTATGGGGGTCAACAGCTCAAAGCGATTGCGCTGAAAACGGATCAGCCCTTCGTCCGCCATACGGCACAGCTCTCGGGACAAGGCGCTGCGGTCCGCCAGCAGGTAATCGGCCAGATCGGCCCGGCTGAACGGGATGGCAAAGGTGCGCGAACCTTTGCGTCTGGCCTCCAGCTCCAGGTAATGAACAATCCGCTGACGCAAAGACTTCTGCGCCACCAGGTCGAGCTTGCGGTACAGTCCGCGATTGTTGGCTACAATTAAGGCAAGCAGGTTCTCGATGACCCGGGCGCGCAGCGCGCAGACGTTGCCGTGCGAACGGATAATATTGGCCAGTTGAATAAACAGAATATCGCTCGTCTCCGCGGCATACGCGCTATGCGTACTGCCATCGCCCTGGAGCTGCAACGCCGTCTCGCCGACGATATCCCCGCTCGTCAGCTCCGACAGGATCGTCTGGCTGCCCTCCGCATCGACGCTGCACAAAAACACCGTCCCGCTCAGAACGATGCCGACCGCAGGCAATGCATCGCCTTCATGGAACAAGGCTTCTTTTTTATGGTACTTTTGGACCGTCCCCTCAAGGCATAGCAAGGCACTGGACATCTCTCCCCTGTCAAAGCCGCGAAACAACGCTGATTGTTCCAGCAGCCGCATCCAAGCTTCCATTGCAATCCCCTCTTTCGTTGCTTGGGCAACCGAATTGGCCGTTTGCTTATGGTATCATTATATCAGTTGAGAATGATTGTCAACAAGGAGGGGTAGGCATGAACGTCAACGAGCTGATCCAGGTGCAAACCGGGCAGATTAGCAGTCGGCTGCTCTGGGAGGGCTGTGTCTCGGATGCCTTCGTCTTCGCCATGGACAGCGGCGAATCGATCAGTCCGGAGCGGGCGGAGTTGTCGCGGTGGTTTTGCGTGCTGGAGGGTGAACTGCGTCTCGTAAGCGCAACATCCGAGGAGATGCTCGGCCCGGGCGATACCCGGATGATCGCTGCCGGATTGGAGCACGAGCTGCGGTGCAGCATCCCCTGCAAGTTCATCCAGATCAGCGTCGTTTAAGACCGATGCCATCACTATGTAACGGGAGGAATATCATATGGAACAAGAACGATACATCCAAAAACTCGATTACTCGGTACCGCAGGAGCTGAAGGATCAGATCGCTTATGGCGACCAGCAAGTATCGAGCCGCACGCTCGTGCAACTGCCGTTGCTGGGCATCACGCTGTTCGCCGTAAGCCAGGGACAACAGATCCGCAAGCATACGACGCCAGGCGACGCACTGGTGCAGGTGCTGGACGGCCTCGCTACGATCACGATCGGCGAATCACGCTATCGCGTCGCAGCAGGCCAGAGCATCTTGATGCCCGCACATGTCCCGCATGCCCTGGAGGCCGAGGAGGCTGCCTTTAAGATGCTGCTCACCGTCGTCAAAGAACGGCGGTCTGTCTAAGAAGGAAGTAGCGAGCTTATCCGCGAGACAGCTTGAACCGCGACAGCTCGTCATGCAATTGCTGTGCCAGCGCGCTCAAGGCCTCGGTCGATGCCTGCACCTGCTCCATCGATGCCGACTGTTCCTGAGAAGAAGCTGCCAGACTGACGGTCTCTTGCGATGTCGCGCGAGTGTTCTCCATGCTGTCGGAGAAGGTCGCAGCCACCTGCTCTGTCCCTGCCGACAGCTGCTCGGCTGCCGATGACACCTCCTGGATCTGTCCGGATACCTGATGGACAGCGCTGCGGATCGACACGATCGCTCCGTCGGCAGCCTCGATGGACGCCAGTCCGCGCGCAGTCTCGGTCGAGGTCGAAGCGATCGAGTCGCGCGCCTGCTCGGCCAGCGTCTGCAGCTCTGTCACGATAGCAGCGATCGTCTGGACCGACTGACGAGTCTGCTGAGCGAGCTTGGACACCTCGCCGGCCACCACTGCAAAGCCTCGGCCATACTCCCCTGCCCTTGCGGCCTCGATATTGGCATTGAGCGACAGCAGCTGTGTCTGTGTCGCGATCTCCATAATTACATGCCCCATCTCGCCGATCCGGTGCGACCGCTCTCCCAGCGTCCGGATCGTCTCGCTCGAGTCCAGCACCGCCTCGCGGATGCGCTGCATCTGCGAGACGGCGTCCTCCAGCTTGCGCACGCCGTCGTCGGCGCCATTCACCGCGCCCTCCGACGCCTCCGACACATCGGTCGCCGCCTCGGCGATCCGGTTGATCGCCTGCGCCATCTCTTGCAGCGCCGTTGCATTCTCCTCCGCTACCCGCAGCTGCGTCTCTGCGCCCTCCGAGATGCCGCCTACAGAGGAAGCCATATGCTGCATGACCCGCGACGAATCCGTGGAGACGGCGGAGAGCTGCTGGGCCGATGCGGCCAGTTGCTCTGCGATCTCCTGATTGCGGAGCAGCATCGTGTTCAGCGAGCGAGACATCTCCTGGAAGGAGTCGCCGATCAGCGACAGCTCGTCCCGGGTGCGCAGCTCCAGGCGATGACTCAGGTCGCCGGCCGCCATACGCGCCGCACCGTCGCGGAGCTGTCCGATCGAGGACATTGCGTTCCGGTAGAAGCCCAGGTACAGCAACGTAATCAACAGCAGGACCAGCACTACGATTATGAGGAGCAGATTGCGGTTCGCCGTCGTCTCTTGCTGACGTTCGCCCAGCAGCCGGTAGAGCTCCACATTAGCATCCTCATACAAAGCTTTGGCATTGTCGATAACCATCGTTCCCTCGTCAAAAAACGAATCCGCATCAAGCGACAGCGTCTGCGCGTCGATCACTTGGCTCCCGAGCTTGTCGACATATTCCCCCACCGCTTGCACCATGCTGGCGCCATCCTGTTCGAGCTTCGAATCCATTGTCCCGCTCAATTCGGCGACGGCTCTCAGCTCCTCTTCGACGTTGCTCAGTTGATCGCGCATCGTGCTTTGGGCCAACTTCAAGGTAACCCGCTCATCGTCGGTGAGCTTCTGGCGTGCCAATATCCCGTTGACGGTGCCGCGAGTATGAGCCACCACCTCGATCAGCCTCGGCAAGCGGTTGACTGTCAGATCCATCATATAGTAGGAATCCAGCCGCGTATCGAGCGTCAGCCCCGACTGATCCGATACATAACGGATCTGGTCGATAATCGACTCGATCAGCTTGGAGTGACTCTCGAAGCTCTGCGGAGCGCTCATCCCATCCAGCTCGCCGCGCAGCTGCTCCCATTGGGTTTTGATTGCGTTCCACCGTTCGCCGGTCTGCAGCTCCTGACCGTGCACGCGCTCCAGCTCCTCGATACGAGCGGCAGCAGTCTCCGCATCGGTTGCTACCTGCTGCAGACGATTGCCCGCTTCCGCATCGCCATTGAGGTAACCGTTAGCCAAGCCGCGATGCTGCTGGACGTTCGTCATAATGGGCAACAACGTCTCGCCGTATTCGACGCCATGCCGCTCCGATTCGAGCACTCGAATCTCCTCCTGGAGCAGATTCAGGCATAGCCATACGAGCAAGACGAAGGGCAACGCCATAATCAATCCGATCAACATAAATTTTTGTCCGTACTTCAATCGGGACATCAGTGCTTCTGCAGGTCTTAAGATGCTGAACAGTGTTTTCACGGTAGCCACCCTTTTGTGTAGTGTAGTCTTTGTGTTGTTGTCATCGGAAGCTGTCGCGCGCTATAGTCGCTTCATGTAGAGCAGCTTGCCTTCGCCGGGATAATAATAATCGGGGAGGTGGCAGATAAACTCAAAACCGCTGCGTTCGAACAGCCCTCTGGCTGCGTCGTAAGGGGGCAAATCGCACGTAAACGTCTCGATGTAACGTCCGTCGCTCTCGATGCAGTAGCGAATCATCGCGTCGATCATCCGTCGGCCAACCTTGCGTTGTCTGCATTTGCGATGCACGCCAAAGTAGTCCAGTCGATAACCGCCGCTGCGATGCTCGTTCTCTGCGAACAAAATGGCTGCGACGATCTGCTCGTCCTCCCGTTCGTACCAGCAGTGCATATGCGGCAGGCCGATGCTCTGGACAGGCAGCAGTCGCAGCTGCTCCTCTTCCCCTGGCGTGAAGCGTTGATCGTCAAAGCAGTCCGGTCCGAGCAAAAATGCCGACACTGCTGCCGCCTCCTCCATCGTATGTACCGCATGCAGCCGGAAATCGCGCTTGAGCGCATGCTCCATGACGTACTCCCCCTCTTGGATGGCCTCTAGATTACTTTCATCGAATGATTCCAGTCATTGGACGCGCCTTCCTGGTACAGACGATCGCTCTCGAAAAAGTACAGCTTGGCCGCCAGATCGTAACGATTGCGCCGCACGACCTCCACGAAGCCCTCGCGCGCGTCGTAAAACTTGCCGCTGCGGAACTGGAGGATCGAGCGCTCGAACAGCGCTCGCGTCTCCTGCTTCAGCCGCTTCATCGACTCCTGATCTCCCTCGTACAGATCATACAGCTCGATCGTCTCCGAGCGACCGAGCATCTCCAGCGCGCCGAGCTTGCGGTATGCCCCGAGCGACTCCTGTCGCATCGAGCTGAGCGCTTCCTGGGTGAGGACGATGCTGCAGCCGAGCTTCTCCGCCGTCTTCTCCAGCTCCAGCGTCAGCGCCACATGGCTGGAGACGACGCTGCTCTCGATCCGCTGCTCCTCGCCGATGATGCCGAGCATGACATCGCCGTAATGAATCGCGATGTTGATCTCGATCGGCTCGTAGCCGACGCTCTGGCGCTGGGCATTGTACTTCTCCAGCGTGTGACGCAGCTTGATCGACGCCCGCACGGCTGCACCGGCGTCGCCCGGGAACATCGTCAGCATCCCCGGCCCCTGATAGCGGCTGATGAAGCCGCCATGCTCGCGGATGATCGGGCCGAACCGTTTCAGGAAGGAGTTGATGAAGCCAAAGGTTTCCTCCGTTGTCAGCTTCGACGAGAAGGCATCAAAGCCGCGCATGCTGCAGATCAGGATCGCCATTTTTTTGTTTTGCTGCTCGCCCAGATGGATCTGCGTCATGTTCGTCTTGCCCAACACCTTGAGGAATTGCTCCGGCACGAAGCGGAAATACGAGTTGCTCAGCTTGGTCACCTCGCCAAGGTATTGGTTAATGGAACTGGCCATCATATTAAAGCGCTCGCCCAGCTCGCCGACCTCGTCGCTCGTATTAATATCCACCCTCACATCCCACTCGCCGCTGGCGATCAGGTTGACATTGCGGCGCAGCTTGCGGATCGAGGAGAGCAGATAGATGGAGATGAGCGTGACGACGATCAGCAGCGCGATGCTGACGATGACGAAGATGGTCAGCACGTCCGAGAAGATGCTGCGGTTGTTCTGATAGACGAAGGCCATATCCTTGCCCGTCTCATAGATGCCGACGATCTCTCCGGCCGGATTGTACAGGGGGCCCAGCGCATACATCCACTCGCCGCTCGCGTCCTCCCACGTCCCCACGACCGTCTCTCCCTGCTCCAATACCCGCCGGTTGTCCTCATTCAAGCCGAACGGCTGGAACATCGTCAGGCTGTTGTCGTCATCCATGATCAGATACAGCGCGCCGTCCATGTAACGGTAGATCGTATTGTACAGCCCGTCGCGATCCCCACCTGTCTGCGAGAACATCTCGGAGAGCCTCGTCTTGATCGCGGCATAGTCCTCGCTGCCATAATCTCTGGGCGAATTCAGCTTCACCAGATGCTCCTGGCCGACGAGATACTTGCCGTTGCCGGCCAGCAGCTGGAGCTGGCGGAACGTATCCTCCTTCATCTCGCCGGAGAAGGACTGGTACACCGAGTAGAAGAGCGCCAGCATCGACAGCAGCACCATCGGCACGAAGACGGCCAGCAGCTTCAGCAGCAGCGAAACCTTGCGGCCCAGCACGTGGATATAGCAGAAGCGAAGCAATCCGACCGTGACGGCGGCCAGCGCCAGCAGCAGCACCCAATAGAACATCCTCAGCGCTACCGTGGTCCAGGGGTAGTCAAAGCCCTGCTGACGCTCCAGGATCGTGCCGTCTCCGCCCAGCCTCAGCAGTTGGTCGGCTGCGACAACTGTCAGCCCGTCCGCAGTATAGGCGATACTGGTGAATTCCTCCCAGGCAGTCTCCGGGTCGTAGGCGGCCAGATCCGCCAGTGCGAGCCAGGTCTGCGTCGCGCCTGTCGTGAGGCTTGTCCGCTTTACAGCTTCATCGTGATGATCGATGAAGTAGACGTAGTCCGCCCCATCGCTTGCAATATGTACCGGGAAGTTCAGCACCGGGTCTGCCGATTCCGGATAGATGAGCCGCTCTCCCCCCGCCTCGCTCGCATACAACATGCCTCGCTTCGTCGTATAGAGCAATCGCTCGGCATCGACGCCGATCAGTTCGTTCAGATAACGCCCCTCGCCGATCGATACGGTCAGCGGCGTCTCCGGTTGCTGCGGGCCTGCTGCGTCCAGCGCAAAAGCAAGCACATTTGCGGTGTCGGCATCTTTCTTCAGGGCGTACAACCGCCCCTCCCACACCGTCAGCGACTGCAAGCGGCCAACGCGGAACAGATTGTCCTCCGCGGTATAATCGGCATCATAGAGGATCGTCGCGTGTTTGCCCGCCGGGCTGATCCGGACGATCCGCTCGCCGAGCACCCGCAGCCCGTAAGCATCGAGATCGGTGACGAGCGCATAGGCGTTGCCCGCCTCATCGACAGTGACGCTCTCGAACAGCTGCGTCGTCCCCTGCTGCGCCAGCCTGGAGACATCATACTCGAATGCCAGCTTGCCGGAGGCCTCTACCTTGCGGATCTTCGTCTTGGAGTCGGCGATCGTGTACTGGGAGTCTGCTGTGTCGGTGTAGACCTTGGACAGATTGGCATAGTCCTTGGCCGTCACGAGAGGGTTGAAGGAACGGTATTCCTTCAGGCCGGCCAACATTGTCAGGATGACGGCTGCCGCCAGCAGCAATAGGAGTAATTTGGATTTCAAGCGAACGCTCCTCATCGTAAGGGATACTTACATCTATTCTACATCAAAGGTAACGGGTCGGGACCTTTTTCCTAAAATATATTTTGTCGAAAATGGCGATATATTTATTGAAGGAGGCTAGCAGAAATAGTAGAATTAAGGCAAAAGTTGTGGAGATGATGGCAATGGGACAACTCGTATGCAATGGCGCCAATCTGCAGTGCAGCTTCGGGGCGGCGCCGGGCACGTTGATCGTGCTGCCGGTCAACCGTACGATGGCTGTCAGTCCGGCCGCCAATATTATGGATAATAAGCCGATGGTCAATATCCTGCCGTTCGGGATGTGCAACTCGATGGCCAATCCGATGGTCGCGTCAGCGACGGCCGCCGCGCTCGGCGTGCTGACGCCCATGCCCTGCGTGCCCGTCACGGCCGCTCCGTGGGCGCCCGGAAGTCCTACAGTATTAATCGGCAACATGCCCGCATTAAATAATACCTCCAAATGCATGTGCAATTGGGGCGGCGTCATCCAGGTCGTAAGTCCCGGCCAAATGACCGTACAAGTACCTTAGCCAGACGATCCTACGCCCCCTAAGGAGACGAACCCTTTGATCGAAAAAATCATCAACCCCATACTGATACCGCTTAAGCGCACCGTCCTCATGCCGCTCAAGCGCGCCAAAAGCTGGCCGAAGCTGCTCGCCAAGTGGATCAAGCTCAAAATCAAGGAAATCCTCGGCCAGAAGGAAATTACAAAAGCTAGCTATGTCCCCATCGGCAATTATTACATCTCCAAAAAATTGATCGTCATCATTATACTGGTCATCCTGATCCTCTACTTCTTCATCTTTATCAAGCCGCCCAAATTCGTCAACAAGTGGCTCAGCCGAACCCCGTCCATCACGGCGGCCAGCAACGCTCCCGCTCCCAACTACAGCGGCCCGGCCAACGTCTACAACGAGAACAAGCAACTGCTCTACCAAGGCAATCTCAAAAACGGACTGTACGACGGTGACGGGAAACTGTACCGCACAGACGGCCAACTGCTCTATCAAGGCGCGTTTGCGGCGGGCAACTACGAGGGTCAGGGCAAGCTGTATAGCAGCGAGGGAGAGCATGCCCTGCTCTATGAAGGCGGCTTCAAGGGCGGTCAATACGAAGGCACAGGCAAGCTGATGCGCGCAGACGGCAGCATCGTCGACGAAGGTACCTTTGCCGCAGGCGGGCTCACCCAGGGCAATCGCTATGACGAAGCCGGGAAGCTGTTGTACGCAGGCGCTCTGACCGGGGGCGTGTATAATGGCCCAGGCATTCTCTACTATTCCGACGGCACGGTGCAGCATCAGGGCGAGTTTGTAGCCGGATTGCCCGGCGGCAAGGGGCGCAGCTATACGGAGGACGGACGGCTGCTCTACGAGGGTGACTTCGAGAACGGCCAATACGGCGGCAACGGCACCTTGTACAATGAGCGCGAGGAGCCGATCTACACCGGCGCGTTTATGGCAGGCAACTACTTTGGCGCCGGCAAAGCCTTCTTCGACGGAGGTATGGTGCAATATGAAGGGCAGTTCGTGAACGGACGGCTCACCGGCGAAGGGACGGAGTACTACGATACGGGCACCGTCAAGTACACAGGAGGATTCCTCTCGGGGCAGTATCATGGCAGCGGCACGCTGTACGACAAGCGCGGCAACACCGTCTACGCCGGCGGCATCCAGCAAGGACGCTATCACGGCGAAGGCGAGCTGTATGACGAGGAGGGACTGCTGGCATTCAAGGGCATGTTCAAGCAAGGCCGCCTGAACGGCACGGCGACCTGGCTGAAGGACGGCATCACGCTGCTCTATCGCGGCGAGTACCGCTCCGGCTATCTGGCCCCGCATGCGTATCTGAATCTGTCGCTCGCCCAGCTCGAGCAGCTGCTGGACAAGCCGTCCACAACCGAGAGCGTCTACGCCGATCCGCCGATGACCGAGCTCGCAGGCGCTGCGGACGCGAGCGCTGCTGCGACGGGCACTGGGGCAGACGCGGCTGGCCAGGGAGAGGCAGGGCGCGATTCTGGCGGAGGAGAAGCAGGCACCGCAGGCGGAGCCCAGGCTAGCGATGGCGCTACCACCTCGGACGGCGCCGAGGCTGGAGGCGGCGAGGCAGCCGCCACAGACGGAGCCCAGGCGAGCGGGACGGCGGAGACGCCGCCCGCGCCAGCCGCTGCGGCCGAACCGGAGCTGCTCATGACGACGTGGAAGTATCCGGCGCTGGCGATGGCTTTCACCGCCGAGCTCGAGTCGCCGGAGGCGGATGACGTCGTGATCCGCCGCGTCGCCTGGACGGCGGGCCCGCTGCTGGAGCAGCTCTACGCCGATCTGGAGGAGCTGAGCGCGCAAGCGGACTCTCCAGTCGTCCGCTCCGGCCCCCGCACCGCGCGCGTGTATGCCTGGGAGGGCGCCGAGTATACGATCTCCGTCGACCGCGACGGCAAGCCGCAGTCCGGGAGCGCCGTCTTGGCGCCATAGCTGCGCCGCAGACATGACGATGCCCAGCCAGCATCCCGCTGCAGGCATGATGATGCCCAGCCAAGTATCCCCCGGCAGGCATGATGACGCCCAGCCTGCACGGATGCTGGCTGGGCACAACTGCAAAAATACCTTTATTCTCGCTCCACCCGTCAGTTTCGGGGGAGATAACTGCGAAAGTGCAGTTATTTCCCCGGAAATAGTCATCTTTGCTTTAAAGCCAACGAAATAACTGTACTTTTGACCTTAAAAGCGACTATAAAGCTATTCAGGCAACTATTAAATGTACTTTTGCAGTTATGTCACTATCCCCTGCCTTCCCTTCTCCAGTTACTCCCCATTTAAGTTCCTTCCTCCCCCAAAGGCAGCTGTAGCTTGAGGATCACCGTCGCCTTGAAAAGATCGCCGTCCGTCTCCAGCTTGAGGATGCCATGGTGGAGACTGATGATCGAGTGAGCGATCGCCAGGCCAAGGCCCGAGCCCTCCGTATGGCGAGACGCATCGCCGCGCTTGAAACGCTCCAGCAGCTCTTCAGCGCTATCGTTGATCTCGTACCGGGAGATGTTTTTGAAGATGATCTGCGCTTCCTCGTTATCCGTCTGCTCCATCGAGATGTAGGCGCGGGTATGATCGAGCGCATACTTGACCATGTTGCCGATTAGATTGTCGAATGCTCGCCACAGCTTCTGTCCGTCGACATCCGCGAAGATCGGACGCTCGGGCAGCGAGATGCGGAATTGGATCGCCGAGGCGTCCATCGTCTCCTTGTGCTCGGCCAGCGCCTGCTGCATCAGTTGGACCAGATCGGAGCGCTCGAGATGGAGCCTGGCGTTGCCGCTGGTCATCGATGACACCTCGAACAGATCGTCGATCATCGTCTTCAGCCGCTTCGACTTCTGGCTGATGATGCCGACGTAAGCGGCTCGTTCCTCTGCCGTCGCCTCCCCCGCCTCCAGCAGTCCTGTATAGGTAATGATCGAGGTGAGCGGCGTCCGCAGATCATGGCTGATGTTGGTGATCAGCTCCGTTTTGAGCCGCTCGCTTTTGGCATGCTCATGCTGTAGCAGCCGGACCCCGCTCCGCAGCGTATCGATGCTCTCTGACAAAGCGCCCAGCACTCCGCTCCCCTTGGAAGCGAGCGGCGGCGGCATCTCTCCCTTCGCCAACTGATCGGCCGCTCTGGCGATCCGGTTCAGATGGCCGAGCTGCCGCGACGCCAGCAGGAAGGCGGCGATGCCAGCCAAGGACAATATAACTAGCAACGGCATGTAGAACATAGGATCATAGTAATGAACCATTGCGCCGCCGATATAACCGAGACCGATCCAGATCACAGCCAGCGTCAGCAGCTGTGCGCCCACGCTTCGATAGATGAAGGAAGACTGCACAGCCTGAACAACCCGTTGCGCCCACACGCCTATCCGCACGAATCCCCGCCGCAGCCAGGTACGGGACCACTCTCGCCGCCAATCCTCACTGCTCCGCAGCCCGCTCGCCAGCGCCTGCCCCTGTTGGAGCGTCAACGCCAGAGCAATCGCTGCGACAGCAAGCGTAGCCGCGAGGCCCAATAATCCCATTGAAGCCGGCACCACTACGAAGAGGACAACCTTGTGAGCTGCGCTTATAGGACCGATCAAACCCACCGCCAAGGCTAACAACATCGCTACGACCTTAATATCGAGTGGCAACTTCGCATACGAGCTCGCCCACCGCCGATTCACGGCCGATACGCTCGCCATCATCGCCTTGAAACGGAAGAGAACGATCGCGAGCATCAGGATACCCGCCACCCCAAACAGCCACACCGCAGCCTGCTGACGTTGATAGACCACCGCTTTGGCTACGATCGGACTGTTCACAGGTACTCCAATCCATCCCTCTACCTGAGGCTTGTCGGCAATCGTAGTCTCGAAGTTCATGAAGTAAAACAGGTTCAACGCGACTTCAGGAGCATATTCCACCACATGCGCGTAATTGCTGCCATACAGCTCGTCTCGCGCAGTCGAAGCATCCTGAACATTCATATTCGTATACGCTTGTCCAGTCGCGGGACGATACAGGTAATAGTCGAACAGATCGCGAAGCTCTTGATATTGGGGCAGATAGCTCTCGCGCTCCTTGTAGATTTCCGAGAGATGCCGCTCCTTTTCTTGACGGATCTGTGCGGCGACCGCCTCATCATCCTTGAATAGCTGAATGAGCTGCTCCAGCTTGCGTGCCTGCTCCTCCATATAGAACTCGACCAGCTCGCTATTATCGACAGCTGTCGCCTGCTCGATAAGCGTCCCATACTCCACCCGTACACTCTCCATCTGCTCGGAGAGCGGCGCCATCTGAGCCCTGTAATCGGCGATCTCCTGTGGAGACACTGTAATTGCTGCCTGCGCCTCCTGCAACGTCGGGTAACCATGCTCTAACAAGTTTGCAAAGGAGGCGAAAATACGCAGCTGCTCCCGATACTGGTACGTATCGTAATAATCCCGCTCGATATAACGTTCTCCCTGATCAAATAGCAGGTATAACCCACTTAGCCCGCAGACCAGCAGAAGCGAATAGACGACAAGGCGAACGCTATTTTTCCATTTTGTATCCAATGCCCCACACCACTTTCAAATATCTTGGATTTTTCGGGTCGAACTCGATTTTCTCGCGGATTTTGCGGATATGTACGGCCACAGTGTTCTCGACATTGTACCCAGGCTCCTTCCAGACACGCTCATAGATCTCCTGGATCGAGAAGACGCGTCCGGCATGGATCATCAGCAGCTCGACAATTTTGTATTCGATCGGGGTCAGCTTGACCGTCTCGCCATTGACGCTGACCTCCTTGCCCTCGCGGTTCAAGGCAAGGCCTCGCAGATCGATCGTCTGCGGCTTGCCGTCATATGCGCCAAAGGTCACATAACGCCGCAGCAGCGATTTGACCCGTGCGATCAGCTCCATCGGATTAAATGGCTTGGTCAGATAGTCGTCCGCCCCGACATGCAGGCCGAGGATTTTGTCGCTGTCCTCGCTTTTGGCGCTCAGCATGAGGATCGGCAGATTGCGATGCTCGCGGATTTTGAAGGTCGCGGCGATCCCGTCGAGCTTTGGCATCATCACATCCAGGATGATCAGATGCACCTCCTCCGACTCCAGCGTCTTCAGCGCCTCCAGACCGTCCTTGGCCTTCAGGACCGCCAGTCCCTCCTGCTTCAGATAGATTTCGATCGCGTCGCGTATTTCCTTGTCGTCATCGACGACCAGCACCACGCGTGGCTCCATTCCAGTCACCTCTCTCGATTCGTTACGTCCTGCTTCTTATTATATAGGGTAATTCTGAATACCAAGTGAGCAAGTTTATGAAGAAGGTCTTAATTTTGGCATGCCACAGCCCGGTGCGATGCCAGCCGCGTCCAACCCGAACGCACAGCAAAGACGCCGCGACTCTCCCTGCTGGGGAAAGTCCGGCGTCGCGCGCGTCATACATAAACATTTCAAATTGCACCAGTTGGCTTCTGAATCTCCGACAAAGTCCTCATGTCCAGAGTTAAGCAAAGCTGGCTTCCTACGCATGCGCTTAGGACTGCGAAGCCATTTTTCTTGCGTGGTCACTTCGCTCCGGCAGCTCCGGCCGCTGCCTGGTCCGCCGCCTGACGCAGCTCTTGCTCGCCAGTATCGCGGCCTTCCGCCGCGCGGGCCGGCTCCTTAAACGCCCACCAGCGGATGCGCAGCTTGGCGCGTTCCGTTTTCTCGCTCAGGTGCACGCCGATTCGGAAGCTGCCTTTCTTGGGATACATCACAAACCCGAGCTTATGCTTGGGATAATTGCCATCGTATTCGCTGCCTGCGAAGATCTCCTGCGGTCCGTAATAGACAGCGTTGCTGCGATTCCACATCGCAGGCAGGTCGATATCCAGCTCGTCCTGCTCGTCGGACAGGCCTGCGCTCACCAGCACGACGCCAGCGCCCAGACCATGCTCGATCTCCTCGGAGAAAAAATTGCGCCGTCGCCGCTGGTACCACTTCCGCTTCTCCTCCGGTACGATCGACACCTCGACGATGCCCGTGCGGACCGTCTCCTCGGGCGGCTCCGGCGCTTCCAGACCGAGCCGGGCGAACTCTTCCTTGATGTCAGGGAACTCCGTCGGAGTCGTTGGTGCGCTGCTCGCTTCAAGCTCTGGAGCGCGTGCCGTCGGGACGGCTGGCGGCTCGGCGGCGCCGGAGCCGGACAACAGCTTGTAGAGCATCGTCGGGTTGATCACATACTCTTGGAACGGCAAGGGCTCGACGCTCTCGATGACGTAGGTAGCCCCCATCTGCAGCAGGTTGACCTTGGCCAGATAGACGCAAGGCTCGGCCGGCGACTCGATCGCACGGTCCAGCGAGCGGCTGTAGTAAGCGCGCAGGATGCGCTCCGCCACCGGCACATCGCTGCAGGCGATGCTCTGACGGATATGGGACAGATCATAGATCATCCGATCGCCGATGACGAGCCGGACGGTGCCCGGCTGCGCCTCCAGCTGCAGCTGCTCATCGACCTCGGCGGTCGCGCGCAGCAGGAACCTGCGCGTATAGCTGGAGCTCGCGCCATCGGTCGGCTCCGAGAAGACGATCTTGCCGCCCGGCAGCTCCTCCGCCGCCTCGACGCCGCGCCAGAGCGGCTCGTACTCGAACTCGATATGCGACGTCTGCAGCGTCCGCTCCACCGTCAGCTTCAGCTCGAACGCCTGACCTGGCAGCACATAGCGCGGCGCCGTCTGCAGGATGCGCACCTGGCCGTCGTCGTACCAGATCGACGTATCCTCGACCAGATGGTCGTACTCCAGGCTCGATGGAGCTGGCGGCGTCTCCCGCACGAACAGCCGGAACGTCTCGAGGATGCGGTTATGCTCGCTGACCTCCTCCTTGCGACCCGTCGCGCCCGCTACCGTATGGACCGGCTCCTTGCCCTTCTCGTCATAGGCGATGCAGAGATAGACATTTTTGGCGTAGTCGTTGTTTTTGAAGCCTTCGATATTGGACAGCTTGAGCGTCAGCGGCGAAGGCACGACGATCTCCCGGCCGAGCTGATCGAGCGCTGCGCCGGTCTCGATGGAGAGCGACTTGTCATCGACTGCCACCACCTGCAGACCGGCGATGACGCCGCTGCCGAACAGCAGCCGATTGGAGAGCCGCTTCTTGTCGGTCATATACGTCTGCTCGGACATGAAATCCCGTACGGTCAACAGCTTGCCGTAAAAATACCGATTCCGTTCAAATGGAATGTACCTTGATCTGTTCATCGTCCTACCTCTCTCTCCTTCGTGATCAAAAGCGACCTATTCTAGCCGTGAGTCGAGCTCTAGCCGTGTATGCCGATCCATCCGGTTATCATGTCCGGTATCGATCGTAATCGTATGATGCGGCATCGACTTCTGACCGTCGAGCGTCAGCAGCGTCGGCTCAGAGAGCACCGTGTTCATCCCGAGATAGGAGTGTAGGTCCATATACACCCAAGGCTGCAGGATGACCAGCTTGCACTGCGAGAAGACCGGCTTGAACGCATCGATCAGCTGCTGCACCGCCGCCCGCTTCACGTCCGTCTCGACATGCTCCGCCTTCACCAACACATTGAAGGTATGCGGATCGGCCGCATAGAGCTGGTCGCTCACCTCGCCGAGCTCGGGATTCTCCCGCAGCGGACGGACCTGCTCGTACTCGAGGATGATCGGCTTCTCCCCGGTGAAGATCGTCAGCAGCAGCTCCATCGCCAGCCGCGTCCCCCGCATCGTATGCAGCGTCGGCGCGTGCAGCAGCAGCTGTCGCAGCTGCGTCTCCGTCCAGAAGTCCTCGGCCTCGATGCCGATCCAGCCAAGCAGCCAGCGCAGACTCTCGCCGCTCGCCTGCGACGGCTCCAGCGACCGCGGCATGTCGGCTATCTTGCGGTCCATCTCCTCCAGCATCGTCTGGTACAGACTCAGATAGCGCGACAGGAAGTCGCGGGAGGAGGGCTGATGCTCATAGATCGCCGGCAAGTAGCGCAGATAAGAGTCTCTCGGGAAATGCACCTTCATGCTGCGGATCGTCGGCGCATGATGCTCTGAGCCGACCAGCTCCAGATAGATCCACAAGTACCTGCCCTTGGCCTCGAACAGCAGCGCGTCCTCCGCGTCGCGCAGCGGCCTCGACCAGAGGCCCGCGAGCGCCGAGAGCTTGTCGCTTGCGCTGACGCTATCATCGGCGAGGTAGTCGTCGAGGCGGACGCGGCTCAGCCCGATGACCAGCTCCTGCTCGTCGGAGGCGTAGTAGCGGATATTGTACTGCGTGTCGCTGACCGCAAGCGCGTCGACCTCGATCTTGTGCCACTCCGTCTCCGACTGTCCGCTATCGAGCGCCGGGCTGATCCAGACGCCGAGCCGGCGGCCAAACTCGCCCCAGCTCGCTGTCTCGGACACCGGCTGCATGCTGTACAGGCAGCGCTCCTGCGCATCCCACAGGTCAATGCCATGGCGCGAGGACATAATCTTGGCGCCCTTGCCATTGCCGAGCTGGGCCCGCTCCAGCTGCTCGCCGAGCAGTCCGTAGCGCAGGAGGCGGTGCGCCCCCTCCGCACTGCGCAACAGCGCCCAGAAACCATCCGGACCGCCATCGCAGATCGACAACAGCTCGCCCCCTGCCGCGAGCGGCTCCTCTCCGGCCAGCACGGCCACGCCTCCGATCAGATCGATCGCCACGACCTGCGCCGTCGTCCGATCCAGCAGCCAGCAGCGGCCATCCGGCCCCATCGACAGCTCGAAGCGCTCCTGGAAGATGTCGGCGATGTAGATCTGGTTGTCGATCGGCAGCTCGATGACCGCCTGCTCGCGCCCTGTCGCGCCGATCTGCAGCAGTTGCAGCCGGGAGGCCGAGGCGATCGACGCCAGCAGCCACAGGCTGTTGTCGTCGGCAGCCGCCATCGTAATGCCGAGGAACGGCTCGCCCAGCCAGCTGTCCCGCTCCCACTTGATCTGCGAGCTGTCGGCGGACATCGCCTGCAGCATCGACGTTTCGCCCTGCTGGAGGACGATGACCATATCCTCGGTGACCGCCATCCGCGCCCAGCTGTCCCACTGGGCGCCGTTCCAGGTCGTGATCGCCTCGGCATGATTGCTGCTCAGATCGGCCCGCCAGAAGATCCCCTTCTCGTCGAGCATATACCATCTGCCGCTGCGGTCGACGACCGTGTCCATGATGGGAGAACTGAGCTGGGGCGGATTGAAGTAGCGCCGGGCCAGCTGCCGGTGCACCTGCTCGCGGACGATGGACAGCCCTTCTGCTCGACGCTCGAGGTGGAAGGACGCCCCTCTGTCCCAGTCCGATGCTTGGCGAAACGAAAAAAATTGTGCGCCGCTCAACGCGCTCCCCCCTTTAGATTGATGATAGCCCAAGCGCGCTAGCCGACGGTTGTAATAAAGTCGATGTCATGCTCGCCCGAAATGACAAGCCCGTTCGGCGGAATATGGATGTCTCCGCCTTCGTCGGTGTGCACGTCGCGTCCCTCGGCCATCAGCCACAGATCCTGGATATAATGAACGCCCGGCACCTGATGGATAATATCGTAGATGTCGCTCTTGTAGATCGGATGACCGAAGCTCCAGCCGCTCGCATGCGTATCGCCGTAAGGCTGCAGCCACCGCTGCAGCGCCTCCAGCACAGCCGCGTCCCGCCCCTGATAACGCAGATCGACGACGATGGTGGCGCGCACCGTCACCTTCACATACTCCGGCGGGATGATATGGAAGTCGGTCGTCAGCAGGCGATACGGCTCCAGATGCCTGCCGATCGTCTCGATCAGTCCCTCGCTTGGCTTGGGCAGCGCCTTGCGGCTGTAAGGCACGACGACGATCGAGATCTTGCCGACAGCTCGCTCCTCGGGATATCGCGCCAGCCTCGGGTAGTAGCCCGGGATCGTCTTCACCTTGGCGAGCCGCAGACCCGGGATCTCCCGCACGCGAGCCTCGAGATCCTCGGCAGTGATGCCGGACTTCGGATGGAGGACGCTGAGCCGGGTTCGCAGCATCGCTTCCTTCATCGTCTCCGCCTCGGCGCCGCCATAAGCGGGATAGAGGTTCGTAATGTGCAGCTGCTGCCCTTGAAGATGCATCTCGTCGATAATATTGGCCTTGACGTTGCCGCCCTCGCCGATCCCGGTGCGGCAGCCGATCAGCCGGATGTTGGGCAGCGCCGCCGCGGGCGGCGCGATGCCATGCTCGCCGTCCGAGAATAACAGCGCGCCCTCCTGCGCATCGACGACATAATGCCGGCTGTCCGGACCCGACTCGTCGAAGTCCAGCTTGCGCTCCCAGTCGCTCCAGACCATCTCGCCCTCGTCCGGCGCCCAGTAGCCGACCTGCAGCTGCAACTGGTCGGCCAGCACAGCCTCGACCGGCAGAGTCAGCCGCTGCCCGGAGATCCCTGTGCCGCTGCCGAGCAGCCAGTGGTCGAGGAAGGAAGGTTCGATCGCGATCAGGCGCAGACGCTCGGCTCCGATCGGCGCCAGCCCAGGCTCGATCCGCAGCAGCGCCTGCCCGTCGCGGAGGAGCAGCTCATAAGAGTCGCCCCCGACATCCCGCCACTGTCCGTCCTCGCCGCTGCGCTGGAGGAGCAGACGGCCATGCCGGTACAAGGCATGCGCCAGCGGGGCCGTCAGTCTGTCGGTCGCTTCCTCGGGCTCGAACGCCGCTGCCTCGAACGTCGTCGCGCAGCTGAGCGTCTGGCCTTGCTGGGCGAAGACTTCATTCCAGATCAGTCGACGGATGCGGGGCGGATCATGATACTCCCCCGCAGTCAGCTCGACGCGCAGCTTAGTCGCCTGACCCGCAAGGCGCGGCAGCTCGAAGAGGATCGGCCCGCTCTGATGGAAGCTGTACGACTCGTCCCGCTCCAGCGGCAGCGGCTCCC
>NZ_BFBX01000005.1:49045-66857 GCF_003851045.1 Paenibacillus sp. 598K | reverse complement strand
GCGGCTCCCAGCTGCCGCTGCCGTCCTCCTGCTCCAGCCAGAAGCTCCACACGGTTGTGCTCGACGGGACGAAGTCGCGATAGCGCGCCGGGATCCGTACCGCCGGCTCCTGATCAGTCAGCTCAAACCAGAGCGACAAGGGCGTCTGCTGCGGCAGCGGCTCGCCGAAGACGATCGACATGCTGGCCCCGAGCTCTCCCTGTTCGCCGAACGGATAGAAGGGCGCGCTGCCCAGCTCCAGATCGTCAGTGACCGCCAGCTCGCCCTCGGACGTATGTACATATACCTGCCTCAGCATATCCGGCAGCACCGTCACCGGACGGATCGTCTCGAAGGGCAGCTCCCCGACCTGCAGCAGGGTGCCGGTCGGCAGCAGGATCGGCGTCGCCGCATTGGCGAAGCTAAGCGAGGTCATCGCCGGCACGCGGTCGCGCGGCCGCTCGCCGAGCAGCTTCAGAAATTTGCGCTCATGGCCTGCCGTCAGACGATCCAGACTGTACTGCTGCATCTCGATATGCCAGGCCAGCATCTCCAGCAGCGTAATGCCCGGATCATGCGCATTCTCATCGGTCCACTCGGCCAGGATGCCGGGGATCAGATCGCGCGCTTCCCGGACCAACTCCTCGAAGCTGCGGTCGTCGAGATTCGGTAATGGCAGCATAGCTGCGCCTCCTTTCGGTATCCGTTACTGTCTATTGCTTTACTTCGACATTGATGCGATGCTCGCCGCCGACGACGACGCCGTGCAGGATCGACGACAGCCGGTCTGGGCTGATCTCCTCCGCGTCGCCATTCTCCAGCTTGATCGCCTCGATCAGCAGCTGCGGGATATGGATGACCGGTCCGATCGACTTGAGCAGCGCGTAGAACATCGACTGATGCACGATCTGCCCGATATTCCAGCCCTTGCCGTCGCCGTTGCCCCGGATCGGGTCGAGGAAGACCCGCAGCTTGGCCAGGATCGCCCGCTCGGTCGGCACGATCTCCTCCATGCTCCGCACCCACACCGTCGCCTTGACGCCGATCTGCAGCAGCGCCGGCTCCATCACCTGGACGCCGCCGGGGAAGGCCAGCGTCGACGCCGCCCGCTCCAGCAGGTAGCGCTCGATCGTCCGCTTCAGCTCCTGGAAGTGCGCGCCGTCGCCGATCCCCGACTTGGGCAGGACGACGATCGACACCGCGCCCGGCGCTCGCTCCATCCGGACATTGCGGCCGGGCAGACACTTCACCTTGGCGACATTGGGATGGGCCTCGCGCGCCAGCCACTCAAAGTCGCCCGCCGTCACCGCACGGTTGCGATGCGTGAACAGCTTCGGTCCGCGCACCGTCGCCTCCTCCAGCGTGCCGGCATCGCAGCCCCCGGCCGCCGGGAAGCGATTGACCGCCCGCTCGACGAAAGCGAGCGCGCTCTGCAGGGAGGTGATCGTCCCGGCCGGGACATTGCCGCGATGGCCGCCGCCGCTCGTGTACGTGACGCGCACCGCATCCTCGCTGGCGCGCCGGTTGCGCGGATGGCTGCGGCCGCCCCGGAGCATCCGCAGTCTGCCCGAGGCGCGGTCGATCATGAAGTGTCTGTCGCCATGCTCCGAGCGGAGGAACTGCGACACCTCCTCATACCGTACCCAAGCCTTCATCAGCTCCCCGGCCGAGTCGCGCACCGTCTCGACGGCCTCCGGCCGCACAGCTGTGAGACGGGCCAGCTCCTCCGGCGTCAGCGTATCCGTCTCATCCACCCACACCCCGATCCCCAGCACCGGCGTCTCTGACAGCTGATAATATTCGGTCAGCTCGTCATCGAGCGTATCGTAATGCTCGACGCGCGCCGGGAACTCGTCGGTCAGCTTCTTCTGCTGCACGACCATCGTCGTGTTGAGCGAGGCGTCGAGGATGCGGGGCAGTCTCCGTCCATCGGTCTCCCGCTCGTAGCGAGCATCAAGGTTGACGACGCGGATCCAGCAGCGCGCTCTGCCGAAGCGCGTCTCCATCGCAAAATCTCGCGGCCCGGCAAACTGGATATAGCCGCTGCGCGTCAGCCCGTTGGTGTCGTCGGCGACGACCAGCGGCGACCAGACCGGCGAGCCGCCGACGCTGCGCAAATACTGCCATTCCATAAACGGCACATCCTCGCTCGTCACATGCCGCTGCTTCAGCAACACGTAGAGCTGGATCGGACCGCGCTCGGGCGGCGCGTCAAAGCCAAGCCAGACGGCAGGATGCCGCCCCTCGAGCGCCACGAACGGACGGAAGACGTCGCTGCCGGTCTGCGCCTCGTTCGTCCGGTCGGCGACCTCGAGATTATTGACCGTCAGCAGCGTCTGCGGCGCATGAAGCGGCGTCTCGTACCCGTAACGGATGCGCAGGTCGGAGAGGACCGGAGTGTAATAGATTGCATTGGGAGAGTACGCGTTATGAATGTGGACGATCCTCGCCCGGATCCAGAAGTTCTCCTCGGCATTGACGACGATCGGCTCGAGATCGACGGGACAGCGGAACGTCACCGACCGCTCCTCCTCCCCTTCCCAGGGCTCGCTGAACAGATGACGCGCGCTATCCTCTACCGGCAGGATGATCCAGGCGTAGCCGTTCCAATACTCCCAGGCGACCGTCGTAATCGTCACCGGATCGGGCTCCTCGATCTTGTCGACCTCCTGCCGCTTCATGACCATCTTCCAGTTGATCTGCGGCGGCCGCTCGGGCATCAGCCGCGTCGGCGCGAACCCCAGCCGGAAGGACAGCGTCACGGCCGCCCCCCGCTTGGAGAATGGCTCTGTACCGGCGATGTAAAACAGCCCGAAGGGGGCGAAATACGTGCCGAACGGCTGACAGCCGTGGGCCGCATCGAGCTGCATGTCGTTGAAGTAAAGACGGCTCGGCACGATTCCCGCGCTATCGCTGGCGGCAGCAAAGTTGCTGCTGAGCAGCATCCCGTTGAACTGCATCCGTCCCAGTCCCGGATCGCCCTCGCGCTCATGAAGCGAGAGCGCCCGGCAACGAATCCAGCGGCCGTCCGCCTCGCCCATCGCGGATTCCAGCAGCCGGCCATGGTACAGCTTGATCAGTCGGATCGTCGCTTCGTGCCGGTGCACCCGGTCAAAGGCCGTCCAGCCTTGTTCGCCCAGATACTCCCAGACCACCTTGGCGGGATCGGCGAGCTTCGTCACCGACTCGACAACCGCGGCGGCGTGCTGCGTGTTCTGGAAGCGGATCTCGATATAAGCAGGGTGCTCCAGCCAGAACAGGAAGTCATGGCGAATGTACAAGACATGCTCCTGCTCATTGCGGCCTTCGCTGCCGAACAGCGCCGTCCCCTGGCCGGCAGACGACAGAGCGCCGAGCTCGCCCTCCCCGGCCAGCCGCACGATCCGGTCGCTGCGCGGACTAATGGCGAGCAGGTCGAGCAGCCGTGCCGTCGTCAGCAACAGCGTCTGCGCCGTCTCGAACACGACCGGCTCGGGGTCGCCGGGCAGTTGGGCCGCCAGCTGCGTCCCGCGCTCCACGACGACCGGGTCCACGGTGCCCTCGCTCAGGTAGAATGTAACCTGGGCCAGCGCCGGTCGAGCCGGGGCCAGCTCGACATGAAACTGATTGAGAAAGGCCAGGAAGCTCTTGAAGGGCACCTGATTGAGCCGCCGGATATTGCCCTCCAGCAGATGCGCGAACATGAGCGCAAGCGCCGTGCCGGGGTCCGGGTCCTCGGGACTGAACCGCCATTCGGGCGCATAGAAGGGCGCCATTTTTTTTAGTTGTTCAATGAGCTGCTGCTGCTCTCGCGTATCGATAACCGGGTAGGACTGCTCCAGCGTCCCTCCCATGCGTTGCTCCTTCATGCCATTCTCCCCGACTCGTTAGTTTGATCCCTCGAATAAATAGAACGGATAGACCTGGTTGTACAGATTGTTCGTATGCCGGACCTCGTACTGAACGTGGATCAGCAGCTTCTCCGGCGTCGCCGCGTCCCGCTCCACGCGCACCTCCACCTCATGCACGCGCGGCTCCCAGCGCTGGATCGCCTCGCGGATCTCGGCCTCGATCAGATGCAGCGTCGCATCGTCATTGCCCTCGAACAGGTAGCGCTCGATCCCGCAGCCGTAGTCTGGCCGCATGATCCGCTCGCCCTTGGGCGTCCAGATGATAATGCGGATTGCCTCGGCGATATCCTCCTCGTGCTGCACCTGCCGGATGCGGCCTGTCGCCGGATCGACCTCGATCGGGAATTTCCAGCCCTTCCCCAGAAATGCTTTGGACATTGTCCTTCCTCCTCGTCTATCGTCCGACCCAACACCCTAGTTGATCTTGACCATCGAGCCCTTGATGTTGACGAGACCGTCCGACTGCAGATCGAGCGAAGCGCCTCCCTTGAGCTTGAGCGCCGCCGTCGCCTCCAGCGTCACCTGGGTCGACTTGATCGTCACGGCCTTTTGGCTCTCGATCTTGACATCGCCCTGCTTGGTCAGCGTAATCTTGTTGGTCCCCGCCTTGATTTCCACCTGACTGCCGCCCTTGATCGTCACCGTGACCTGGCCGTCCTTGTCGTTCAGCTCGATCGTATTGGCCTTGTCGTTCAGCGTCAGATGCTGGCCCTTGTTCGTCTTGACCCGGATCTGTCCGGCATTGTCCGTATCGTCGAATTCGATCTGGTGCCCGGCGCGCGAGGTCATTTTGCGAATATTGTTTTTGTCGTCCATATCATGCGGCGGCTTGGCCTTGCTGTTCCAGAGACTGCCGATGACGATCGGCTGGCCGATGTCCCCCATCTGAAAGGCGATCAACACCTCGTCCCCCACCTCCGGTACAAAAAACATGCCCCGCTTGCCGCCGGCCATCATCGTCGTCACGCGAGCCCAGTCGAGCGCGTTGGCGTCGTCGATGACAGGGATTTTCACCTTGACCCTGCCCAGCTTCTCCGGGTCGTTGTTGTTCGTCACGACACCTACGTAGACGCCGTGCACGACGCCCATCAGCTGCTCGTTCATATTGGAGAAGGAGTCATACATCGCTACACCACATTTCCTTGGATGTTGAAGCGCGTCTTGTACCCCGAGCTGTCGATCGCGTGGGAGGCGCTCTGGATATAATACGTCTGGTTGAGCCGCTGGCCGAGTCCGTCCAGCTTGATGTAGCGGCCGGCGCGCAGCTCCGGCAGTCCGATGCACTCGGCATTGCCGCTCACCAGTTGCATCGCGCGCTCGTTCATGACCGCCTCGGCCTTCTGCTTGGCCTCCTGGGCATCCGTCACGTTCAGATACAAGGTTTCCTCGAAGCTGCCCATCGTCTTGAGCAGATCGGCGCCCGTCCGCGTGCCGGAGCCGACCTTGTTCACCGAAGACGAAGCGCCCTCGATCACCTTTTGCGTCTTCGGGTCCCAGCCGCGCACCTTCACTTCGGTGACCTGATCGGCGAGATTTTGCTCCAGATGGACGCGCGACAGATGCTTGCCCCAGGAGAGCGTCATGAGCGGCGTCTTCTGCTGGTTTTTTTTGCGGAAATACATCGTCTTGCCGACGACGAAAAACTCATAGTTCAGACCTCTCGCCAGGCCCAGCAAAAACTGGTAGTCGTTCACCGGCTTTTTGGGCAAGCTCGTCACGGTGTCCGTCGTCGCATCGATGACGAAGCTGGTCGCGCCATGCGTCTGGCCGATCTCCTTGGCGACGTCGGTAATTTTTTTGTTGGCCCATGTCTCGGCTTTGCTGCCGCGCATCATCTTGAACGACAGATCCATGCCGGTGACGCCGATCGTCGGGGCCTCGCCGCTGGAGAAGTCGATGTTGACCGCCGTCACATAGCCGAAGAAGATCGGCTCCAGCCGGTCCGTATAGCCGAGATGCACCTCCAGCGGCTTGCCCGGCACGAGCAGCTGATCGAGCCACTGGAAATCGCGGCTGACCGGATCGTACGCATTGGCGACGACGAAGCTGACCGTATCGGCGGCAGGGGACGTTGTCGTCTCCACCTGCACCTCGGTAATCGCCATCCCCTCGCGCACGGCGTCCTTGTTGTTGATGAACAGCTTAAAGCCGGGCGCGATGAAGTTGCGGTATTTAGTTTCGAGCGCGTCAAAGGTAAACTTGTCGCTGTTCAGCTTGATGTTGCTCATCGCATTCCTCTTCCTATCCGTACAAACGAGGGATTTTGATCACGCTGCCCGGCTCCAGCCGCTTCGGGTCGCCGATGCTGTTGGCACGGGCGATCTCTCGCCACAGTCCCGGGTCCTCGTACTCCTCGGCCGCGATCTGCCACAGCTGCTCGCCCTGCCTGATCGTGCGCTGCTTGGTGCGGTCGGCAGATTGGCGGGGGATCTGCTTGAACTGATCCTGGATGCTCTGCACCGCCTTGAAGCTGACGTTGAGCGTCGCCCGCACCGGGATGCCGGAGTCGAGGAACATCGTGAAGTTTTGCGACACCTTCTCCGCCACGCCGCGGAACTGCAGCGAGCCCCAGATGAACTTGCAGAGCGGCGGAGCGTGCAGGTCCTTGTCGACATCGAGCAGTCCGGTAATTTTCGCCGTATGCGTGCGCACGTCCTTGCCTGCCTCGTATGTATCGAAAAACAGATCCATCGACAGCGTCGTCGCTTCGCCGCTGACGAACTGGGCGATCGGCTGGGACAAGCCGGGGATCGTCTGCCACGAGTAGCTATTGGACGATTCCAGATGGTATTCGCTCGGGTTAAACAGCACCTCGACCCGCTCGGAGCTCGAGCCCCGCTCGATCATGATTAGTGCCTTCTTCAGCGCCATAATAACTTCCCTCCCCTGTTTGTAGAGTTAGTCCGATCGTCGGCCACCCGGTGGCCTTCGCTGACCCTCCGTACTGCGCGCGATACGCTACAACCCTCGGCGCTGCTGCTCGAAGCGCATGCGGCGGGTGATCTCCCGATACATCTGGTCGGTGACGGCGCGCACGTCCAGCGCAGCCGCGCTCGGCTGGGTTCGCAGCTCCTTCAGCTCGCTCTCGAGTCGCGTCAGCGACTTGTGAATCGCGCGCTCCTGTGCCTGCTGCGCACCGGCGCCGACGCGACTGCGCATCGCCAGCTCCATCGGCACTGGCCGGGGCGCGGGGCGAGGCTGACGAGCGATCGAGCCAGCGTCGATAGCCGAGCCGGGTCGTTCAGACGGCGCAGTCTTATGCTGCAACGACGGCGACTGTGCAGCGCGTGTCATCGGCCGTCCGGCCGTAAGCCGGGGCGGGCCGCTCGCTCGCCCGGATGGGGGCGGCGGGCCGACATGGAGCGGCGCGAGTTGTACGTCGTTGACTGCCTCGGGCTCTATCCCGGCTGCTGCCTGTGTCATAGCTGCTGCTGTCAGCGACGTCAGGCGAGCCGATGAGAGCAGACGCGGTGTCAGGGCGATCGTTCCGATCCGGAGACGTGCAGCTGTCGACGCTGCGACGGTGCTCCGACCCGACGGCTGTCCGGGACGTCGGTGAGCAGTCGTCAGTGTAGCTGCCGCTCGGCCGGACAGCAGCGCCGCCGGACGACGGCGCGCGCCTGTCAAGGCGGCGGCTGTCTGGCCGGGCGGCAGCAGGGAGCTGCGGCGCAGCAACTGCAAGGCAGCGCGCGGCGGTGTCTGAGGCTGTCGCAAGACCTCGGCTGTCGTTGGCGTCTGGACATGCGTCGACGATGACAGCGCAGAGGCATCCTCAAGGTCCGGGAGCGACACGGCGGAGGCTGACGCAGACGTAGCGGCGAGCGATGAGGCTGAGCGACGCCCTGCGAGATGGACGGTCACCGGCAAGACGGGACGCCGGGTCTGAGCTGGCACTCCAGGCTGTCCCGCAGCTCCGGGCGGCGTGGATACGGAGTTCGCGTCAGCTCGAGTAGATCGCGTTACAGCTATCGTACGCGGCGCCTGCCATCGTGCCAGACGCGCCGCCACAAGCGCGAGGGAGGCGGCCAGTCGACTTGCCCGGCGATCGCCTGTCACGCTCGCGCTGCGGGCAATCAAGGCTGCCGGAGCGCGAGTCGCAGTCGTCTCGGCGCGCGCGGTCGCGGACGTGGAGAGCGCCGCAGCGGACGTTGCTTTGCCAGCCTGCACAGCGCCAGATGCGCCAGCGGCGCGACCAGCGTCTGCCGAGAGGCTGCCGCTGTCCGGACCGCTCGTCGTATCCGCTCCGTCAGCCGTTGCGCGTCCCGTGCGTGCGACGACTCGGGAAGACGGACGCGCGCTGGCTCTACCCGCGCTTGCTCCCGCTCCGCCAGAGGCGAATGGTGCAGCACTACTCGCGCTACTCGCGCGGCTCGCGCTGGCGATGCGATCGAGCTTGTGGATGAGCCGTTCGGCCAGCGAGGCACGGAGCAACAGCGGAGCTCCTAGCCGGCTATCGCCCGGCGCTGACAGCTCGTCGAACGGCAATCGTCCGATCGACTCCACTGTCGTCATCAGCCGATATCGATCCGCATGCGGCAGACTAAGCAGCTCGCGCCCGGAGCGACTGTCCCCAGACATTGACAACCGGAGACGGTGCGACCCTGCTGTCTGCGGCCGGGCCTCCTGTTGCCCGACAACGGTCGCGATATGCGTCGACCCTATCGTCAGGCTGACAGTCGCTGCGCGGCGACCCGGGACTCGCGGTTGCGGATGGATGCTGCTCCCGGCCGACGCAACGGCACCCATCGATCTGACGTTAGCGGGACGAGCCCCGCCAGCCGATGCAGATGCGCTGTGCAGCGCAGATTCAGCAGGCAAGCGCTCCGCCAAGCTCTCGCCCGAGTTCGTCGTCGCAGCCGTGCCCGCCGACCTGCCGGTGCCTGTGGGAGTGCTGACCGAACGCCGGTGAGTGATGCGCAGCGCACCTCTGGCCGCGATGTAGACATGAGTCGCAGACTCGCCAAGCGATGCGCGGTTCGACGGCAGCGGACCTCTGTCCGTCTGCGAGCCAGCAGAGCGCGAGTTCTCGGTCCCCCCCTGCAGTCCGCCTGCTTGCAGACGCCGCAGCAGGACGTTGCGTCCCACCGCGTGCTTCGCATGCACGTGAGAGAGCGGGCCTCCGATCAGGCGCGGCCCCGAGGCATCGCCCGCAGCTGTGCGGATGCGCCAGTCCCGGATACGGGCGCTGCCACTGACGAGCATACCCTTCACGTTCGCCAGCTCGGTCGACAGCTGTGCTTGCGGCGCATTGCTTCTCGAACGTACCGACTGTTCGTCTTCGTTGGATGAGGCGTTCCGCGATGCGCTGTCGGTGGCTGGCAAGGCCTCAGCGGTCCTGCGTCTATCGGCAGCAGGTCTGGCAATCCCGTCGACGTTATTCTCTAACAGAGCGCCATCGCTGCCTGCGCCTGTTCCGCCCGGAGACGAATCACTATTGTACGAACCGCGAGTGCCTGTCCGCCGCGTGTCGTCCTCTGCATTCGATACACCAATTGAAGAAGTCGTGCTGCGCGGGCCAGTCGTGCCGGCCTGTTGCACACCACCAGCGCTCGTTAACCCGGATGATCGCGCATCATTGCGTGAGTTAACCCCACTCGACAGCCATATACCGCCAAGCGCACTTTGCCTACCCGAAGGGGTAGCGCTTTTGCCTGCCGTACCTTGCGAATGCGGCTCGCTGTGCTTGCTTGTCCGACCGGATGCTAAGTTGTTGTTCGATGGGTCTAACCGCTCTCCGGACTTTGCGCCGGAGGCGGACTGCTTGCCACGCGCGGTATAGATCAGCATCGCCAGTTGCCTCCTGGAGCCGTCCGACGCCCCGCGCTTGGAAGCCGCAATCGATGTACTCTTCTTAGCAGAGTCTAGGTCGGCTGCGAGCCGTGTACGCAAGGGAAGCGATGTGATGCGGATCGAGGCCGTCAACGGGCTGGCTTGAAGTCTGGAGCGGATACTATCAGCCAAGCCAGCCGAACGGGCATGGCTCGCCGGGAGACGACCCGCGACTCGTATATTGGCAGAAGCAATGGAGCGCTCCGTCAGTTGACTCGGTGCAGCCTCGCCAAGCTTGCCTAAGATGTCGCCAGCCCTGTGCTCGGAAGCGCTCGGTTCTTCACCCTGTCTGCCAGCCTGGGCCGCGTTGCTGACAGGCAGCGACGCCCGGCGCGCTTGCAGCGCATGCGAAGGAGCGCCATCGCCCCGGTCAAAACGACTGTCAGCGAGCCCTGCCTTGCGGCGCGGCCACGCAGATAGCCTCAGGTCGCGCCGATGTACCAGCGCCGACATGCGGCCGTATGGCTGCACGCCTGTGCGGCGGATAACCTCCGCGCCGGACGTAATCGTTCCCGGCGTCAGAAGACTCGGCTGTCTCGCGCCGTCGCCCTTTGATGCCGGATGAGCGCTACGGCCACTCTGGCCTACAGGACCGAATGCTATTGCCGATCGGCCCGAGCGATCCTCGCTGCCATCCGGTGCCAAACGACCGCTATGGCCATTCTGACCAGCGATGCCGGACTCGGTTGTCGGCCGCTTCCGCCGCTCCGCATCTTCAAGCTCCGACGCCGGACGAGCGCTGCGGCCGCTTTGACCTGCGGTGCCGGACTCGGTTGTCGACCGTTTCCGCTGCTCCGCATCTTCAAGCTCCGACGCCGCACGAGCGCTATGGCCGCTTTGACCTGCAATGGCGCTGGTCGATTGCGATCCCCGCCGTCTGACGTCAACGACGCTACGGGCGCTGCGAGGCAACGGCAGTCCATCCTCTCCAGCGGCATCGTCGCTCCTCGCCTGGCGATCTGACGCTGTGCGTCCAGGCAACAATCTGCCTCGGCGAACAAACTCTTCTCCTGTAGATAACCTGCCCGATGCAGAGCTGTCAGCTGCTTGTCCGCCGCGACCTGGGTTTCTTTGTCCAACGCTCGCCTGGGCCGAAGATGGCTGGCTGTAAGGGGCGTTCGCCCTGCCCGCGTCCGCCAGCCTCTTTTTCCACGTCTGCATACGAGCGATCTGCTCATCCTGTACACGGATGGTCCGCTCAACCAGATGGACCAGCCGCTCCGACGGACGCGAAGCACGATCCTGGCGTTGCCCTTCAGGAGGGCTTGTCAAAGACCCCGATGCCGTAACGGACCGAGCCGACGCAACCTCCGCTGCACTAGCCCGTCTGTCGGGACCCGCTAGACTTGCGTGTCGATCTGGAGCCGCTGCGGAAGTAGGGGCAGGCGCGGCCTTAGTCGGCGCGAGCCGGTCTTCGTTGCGGCGGCTAGCACGCTTTAACGGCTCCAGACGCGCCGTCGCTGCTGTCAGCTTACGCACCGTCCGCTTCAGCGATTCGAGCTCCAGCAGCGCTCGCTTCCCCGCCTGCGTCTCCAACTGAGTCGTAACGCGACCCGCAGTCGCCGGACGATCGGGCACTGCCTCAGCCTTTGCCTGGAGTGCGCGACGCTGCTCCCGATCGCCGGTCGCCCTCGGCACAGTAGTCGGCGCCTCGAGCTGGAACGTCTGCAGCAGCTTCAGATAGTAGCTTGCATAGTTGCGCTGGACTCGAATATGCAGATCTCGCCCCGAGCCCGCCGAGGCCCGGCGGCCGGATGGGGTCAGATAGATGAAGCCGGCCCGATGCACGGAGCGGCCCACCAACCAGCCATATTTACTCGTCAGACGGCTTGCGAACTGGCTGTCGACAAGCGAGATGCTCCCGAGCAACGCCGGCGGTTGCTGTTGCTTCATCCTCTTCTCCCCCTTTCTCTTCACGACGCTCGGCCGTCTACAATACCTTGAAGCCGTTGTGCGTCAGCTCGATCGACTCGATCGCCACCTCGCTGCTGGAGGCGTTGAAGTCCGGTCCCGACCATTTGGTCGGGTAGGCTTCATAGAAGTTCCAACGACGAAACTCCTGCTCCAGCTCATCATACAAGATAACCGAGCCGCTCTTGCGTACGATTTTGCCCTGCAGCACCTGACTGTACCAGCTCCACAGCTCGTTGGTGAGCGTCATCCCCCGGCGCAGCACTAGCGGCGTCAGACGGGTGCGCCCAGGCAGGCGATGCACATATTGATTGAGCCCGCCCTCGGCATGCTCGTACACCTCCGTCTCCACCGACAGGCCGCTCACCTCGGAGAAGCCCGCGACCAGCATGCCATCCAGCTCCACCATAAACCTGTACGCCCCGACGACATGCGAACGTTGTTGCGAATTACGACTAGCCATGCTGCTCCTCCGTCCCGCGATACCGGCGCTTTCTGCACGAAGCCCGAGCGTTGCCCGGATATTCCCTGCTTTTAGAAATCAAACACGTTTTTGCGCTCCGGCTCGTCGTTCATCTTGCGATTGATGCGCGAGATCTCCTCGCACCAGCGGCGGCGCTCCTTATGCTCCATATTCATGATCTCGTCATGCGGCCAATGGAAGTAATAAGCGATAAACCCGGTCTCCTCGTAAAGCCGATCCTCCGGATAGAGCTTCAGACTTCCCCCGCCGGTTGCAAAAAAGACACATCCACCTCATGCTCATGATCGCATTTGGGACAGATCGCCTTGACGGTCAATTGCTCGGTCTCGTTAATCTCACGATAGAAGTTTTGCAGGAAAGCCAGATCGGCCGTAAACAGCTTCTCGATCGTCTTAGTATCGACGGCGCGCAGATCGCCCAGCTTGGTGATGACTCGCGCCAGCAATATAATCGTCAGGTAGCCGGGATTTTGCTGCACGCGCGGATCGCGCATCGGCAAAATCTCGTCAGCCGCTGTAGCCAGACGCATCACGCCCCGGCGATGCAGGTTGCCATTTTCATCGACATACCCCCGGGGAAGCTCGAATTCATACTCGGTTCTGAAAGACATACTAAACTGCTCCTTTCAAGATGAAGCGTCCGTTGCCAGCCGTTGCTGACTGACTCGCTTTCGTCGTTGTTTGTATGGGTGGGTTGAATGTGACGCCCCGTTGTCCAACGAGCACATCTGAGACTGTCTATCTGTTAAAAACAAACCTGTGTTGCAAGCGCAAATCAGACATGCTGCATAGGCTGCAATTGCCCCGTCCCTGATTAACCAACCGTACCGTGCACAGCTCTTGAGCAGCGATGTGATTACCGCATGACGTCAGTCTAAGGGGCCGCTCATCAACGACCCGAGCTATGATGATTGGTATGTTTCATAGCTGTGAGCCTGGGGTAATAGCGTGTAATTGCATTAAATTCGGCCTATTTCTTGCACCTGCGACAAGGTCGACGACAGTCTCACACCTGCGCGTTAGCTTTGTCTTGATCCGTAATCACCACGTTTCCTTGTCAATCGTAGCGATCAACACTTGCTGCTGCAGCTTTATTTGCTGCTGTGCCTTAACTGCAAAAATACCTTTAAAAATCGATATTATCGGTTGAACCACACTAATAACTGCAATTGTGCAGTTAAATTGGCCGAGGATCCTACAATTGTCCGATGTTTGCTGAAATAACTGCGCTTTTGCAGTTACTTCAGCCAAAAACACCATTTAGAGCAAAAATAAATGTACTTTTGCAGTTAGCCATTCTCGCCCGCCCTCAAGTGTAGCATTGGGATGATTGGAGCAGGGCTGCTCTGACTAGTAACTTGTAAGTAGTGCTGGATAGCAGGCAGATGTCGCGACTTGCGGTCTTTGCAACCGACAGCCGCGACATTCCGCATGCGCGCTTAGCCACACTTGCGCAAGTCACCCGCTTACGCCCCATTCGCCGCCGCATCATTCGCACGGCGCTCCGCGCCACCAGCGGCGAGGACGCCGTGCGGTTGGCGCGCTTACGCCCCATTCGACGCAGCGTCATGCGCCCAGCTTGCTTATGGTTACTGGGTGCGCAGCATGCCTTCGTGGGCGAGCTCGAGCAGCTCGATTGCCACTTCAGAGGCTGTTGCGTTGAAGTCCGGTGCGGTGTACTTGGTTGGCCAGGCTTCGATGACCTGCCAGGTCGCGACGTCCTCGCCTTCCTCATTGATGCCGATGATGGTGACCGTCTTGCGCTCGATCGTACCCTCGACGATGCACTCCTGGATCCACTCGAACAGATCCATCGAGTCAGTAGCGCCCCATTTCAGCGAGATATTGCCATACTTCGCCAAACCCGGCAGCTTGCGCGGCGTGATGACGTCCGTGCCCTCCCGGTACTCGACCACATCGAGTGAGGCATCGAAGCCGGACACTTCGCTGAAGCCCGCCTGCTCGATACCCTCTACCTCGACCCGGAACCTAAACTTGCGATATGGATCATTGCGTTCGCCCGCCATATTGTTTCTTCCCTTCGCCTAATATATAGATGCCATGCCTTTAGACTTGCGTACAGCGATTCGTTTACGTGCCAGCGTTATTGCTCGTTGGTTTTCTGCGTGATGCGGAAGACGACGAACTCGGCAGGCTTGACCGGCGCGATGCCGATGACGCAGACGAGGCGACCGTTGTCGATATCGTCCTGGGTCATCGTGCTGCGGCTGATGTCGATGTAGAATGCCTCCGACGGAGACGAGCCCATCAGCGCGCCGCCGCGCCATACGCGAGTCAGGAAGGCGTCGATCGTGCGATGCACGCGAGCCCACAGCCGCTCGTCGTTGGGCTCGAAGACGACCCAGTTGGTGCCCGACTTAATCGATTCCTCGACGAAGATGAACAGTCGGCGGATGTTGATGTATTTCCAGAGCGCGTTGGAGGAAGTCGTGCGCGCGCCCCAGATGCGGATGCCTTGTCCGGAGAAGCTGCGGATCAGGTTGACGCCCTTCGGATTAAGCACGTCTTGCTCGCCCCGGTTGTACTGGACGTCCAGACCGCTGACGCCGCGGATCACTTCATTGGCAGGCGCCTTCTCGACCCCGCGCGTGCTGTCGCTGCGAGCGTATACGCCGGCGACCGAGCCGGACGGCGGTACGAAGATATTGCGCTTCTCGAGCGGATCGTACACTTGCAGCCACGGGTTGTACAGCGCCGCGTAGCTCGAGTCGAACAGCTCGCGATGCGTCAGCACATCCTGGATCTTAGTCTTCTCGCGCGGGATGTCGAGTACGGCGAAGCGGCTGCCCAGTCCCTCGCAATGCGCGACGAGCGCGAGCTGTACGGCTGGATCAGTAACGCCCGGCACCGTCATGATGCTGACCTGATCGTTGTCGACGAACGACTGAATGCCGGTCCGCTTGCCAGGGCCGTTGTCCTCGCCCATGTACGAGGAAGCGTCGATGCCGCTCAGGCTGCCATCGGCGCCGCCCGAGAGGACGATGCTGTACGGCGCGCCGTCTTTTTTGAACAGCTTGCTCAGCTTCGCCTTGTCGTCAGCCGTCACGGAGATCAGCTCGGACTTGGCGAGCTTGGTATCGACATAGCTGGCCGCGCCGGAGTTGAACGAGCAGTTCTCGAACGTCTCGGACTCGGAGCCGTACGACACATGCACAGTGAACTCTGCCGTGCTGAGCACCTTGACCGGGAGCAGACCATTGTCTACCGCATCCTCGGGGAGCGCCTCGTCGAGCTCGATGATGTTGTCGAACACCTGGACGACGCTTGCGGATACGACCGTCTCTCCCGTGATGAAGTTGATGGCATCGCCGGCATAAAAGCCTGCGCTGTTTTTGACCCGATATTTGTTGTCGCCGAGCACTTCGTACACCTGAGTCTTGGCCTTGCTGGCCGACTCGATGACGATCTTGATCTGATTGCCCCAGGCGCCCGCGTTGCGAGCCTCGATCGCAAACAACGGATCATCGCTTGCCGCGACGGCTGCATCGGCAGGCACGACACGCATGATGTAGGCGCTGGAACCCCCGTTCACAAAAAACTGCTCCACCGCATACGCGAGGTAGCGGTACGATCCGAACTGCTTGTCGGACAGGTAGGAGCCATACGTTTTACGGAACTCGTTCATGTTGGTAACCAACTGGGGCAGTCCTTCGGACGGTCCGCGCTCGGCTACGCCGAGAAAGCCGGCGACGCTGGTGCTGACGCCGGAGAGCGGTTGCCCGGCACTATCAAATTCCTCCACATAAACCCCTGGCGAAAAATATTCGGCCATTGTTGTCGCCCGACCCACAGAATACGCAAACTGGCCGCGTACCGTGAAATCGGTTCCTCCTTTCGTAACTTTAAAATATGCAAGATCGGGCCCGTAAAGGGGCAGTTCAAAACGTTCGTTTGGAATCAAGACGACCGTTCTGAACTTGCGCTTGAATCAAGCCGTCGATCAGTGCTACGTAATCAGCCTTGTTCCCCTCTGCGGGCGCGACGCTCACCTGGGCTTGGGCTTCAGGTTGAACTGACGCTCGCGGACGCGGGAGATCGGCTTGGTGCGGGTGGAATCCAGGTAGACCGGTCCGACCCTGCAGCCGAGCGACAGCTTGTACGGTCCATTCGGGAACAGACCCATCAGCGTGTCGAGCGGCAGCTCTTCCTTGACGATGCGGATGGTGGTGCCGCTGCCCCGGAGGGCGCCCATCAGATCGTCGTCTTGCAATATATTATGATCGTGCAGCAGTTGCATCGTCTTGCCGATGATCCGCTGCTCGTCGATCGCTCTGGTCAGCACATCCGAGCTGGAATGTGCGGTGATGAGATAATACAGATCCAGCGCCAGCGCAGGATAACGGAGCCGATCGCCCTGATCGACCATCTCGCTGCTGCGCGCGTCCATATTCTCCTTGATGTCGTACAGATACAGGCTCAGGCTCATATCGCCCTTATCCTGCGGGTGCGCCAGACCGATCCCGTCGGTATGCGGCACCAGGTCGGGCACGAGCCCTTCCCGCAGCATCCGGATCAGCGACAGGCCGGTATCCGCGATCAAGCTGTAGTCCGCCATGGCGGATCACCCCTTCCAATACTGCGCGTATGGACCGAACCGGTCCTTCATCAGCAGCTTGCCTGTCTTCTTGTACTCCTGGACGACGCTCTCGAGCAGCCGCTGCATCGTCAGCGGCTCCCCCGCCTCGGCGGCGAGGAAGGCCGCGGTCAGGACGATGTTCTTGATCGGCCCGCCCGTCAGCTCGAACGTCTCGCCGAGGAAGCCGTAGTCGATCTCCCCTGCTGGCATGGCGGCGGGGATCGCCGAGCGCCACAGGCGCTGGCGATGCTCGCTGTCCGGGAACGGGAAGCGGATGATGTACTGAATCCGCCGCATGAACGCGTCGTCGAGGTTTTGCGCAAAGTTGGTCGCCAGGATGGTCAGACCGTCGTATTCCTCCATCTTCTGGAGCAGGTAAGAGGTCTCCATGTTGGCGTACTTGTCATGCGCGTCCTTGACCTCGGAGCGCTTGCCGAACAAGGCATCCGCCTCGTCGAAGAACAGGATCGCGCCGCTCTGTCCGGCCTGCTCGAAAATCTCGCCGAGGTTTTTCTCGGTCTCGCCGATGTACTTGCTGACCACCCGCGAGAGGTCGATCCGGTACAGCTCGGCCCGCACCGCCTTGGCCATGACCGACGCCGACATCGTCTTGCCTGTCCCCGGCGGACCGGTGAACAGCATGCTGATGCCGCGCCCGTAGGGCAGGAGCCGGTCAAAACCCCACTCGCTGAGCACCGTATGCCGATGCACCAGCCGGTTGCAGGCTTGCCGCAGCAGTTGCAGCGCCTCTGTCGGCAGGATAAGGTCGTCCCAATCCAGCCGCGACTCCATCTTGACTGCCTTGTCGCTGAGCCGATGGCGCAGCAGACTGTAAGCGGCGGTCTGCAGCCACTCGCCCGCCGTACCGCCCTCGCCGCTCGCCTCCCTCCAGTCCGAGAGCTGCAGCGCATACGCCGCCGTCGCCTGAATCTGGCCTGGCGTGAAGCGGAACTTGCCGGCGAGCAGCGCGAGCTCGCGCTCGTCGGTCGGCAGGAGCGGTCCTGTCATCGACCGCCACAGCCCGACGCTCTCGAGCAGGTCCGGCAGCGCCAGCGGGATATCCAGCCAGACGATGCCGGGCGGCCGCTGCGGCGCCTTGATCGGCTCGTCGCTCATCCAGAAG
>NZ_BFBX01000005.1:0-48872 GCF_003851045.1 Paenibacillus sp. 598K | reverse complement strand
GCCTCCTGCAGCCGCGCCTCGAGCAGCAGCTGCGCCAGCTCGCCGCGCAGCGCCTCCGGCTCCTGCGCAGCCTGACCGAGCTCCCATTCCAGCAGCCCCAGGCCGAGGTCGGCGCACAGATGTCTGGCCTGGAACGTCTTGCCGCTGCCTGTGGGACCGTGCAGGTTCCAGTGCACGGGGTACGCTGCCCGCTCGCGCGCGTAGTCCGACAGACGTCGGCGCAGCTCGGTCTGGATGAGCGGCTGCTCCAGCTGGCGATGACTGTCCAGCGTGTAGTGAGCCAGTCCGCGGAGCGTGTCCCGCGCTCGCCACGGCAGGTCCAGCAGGAGGTGGACGACGCGCGGCCTCAGCGTGAGCGGCGCCGTCAGCATCGATACGTCCTTGCGGGCATGTGCTGCCGATCCATCCGCAAACAGCGAGCGGAGCGAGCCGTGGTCATCCGTCCAGCGCTTCAGCAGTTCCCTTCGCTCTACCGGACTGCGGCTGGTGATGCGCAGCGCCAGATCGAGCGACAGATGCTGGCTGGACATGTCGTCTTGCAGATATCCGTATAATCGTATGTATTTGCGATTGGCATGGGGCGCAAGCGCTGCCAGCAGCAGCCGTATCTCCTGCTCGTTCAGCCCGAGCGCCTGCTGCAGACGCAGCAGCGGCAGCCGCTCCCCGGAGGTCGCAGCCAGATTATGCCGGATGCGCGCCTCGAGCTGGTCCAGCAGATAGGCCTGCTCCGTTGTCAGCTGCAGGTACGGCTCGTCCTCGTCGAGGAGCGCTTTGGCCTCGGCATCGGACAGATACATGCCGCGGAATGCGCCGCTATCTTGATCCAGCTCTTGCGCGCCCTGCATCATCCGCTGCATCTCGATCTCCAGCACGACATCGAGCCGGACCCACTCATCGAACAGATACTCCGCCCCATTCTGATAAGGAGAAGCTTCTTGCGTATAAGTCATTCCAAGTTCACTCTCCCGAATTCAGATGATCCCGATACATCAGGCTGCCCTCAAAACTATGCCTACGGTCACGGGATCGTTCTTTGGGCAGGACAGTCGTAGGACAAAGGCCCCTCAACAGTAAAAATCGGGACATCATTCGACATTTTGAAGCGAGAGAGATCCCGTGAGAGAGAGTACACTACGGTTATCGGCATACTCCTCATTCGTGAGTATAGCTATGTCACATATTTTTTTGTCCCGCCTGTTCCTGCGCCCACAGGCTGCACAAGCTCTAGCTCAGCTTCAGCAGCATCCGCTCCAGACTGCGCAGGCGCTGGCTGACGGAGCGGAGCAGACCAACGCCGATATCGGGATAGAGCCGCACCAGCTTGGCCGCTTCCTCGCCCGCGATCGCCAGCACCCGCACCTCGCCCAGGACCGCCTGCGCCGAGACCGCCGAGGGCTGGTCATCGAACAGTCCCGCCTCGCCAAACGTCATCTTCGGCCCCAGTCTCGCCAGGCTGCCCTCTACGCCGGCATCGCCCACCCCGCTCATCTCGACCTCGCCGTCGACGATCATGACGAGCGAGCTGCTGCGCTCGCCCTGACGCAGCAGGTACTCGCCCTCCGCGTACGACTGCTCCTCGGCGATGCTTGCGATGCGCCCGAGCTCCTCGACCGAGATTTCGTGGAACAACGGGACTTGCTTCAGAAATACGATTTTGTCGAGCGCGCTCAAATATTCCCAGGTCTGTGCCAACTCCGCCTCTCCTTCCCTGGCGCTCGCCTTGACGAGAATCGCCTGCAGCCATGGATCTGTCGGCATCGTCGCCGCAAGCTCGGGACTGCTCTCGATCGCTGCGTGCGTCTCCGTCCGCTTGGCGGCGCCGTGCTGAATGCTCTGATAGTAGAGGAGCAGCGCACCCGCCAGGCGGGGGTGATCCATCCCCTCGGAGAGGATCTCCAGCCCGTGGTCGCGCGCCTCCTCGGCGCCCTCCTCGATCGCGCGCCGCAGCTGCGGGATCGAGCGCTCGTCGCCGTAGCGGACCATGACGGTCCAGATCGTGTCGAGCAGCATCCGGTTCACCTCGTTGCGCCGCTGCCGCGCCAGCTCCGTCCACGCCGGCTGGCCCGCCTCCTCGATCAGCTCGAGTATACGGTTGCCCGCGCACAGCTCCATCAGCTTGCGGATACAGGCCGGGACGACCAGCTCGGCGATCTCCCGATCGGCGCCGATCGCATTGACCGTCAAGACGGCGGCGCGCCAGATGTCTTCATTGGGCGAGTCAAGGAAGCGCGTCAGGCCCGTTACCTCACCCGCCTCCTGCAGCGCCTCCTCGATGATCCGGCTCATCTCGCGATCCGCGCCGACGAGCATGTCCATCAGACTGGTGACGATGTCGCTGTCGCCGATCCGGCCGATCGTCCGCACTGCCTCGTACTTGAGCGCCATCGCAGGCTCCAGCATGCATAGCATGACATCGTAGAGCATCGAGGCGAGCCGTCGCTCGCCGATCATCCGGCAAGCTGCGAGCGCCGCTTCGCCGCCTTGCTGCAGCAGCTCGCGCAGCTCCCGCTCCACCTCCTCCTGGCTCTCCCAGACGCGCAGCGCCTCCAGTCGCACCGGCAGCGCCGGATCGCGATATGCGAGCTGCAGCCACTCCGCGCGGTCCGGACGCCCGGAGGCGATCGCCTGACGCGCTGCGACTGCCCGCACCGTCTCGCTCGCATCCTGCACCCACTCGCGGACGCGGCCTGCCGCCATCTCGCGCCAGCCGTCGGCATGGATCGCTGTCAGCGCCATGGCCAATACGTCGCCCTGATGGCGCCCGGCGAACCGCAGCAGCGCCTCTGAGGCGGCCGCGTCCGGCGCTTCGGCCAGCCATTCCAGCGTGATCCGTTGGATCGGCGGCTCAGATTGCTCCAGTCGGGCGATCAGCGCCCGCTTCGCATCCTGACTGCGCAGCGACTCGACGAAGTCCTGATACCGGTTCTTGAGCGAACCTCCGGCCGCGTGCAGGTAATGCAACAGCTGCTGCATATACAGTCGGCGGATTGACCAGGCTAGCGCGACGAGCAGCGCTGCCATCGCCAGTCCGACCGTCGCCTGGGCCGGTAGACTCCAGCCCAATCGGGAGTGCAGCAGGGAGACGCCGGAGCCGAGCAGGATGCCGGCCGAGGCCGACACGCTCTGGGCGGTGAATCGCAGCCCGTCCCGCTGCTGCTGGGGATACATTTTGAAAAACAGCTGAAAGCTTGGTTCTGCGAAATAATAAAGAAGGAGATAGGTGAGGCAATAGCCAAACGATACGGCGAACAGCGCTCCGGATGAGCCCACCAGCGGGGCCGCCAGCGCAAAGCAGAGGAGAAATACGACCGTCATGCCGAGCACCATGTTGCTGGCGCCCAGCCAGGCCATCAGCCTCGCGGAGAACAGCTGCAGGACGAATGCGCCGCAAAACAGCACAATGACCATCAGCCCATAGAACGCTGTCAACTCCTCCTCCGTGAGGAACACGGCCTGAGCGGCTGTAAAGTATTGATATTCCATCACATAATACACAGCCGGCATCAAGGTCATCACTCCGAGCACGACCAGCAGGAAGGGCGATCTCAGCATCAGCTTCATCGAACGGCCGACCGCGCCCAGCTCCTCTCCCCCCTCCTCGTCCGCGATATCCGAGGGCAGCAAATACTGGCGAAGCGCGCTGCGGAAGTTAGGGAAGCCGAGCAACAGGATAATCGCCCCGAGCAGGTACAGCAGCTCTGCGCCGAGCAGCGGCGCCAGCAACCGGGAGAGCACGCCGGCGACGATGCCGCCGATGATCGCCAGCAGCACGAAGACGGGCATGACCCGCTTCGCCTGCTGGGTCGGGCACAGATCAAAGGCGGTGGCCCACATGAGCAGCGTCTGCTGCCGGACGACAAAGCTGGAGCCCAGGAACAGCAAGAAATAGAAGAACGTCCACTCCGCGCCGGTCCAGCGGAAGAGGAGCAGCAGCGCTCCGCCGATCAGACCGATCGAGACGAAGGACAGGTAGAGCGTAATCATCAGGCGCTTCTTGGGGATGCGCTGCGACAGATAGGCGAGCGCCCAGCCCTCGAGCGGCAGCAAAAGCGCCTCGATCATGTACATGATCGGCAAATACTGCGTGCCTACCCTGCTGTTGAAGATGCCCATATAAGCGGTATAGTTGACCATCTCCGAGATGCCTGCCAGCAGGAACACAAGGCCCATGACGAGGATTTTGCGGCGGTCTTCGTATCTGAGATTAAAAAAAGCCTGTAATTGTGCTGCCACGCTGCCGCTCCATCCTGCCTCTAGATTCACGCCTAGCCGATCCGCTAGCCGAGCCTTGCAAGTATCGCCGCCTGCGCCTTCGTCTCGTCGGCGCCATCCGGGATGTCCCATTGCTTGAGCGCCTGACGGCAGCTCTTGTCCTTGCCCTCCTTCGCTCCCCGGATCAGGAAGGCGGCGAAGCCCCTGATGAGGAAGGCGAAGCAATCCGCCGCCGTCCGGAAGCCCGACGCCTGCAACCGCTTGTCGCGCTGCTTGCGCCGCCCTGCCGGAGGAGCGGTCGCGAGGTTGAGATAGCGGTCGACGACTGCCTCCCTGTCCAAGCCGCCGCTGCGACAGCGCTCGGCGATGGCGGCGAGCGGCTGCGCGCCCTTGCCGCCTAGCAGCAGCCTCGTCCAGTAGTCCGCGGTCCTGCCGGCGAGCAGCGCCACCCCGCCTGCGTCTGGCTTGATCGCCTCCGACCTGGATGCTCCGGGCGACGGCTGGCGCTCCTGAGCCTGACCCGTCGCAGGCTCCTCCGAGGCGCGAGCGCCCTTGCGATCGTCCATCCCTACAGTCCCGGCGTCCGAGTCCGCAAGCCCCAGTAGCGATAGCAGCGCAGTCGGCAGTCCTCCGGCGTCTAGTCCCTCCAGCAGCTCGTCGGCTGCTGTATCTCCGCCGTCTGTGCGCTCTCCGCCAGTTTCAGCCTCGCTCCGGCCGCCCTCGGCCTTCACGCGCTCCGCCATCGCCATCGACGCGCGTACCGTCTCCCAGTCGACCCACTCGCGCTCGAGTACCGGCAGCGTCATCTGACGGGTGAAGGCATCGACAGTGATACTGCGGAATCGCATCATCCGATGCAACGCGAGCTGCTTGCGGGGGACGGACAGCCGGCCAAACCGCAGCATCAGCGCGGCCTGGCCCTGCTTGACGGCCTTGTAGTTGAGCCACAACAGGAGTTCGCGGTACGGGTGCAGCAGACCGGCCGGGGTGAGGCTTGCCTTCGTCTGGAACGCTCCCCGCTCGCTTTCGTCCGCTTCCTTCTCCGACTCGCCATGTCGCAGCTGTACATGCTTGACAGCGGTTACCTGGCGGTCGAAGTCGTCCAGATCCAGCGTGTACTGCTCGCTCTGCAGCGCCGGACGGCCGACTGTATTGACCAGGGCGGCCCGCTTCTGCGGCATCGTCAGCGCGTAAAAGCGGCGCAGCAGCTCCTGGCGTCCGTCCGCCTCTACATGCGCCAGCAGCCAGCGGGCATATCGCGCATACTTGGGCTCGCGGGGCAGCAGCGGGCCGGAGCCGGAGACAGCTACCGTCCGGGCGAGCCGACGGATCGCCGAGTTGCCGACCGATCGCTGCAGCGTCTGAGACCCTTCCTCCAGCGGCGGCGCTTCGCGGTTGGCCGCCGGACGTCGCGTCTTCTCCTCGTCCAGCTTCTCGGGATGCGAGTCAAGCGGAGGCAGCTTGCCATATTTACGTGCCATTCCTCGCCCTCCCCGTTGCAGCCCTCGACCCGCCGCTGCTTTCACTCTGTTCCGATTCAAATACTGGAATTTTGTTTATTTCTACACCTTCCTCCCTTTTACCTGCAAAATGTATAAAAAAAATGTCGAACGATTGCGACACACGCAAAAAAATGTCACACAGGGAAGAAAGCGTCATGTATAATCAGATCAGATTCTAACATTCGATACTCTCTTTAAGGAGGACAGTGCATGGCTCCCTTCCCGTCCCTCTTTACCGGCAAAAAGAAACCCTCCGATCAAGACCGACAGACTGCCGCGCAAACGCAGACCCAAACGCAAGCTCCCCAGCAGACTGCAACGCAGACCCCGACATCGCCGCCCGTTCAGGGCACGCAATCTCCCACCCCTCTTGATCTGCGCAACACGCTGCAGCGCTCGCTCGGCAATCGCAACCTCGCGCGCAGCCAGCAGTCCAGCGGAAGCGGATCGCCGCCTCCGAGCGGTCCGTCCAAGGAGGAGATCCGGCAAGGCGAGCTTGACCTGCAGAAGGATGCGACCGCCAATCGGCTCGCCGACAAGTATTTCACCGGGCTCCAAAGTACGACAGCCACCGAGCTGACGACTTTCCTAGCCAAGGACAAGCAGACGGCGGCGTTACGCAACAGCTTGCGACAAGCGGCCATTAGTGCCGTCCAACAGCAAGTGGAGAATACAGGCAGCGTCACTGACCAGCAAAAAAAGGATGCCAAGTCGTATGCGGAGCAACTCGTCGACTCGCAAAATGTACTCGGCGAAACGCTCAAAAAATATGCGGGGAGCACCGCAACTCCCAGGCTCGGCGATACGCAAAAGGAAAAGCTGCAAACCAAAGCCAAGGAAGGCTTCGCCATGGTCGCTCCAAAGCCCGGCGTCGAGCTGAGCAAGCAGCTCAAGGAAGCGGATAAAAGCGCCGAAAAGCAAACGGTCGGCGAAGCCCGGCAGATCGGCGAGGCGACGCTGACTGCCGGCAAGCAATCGATCCTGCAGGATATGCAAAACGATCTCGGCGCCCTCTCCGTCCATGTCGATATCAAGACGCTGGGAACAGATGAAGCGGGCAAGCGAAGCCGACTGGAGAACAGTCTGTTCGACGCCACGGTCATCGATCAGGTCTATAAAGCCAGTCTGGCCGACCCGATCCGTCAGGTCGTGCTGCTCAAGCTTGGCGTCGGGCGCAGCGCCTTCCGCAGGTCGGACGAGCTCAACGCCTTCCGCGACAGTCTCAAGGAAGCCGGACGCACGCAGGCCCGGACCGACATCGACAATCAACTGGACAGCAACAGCCTCACCAGCGGCAAGAGCAACGTAGGAAAGCAATACTATGGCATGCTGGCCAAGGCTGAATCGCATAGCACCTCCAAGAGCTCGGTCGACAAAGTGATGGGCACGCACGCGGACAGCATCCTCACGCAGCTGCTGCCGCAGGAGCCGACGACCAAGCAGCTTAAGGAAGCGGCGCAGACGTCAGCCTACAGCGTAGCGAGAAGTCATGCCGACGCCGGAGACAAGATCGCCAAAGCCTCCAAAACCGGGGCGCAGGCCAAGGCGGCCGAGCTCTACAAAATCATCATGCCAAAAGCCGAATCGGAAGCGCGCAAGGTGACGAAGGGCGACAAGGAAACGGGCGCCGGACCGGATCTGATCAAGCGCTCCGAGCTGATCACCCAGGTCGGCCAGCAGGTGACGGCCGACGATATCGCCGGCAAGGCGATCAAATATGTGATCGAGGAAGACTCGCTCAACAAAGGCTTCGCCAAGGTCGCCAAAATCATCGATCTGGCCGTGCCTGCGGCTGGCGATTCGGCCTCGCTCGAGTTCGAGCTGAAGATTCCGATCCAGGCGGGCGCGTACTTCCTGATCTCGCTCGGCGCGGAGGCGGAAAAGGAGGAAGGCGAGCTGTCGCTGGAATCGCAAGTGAGCATCGGCGGCGGCTTCGGCGGCTTTGGTCTCGACGTGAACGCGTCGGTCGGATTTTTCCTCGCAGCGCAGGGCAGCAACTCGCACAGCGCCGTCAACCTGATGTCGTACGGGATGTATCGACAGATGCGCAAGTTCTCCGCAGGAGCGGCCGACTCGCTGTGGGGCCATGGCGGCAAGTCCGGTAAGAGCAAGCTCGAGGAGGCCGAGCTGTGGGCGGCGATGATCGAGCAACAGGAGATGAGCAACGAGGACAATCACGTCGACGTCGGCTTGACCAGCCAAGTCGCCGCCGAGGTTAATGCGGGTGTGTTCGAAGCGGAGGCGGCGCTCGGCCACAAGCGGCTCAATCGCTACGACAAGGACGCTGTGACGGATAAAGCCGGGTCATTCGGCGACTCGACCGATCTGGCCAAGCTGGCCGAGAAGGCGACCGCCTTGCTCTCCGGCTCCAAACGCCGCACCCTCGAGTTCGAGAGCGCGCTGTCGCTGGAGATCGCCGGCACCGGCGTCGACTTCGGGATCGCGCTGGAGCTCGCCTGGATGGACGGCACGCTCAAGGAGGTCGAGATCGCCGTCGAGGCCGGCCTCCCCTTCCAGTACGGCGAGGAAACGACGGAATGGGCGAAGACGCTGGCCAAGCTGGTCGCGCCGATCTCCGGCCTTGTGAAAAACTCTGTCGGCGCGGTCCAGAATACGATGAAGGACAAAAAAGGCGCCAGCTATGCCGGCACCGCTGCGGATATCGGGACGGATACGCTCTTCCTGGTGCCGGAGTTCGACGCCTGGGGCGAGAGCTTCGCCTCGCAGTTGCAGGATCAGGACGAGATCCAGGAGCAGATGCGCAGCTGGTTCACGAGCGAGGAGCTGGACGCAGACGAGCTGTCCAACAAGATTGCGTTGAGCAGCACGATGGACTTCTCCCTCAATATTAGCGCAGAGAAGGACGACGCTGGCAAGTTCAGCAAATGGGAGGTGTCGCTGGAGATCGGCCAGACGAAGGGGCTTGAGATCGAAGCGGGCATCATGACGCTCGCCATCGAGAAATCGAAGCGCCTCGGCAAGCTGGCCCTCAGCAAGGAAAACGGCGCTTACGGCCTCAAGGGCGGGCTCGTCGGCATCGAGAAGACCTAGTCGATCTGACACCACGGAGCGCAAGCATGTAGCGCGCAGCGGCCGTGCGCCTAAGGCGTTGACCTAGCGGACGCACAGGGGGCGCTCTGGCATTGTGGGCGCGGTCTACGGCTCCGCGGGGCGCTGCGCCATGCTGACGAGAGCCGTCGCACGGCTGACGGGTGCGCCGGACGATGGGGGCGCTCTGGCACCGTGGGCGCGGACTGCGGCTTCGCGGGGCGCTGCGCCACGCTGACGAGAGCCGTCGCACGGCTGACGGGTGCGCGGACGCCTAGGGGGCGCTCTGGCACCGTGGGTGCGAACTGCGGCTTCGCGGGGCGCCGCGCCACGCTGACGAGAGCCGTCGCATGGCTGACGGGTGCGCGGGCGATGGGGGTACGGAAGCGGTGGGTCCAGCGCTGCGGCTCCTCCCCTACTCTGGCGATTCGACGCATCGTTTCCGCTACAACCGCGAGCGTTGGGAACATGAGTATCGCTATTTCGCTCAAAACCGTCTAATTGCGGGGCCAGAGGAACATAAGTATCGTTATTTCCCCTCCAACTGCCCGTTTTGACCTCATTAAGCCAAAATAACGATACTGAGGTTCCTAAAATCGGCGAAATCCCCGTTTTTACACCAAATAAGGTTACCTATGTTCCTATGCCTGCTACGTTTCTGTCCCTCCGCTACAACAGCGACTGGCGCCGACTTGACTCTCTACACATCGAATGCTTTGAGCGGATGCTGACATCTTGCGCAGTCCAGGACAACTACTAGTAACAATACGCCCTACCAACCGCACACGCTCCACATGTGCAAAGTCCGCCTAATGTCGATGCACCCGCACTGCATTACGGAGAAGCGCCCAAACGGTATGGTACGAAACAGGTACGAAACAGGTATAATACGCCAATAGGCGGATCAGGCTGATGTTGGGGTGATCGAAAGCCAACAGTGGCTTGCAATGAGAGAACATCGGAGAGGAGAGGTTGCGAATGCCCGCACGCGAAGACGCTAATGCAATCCGAACCCGCTATCCCTTAAGCTTCTTGTCGCTCGAGGGCGAAGCATTGCCGGTAGAGCTGACCCGGCTAGTCTGGGAGGCGGCTGATCACAGAACCGCCGTCCGGTGCGAGATTACCTTTGAGGCTGAGGGACACCTGGTCGAAGCATGGATCGCCGACGAGCGGTTCCACCTGTTCACCGATCTGGTGAATGCCGAGCCGAGCTTCGATCTGGATGAGCCTGTCGTCATCCGCGCCAGGCTACGCCAGAGCTATGCCCGGCGCATCGCCAGCAGCGGCGGAGACAGCCAGACCATCCTCGCGGCCCTGCTCCCGGGAGCGACGGAGCACACCTTCCTCCGCCAGTCGGAGTGCTGGCTGGCGCTGGAGCTGATGCAGCAGATCCCATTGCCGGACGCCTTGGCTAGCGAAGGCGTCGTCCGCCATGGCTTGCAGACGGCCTGGCTCCAGTCGGAGAAAGCCGCGGCGCAACCTGAGGATCACACAGGTCATCGGAAGCCGGACGATGCAAGAGACGAGACATCGGGAGTCGCCAGCTACAGCGGGGCGCAGACTATGCTGCTAGAGCGGCTGCTGCAACAGTTGAACCTGCGCTACGAGGTGTTCGCCTCGGACGTCGTGCGGCTCGATATCCGTACCGAGATCGGGAGCTGGCGGATGCTGATCCATATAAGCGAGAGCGACTGGTGCAGCGTCTACTCCGTCTTCCCCGAGCTCGTGCCGACGAGCGCGCATGCAGCGGTCGCCGTGCAGCTGATGAATCTGAATTATGACGGACCCGGCGGCGCATTCGAGCTCGACGCCGAGGACGGAGAGCTGCGGTTCCGCACCTCGATCCCGGGTGCAGGAAGCCTGAGCGCGGGGACTCTCGCCGCTGTGCTGGCAGAGCATCGCCGCATCATGGAACGCTATCTGCCGCAAGCCGGAGACTGGTCGAAGCTGAGCTGATTGGAGCTTGTGCTGGAGAACAGTCGCAGGCACAGATAGCGCGCACTGCCAAGCTTCATCCTTCCGAATAGAGAAAAGCTGCTTTTTCTTGCTCTGCGCGGCAATAAGCCGCCACCTGCTTATCGCGCTGGTGGCGGCTTATTGTGTTGAGCCAAGCTTCTTCACCTTCACAAGTGCCCGACACTGCCATGGGCTGCTACAGTATCCGCGACAGCTTGCGGTATTCGCGCGGCGAGATGCCCTCGAGCCGGCGGAACAGTCGGCTGAAGTAATGGATATCCTGATAGCCTACCGCCTCGCCGATCCGCTCGATCGGCCAGTCCGACTCCCGCAGCAGCTTGCGCGCCTCGCGATGGCGTACCTGCTGCACATATACCGTCAGCGGCGCGCCGGCCGCCTGCCGGAACAGCTTGGCCGCATGATCCCTGCTCAGATCCAGCCTCTGCGCCAGCACCTCCCCTGTCCAACCGCCCTCCGGCCTCGCCTCGATCTGCGCCATCAGCTCCATGAGCCGCGCGCTATGCTCCGAGGTCCGCTGCAGCTGCTCGGTCATCGCCATCCGCAGCAACTGGATGAGGATCTGCTGCATCAGCCCCTGACAAGCCACCTCATAGCCGGGCGAGCGCATCGTGAACTCCTCGACCAGTTGCTCCATCAGCTGCACGCAAGGCAGAGGCGGCGTAACGACGGTTATACTGGAGAATAACGGCAGCCCCTCGGTCCACGGCTCCCGCGCGAACTTCTCCGGCTGCACCTCCTCCTCCCGCACGACCATATCCGCCTCCGTCTGTATGTCCAGCTCATCAAAAAAATCAAAATGAATGCCCATAAACTTCGTATACGGCGCCGATATCGCTTCATTCTGATGATAAACGCCCGAGGGCAAAAAGATCAGCTGCCCGGCCTCCAAAGGGTGCCGCTCCCCGTAGATCGTCGTCGCCGCCTCTCCCTGACTGACATACAGCAGCTCGAAATCATACAACCGCCGCCGCTCCAGCACGCCTGTCGGCATCCGTTGAATCTGCGCATAATGGATGCTTGGTCGCCACTCGCGTTGCTGGGCCGGGCGGCGAAGCGGATAGACTGTCTCGCGCTCGCTCATCCTCACCAACTCCCGCCATCACGGATTCGTCCAACTATTCTCTTATCCCGCTAAATCAATCTACGCCATTATCCTCTACAATTATAGCTATATTACCCCATTCACCAAATCGACACAAGTCACGGATATGGTCAAAATAACCCCTCCGCATAGCGGAAAAGGAGGCTTCCTCGCATGAAAAAAGGAATCAATATCTGGTCATTCGGAGAAGGAACAACGATCGCATCTGCGATCGCAACGGCCAAAAAAGCCGGCTTTGACGGCATTGAGCTGTCACTGAACGAAACCGGCGAGCTCAGTCTGCAATCGTCCGATAAGGAGCTGGCCGACATCAAGGCGCGTCTGGAGGATGCGCAGCTGGAGCTGGCAGGGCTGGCGACCGGTCTGTACTGGGATTATGCAATGACGAGCGAGGACGCGGCGAAGCGGACCAAAGCTGTCGATGTGTGCAAAAAGCAGCTGGAAGCAGCAGCCGCGCTTGGCGTCGATGCCATCCTGGTCATCCCCGGCGCCGTCGGCGTCGACTTCATCCCGGGCAGCGAGGTGGTCGATTACGAGGTCGCTTATGACCGCGCGTTGGAAGCGATCGGCTCGCTCGTGCCCTACGCGGAGAAGGCCGGCGTCTCGATCGCCATCGAGAATGTATGGAACAAATTCCTGCTGACGCCGCTGGAGATGCGCAACTTCCTCGACGCACACCAATCGCCGTATGTCGGCTCGTACTTCGATGTCGGCAACACGCTGCACAACGGCTATCCCGAGCAGTGGATCCGTATCCTCGGCGAGCGGATCAAGCGGGTGCACTTCAAGGATTATCGTCGCCAGGCCGGCGGACTGCACGGCTTCGTCGATCTGCTGGCCGGCGATGTCGACTACCCCGCCGTCATGACCGCGCTGCGTGGCATCGGCTACGACAGCTATGTCACAGCTGAGATGATCCCGCCGTACACGCATCATAGCGAGCAGATTATCTACAACACGTCGAGCGCTATGGATGCGATCCTCGGACGGACACGGCGCGCCGAGTAGCGTCGTAGATGCGGGCTTCGGCCGGACCTGCGCGTCGGGTAGGCTCGCGGATGCGGGATCGGCGGCGCTCCGTCACTTGCTCACTCATTCCATTACTTACAGACTAAGGGAGGCTCTCTCATGCTTAAGGTAGGCTTGATCGGATTCGGCTTTATGGGCCGGATGCACTTCGACAACTATGTACGACTGATGAAGGAAGGCGAGCCGGTCGAGCTCGTCGCCATCTGCGACAAGCTCATCGACGAGCTCAAGGAAGGCAAGGCGTCAGGTAATATCGACACCGGCCAAGAGGTGTACGATCTGAGCACATACCGTCTCTATGACGACATCGAGACGATGCTGGCCGCAGAGGAGCTCGATGTCGTGGACATCACGCTGCCTACGTATCTCCATGCCGACCTGACCTGCTCGCTGCTCGAGCGCGGCTATCATGTGCTCTGCGAGAAGCCGGTCGCCGGCAACGCAGCCGACGGCCGACGTATGGTCGAGACAGCCGAGCGGACCGGCAAGACGCTGATGATCGGCCAATGCCTGCGCTTCTGGCCAGCCTATGAGCTGCTCAAGTCCTATGTCGAGGACAAAACCTTTGGCGAAGCAACGGCGGGTTATTTCTTCCGCGGCTCAGGCGCGCCGAAGGGCTGGTTCCTCGACGGCAGCAAGAGCGGCGGCTGCATGCTCGACATGCACATCCATGACACCGACATGATCCACTGGCTGTTCGGCAAGCCGGCCAAGGTGTCCTCGATTGCTCGCAACGTCATCCCGGGCAGCGCTTACGATGCCGTCTCCACTAACTACATCTATCCGGACGGCAAGGCGATCAACGCCCAGGCCGACTGGACGCTGGAGGGCGACTTTGGCTTCTCGATGTCGTATCGGGTTAACTTCGAGCGCGGCAATCTCGTCTTCGAGCAAGGCGTCGTCAAGGTGCATCCGAACGATGAGCCCGGCTATACCGCCGAGCTGTCGCCGGATATGGGCTACTACCGTCAGATCAAGTACTTCCTCTCCTCGGTGAGCGCCGGCACGCCGGTCGCGATCTGCACCCCGGAGAGCGCCGTCGGCTCGCTGGAGATCATCGAGGCCGAGGTCCGCTCCGCCGATCAGGGCGGCGAGACGGTGACGCTGTAGAGAGCTGGACGCGGAGGGCGGGCGCTCGGATGGGCCGAGCCGGATCGGGACGTCGCTGCTCAGTTGGCGCTTAGGGCGGCGATTACCACGGACCAGAGATGGCGATGCTCCACGCTACTTCTAACGGACATATTTACCCGTTACAGGCTGCTTCCGCCACTCTTCTCAGGTAACGGTCATAATTGTCGCTTAGCCGCCCAAACCCGTCGATCCACCTTCACTTTTGCTCTCTAAGGCGCACATTTGTCCGTTAAAAATCGAAAGCACGCCATTTTTGCTTCCAAGCTGCAAATGTGACCGTTAGACTAACCAACGAGCCACCAGGACTGCCGGAACTTCTCCGGCAGTCCTGTTTTTACATTCGTTCCACCTCGCAATCACCTCAATACTCATCCGATACGCAATAATCCTCTCTTCTTCTTCTGCTGCTGATGCTACTGATGCTGCTTCTGCTGCTTGACTTTCCACTCCATGACTAGCTAATCGCTCCTCCCTTTATCGCAGCCTCCAAGCAACGAGTCACAGAAATCCAGCCAGTCATCTTTTATTTGATATACCAAATACAGATATGATATATTCTTTGGTGTGAGGTGTTATCCATATGACAGAGCTCCCGCTGTATCAACAAATCGTCCAAGCGCTAAGAAAGCAGATCGCCTCCGGCGAGCTGAAAAGCGGCGATCAGGTGCCGACGGAGGCCGAGCTGTCGCAGCAATTCGGCGTCAGCCGGATCACGTCGAAGCGCGCGCTAAGCGAGCTGGAAAACGAAGGACTGATCTACCGCATCCGCGGCAAAGGCAGCTTCGTCAGCGAGCGTGAGCTGCGAGCTGCATCTGACGGGACGGGTCCAAGCGCTGGCGCAGGCTCCGGAGGAATCGGCAACGAGGTGCTGCTGATGCTGCCATTCAGCCATAATCCTGGTCTCGGCGACTATGGACAAGGCATCCAGGAACGTCTCGACGCGTCCGGGCACACGCTCCATATCCAGGCGAGCTCTCCTGCGAGCCAGCGCCGACTGCTGGAGCACGCGCTGCTCGGCAAGCATCAGGGTCTGATCTTCTATCCGGTAAGCAACGCCGATCTCGATCTGCTCTATCAGTATGCGCTGCGGCGATACCCGGTGGTCCTCCTGGACAAGCAGCTGGAAGGTCTCCCCTTCCCTGCCGTCGTATCCGATAATCTGGGCGGCGCATACGAGGCGACTGCCCATCTGATCGCGCGCGGCCATCGCCGGATCGCCTTCTTGTCCACCAACGAGCCCGCCAGCTTTTATACGGAGCGCGAGCGTTACTGGGGTTATCTGAAGGCGATGCACGAGCATGCGGTGCCAAGCCTTGAGGCGATCGAGCTGTTCCGACTCAATGAGGCGGACCGGGTGGCCGAGGGCGAGGAAGCACTACTCTTCGTCCGCGCGATCCGGCTGCTGCAGGAGCAGGGGATCACGGCCATCGTCGCGACCAATGACCTGACTGCGATCGAGTGCATTCGCGCCGCCCAGTCGATCGGTCTGAGCGTACCGGATGATCTGTCGGTCATCGGCTTCGACGACATCCAGTTGGCCGAGTATATCGCACCTGGGCTGACGACGATGGCGCAGGACTTCGCCCGGATCGGCTACCTGGCCGCAGAGACGCTGCTGCGACAGATTCGCAACCCGCATCTGACCCAGCCCGCCGCCGTCGTCCCCGTGAAGCTCGTCGAACGCGGTTCGGTCCGTACATTATAAGTTGCTTTGTATTGAAAACTATCCAAAAGGAGCGCATCCCATGCTGCATTACATCGATACCCGTCAAGGAACCAACAACAAGTACACGTACTCCAACGGCAATACGTTGCCTTACACAGCTGTGCCGTTTGGCATGAACCACTTTGCCGTTCAGACCGAAAACGAGGGCAACTGGTTTTTCAACCCGAATGACCGGATATTCCAGGGCTTCCGTCTGACGCATCAGCCGAGTCCGTGGATGGGCGACTTCGCCACCTTCCTGATGACCCCAATCGCCGATACCAAGGTGCGAGGCATCGTATTCACCTGCCAGAGCTCCTATCGGCCGGAGGAAGCGGTGTTCAAGCCGCACTACGTGCGGGTCAAACAGCAGCGGTACAACATCGTCTCCGAGCTGACGCCAACCTGCTACGGCGCGGCGCTGCAGATCCGCTACAATTCCGCTCAGCAGGCAGGTCTGGTCATCAATAGCAAGCAGAAAAGCAAGCTGACGCTGGACGTTGAGAATCGCACACTTAGCGGCTTCTTCAACAACTTCGCCGGCTGCCGCGACGACAAATTCGGCATCTACGCCGTACTCACCTTCGACCGCGAGATCGATGCCGCCGCATCCGGCGTCTATGACGACAAAGGCAACTTCACGACAGCCACTGAGCTGGAGGGGGACAATCAGCATCTGGTCATCCGCTTCGTTGGCTGCGAGCGAGGGACGCTCCAAGCCAAGCTGGCAACCTCCTATATCAGCTTCGAGCAAGCCCGGCTGAACTATAGTCGCGAGTTGACGCCAACCTTCGAGGAGCTGAAGGTGCAAGCGGCCGAGCGTTGGAATCATTACCTGAACAAGATCCAGGTGACGCACCGCGATGAGGAGCAACTGCGGACCTTTTACACGTGTCTGTATCGGATGTTCCTGTTCCCGCAGAAGTTCTATGAGCTGGACGAGCACAACTCGCCGATCCACTACGACACGACGGCCAAGGCCGTCAAGCCGGGCATCCTCTATACGAGCAACGGCTTCTGGGACACGTACAAGACCGTCTACCCGCTCTACTCGCTGATCGCGCCGGACGAGTATGCAGAGATGCTGGAGGGCTTCCTCAACTCTTACCGCGAGACGGGCTTCCTGCCGAAATGGCTCTCTCCCGACGAGCGTGGCATCATGCCGGGGACACTGATCGATGCCGTCATCGCCGATGCTGCCGTCAAAGGGATCGCACCGCATCTGATGCCGGAGCTGCTGGAGGCGATGATCAAGGCCGCAACTACGCAGAGCGAGGTCCAAGGCTACGGTCGTCAAGGCACCACAGACTATCTCGCGCACGGCTATGTGCCGCTCGATCATCACGAGAGCGTCAACCATACACTGGACTACGCGTACAGCGACTTCTGCATCAGTCAGGTGGCGGAGCAGCAGGACAAACCGGAGCTGGCCGAGCAGTACCGGCAGAGCTCGCGCAATTACCGCAACATCTTCGACGCCGAGCTCGGCTTCATGCGGGCCAAGGATAAGGACGGTGAGTTCCGCCCGAACTTCGACGACACCGCTTGGGGACTCGACTATGCGGAGGGCAGCGCCTGGCAGAACGGCTTTGCCGTCTACCATGACTTCCAGGGCTTGATCGAGGCGTACGGCTCGGATGAGCGTTTCTTCGAGAAGCTAACCGAGCTGTGCAACAAGGCGCCGGACTTCGATGTGCGAGGCTACGGCTTCGAGATCCACGAGATGAGCGAGATGGCGGCGGTCGACTTTGGCCAGGTGGCGATCTCCAATCAGCCAAGCTTCCACCTCCCGTATCTGTTCAACTATGTCGGGCAGCCGGCGTCGTCGCAGGTCGTCATCAAGCAGATCATGACACATCTGTTCAACAGCGGCTTCGACGGCTTCCCCGGCGACGAGGACAACGGCAGTATGGCAGGCTGGTACGTGTTTAGCGCGATGGGCTTCTATCCGGTCTGCCCGGGCACCGATCAGTATGTGCTGGGCATCCCGTTGCTGGACAGCGTCACGATCGAGCTGGCAAATGGCAATCAGCTGCGCATCACGACCGACAACAACAACTCGCAGTCGAACTTCGTCAGCCATGTGGCGCAGGACGGCGAGACTTATACCAAGCTGTATGTAACGCATGAGGACCTGATGGCTGGACGCTCGCTTGACTTCCGCCTCGGTCTGGCTCCGACTTACCGGAGCTACAGCGCCGAGGAGCTGCCTTTCTCGCTGACGAAGCGTTAAGCGAGGTGAGGAGCTGCGGCGGCGTAGCGCGGAAGGGTGCGCGGTGGTGTCGCGCGGAATCGGCACGGTGGCAGGAAGCTGCGATGTAGCGCGGAAACGAGGCGCGGTGGCGGCAAGCGGCGGTGTAGGTTAGCGGGCCCGGTGGCGGGAAGCTGCGGTATAGCACGGAACAAGGCGCGGTGGCGGCAAGCTGCGGTATAGCGCGGCAAGAAGGCCCGGTGACGGCTGGTGGGCGACTGGTGCGCAACCTCTGACACATTGCTATATATATCCGTTGCTAAAATGGAAAAGGAGCTGCTCACTTAGTCATCGTTGGATGACTGAGGGCAGCTCCTTTGTCGCGCTATGGCCTATCGCATGAACGGCATGCGGGGCATTTTGTGCGATATTTCGCGCATCTCCCGGCCAAGACGCCGCACGCGAGACATTTTATGCGATATTTCGCACATCTCTCCGCCAAAGCGCCGCATGCGGGACATTTTGTGCGATATTTCGCACATCTCCCGGCCACGGCGCCGCATGTGGCACATTTTGTGCGATATTTCGCACATCTCCCGGCTACGGCGCCGCACGCGAGACATTTTATGCGATATTTCGCACATCTCCCGGCCAAGACGCCGCATGCGGGGCATTTTGTGCGATATTTCGCACATCTCCCGGCCAAGACGCCGCATGCGGGACATTTTGTGCGATATTTCGCACATCTCCCGGCCACGGCGCCGTATGTGGCACATTTTGTGCGATATTTCGCACATCTCCCGGCTACGGCGCCGCATGCGGGACATTTTGTGCGATTTGTCGCGATGACACTCCCGCCTCAAGCCCGCTCCTGCTCCTCCGCCACGGCAGCGTCGCGCTTGCGGCCTTGCTTGAAGGTATACATCGTATGGTCGGCATGCTTGAGCAGCTCGTCTGGGGTCGCGCCGTCGGCAGGGTAGCGGCTCATGCCGATGCTCATGCGGATCTGCAGGCGCTCGCCGCCATACTCCAGCACCGTAGATGTCGCAGCGCCTTCGATCCGTTCGATCACAGCCTCGGCCTCAGGACATCCCTGAGCCCGGACGAAGAAGAGCACGAACTCATCGCCGCCGATGCGCGCCGCCGTGCCCGCCTCGCCCACCGTCTCCCGTAGGATAGCCGCCACGCGCCGCAGCACGAGATCTCCCGCTTCATGACCGTAACGGTCGTTGACCCGCTTGAAGTCGTCGAGGTCGATGACCATGACAGCTAGCTCGCGATCGTCAGCCGTCTCGATAGCATGATTCAGCTTGTCGTAGAACTGTCTGCGGTTCGGCAGGTCTGTCAGCGGATCGTGATACGCCATGTGCGCGATTCGTCGCAGCGATTCATTGCGCGCGCCAATATCATGGACGATCAGGATCGCATGCGGTTCATCGTTAACGGTTACATAATCTCCGCTGACGAGCGCCTCGATGGAGCGGTCGCCATTGCGCAGCGTCATCTCCTGCTCGTGGATGTCCTTCCGCTGCAGCAGTTGGTAATGCAACGCCTCGCCGCCCAGCGTGTGAAGTGTCGCGGAGACTAGATCCACTTGGTAGAACAACTGCCGGGCGCTCGGATTGGCTTCCTTGATCTTACCTGTCGAGGCGACCAGCAGGATCGGCTGCGGATTCATCTGGAACAGCTTCTCATAACGGTGACCATTATAATTAAGAAACTCGTATCGCTGCATCGCCAGACGCAACACGAAACACCAGATCAATCCCGCATACAGGTATGGATACGGCGGCACGAACTCGCCCAGCTGGAAATAACCGAAGAGCACGACCCAACTAAACGTAATGATGCTGCCATACTCCAGTAGAGTGAAAATCCCGTTATGCTCCTTGAGAGCATATCGATTGTTGCGCTTGCGGGCGATGCGTAGCAGCACGATCGAGATCAGGCTCAGCGACAGGCTTGCCGTAAGCGTGCCGTAATAGGCCGCGTTGGCCACTGGCCACTTCCAGACGCCGACCGCGACGAACTCCTGCGCCGAGATCAGCTCGCCGCGACTAAGGAAGCTTGCCGGGATCGCCAGCAGCAGCACATGAAAAATGTAAGGATACCATGGACGCGGCAGCCGCTTGTCCAGCCCGATCAGCTTGGCAAGCAGATGAAAGCCTAGCCCCGGGATGGCGATACCGACATTGGCAAACCATAGCGCCGCAAGCGCCGGACTGTACTCGATCGGCAGCATATAGCGGATGTATTCTTCAAGGAATAACAGGAAATAGCACAAAATCGTCAAGCTGACCAAAATATGCTCCAGCTTTTTTGGATTGCGCAGCAACACATCCAATCCCATATAGAAGAAAATAAGCATTGGCAGCCAATAAAACACGACAGGTATCCACACTTCTGATGGGCTCAATGCTCTGTTCTCCTCCGCAGTTGGCGCATTAGTTGTTAGATTTATTCTAACACGATCGCTGGCTGCGGCCTATGGAGCTTTCTTCCCTTTTACGAAGTATGCAGTCCCTTGCGAATCGCCTCCAGCAGCACCCCCGAGCGGTCGCAGCCATACTCCCAGAACATGAGGCCAAGCAGCCCCTCGCGTCGGATGTAATCGCACTTCTCTGCGATCGACTTTTCGTCATCGTACGAGATGAAGGTGCTGCCGTTGAACAGGTAAGGCGACTTGGCCTCTTCATCCCAGTGTCTGACGTAGCCGTTGCGGTCGATATAGTCGGTTGCCAGCTCGTCATAGTGCGGTCCGTAGCCGCCGCTCGTGCCAGCCATCTGATGCAGCCCCGCCTGGACGCCCGGCACCTCCCGCCACATCCGCGAGTAAAAGGCTGCGCCGATGACGATCTTCTCTCGAGGGACGCCCGCCTGCTCGAACAGTCGAACCGAAGCGTCAGTCGAGATGCGGAACAGGTCGCCGGTCGATGCATACAGATTGGTATGATGGCCAGTGAGCGTCTGGAAGCCGCCACGCATGTCGTAGGTCATGAGCTGCACATAATCGAGGTACCGCTGCGCCTCGCCCATCTCCGTGCCATCGATATAATACTGGTCTGCGCCTGCTGCGATCGTCAGCAGATAGTGTCGTCCATCCGCTGATCCCTTGGCATCCAGCGCCTCCCGGATATCGCGCAGCAGCAACGTAAAATTGGCGCGGTCGTCAGGGCTGGCAGCGATGCCTGCAGCGGCGTAGCAAGGGTACTCCCAGTCCAAATCAATGCCGTCGAGCCCATGCTCTTCGATCGCGCGGACGGCCGAGCGCGCCATCGCTTGTCGGCCCTCTGCCGTCGATGCCGCCTCGGAGAATCCCCCGGCGCTCCATCCGCCGACGGACAGCAGGATCGTCACCTCCGGGTGCCATGCTCTAAGATGGCTGAGGCGGCCAAGATGGGCCAAATGATCGGTGACAATCTCGTCATCTCGGACATGGCCGAATGCAATATTAATATGCGTCAGCTTCAGCAGATCCGCTTGCGTCATTACGGGCAGGTCTTTGTCGCCGACGTAGCCGATCGTCTTGTAGTCGGGTTTCATTGCGCTTCGCGCTCCTCTCTTCAGACGGCTGGCATGTAATAGTGAGCTCCTGAAATAACGTCTCGATCTGCGTTACGAGGAGCCAGCCGTCTGTCCATTCGTTAGATCAGCCGCGGACGGCCTGCAATACGTGCAATGCCTCTCGGACGCTGCCGGGCTTGTAGCCCGACTGCGCATAGCGTACCGCGAGCTCGCCGTCCACTACATACAAGTAGGGATGGCCGGTCTCGCCAGGATGCGCGCGCTCCGTCATCCGACGTTGCGCCGCGCCATCCGGGTCGCGCATCAGCAACGCAACGCCAGGCAGGTCGGGATGCGCCTCGGGATCAAAGCCAGCGCCCTCCTCCCCCTCCGGCACGATGAGCAAGAGCGGCAGTCCAGCCGCCTCATAGTCCGACCGCAGCTCGCCGCTCTCGCGCAGCAGATGACGCGACGGCTCGCGCCGCGGGTCGATCCAGGCCACGACCGCGCCCTTGCTGCCGGCGAGCTCTGCTAAGCGGACGCCAGGTCCGGGCTCATCCCAGCGATGCAATACGCTCTCGGCATCGGCCGCCCCGAGCGCAGGATAGGTGAGCGCGGGCTGGCGAAGCTCAGGGGTCAGCACCGTCTCCCGACCAGACGCGATGCGGAAGTAGTGGAAGCGGCCGAGCACCTCGCCGCCCTGCAGCCGGACGCCGGTGATAAGGCGGTAATCGCCGGGCTCCAGCTCGAACGGCCGAGCATACACATCCTTCTCGCCAAACGGATACTGCAGCGTCCGATAGAAGCCGTCCTCCAGCCGGCCAAAGGAGAAATTGTCGCGATAGGCGAGCTGCGTATCGCTCCCTCCCTCGCCGGACACCTCGCGTCGCAGCAGCCGCAGCGTGCCGCGATGCGAGACACTAGCCGGAGCAGCTACCTCTTCGCAGGACTCGCGATCATCACCGCTGACTCCGGCTAGATCAGCCTCATCGAGCTCTGCATCGTTGCCCTCGGTCAGGTCATTATCGCCGTGCTCCGCACTGCCGAGTTCGGCTCCATCAGCCGCACTGCGCCCCGCACAGCTGACTTCGGCTCCGCCAGCAGCGCCACGGACTGGACCGCCGGACTCTGCCTCCCTCGCGTCCCGCCACTGGCCGTCCTGCCAATATTCGGGATGCTGGGTGGCCGGATGCAGTCTGGCCGCGATGCCCAAGCTCCGCAGCAAGGCGACGAGCAGGATATCGACCGAGAGGCGGTCCCCTGCCCGCAAGCGAAAGGTGCCGAGTGGCGTCGCCTTGCCCTGCATATGCATCGGCTCTCGCGTAATCGTCCAGTCTCTGGCGAGCCGCTCCGCCACTAGCGACGGCGAGGCGCGGAAGGCCTCGACCTCCTCCGGCGAGAAGGCTGCCATCAGCTCAGCCTTGTAAGGCGCGAGCATCTCGAAGTGGACGCGCGGACAGAGCACATAGCACAGCAGTCGCTCCTCCTCCGCCTGCGTGGACGCGTCCGGCGAGTCCGGCGAGGCGTCCTGCTGCGCGGCGGGTGTCTCGGGATTCAGGACGACGCTCGCCTGGCCCTGTCCCGGTCCCTGTTGCGCCTTATCGTCGGTCCCGATGACGCCACCTCGCTCACCTCGAGCAGACGGACCGCCCGGCGAGTCGTCTCCCCCGCCACTGGATGCCGACACCGTAGGCTGCGGCGGTCCGGACTCGGACCTCGCAGGTCCCGGCATCGCAGGCTGCTGCTCCCCTGACTCGGGCTGTGCAGATTCCGGCATCTCAGACGCAGACGCTGACACTGCCCGCTCCAGCCAGCGCAGCCCGCCTTGCAGATAGTCGTCCAGCGTCGCCCGAGCGGTATCGGTCAGATCCTTGGGGTTCAGCGTCTCTAGCAGCCGCAAGGGCCACAGCCCATGCTGCGGACTGCGCTCGCGCAGGAACGCCGCGAGCTCTCGGGCATTGCCTCGCGCCGTCTCCAGCACGGCCCATACGCGCTCCGGCGGCAAATCGAGCGACTCAGCCAGCTCGCGGGCTTGCGACTCGCCGAGGAAGCTCGCCTCGTACGCCTGGCGGAGCCGCTCGCCCTCGGCGACACGTTCGCGATGCCGAGCCAGCTGCTCCTCCGCGAGCGGCTCGCGCGGCTCGCCCGGTCGCTCCGGAGGCGGCGTCATATCGAACGTCGCCGTCCCCTCCGGCTGCCCGCTATGCCGAAGGGTGAGCGTCAACTCCTGCACATCCGCCGCGATCGACTGCTCGTCCCAATAGCCGTCTCGCACGGCGCGAACGATCAGATCGCCGTAACCAGTACGGAACAGCGCCTCTCCGCTCGCATCCGTACGGATCGTCGCCAGTGGGAACAGCTCGGCGTAGTTGTAGAGCTGGAACTGCACCTCGGCCCCAGCCGCCCGCGAGCCCTCGGCGTCCAGCACAGTCACGCGCAGCGTGCGGACCGGGGCGTACAGGTCCAGCAGATTAAGCTCCGTATGCCACTGGTCGGCCACGGTGACCGGCTCGGGACCGACATACCCGGACGGCACCCGCGTATGGACGAGCATCGCCCGGCGAGCCGGCGCGCTGAACCAGCCCTCGTCGAGCACCGCCTCCGGCTCGCAGGCGCCGATATAATGCCACTCCCCGTCCGCCCACGCCTCGACCCAGGCGTGATTGTCGTCGCAGTGCGCCCAGCGCGGCGTATAACACTGCCGGGCCGGGATGCCGATGCTGCGCAGCGCAGCCACAGCAAGCGTCGACTCTTCGCCGCAGCGGCCGCGAGCGTTGCGGAGCATGCCGAGCGGCGACAGCGTCCGCAGATCGCTGCCGATGTAGGTCGCTTTCTCGTGGCACCAGTAGTTGGTCTCCAGGATCGCCTCGGCCATCGTCAGCCTGGACGTCCGCGCCGCCAGCTCGCGGTGCAGGATCGCTTGGTAATCCTCCAGATTCTCCGTGTTGATCCGCATCGGCAGCACATAATACAGGAACAGCCGATCCGGCACTTTCGCCCCCCAGGGCGCTGTCTTACGCGTCGCGAGCGCCTGCCGGATATGGGTCAGGAACAGCTCGCCGTCATGATCCGCCAGATCGCATACCGGCATATTGGCGTACAGGAACTTCAAGGCGACCCTTTCTTCGTTCGTCAGATCCTGCGCCAGCACGCCGAACAGCGGGCCTGCGCGATGTCCCGCCAGCTCCCGTCTGCGCTCGTACTTGCGCTCCAGCTCGCCAAGCTCAACCTCGCCGAGCGACAATATCGTCTGCTGCGCGCTCATCCGTCTCACTCCCTCCACAATTTGCCGTCCTCGCGAATCCAGTAGACAGCCGTGCCGTCTGCCGATGTCGCCGAGATACGGAACAGGCCGCTGCCGATCTCGATCCGAGGCGCCAGCTCCTCCAGCTCCCGCTCGCCACGGGCCAACAGCGCCAGCTCGTCGGAGAATCGTCCATGCTCGGCATAGTAGTTGCGCTGTCTGTAGTAGAGCCGACGCAGCAGCCACTTGATCCGCTCGTCCGGCGGCAATACGAAGACATCCGCCTGTAGCGGTCCGCTGACGGGCGTCGTCGTGTCCGCGTCTTCCGCTCTCTCATCACCGGACGTTCCCGCAGCCGTCGGAGCAGTCGCCATTGCCGAGTCGCTGAAGACGACATAGCCCCACAGCTCGGGATAGTGCATGTTGACGACGCCCTGCGGCGACCAGACCCAGTTATCCTCGGGATACGGCCGTCCGGTAGCCGGATTCACCTGCTTGCGATATTGACCGTCCTGCACCTCGACCCGCCACTGCACACGCGAGAAGTTAACCCGCCAGAACTCTCCGGCAAGCGGCGGCCGCTTGTCCGGGGCGCATTCCTGGAGCGCGCGCCACGGCATCGCCACCTCGACGCTCCAGCGCCGATTGGCCGCTGCAGGGTTGTTCAGCTCCCCGTCGATATGGACGGCCGTCCGCAACCCCTGGATATCCCAGCCGTTGACCGGCGGACCGCCGTCCCGATACGGCGTCACGAGCAGCAGATCCCAGACGGTATTCAGCGCGTTGATCTCGAACTCGTAATACTGATGCGTATCGCCGTCGGGATCGATGAAGATCTCGAAGTCATTGTCATAGAAGATGACCGAATCCCGCTCCGTCAACGTCGCCCAGATCTCATCCTCCTCCAGCTCAGCGCCAATGTAAAAATACTCGTCGTCCCACAGCATCTTCACTCGCGTCCGCTTCGACGGCAGCGGCCGCAGGTCGCCCTCGATATCGACGAAATCCTCGGTCCAGGGCGCATGCGCCCAGAACGGCTTGTCCAGTCGGCCGTCCAGCTCGAGCGGCCCCTCGGCTCGCAGGCAGCGATAGCTTTTCGGCGCGTAGTCAATGCTAGGCTCCGGTACTGCGCTCCACATCATCGTCTCTTCCTCCCATCCTTTGTCCTCATACTCCCCGGCTATCTCCGGATACGGAAGGCCAGCGCCTCCGGCATCTCGCCGACTCGCACCGCCTCGGGCAGACGCACTGCATAGCCGTCCTCGCAGCGCCGCACCTCGAGATCGTCCGCGCTGCCGATGAGATCGACGGCTGTCGGCTCTGTCGCAAGCGGCAGGACCAGCTCCTCCTGCAGCCGCTCGTCCTCCTGACACAAGACGATCGCATAGCCGACCTCGCCCTTGCGGGTGAAGCGGACGGCGCCTGCTGCATATGGCTCCCACACCCGCGTCCCGTAGATCGCTTCGCCATTGACGCTAAGCCATTTGCCTAGTCCTTTCATCCGCTCGATCGCCGGGGCTGGCAGACGACCGTCCGGCTGCGGGCCGACATTCAGCGCCAGATTGCCGCCCTTGGCGACGATCTCGACGAGCAGATGCACGAGCTGGCGGACCGACTTGTAGCGATCGTCATAATTGAAGGAGAACGAGGTGCCCATCGTAATGCAGCTCTCCCACGGCACATACAGCGGCCGCTCCGGCAACGTCTGCTCGGGGGTGATCAGATTCTCGTAAGGACCGCCGACCGTCCGGTCCGCTGTCAGCAGCCACGGCTGCACGCGGCGCGCCTGCTCGACCACCTCGCCGAGCCGGATATCCTGACCTTGCGCCGCGTTGACCCATCCGGCGTCGAGCCATAGCATATCGATGCGGCCGTAGCGGGTCATCAGCTCCATGATCTGCCTGTGGGTGAACTGGACGAACTGCTCCCACAGCCACGGGTAGCGCTGCGGATCGTACGACGGGCCGCGCCACATCTGGCTGCCGCGCTCCATGCCCGGCGCCCAGTAGGATGGGGTATGCCAGTCAGCCTTGGAGAAGTACGCCGAGATCGCCAGCCCCTGCTCGCGGAACGCGTCGAACAGCTCGCGGCAAATATCTGCATACTTGTGCCGGTGGAAGGGCGTCTCAGGGCCGGTGATCCGGTAGTCGGTCGTATGGGTATCCCACATGCAGAAGCCGTCATGATGCTTGGTCGTAAAGTTCAGATACTTGAAGCCGCCCTCGGCCGCCAGCTCCGCCCAACGCTGCGGCTGAAAGCGGATCGGGTTAAACGTGCGGTTCAGATCGAAGTATTCGCGCTTCAGCTCCTCGCCCTCGACGCCCCAGTCGATGCAATCGCGCGCCCAGTCGGCATCGCCGTCGCTGAGTGCCCACGATTCGACGACGCCGAGCTGGGAGTAAGGCCCCCAGTGCATCATCAGGCCCAGCTTCTGGTCCTTAAACCATTCCAGCCGATCCCGCAGCAGCGGCTCCTGCGGCTCGACCCAATCCTGCTCGCTGCTGTAATTATGCACGCCCTCGTGGACGACGGGCTCCTGAGCTTCTCCCACAACAATTCCTCCTTTTAAAGATGGCATGATTCGAACCCGCAGTTGTACCAACCGGTAGTGATTGCTGCGAGAAAAAAGCGGCTGTTCCCCGCCGATCCCGGCAGGGAAACAGCCGCCTGTGCTGCTTGCTATTTAGCTGGCGTTCTCGCTATCCCACTGGTCGTAAGCCTCTTGGTAAATCTCGACAATTCGGTCGCTGCCCATCTTTTTCAATTGAGCGACGTACGCATCCCAGTTGGCCAGCGGCTCCGCGCCGGTGACGAAGCGGGCTTCCATCTGCTTCACATACGTATCGAGATCGGACATGAGCGCCGACACCTCGGTCTGCCGCTCGTTGTCGAGATAGACGCGCGGGAACGGGGACTTGGCGATCGGCACCAGCTTCGCCTCGTTCTCCTCCCGGATCCAGTCGTCGAGCTCGGAGCGCAGACCGTTCGTCAGCTCAGGGATGTTGACGCCCGGGGTGACGATGCCGTAGTTCGGCGTCAAGGTGGCGCGGTACTCCTCACGGTCGCCGCCGCCCGGCACCTCCTTGTAGCGCTTCACCTTGTTGGCCTCGTCCTCGTACTCCCACATCAGCCCCTCCGGCCCTTGCGTCCAGAGCGTCGCGCCTTCATAGCTGTATTGGTAGTCGATCCAGCGCATCGTCGCTTCCGGATGCTTGTTGGTCGCCGTGATCGCGAAGTTGCCGTTGGACGAGATGCCCGGGTGCTTGCCGTAGACCGGCGTACCGGCGATCTCGCTGCTAACGGGCGTCATGAGCGGATCGGTCGTCCGCGGCTCGCCGCCGAGCGTGAAGTACGGATGGTAGTCGCTGAAGAGCGCGATCTGGTTTTTGGCGCCCTTCGCCTTCTTCATGTCGTCGGTCTGCGAGAACGTCTCGTGATCGAGCAGCTCCTCCTGCCACAGCTTGTTCAGGAAGGTCAGATAGCCCCGATAGCCCTCCTCCTGCGGCGTATAATGGACGACGCCTTCCTTGTCGGCATAGTACACCTCATTGTAGATGCCCCAGAAGCCGAGGAAGAACATGCGCAGATCGTCGAGCTTGACTGAGGTGAGCGGGATCTCGTCCGCCTCGCCGTTGCCGTTCGGATCCTCTTCCTTGACCCGCTTCAGGTATGTGTACAGCTCTTCGGTCGTCTTGGGCTCGCTGACGCCCAGCGCCTCCAGGAACTTGCCGTTGTACCACATCGGGCCGCGATACCATACGGCGGTCGTATCGATGAAAGGCAGCGCGTAGATATGGCCATCCGTCGTCGTGATCGACTTGCGGACATCCGGATTGGCGTCGAGCACCGCCTTCAGGTTCGGCGCATAGTTGTCGATCAAGTCCTCGAGCGGCAGCAGCAGTCCTTGGCTGCCGTAGTTGACCTGCTCGGCTGGCGTCAGATCGGCGGCGTATAGCATGTCCGGCAGCTCGCCGCCGGCGAAGGTCAGATTTTTTTTGGTCGGGAAGCTATCGATCGGCGCCGTCTCGAACTCCACCTTGATATTGGACAGCTCCTCCATCGCCTGCACCGTCGGCATCGTGCTCCAGTTGGCCATCTCGGCGCTGGGCGCCATCATCTTGAGCGTGATCTGCTCCTCGACGATCGGGAAGCCCTCGCGGCTGACGCTGGCAGCTCCATCGCCGCCTCCCGCAGCAGGCGTCTCGCTCCCCCCTTTGTCAGATGAACAAGCCGCTGTCAGCATCGCCATCGCCATCAAGGCTGACACCGCGATGGTCCCCTTCTTGTGCCTTTTCTTCATAGACAATCCTCCCCTTTCATCATAACCCATTTGTAGGTCCCGCGACATCGCGAGCATGCTATGGCAAGATCAGCCCTTGACGGAACCGATCATGACACCTTGGACAAAATAGCGCTGCAGGAACGGATAGAGCGCGATAACCGGCAGCGTCGAGACGATGATCACGGCGTATTTGACGAGCGCCGCCACCTCGGCTTTGTTGTTGAGCGAGGTCGCCGTCTCTGCATTGATCGCTCCCGACTGCGCCGACATCTGCTGCAGCACGAGGATCTGACGAAGCACCAATTGCAGCGGATACTTGGCCTGATCGCTCAGATAGATCATCGCGGAGAAGTAGTTGTTCCAGTGGCCGACCCCGAAAAACAGCGCCATGACCGCGATCAGCGCCGTCGAGAGCGGCAGCACGATCTGGAAGAATAGCCGGAAGTCGCTGCAGCCGTCGATCTCTGCCGCTTCCTGCAGGTCCTTGGACATCGTCGACTGGAAGAAGGTGCGGCAGACGATCAGATTCCACACCGACGTCGCCCCCGGCAGGATGAGCGCCCACATGCTGTTGACGAGCCCAAGGCTCTTGACGATCAGATAGGTCGGCACGAGGCCGCCGCTGAAGAACATCGTCACCATAAACAGCATCATAAACAGATTGCGGCCGACCATGTCGCGCCGACTCATCGCGTAGGCAGCAGGCAAGGTGACGGCGAGGTTAACCGCGGTGCCGACCGCTGTGTAGATGATCGTATTGAGGTAGCCGTTCCAGATCGCCGGATCGTCGAACACCCGCTTGTACCCTTCGAGCGTGATCTCCTTGGGCAGCAGCCACATCTCGCCGGAGGCGACGACGTTCGGATTGCTGATCGAGGCGCTGATAATATAGATGAGCGGATAGGCGACGACGGCGAGCGCCAGCGTGAGCACGACATAGACGCACGCCAGGAACACCTTGTCGCTCTTTGTTTCCTTGATTGCCGATACCATGGGCTTCACTCCTTTCTTCGTTGTCCTACCAAAGACTGTTCTCGCTCGTCCGCCGTACGACCTGATTGATGACGATCAGCAGGATCGCATTGACGACCGAGTTGAACAGACCGACCGCTGTAGAGTAGCTGTACTGCGCCTCCAGCAGACCGATCCGGTAGACGAAGGTGGCGATGACGTCCGAGGACGACATGTTGAGCGGATTTTGCAGCAGCAGGATCTTCTCGTAACCGACGCTGAGCAGACTGCCGACGTTGAGGATCATCAGGATCGTGATCGTCGGGATGATGACCGGGATGTTAATATGCCGGATCCGTTGCATCCGCGACGCTCCGTCCAGGATCGCAGCCTCGTGCAAGCCGGGATCGACCGCCGAGAGCGCTGCCAGATAGATGATCGTGCCCCAGCCCGTCGCCTGCCACACATCCGAGAAGACGTACATCGTCTTGAACCAGCGCGGATCGGTGAGGAAGTTCGGCGGCGAGATGCCGAGCGCCTCCAGCAGATTGACGAGCATCCCCGAGGACGGGCTGAGGAACGTGATGATCATCCCCGCCATGACGACCGTTGAGATGAAGTGCGGCGCATACGTGACGGTCTGCACCGTCTTCTTGAAGAAGCCGACGCGCACTTCATTGAAGGCCAGCGCCAGCAGGATCGGCAGCGGGAAGCCTACTGCAAGACCGTACAAGCTGATGCTGAGCGTGTTCCAGAGCAAGTCCCAAAAGTAATACGAGTTGAAGAAGCGAATGAAATGATCCAGACCGACCCATGGACTGTCTGCCATCCCGAAGGCGGGAATGTAGTTTTTGAAGGCAATCTGAATCCCGTACATCGGCAAATAGTTGAAAATTAACACCGTCAGCAATGCCGGCGCCATAAATACGTACAAACGCCAGTTGCGGACGATCTTATGGAGCGTCCTGCCTCTCCTGCGCCCTGTCTGCTGTCCTGTCGGCGCAACGGACGCGTCGAACGTAGGAGTGCTGCTGCCTTCTGTCATAGGACCCTCTCCTTTCCCCTCTTGGTGATTACCCACAGTCTATAAAAGGGGGAGCGGACGGTAAACATGTCATTTTGGCTCAGGTCGCTAAAGACGGGGATTCTGGCATGGTCGGATATGTTAGATTACCTTACGATTTCGCGGACACAAGACATCGGCCAGCGGCGGGTTGTCATGCGGACTATGTTTTTTTTGACCAGGGAATGGGGGTATAAGGATCTGGCATGGTTGGAGAAAACAGCTCAAGATAGCGCCTTCATCGCTGGCGCGACTGGGCTTGCTTGACTTGACAGAATGGGGCTGGAGGAGGCAAAGTAAAAAAAGGCATATCGGCGAAGCTTCTCATTTCAAGGAAAATAGTGTACGGTTAGGGTCATAAACCACATATCTTCTAAAACGCATACATTGAAAATTATTGCAAACTCCAGGGGGTAAGTATGAAGCTGAACTATTTCAAATCCAGGCTCTTCCTGCGATATATGTCATCTTATCTGCTCATCTTGCTCATACCTCTCATCTGTCTAACATTGCTCATCTATCGCAACGCCGTGACCAATCTGCGCGCCGAGATCGAGCAGTCGCATCTGAATCAGCTGACGCAGGCCGAGACGATCGTCAATAGTCATATGAAGCAGCTCGGCAACATCTCCTCCTATGCGGCTTATGACGAGCGGCTGGCACGTTATCGGGTGAACGACCCGTACTTCGTCCTCGATGCCAATGAGGCGCTGAAGCTGTACAAGGCGACCAGTCCAATCATCGAGGAGATGTATCTGTATTATCGCGGCGATACGAAGATCTTCTCGACGGAGGGCATGAACAGTCTGGAGGTGTTCGCCGAGACGTTCAAATTCCGCAACTGGAGCGCCGATGCGATCGTAGGCGATCTCAATGGGCTGCAGCATGCGACGATGCGTCCGGCCGACCTGTTCAACCGCAAACCAGGCTTCGACCAATCGATGCTGGCCTATCTGATGCCGATCACGCCGAACAGCCCGACCCCGCACGGCACCCTGATGTACGTCATCCGGGAGTCCGAGCTGACCGGGCTCATCGATACGATCCTTGGCAACTACCAGGGCTCCTCCTACATCGTCAGTCCGGAGGGCCAGATCCTGGCGTCCAAGAGCAATCGGGAGGCGCCGCTGACCGCCGACGAGCTGCAAGGGCTGGTGGGGCTTACGCCCGGCATCCATAATCTGAAGCTGAGCGGCGTCGATCATTCGGTCGTCTCGGTCCGCTCGAGTCAGAACGGCTGGCAATATGTGACGCTGATGCCGAGCGCTCAGTTTTTCGGCAATGTGCTGCACATCCGCAGCGTCATCATCCTGCTCTTCTCGGCGGTCGTCGTGCTCGGGGGCGTCTTTGCCCTGCTGCTCGCGCGTCGTCAGTATCATCCGATCTTCAGCTTGCTCGAATACGCCAATACCCGGTTCAAAGCAGAGCAGCCGACCTCGGATGCCCCCGCACCGGGCAATGAGCTGGAGCGCATCCGCTCGGCGCTGGAGGAGTACGGCGATCGCGTCGATCTGCAGGAGCCGTACGCTCGCAACCATCTGCTGCTCATGCTATTGCGTCACGGCAACGTCAGTCGGCTGCCGGCCAAGCTGCTGCAGACGCTCGACCTGAGCTTCGAGCGCAGCCGCCACTTCGTCATGCTGATCGGGCGCAAGGACGGCGACGCTGCGCCCGAGCCTGCGATCGAATGGCAGACCATGCAGCAGCTGCTGTTCGAGGTGGAATTCCCGGAGTACGAGGCGCGTATCTATAGCGTGGAGCTGCCCCGACCCGATCAGATCGCGCTGATCGCCAGCTTCAACGCGCTGCCGGGGATGGAGGAGCAGCGCCAGCTGCACGGCATCGTCCAGGCGGCGCACGATCATCTGCACGACATCTACCAGCTCCATCCCGTTATCGGCGTCGGCGCTTGCTACGACTCGCCGGATCGACTCAACCAGTCGTTCATCGAGGCTTGCTCGGCTTACGAGACGCGGCTCGCTCCGGGCGGCACGATCTCGTACTTCAGCAAGCTGTCGGCCTCCGGCGACGAGGCGTGCTGGCTGCCCAAAAACGTGCTGCTGACGCTCGATCAGAGTCTGAAGCTAGGCAATCGGGAGGTCGCGGAGCAGACGGTGCGCGAGGCAGTCGATTATTTGCAGCAGCCCGGGTTGTCGGTCAAGTTCGTCCGCTACATGAGTCTGGACCTGATCAACACAATCGTCAAAACCGCGCTGGAGGCCGGCGTCGCCCATGTCGGAGCCAAGCTGCCCGCGCCGGACAGCTTCGCCTCGCTGGATGAGCTGTACCGGCATTGCCTGCAGCTGGTCGGCCATGTGTGCGACCAGGTAGAGTGGAAGGAAGAGAAGGAAGCGCACTCCCTGATGGACCAGATCATCACGTATATCGACGAACACTATATGGACCATACGCTCAGCCTGGAGGAGATCTCGTACAAGTATTCGATCTCGATGTCCTACTTCAGCCGTTCGTTCAAGGAGACGGTCGGCATCAACTTCGTTCAGTACATCTGGAAGAAGCGGATGGCCGCCGTCATCACCGACTTGACCACAACAAGCGATCCGCTCAAGGATATCATCCAGCGCGTCGGCTATCACGATGCGCCAAGCTTCATTCGCCGCTTCAAAAAGGAGACCGGCCATACGCCGATCCAATACCGCAAGCTGTTCTCGGGGGGCGAGGGCTAAGAAGAAAAGAGGGCTTTACCATAAATCTCATAAGCTCCCCGTGCGGGAGCTTTTACATTTTGATGTGCGTGAGCCTTCTCGCTTTATGATACTGACGGCCGGGTTCAGTTCGTTATATAATAGGCGGGATGGACATGACTTCATGGAAGCGGGAGGACTTATCGTGCATAAAGGAATCTATATTCTGAGTGAGGAAGCATACCCCAGTATTTACCCCGAGCGCGTTCGCCAAAAGATAGAGCAGCGGGTGCACATGATTCCCCAAGCCTATACGCCTGAATCGATCGCGGAATCACTGGATGTGCTGGAGGATGTGGAGGTGTTGTTTTCGGGCTGGGGTGCGCCCAAGCTGGATGAGGCATTTTTGAAAGCGGCTCCACATCTGAAAATGGTGTTCTATGGCGCAGGCTCGGTCAAAGGCATGGTCACGGAGGCGTTCTGGAAACGCGGCATCCGCTTGACCAGCGCCTACGCAGCCAACGCGATTCCTGTCGCGGAGTACACCGTGTCGCAGATCGTCTTTGCGCTCAAGAACGGCTGGCGGCTGTCCCGCGCCTATCAGGGCCGCAATACGAACCGCTCTGCGCAGCCGGATGTCCCTGTCGTAGGCACCTTTGGCAGCACCGTTGGCCTGATCTCGCTGGGCATGATCGCCCGGCAAGTGTGCCAGCGGCTCCAGGCTTACGATATGAACGTCATCACCTACGATCCGTTCGCGACTCGCGAACAGGCCGAGGCCCTGGGCGTGCAGCTGTGCTCGCTCGACGAGCTGTTCGAACGCTCCGACGTCGTATCCCTCCATGCGCCCTGGCTGGACGAGACGGTGGGTATGATAACCGGAGAGCATTTCCGCCGCATGAAGCCTGGGGCCACGTTCCTGAACACGGCACGCGGCGCGATCATCCGCGAGCCGGAGATGATCGAGGCGCTGCAAGAGCGCCCCGACTTATTTGCGATCCTCGATGTGACCTACCCCGAACCTCCGGTCGACGACTCGCCGCTGTACACGATGCCTAATGTCGTGCTGACGCCTCATATCGCGGGCAGCATGGGCAACGAGATTGCCCGGATGGGCATGTATATGGCCGATGAGCTAAGCCGGTACCTGGCTGGCGAAACGCTGGCCTGGGAGATCGATGAGAAGAAGGCGGCTATTCTGGCCTAAGCCTCAGGATTTCAACTCGGGAAAGCACCAGTTGGCCATATGCGCCAAATCCTTGGCGCCATGGAAGGGGAAGCGATCCGGCTCCGGCAGCTCTGACTGCGGACAAGCGATCCCTCGAGCGATACGCCGGACCCAACTCGTCGAGTCGATCGACGCCGAGCGGCACTGCCATCTGCCGTCTCGTCGCGGACGGAATGTCTGGCTCAGCTCTGCCTTGGACGGCATATCTGCATAGATGCCGTCCATGTATTCGACGCGGGCCCGATTGTCCTTGACTTCATGGCAGTAGACGGTCACCCATGCGCCCTCGCGGATGCGCACCGCATACACATCCCCCGCCTCCACCGGCCCCTTGCCTGCGTCCGGGGATGCCTTGGGCGTAGCGGCGCGCGGCGCCTTCCTGCTGGCCAGCGCTCCGGTCACCGTCTCTGCCAGCGCGGGGACGGGCTCGGGCTTGTCCGACGCCGAGACCTCGGTCAAGTCGTAGGCCCCGAACAACTGTGCCAGCGTACGCTCATTGATGCCGACCGAGGAGTCCCACCATGCGAGCGGGGCCTGGATTTCCACCCTCGTATTGGGACGTTCGTCCCGCTTGCGGTACGGCAGGAAGGTCGTCGCCAGTCCCGGGTACGCCTCCGTGTCGAGGACGCCGATCAGACCAAGCGTCTCGAGCAGGCCGCGATAGGGATATTTGTCGCGTACGGGCAGCAGCGCTTCCTTCTTGAGGAGCGGATCGATCTTGCTATAACGCGTCTTGGGCGGCAGCTCTCTCAGTATCGTCAGCAGGCGACGCAGCGCATAGCGGTCCGACGCTGTCGGCTGCGGCACCTGACCGGCAGCCGCCAGCTCGCGCAGCGCCAGCACGTACCCGTGCGGGTTGCCGTCGAGCGGCGTCGACTCGATCATGCGGAAGTACCACTGAAGACTGGCGTCGACGCCACCCCCGTCCGCCAAGCCGCAGATTTGGCAGGTGGCTGAGCTTGGATACGGCTCGTACGCATGCTCAGGCATCGCCTCCGCCAGCAGCTTGCCCGGCAGCAGCGCGCGCCAGATCATCGGCGCCGACCAGAGTGAGGCGACGAAGGCATCCGCAGCCTCGGCGAGCGTCCACCGCTCGACGAGCCGCTTCAGCTCGGCCAACGTCTCGTCATGCGCAGGATAGACCCAGTTGTTCGGCGCATGCCCCGCCTGCTCCAGCGCCTGCAGCTCCTGTGCTGTGACGGTTGACGGTATTCGATGCACCGACACCCCCATCTCCTCATCCCATGTTGTGCTCTCGCTATAGATTTGCTTCAATATCCTCAACTGGCTTACGACATCCACGATACGCCCGCCTTTCCCTTGTGATCTTGTCACTCCGCGATGGTTTGGACTATACTGATGCTAATCTTTCCGCCGAGGTGACAGGTGTGTTACACCGTTTTGTTCGAAGTAGCTAGTTCGGGCTGGGCTTACGCTTGAAGCTCCAAAAAAAAGCGTGCCCGCCACCAAGGGGAACGTCTGCTCTTTTTCCCTTATACGAATTGTAAGCTATTTGCGACAGCACAGTCTAGTCTGCTACCTCTAACACGGGAAAGGTGATATCCTATGAACAACTTTGACTACAAAACCTTCTATAATGCGATCGGCCGCACGAACGGCTGGGACTTCAGCCGAGTGAAGTGCGTAACCGAAGGCGCGCCCTGGGAGATGTACCACGAAGTGGCCGCGCACGCTACGCCTGCATCACTACTGCTGGACATCGGCACCGGCGGCGGCGAGGCAGCGCTCTCGATCGCCGGGACGGTGCGTCTGCTCATCGGCATCGACCGCTCGTCCGAGATGATCGAGACGGCGAAGCGCAACGCCGCCCGCGCTGGTCACGCGCACGCGCGCTTCCTGCAGATGGAGGCGGAGCGGCTCGTCTTCCCGGACGGCCTGTTCGACCTCGTCTCCTCCCGCCATTCCGAGTGGCATGCGGAGGAGATCGCCCGCGTGCTGACAGCCGACGGCGTCTTCGTGACGCAGCAGGTCGGCGAAGGCGACAAGCACCAGCTCAAGGAAGCGTTCGGACGCGGCCAGAGCTGGGGCGAGCAGCCCGGCGCCCTCCAGGCGCGATGCTGCGCCGAGCTGGAGGCAGCGGGCTTCCGGGATATCCGTGCGTTCGACTACACGGTCACGGAGTATTATGAGACCGTCGACGATCTGATCTTCCTGCTGACGCATACACCGATCATCCCAGACTTCGGCCGCGAAACGGACGACCTGCGGATACTCGAGCGCTACATCGAGACGCATCGCACCAACCGCGGCATCCGCACTACCGCAGACCGTTTCGGTATTATCGCGAAACGGTAGGAACTTATATTTCAAGTCAGGACCGCAACGCCAATTGGCGTTGCGGTTCTTTTTCGATCGCCACCCATCGATCGAGCGCGCTATTGGTGCGAGCGAGCGGGCCGTGGGCCGAATAACTCTACAAACTAGAGTTGCAGCGGCGCGTCGGGCGGGCCGTGGACCGATTAACTCTACAAACTAGAGTTACAGTGGCGCGCCAGGCGGGCCGTGGACCGAATAACTCTACAAACTAGAGTTACAGTGGCGCGCCGGGCGGTATTACAGGTTGGAGATGGAGTCGCCGATCTAGAATTGAATAAAAATTCGTTTTATAGTATATTAATTCAATCTCAATCCACGAAAGGAGCCTCACCTATGCAACTCATCTGCGAGTCTGACAATCTGCAGGACTATCTGGAAGAAACGACGGAGGTCGACTACAGCGACCCTCGGATCGGCGAGCTGGTCGAAAGGCTGACGACCGCCTCCCGGAGCCAGGAGGAATATATCCGTCACGCCTATGAATGGGTCCGCGATAACATCTCTCATGCCTGGGATATCCAGAGCACTCGGGTAACATGCGCGGCTTCGGAGGTGCTGGAGTTCGGAGAAGGCATCTGCTATGCCAAGTCCAACCTGCTCTGCGCCATCCTGAGGAGAGCTGCGATCCCCGCCGGGTTCTGCTATCAGCGGCTGACGCTTGGAGATGAGCCGGACACCGGCTACTGCATCCATGCCCTGAATGCTGTCTATATCGCTTCCCTAAACAAATGGATACGTCTGGACGCGCGCGGCAACAAGCCCGGCATCTGTGCCGAATTCTCGTTAACCGAGGAACGTCTCGCATTTCCGATCAGGGAGGCGTACGGCGAATTCGACTATCCGACCATCTACGCACAGCCCCACCCACAGACGATCGCAGTACTGCGCCAGCATACGAATAGTCTTACAATGTATCAGCACGGTCTGCCAAGTCACCTCTAGCTCTCCCAAGCTTCTCGCAGCGCCGATCGGAACAAGGCATCCAGCCGTTCGTCCACTCCCTCGCCTGAGGTCGGCAGCTCCGCCGCCCGCTGATCATACAGGGCCAACTGCTCATCGAGATAGTCATTCAACACTGCGATCCGCGGCTCAATGTCCAGCTCGTCTCCGGCCTTCTTGCGCGCCAGCAGCTCGTCTATCGTGCGTCTCAGTTCGCTGCCTTGCGGTACCATCGCCTCGACCAGCGCTTCGAAGGCGAGCGGCGGCATTGTCCGGTAGCGATCGATCCATTCGCAGGCCAGGATCGGGCGCAGGACGTAGAAGTATTTTTTGATCTTGACGCGCTCGCACTGCAAATACTCGCGGTAGTTGCCCCGAGCCATGTGCAGGTAGTGGTACGTGCAGGCGCGAGCGGAGAAGGCGCCCGCAGCCAGCGCTCGAATCTGATCGGCAACCGCCCCGTTCTCACGATAGATAATCGGCGATTGCAGCCATTCGAGCAAGGGCGGGTTCGACTTGCGGAACAGCAGCAGCGCCTTGCGCAGGTCCCAGCCGTTGATGTCCAGCAGCTCGCTGATCGGCTGCTCGATCACATCGCGCCGCTCGAAAATCGACAGATAGTCGTCGGGGCGCCGTACATAGAGAAAACGGACGTCGTAGTCGCTGTCCTTCGACGGGAAGCCCCAGGCGCGACTGCCCGACTCGCAGGCGTACAGAATGCGGACTCGTTCCTCGCGCTCGATACGCTCCAGCGCCGCAACGATGTCCGCATGCCGATCTACCTGGATTACGCTCGCTTCCCGCTCCTCTTGTTCACTCTTCTTCATACCTATCCCCCTCCAGTGCGCCTTTGTTCCTCTATTTCGCTCATCCGACGCTGCTCCGAAGAGGCGGTCAGTTGCCCAGCGGTTTCACCTGGGAAGCCCGCCCCCTTCGGGCCCTTTATGTCCAGCCCTCCGCACCTTCTGCATCTTCGTCTTCTCGTCCTCCCACAGACGCTTCAATGGCTATCGCTCCGCTCCCCGGCTCTCGCCAAGCAGCCCGGTCAGCCGCTCGAGCAGATCGCCGCCGCCGGATACCGAGAGTGAGCCGATGTTCTCGGAGATTTTTTCGAGGAACTCCAGCTCCTTGAGCCGGTACAGCGTGCGGTTCTCGTCCATCAGCTTGGCCGTGTTGAGCAGGCTCCGGGTCGAGGCCGTCTCCTCGCGGCGCGTGATGAGGTTGGCCTGCGCCTTTTTCTCCGCCATCAACACCGTGTTGAGGATCGCCTTCATCTCGCCGGGCAGGATGATGTCCTTCACGCCAGCATTCAGGAACTGGATGCCCAGCTCCGCCTCCCGCTCCCGCAGTCGGGAGAGGACGAACGATGCCGCCTCCTCCTTGCGCTTCAGCAAGTCGTCGAGCCGCAGCGTGCCGACATACTCGCGCAGCGCGAGCTGCAGCAGGATGTGGATCTGCTCCTCATGCGACTTCATCTCCAGGATGCGCTCCGGCTCTGCGATCCGGTACTGGCAGACGAAGTTAAGCCGCAGCGTCACCTTGTCCTCAGTCATGATCTCCTGCCCGATCAGCTCCATCTGCTGCTGGCGCAGCTCGACCGTGCGGACCGCGACCGTCACCGGTCCCTTCCAGTAGCTGTACTTGCCTGGCGACAGCTGGCGCTGCAGCACATGATCGTAGTACAGGAACCCGACCTCGCCGCTGCCGACCTCGTGCGACTGCACGTAGACGCCCAGCTTGGCGACGACCGCCCGGCTCACCTCGGCAGGCAGCTCGGGGTTTCGCGTATCGGCATGGACGAACGTATGCTTCTTCAGCACATTCCAGAAGGCATGAACGCCAGGCTTCAGCAGCCCTGCGAACTGGCCGTCCTCGTAGTGCAGGACATACTCATGGTCGGCGACGCGGACGACGTCGAGCTCGCTGGCCAGCGCCTTGTCTTGCAGGAATACCTGGACCTCCTTGCCCTCGACGACGAATGGCTTCGACGTATTCATGACGACTACGGTCCGCTCCGACCAAGGCGCATAGCGATAGGTGCCTGGCATCAGCTTTTTCTCATAGCTTCCTTTATGCATCAGCAGACCGCGTTGGTCGGCTTGGATGATGATCTTGTTGTACATGTCATACTCCCCCTGTTCATACGTGCCATCGGATCGGAATCCCCCTGCCGGAGCGGCGGAATCTCGCTTGAGACGAGCGTCCGCCAGAGCTTCGCAGAGGAGGTCCGAGCGAGGCGCGGCCCGACTTCGACCATCCCCCCGCCTCGTCTCTCTCCTGTCTTGCTCCCGCTTCCCGCCCGTCGGTATCCGCAGATTGCATAGCCGGTCGGCAGCGCGCTTGTACTAGGACGTGCCTGCACGCCCTTGCCGCCCGGGATTCCATCCTCAGGTCCCTTGTGAGTTGTTGCATCGCTCGATTTGCAGTCGAGTAGCTCTATACCATAGATCGCTCCCTAAGCGATTGGGGAATCGAACCCCGCCTGCACTTACCGGTCCAGCCGTACAGGATACCGCAGCCTACCAGGCCCGGCACTGCAGGATGTCTGACATCCTCGCCTCGTTACGACCGCCGCATAAGCGCTTGTAATGATGGCAAAGCGCCGCACCGGCGCCTTACAGCATCTATCATCGCGCATCTCGACCGATCCGAACATGGCAGAAGTATGACGACTCCTGTTACAATGAAAAAAAGACTGTGTACATATCGCCCCCTGAAGGAGGATGACGCGTGGCCAAGGAAAGCTTCGACAAGGAAATCCAGATCCTGCGGATGCTGGCGCTGACGAGCGGGGCGTTCACGCGGACGCAGTTCGCCGAGCGGCTCGGCATCTCCGTCCATACGTTCGACAAGACGATCCGTCGGCTCAAGGAGGTGCTGGGCTCGATGCATCAGCATCTGACGCAAGAGCAGAGCCGGGAATGGTCGGAGGCGATCCGCTACAACTACTACGATTCGGCCGACCCGCTGCTGCTGTTCCTGTTCCGCGCCAAGTCGGTCAAGGCGTCCGAGAGCTACCGGCTCTCGCTGCTGCTGTCGGCGATGGACGGGCAAGCCTTGACGGTGATGGAGCTGCTGGACATCTGCTGCAGCCCGCCCGAAGGCGAGAATGCGACGACCGAGGAGATGCCGATGCCGGACGAGAAGACGATCCGCAGCGACCTGAAGTATCTGGAGAGCGTCGGCGTCATCCGCCGGGAGAGCGGGGCGCGCCCTTATCGCTATCGGGTCAACGACGATCTGATCCAGTCGCTGTCGCCCGAGGAGCTGCTCGACCTGTACGACTATATCGATGTGATGGCCAATACGCAGCTCCCCTCGGTCCAGGGCTACCTGCTGCGCGACAGTCTCAAAAAGCATCTGCTGCGCGGGCAAGCGCAGACGCATGAGCTGGAGCCATTCCTGTACAAGTATCACTACCACTCGCGGGTGCTCGACGAGGCGCATCTGTTCACGCTGCTGCACGCGATAGAGCGGCGGCTTCGGGTGCGCTTCCTGTACTTCTCGCCGAAGTCCGAGCGCAGCTACGCCTCGCGCAACACGAATCCGCTGTTCGAGCGGGAGACGGAGGGCAAGCAGCAGCGGGCGCTGCCGCTCAAGCTGGTGTACGACCATCAGTACGGACGCTGGTACCTGCTCTCGCATGGCCGAGAGGGCATACGCAAGTACAGGCTGGAGGGACTGACTCAGATCGAGCTGGAGGATGCCGTGGACGCGGCATCGTACGAGGACAAGCAAGCGGAGCTGGCGGAGAAGATGCGGTATAGCTGGCTCATCGACACCGGCAAGCCGGTCACCGTGCGCGCCCGCTTCTACCATCCGGGCCTGGAGCGGAACTTCGTCAAGGAGCGGGTGCTGCTGCAGGGACAGTGGGGGCAGATCGTCGAGGAGGATGAAGAGGCGTTCGTCTACGAGATTACTGTCAATGGCACGACGGAGATCAGGCCGTGGCTGCGGAGCTTCGGCTCGAGCTGCGAGGTGTTGGAGCCGCTGCAGCTGCGGAGAGAGATGATCGCGGAATGGAAGGAGATACAATCGACCTATGAATCTGTTTGAAAAAATATTCAACCACCAGATCATGACGCGTCTGGAGGACGCCGGCACCTTCACCGTCACCTCGCATGAGCGGGCCTGGCTGAAGACGATGCTGGCGCATCCGGCTGCTACCGAAGCGTTCGCGCCCGATACGCTGGCCAAGCTGCGCGCGGTGCTCGCCCCTGAGGAAGAGCTCGATGTCTCCCGCCATCTCATCGAGAAGGCGCGCTCCCGCGAGCGGCAGGTGTACCATCCGCATCTGCGACCGCTGCGGCGTCTGATCGCCGAGCGCCAAGGGGTGCGCCTCACCTATGCGGTCCGGGACGACCGCGAGTATACCGATCACCCCGGACTGCCCTACAAGCTGGAATACTCGATGGTGAAGCGCGAGTGGTACCTGCTCTGGTATCGTCTGCGCCAACCGTCGCTCATGAGCACGCGGCTGCAGAAGATCCGCTCCTTCGCCGCAGAGCCGCTAGACCCGCGTACCGCCGAGCGCGCCCAAGCGCGGATCGTCGAGGCGATCGCCGCCCGCCGCACCGAGGCGCTCATCGAGATCGTACCGATGTACAACGCCGAGCTCTCGCGGATCCTGTACGCCTTCTCCAGCTTCGAGAAGACGGTCGACTACGACAGCGCTGGAGACATCTACCACGTGCGCGTCTCGCTGCTCGGCGACGAGATCGAGTATCTGCTCTCCAAGCTCCGTTTCCTCGGCAGGCGGGTACGCGTCATCGAGGGCGACTATCTGATCCACCGGATGCGGGAGTCCTCGGCCAAGGCGCTGGCTCGCTATGCCGAAGAAGCGAGTCCGGACGCTACAGAGGAGCGCACCTCTTAATGCCAGCAACTACACCCCAAGCGAGGTCATCCGCTCCGTGATGCGGCTGACACGGGCTGCGGCCTCCTCCTGCCGGTATCGCGAGAGCAGCAGCTCGCTGACGATCGCGCCGTCGCGCATGAACAGGACGCGCTCCGCCCGCGCCGCTACCTGCGCATCATGGGTGACGAGCATGATCGCTGTACCCTCCGCATGGATCGCGGTGAACAGCTCCATCATCTCCTGAGCGGAGGCCGAGTTGAGCGCGCCGGTCGGCTCGTCGCCGAAGATGATGTCGGGGTCTCCCATCAAAGCCCGGCAGATGCCTACCCGCTGCAGCTGGCCGCCCGACACCTGCGTAATCTCGCGCGACTCCAGACCGGCGATGCCCACTCGCTTCATCAGTGAGCGGGCCTTGTCCGTGAGCTCGGCGACACGCTTGCGGTTGTCGCGCAGCGACGGCAGCAGGATGTTGTCGAGCACATTGAGATTGCGCAGCAGGGTCGGCTGCTGGAAGACGAAGCCCATCCGTCTCCTGCGCAGGTCGGCCAGCTCGACCTCCCCCATCTGCGACAACGGCTTGCCGTTATACAGCACCACGCCTTCGTCGATCGCATCCATCCCGCTCAGACAAAACATCAGCGTCGACTTGCCCGAACCGGACGGCCCCATCACCGCCACGAACTCTCCCTTGCCGATCTCGACCGAGACGCGGTCGAGCACCTGACGTGACTCTCCGCCAGTGCCGTAGCGCTTGACGATCTGATCTCCCACTATAATCTTGTTCATAGGCTACTCCTTTATATGTTCAGATAGTATGATGCGGCCCGCGCCCGAGGTGCCGATGAGCGTCGCCAGCCCGACTGCGCAGCCCATCAGGGCCGGATAGATCACATAGGCGGATAGCGGATCGATCGCGAACTCGAAGGACGACGCACCGAACGAAGCGATCACCGCGCCAGCCAGCCGCTCGCCGAGCGTGTTGGCCAGCAGCGTGCCGACAAACAGGCCAAGCAGCAGGACGAATAAGGACCGGGTAATGTATTGCAGCTTGATGTCGCGGCCGGTAAAGCCAAACGCCTGCATGACGGCAATCGCATAACGGTCCTTGGCCAGCAGCAGCTTGATGAACAGCAATGTCACGAGCAGCGCGATTAACAGTGCGACCGCAATCGCGCCCTGCGACGCCTGACCAACCGCGCGGATCGTAGAGCCGAAGGTCTGGTCGATGAACGCCTCGATATCGGACACCTTGGCATAGCCGAAGCTGTCGCTGTAGGCTGCGGCCTTGGCGGCCGCATCGGCCGAAGCCGTCAGCTCGGCATAGACGACCGCCCATACGATGTCCCCCGAGTCGTCAGCGAACGACGCCTTGGCCGTCTTGCCGCCATGGGTGATGTCCGAGTAGATGCCGCTAACCTCCAGGCGGACATCTCCCGCGTCGCTTGCCAGCACCAGCGGGTCGCCGACCGTCACCTTCAGCTCCTCAGCCTGAAGCGCCGACAACGCGATCTTGTCCGGCGTCTGAGGCGAGTCCCCCTTGCTGTATTGCACGGGGAACGCCCCTTGATCGCCGAGCTCGATCCGCATCGTCTGGGTCGTACCCTCTGCCGTCTTCACCTGGAAGCTCTTGGTTGTCAGCACCGTATAGCGCAAGATATCGGGGTCGGCGGCCATCTTGTCGGCGATCGCTCTCGCCCGCTCGGCGATGTCGGAGCTTTGCTGAAGATCGAGACGCAGATCGTAAGCGCCGATCCCCATATAGCCGCTGAAGCTGCGTTGCGAAATCGTATGATGCAGGTTATGCGGGACGATCATGATAAAGGAGGCGAGGATGAGCACCGTCAGCATCGTCGCATACAGCCTCTTGCGCGAGAGCACATCCTGGATGCCGAGGAACAGGTTCACCGGCAGCAGCCGGTTGCGGCTGAGCCGCAGGCGCCGGGCTCCGACCTTGTCCGACTGCGACACCCCGTAGCGGAGCGCCTCCGCCGCCGGGATGCGCCGGATATAGCGCAGCACGCCGCTTACATAGCCAAGGATCGCCAGCAGCACCAGGAGCGCGCCCAGAGCGCCGATCAGCAAGGCAAGCGTACCGTTCCCGCTCTCGCCCATGTAGAGCCGGATATTGTCCAGCAGCGCGCCCCGGAGCGCGCAAGCGGCGGCGAAGCCGAGCGCGCTGCCTGCGGCAGCGATCGCCGCATACTTGGCCAGATAGAGCTTCTTGATATCGGCTACGCGCATGCCGAGCGCCTTCATCGCGCCGATCTCCCTGTAGTCGTCCTCGAGTTTCGCCAGCAGCGTGAAGCGGATGCAGAGCAAGGCGATGACGACGACGAGCAGGCTGACGAGCAACAGCACGCCGATCATCATGCCGTCGGAGATCGCATTGAGCATCCGGAAGAGCGGATAGGTGAGCGCCGGGCCGTTGGCCTCCAGTCCCGCATCTGTGTATTCGGTCTGGAACGCCGTTAAGGTAGACAGGTCCCGCAAGCGGAACTCGATCAAATATTCGATGCTGCCCAGCGGGCGCAGCTCGGAAAACGCCTGGTCGCTGACCAATAGTCGCTTGGAGGAGGCGAGCGGCGAGTTCATCTGCGAATCGCGCAGGAAGCCGGATACGGTGAAGGTCTTGTCCTCCACGGTCACGGTGTCGCCCAGCTTGGCCGTGCCGTCTCTCCAGTAGCCGATCGGGATATAGACCTCGCCGTCGCGAGGCTGAATCACCTGACCATCGAGGTCGAGCAGATAGTCGAAGCTTTCATTTTGCTTGACAAAGCCGTTGTCCTGCACCGAGCCAGCCAGCGTCTGCTCGCCGATGCGGATGCGCGCGCCATCGATGTTGACGAATTCGACCGCTTGGTATTGCTCGACATGCTCGCTCTGCTCGGCAAACGAGGCGAGTCTCGCCGCGTCCAGCTCGCCGGCATGCATCTGCGTCATATGCGGCGTACGGGCTTGCGTCATCAGCGTATCGATGGAGCCCGCCAGATGGACGATGAGCAGCGCAGCCAGCGCCACCAACAGCGCAGCCGCCGCGACGAAAAGCGTCATAGTTAGCGTGATCAGCTTGTTCCGCGCGATGTCGCGGCGGATAATTCTGCGGTACATTAGGTTCCCCCTCGTAAGTAGACGCCTCTTTGTTTGTCTGTTTATCCATTGACCGACCGTCAGTCTATAATGATCATAGCATGGTTATTTAGCCGCAGTCAATTACATAGTAAGCCGTAATGTCTTCGGTATCTGAAAAGGCAAAGAGCGAGACGACGCGCATATCGCGCCGTTGTCTCGCTCTTCTCTTTGGCAAATACGACGGTACTGCATAGCGTCCCGCGTTGCGCCCCGATTTATTCGGCGAACAATGGGGCCATGGCAGGATAGATCCGCTTGAACTTCTCGTATTGGCGATCATAGTGGCTCCCTTAGCGTATCCTATCGGACGAGTCGTCAATCGCAATTACGCAAATGCCAGGAACATAGTAACCTTGCAGTTACATCGGCAAAGCCGCTGTCCAACTAGCGAAGCGCTGCGCCGAAGCTGCCCTCGAATACGGACTGGTCGAGCGGACGGCGAGGGGACGGGCCTTCGCGATCGGCCATCGCTTGCGGCAAGGATGACTTGTCGCCTTGATAGCCCAGAGCGACTGCCGCCTGGATCGTGAACTCCTCCGGTACGTTGAGCAGTTGGCGCGCCTTATCGAAGTCGAATCCGGTCATCGCATGCGTGACCAGGCCCTGACGAACGGCCTCGTAAGCAAGCGCGCCCCAAGCCGCTCCCGCGTCGAAGGCGTGGGTCAGATTGGCGCCCTTCTCCGAGGTACTCTGCGAGACGATCAGGATAAGGACCGGCACCTTCTCGCACCAGACCTGGTTGAACTCGACCAGGAACGAGCGGAACGTCTCCCGGTCCTCCGGCGTACGGGCGACGATAAACCGCCAAGGCTGGAAATTAAAAGCGGAAGGCGCAAACCGAGCGGCCTCCAGCACGCTGAGCAGCTTGTCCTCCGGAACCTCCTGCTCCAAAAAAGCGCGCGGCGACCAGCGCTGAATATGTATCGGGTCGATGTCATACGACGTCGGGCGGACTTGAGCAATCGCATCTTGGTCTGAACTCATGAATTAACTACCTCCTGGGTATCTCGTGATGAATGGAAGCCTCCATTCTCTTCCTCCATAGTAGCGCAAAGCCCGCCGGGCTGTCCACGCTTGGCAAACCTATTTACTCATTCTGTACGATCGCCTAGTATTTGGGTATGATAGAGGAGATGATAGAGCGAGAGGAGATTGAGGTGGAATGAATCAGATTTACTACGTTGAATGCGATGCCACGCATGCGAGTAATTTTGTTTTTGATATGCCTCAAGGTCATCGCTGCTGGCTGCTCGTCATGACGAAAACCCCAGCGCTATTTTCGGTCGATGGTACCCTCAAGCAGTACCCCGCCCACAGCGCCGTCCTGTATCCGGCCTATCAGAAAATCTATTATCGCGCCTGTGCCGACAGCTTCGTCAACAACTGGATTCGCTTTGACTCCGATGACGCTTACGTGACCAAAACATCCTTGCCCTTCGGCACGCCCTTTGCCCTCGATGACCCGGACTACTGTCACAAGTTGTTCGAGCTGCTGGTCGTCGAGCATAACTTCAATCGGGATTACCGCGACTCCTCCATCAACTGTCTGCTCCGCACTCTGTTCAACAAGCTGCTCGAAGCCTACTTCTACGAGGGCTTCTCTGCCCAATACTACAACCTGCTGAAGCTGCGCATCGCAATCCAGAACAACCCGGGCGAGCCGTGGAGCGTGCCAAAAATGGCCGATGTCCTCCGGCTGAGCCCGGGCTATCTGCAAATCCTCTACAAAAAAACGTTCGGCATCTCGTGCATGGAGGATGTCATCAACTGCCGCATCCGGCTCGCCAAGGAGTATCTGTTGCACGGCTCCCAGAGCATCGCCGAGATCGCCTTCCAGTGCGGCTATCAGCATGTCGAGCACTTCTGCCGGCAATTCAAAAAAGTGACAGGCAGTACGCCGCGAAGCTTCCAGCTGCAAAGGCCGCTTACGAGGATGGCGTCAGACGGTTCTTGAAATACTGCCGCCGTTATTGATTAGCCATCGCTTCCGTCCGCAGCTTGACGATTTTTTCCGCCTTGGCCTTGTCGGCAGCGACGACCTCGTTCCAGCCGAGTCCGACGACATCGGTTTTCATTTTATCCCAGAGCTGCTTGTATTCCGCCTCGTTTTTGGCGAAAATCATTTTCCAGGACGTGTTCTTCACATAATCGGACACCTGGCTGCGTTTGTTTTTAACATCGGACGAGTCGCTGCCAAGGCTTGTGTTGATATTCGGGACGATGTCGATCATGTTGTTTTTGATATAGTAGTCCGTTGGATTGGTCGCCCCGTAGGCTTCCTGCCACGCCGTCGTCAGCGCCGTCTTGTTGGCCTCGATGGTCGAGCTCCAGTAGTTGTTGTTGTAGAACTCTCCTGTATCCGGATCATAGACGAAGTCGCTCATGATCATGCTGTTGATCTTGCTCTGCCCGTCCTGGTAGCCGCCGCCCCCGTATTCGTCCGGCACCGGCGTATTGTTCTGGAAGGCCGTCTGCCCAACCTCGGTCAGCTTGAACTTGCCGTCCGGCGTCTTCTCATAGTTAAAGCCTTCGAAGCCATTGGTGTAGTATCGCATGCCCTGTCATCGATCAGCTCGAGGATGTCCCCCTTGGCGTTCAACTGGATCGTCGTCGTGCCGCTCGGATGCTCATAGCCGTACCAATTGCCGAGCCACCGCACGTTTTCCATACTGCCGCCGTCCCAGTCCTGGGAAGTAAGCAAAAACAGCCAACAACGCCTTGAACACTCCCGCCACCTGCCGTAACCGGTTGAGGTGGGGGATTCTTGGGTAATTACTCCTTCTGGAGCAAAGTGA
>NZ_BFBX01000004.1:124393-147259 GCF_003851045.1 Paenibacillus sp. 598K | reverse complement strand
CTTCCGCTACAGCATCCAGCCCTATCAATGTAGACGCTACAGGGATGCCGCTCTCGCGGGCAAATCGCCGCAGCGCCTCGCTCGCCCGAGCGGCGCGCACGCCGCCGCCCGCCAGGATGAGCGGCCGCCGGGCTGAAGCGATGGCCTCCAGAATATCAGAGATCTGCTGTTCCACCCCTTGCTTGGCCGAGCCGCCGTCCAGTCCTGGGGAGCGCGCCTGCTTGCCAGGGACTGTATGCCCTGCCTTATTGGGCTGATGATCTGCTCGAGGCTCCTGCTTCACGATCCCGAGCCTGACCGCAGGAATGTCACCTTTCGCCGGATAGCCGCTCAGCTCCTCCGGATTGATCTCTGCCCGCTGCACATTCATCGGCAAATCGAGCAGCACCGGTCCCGGACGGCCGTCCTGCGCCAGCGCCAGCGCTTTCTCGAGCGCATAGCGGATCTCCTCTGGCTTCTCCACCAGATAGGCCCACTTGACCAGCGGCTTGACGATGCTGACGATATCCGTCTCCTGGAAGCCAAGCTGTCTGAGCGGCCGATCGAACTTGAACTCGTACGTATTCACTTGCCCCGTGATGAATAACGCCGGCACCGAGTCGAAGTAACAACTACCGATCCCTGTCATCAGATTAAGCGCTCCGGGGCCGCTTGTCGCCAGCGCCACTCCCGGCCTCCCGGATACGCGAGCGTAGCCCTCAGCAGCAAAGGCCGCTGCCTGCTCATGGTGCACCGATACACAGGCGATATCGTCGCGGCCATAAGCGGCATCGAGCAGATGCGTGATGGCGCCGCCGCTCATCTCGAACAATCGATCGATCCCTTGCGCCGCCAGCGTCGAGATGACATAATCAGCCAGCTTCATAACAACACCTCCTCTCCTGTATATGCTCGGATCTGTCCAAGGGTGATATCGGTCATCGCCGCGCCGCCACGCCGCGCCTGCTCCCAGCGCACCGTATGAGCCAACGCCTGCTCCAGCGTCCAGCGGGGGCGCCAGCCGAGGCGACTGCGGGCCTTGCTGCAATCCAGACGCAGCATCCCGGCTTCGTGCTTCGAACCGCTACTCTCCTTCTCCCGCTCCCCTGGCATCGTCATCCGGAGCTCAGCGCCCCATATGGCTGCGAGGCGCTCCAGCACCCATGAGACCGGCCGAGCATCCGCCTCCTCCGGCCCGAAGTTCCAGGCTTCGCCGTATACCGGACCTTCCTCGTGCAGCCGCTCCGCCAGCATCAGATAGCCATGCAGCGGTTCCAGCACATGCTGCCACGGACGCACCGCCTCCGGTGCGCGCACTGCGAGCGGCCGAGCATCGGCGAGGGCTGCGAGCGCGTCAGGCACCAGCCGGTCCGGCGACCAATCGCCGCCGCCCAGCACATTGCCCGCCCGCGCCGTGGCGATCGCCGTCTGGTGCTGCGCATAGCGGGACGGCGCGAAGTAAGCGCTGCGGTAGCTGTCCGTTACCACCTCCGCGCATGCCTTGCTGGCCGAATACGGGTCATGCCCGCCCAGTTGGTCGGTCTCCCGATACCCCCACTCCCACTCGCGATTGGAGTAGCACTTGTCGGTCGTCACGACGACAACCGCCCGACGGCATCCGCCATCTGTACGCCGGACGGCCTCCAGCAGATGCGCCGTCCCGAGCACATTGGTCTCGAGCGTCGATAGAGGTTCGTCATAGGAGAGACGGACAAGCGGCTGGGCTGCGAGATGCAGCACGACCTCCGGCGCGCATACCCGCATACGGTCGGTCAGCCGCTCGATATCGCTCAGCTCGCCGATGTCTGACGCATCGGCCGGATGCTCGCCGATATAGTCATGCAGATTAGGGGATGTCTCCGGCCTGCGGGCATAGCCGGATACTTGTGCGCCCATGCTGCGCAACCACAGAGCGAGCCAGGCGCCCTTGAAGCCGGTATGTCCAGTGAGGAGCACGCGCCTGTTGTGCCAGAACGTCGGCCTCATCGCCCCTTCTCCTCCCACAGCTGCCAGGGGGCTTGCGACTTCAGCCACAAGCCGTCCAGGTAAGTTTTGTCGCGCACCGTATCCATCGGCTGCCAGAAGCCATCGTGCCGATACGCCGTCAATTGGCCATCGCTGGCGAGTCTGCTCAGCGGCTGCTGCTCGAATACGCAGCTGTCGTCCTCGCCTAGATAGTCGAACACCTGCGGCTGCAAGACGAAAAATCCGCCATTGACCCAGCCTCCCTCTCCCAGCGGCTTCTCCGCGAAGCCGCTGACACGATCTCCCTTGGCGAGCTGCAGGACGCCGAAGCGCGCCGCCGGGCGAACGGCCGTCACCGTCGCGAAGCGGCCACGCTCGCGATGCAGCGTCAGCAGCGCAGACAGGTCGATATCGGCCAACCCGTCGCCGTAGGTCAGCATGAACGGTTCGTCTCCAACGTACGGACGGATCCGGCGGATTCGGGCGCCGGTCATCGCATGCTTGCCGGTCTCGACGAGCGTCACCTTCCACGGCTCGCTCTGTTGTCTATGTACGACCATCTCGCCGCTCCGCTTGAAGTCATAGGTAACATCGGCATGGTGGAGCTGATACTCGGCGAAGTATCGTTTGATGACGGCTCCCTTGTAGCCCAGACAGATAACAAACTCGTCGAACCCCTGAGCCAGATAGATCTTCATAATATGCCACAATATCGGCCGATCGCCGATCTCGATCATCGGCTTGGGCTTCAGCCTCGTCTCCTCGCTGATGCGCGTGCCGTAACCTCCCGCGAGAATTACCACCTTCATCCCGGATGCCTCCTGTCCCATGCTGCGTACAAGGATTCGATCATATAATCGAGCATCGGCTGCGTCAGACCGGGATACACCCCGATCCAGAATGTTCGCTCCATAATCCGGTCGGCCTGGCGCAGTTCGCCGGACACCCGGTGAGCGACGGAACGGTACGCGGGCTGCCGCAGCAGGTTGCCGGCGAAGAGCAGTCGGGTGCCGATCTTCCGATCCTCCAGGAAGCGTACGACCTCCTGTCGCGATCGCGGGCTACCCTCCAGCACCGTCAGTGGGAAGCCAAACCAGCTCGGCTCGCTGCCCTCGGTCGCCTCTGGCAGTAGCAGGCAATCGGACAACGGCTCCAGATGCCGTCGCAGGTATTCGAAGTTCGCTTGCCGCTGCGTGGTGAACGCAGGCAGCTTTTGCAGCTGGGCGCAGCCGATCGCCGCTTGCATGTCGGTCACTTTCAGATTGTAGCCGATATGGCTATACGTATACTTGTGATCATAGCCATGCGGCAGGTCGCCCAGCTGCCAGTTGAACCGTCTGCCGCATGAATTGTCCTTGCCCGGCTCGCACCAGCAATCGCGCCCCCAATCGCGGAACGACTCGATCAGCTTTTTGAGCCGGGGTTGGCTGGTCGTCACTGCGCCCCCCTCGCCCATCGTAATATGGTGCGCCGGATAAAAGCTGAAGGTCGCGATATCGCCGAACGTCCCGCATCGCTGTCCGCGATACAGAGAGCCCAGCGCATCGCATGTATCCTCGATGACCCATAGTCCGTGCCTGTCGGCAACGGAGCGGATCGTCTCCATATCCAGCGGATTGCCCAACGTATGAGCAGCCATGATGGCCTTGGTGCGCGGACTGATGGCTGCCTCCAGCTGTGCCGTGTCCAGGTTGTAGGTCGGCAGCTCCGAATCGACGAACACCGGGATGCAGCCGTGCTGGATGATCGGATTGACCGTCGTTGGGAAGCCCGCCGCCGCGGTGATGACCTCGTCGCCCGAGACGAGTCGCCGATCCTTGAGCGCCGGCGAGGTCAGCGCAGACAGCGCCAGCAGATTGGCGCTGGAGCCCGAGTTGGTCAGCATCGCATAGCGGACGCCTTGCAGCTGCGCCAGCTCCCGTTCGAATTGAGTCGCGTATCTGCCTGCCGTCAGCCAAAAATCAAGCGATGAATCCAGGAGATATTGTACCTCTTCCTGATCGAACACTTTCCCTGATACCGGCACCTGATCGATGCCTGGTCGAAACGGCCGCTCTGGCCAAGCTTCCCGATAATATATCGCCGCCAAGTCCATGATTTGTTTTCTGAGATCGGCTCCCTGGGACGCCATCCGTCCGCCTCCGTTCTAGCTGAAAGTATACTTCGAAAGTTCGTTCCCCATTGTATGAGCGTACGTTTAGAAAAATACACGCAACCGCCTTTTTTCGTCATCTTTTGCATGAAGTCATCATTTTGTATGACTCGCGGCATATAGTGGTCTGGGAACGAAGTATAAAAGGGAGTGATGTCTGACATGCCGGAGCAACCGCTGGTATCGATTCTGATCCCAACCTATCAACGTGCGCATCGACTCATAAGCTGTCTGCAGAGTATCCTGACCCAAACGTACAAGAACATTGAAGTTGTTATTGTCGACAACGCCTCTACGGATGCGACAGCTCAAGTGATTCAACCGTTTTTGGCCGATCCGAGGATTCGTTTTTTTCAGAACAGTGAAAATATCGGATCACCCCGCAATCATAATCGCTGCATCGAGGAATCGAAAGGCGAATACTTGAAGTTTCTGCATTCGGACGACCGCTTTACGCATGACAAGGTATTGGAGCAGTGGGTAGACTACATGATTCGCTATCCGACCTGCAAGATGGTTACCTGTGGCTCAGTCTTCCCGACGCTGAATTCCGTGCGTCAGCAACCTTTCGATCTGCTTCGATCTGCAGGCTTTCATTCTGTTCGGCAAAGTCTGCGCTTCCAAGCCTTCGGCTTGCAAAGTGACTGGATGTTCAAAAAAAGTCTGCTCAATCAGACCGGATTGCTGGCAGATAGTTTTTCATGCGACTGCGACTTCCTTATGAAGGCTGCCTATGTGACCGACATATTGACGGTCAAGGAGGTATGGATCGAGCACGAATATGGTGCAGATAATGAGACGATGGTCGCTGATCGTCTGCGTGCGTGGGAAGCCTTGCGGCTCATGCTGTTTACTCAATTACCCTATTATACAAAGCTGTCTGTGCTCCAGAAGGTCACCCTCAGCAGCTTTCTGCACTCTGGTACGCTTTCTCGTATGCTGCCTGCTGTTCGGAGCGAGGACTACTCCGATCTGCTGCTTGGATTCAGCGATTTGCTGTACCTTGATCCGGCACTAGACCTGTTCCCTGGCGAGCAGCGGCGACAACTGCTGGAAGAACTCATCCGGCTGATCGTCCAGCGCCGGCCACGCCAAGAAATCTACGATTTTGTGGCGACTCAGAAATGGAGCAAGCCTTATGCGCATCATTTCTTATATGGCTTCTCCTTTTCCTACGAGCTGTATCACTTGACTACGAGTCTGGAGCAAGGCTCCCGCAGACTCATCCTTGTCGGCGCTCAGCGCGAGAGCGCCTGCCTCTACGAAGCCTTCCCCGAGCTGGAGCCCTATATCTCGGCAGATCTGCCAGAGTTAGTGCTGGGCAACGCTCCCCCGGATCGCGAAGAGCAAATGGCACTCTTATCGGACGGAACGGAGATTCAGCGTGACCATGACATCATACTCATTGGAGAAAATCCGTCGGGCAAGATTTTAAACGCTCAGTTAACCTCCAGAGGTTGGAAGCAAGGCCTCGATTTCATCCCTATTCAGGAGTACGGTCTCAGATAATGAAAATCTCTCAAAATGTGTGCTAAGTATCCTGCGCCAAACATACAAGAACATCGAAATTGTTAATTGAGCACGAATATACTTCAGATCCCGCTCTGGGCCTGTTCCAAGGCGAGCAGCGACGACATCTGCTGGAGGAGCTGGTCCAGTTGGTCATCCAACGCCGGACGGGCAAAGAGATCTATGAATACCTAGTGAATCAGAGCTGAAGCAAACCGTATGCAGCATGGCTCCCGCAGACTCATCCTTGTTAGCGCCGATGGCGACCGTGCCTGTCTCCGGGAAGCCTTCCCCGAGTTGGAGCCCTACGTCGGAGCCGAGCTGCCTGAACTGGTGCTGAGCGACGATCCCGAGAACCGCGATGAGTCAATAGCGACTCTATCTGACGGGACACAGATTCAGCGTGACCGTGATGTCATCCTCATCGGAATTATCCGTTATCCAAAACTTTGAACGCTCAATTGACCTCCAAAGGCTGGAAGCAAGGCGCCCACTTCATTCCGATTCGCGAGACGGGGAGCCGTCCGATCTCCAGAATAGATGCGTTACAGTCGAGAACGTAAAAGTATCGGAGCAGCCTCCAAAATTCCGACGGGCTATCGATCCCCGTAAATGACGGCGCCAGCTAGGCAGACTAAGAGGGCGGCTGGCGCGTCTCTTTGGTGAGCGTTTTTCGATAGAGGACAAGTTTCTTATTGCGCCTTTCAGATTTTTTGTTTTTATTATATATATATGTGTATGAGCGTAGGACACGCCCCTCCGTTTCTGAATACGATAGCGTAATGCTTGTCAGAATAGGAGGCGATAACCATGTCATATCCCAATATCCCTAATATCACGCCGAGTATCGCTCTAAGCCGGGAAGACGCTATTAACCTGATCTTATCCTCTGTGGCGATGGAAGAGCTGGGTCTAAGCCACATCCTTAATGCCCAAGGAGAAAAGCTACAATATGTGCTGGGCACGCTACCCGGATCAACGGGCGATCCCCCCACCATTGATCAATTGTTGGCTGTCAGTGAGAGCGTGCGGAGGTTGATGGACAGTGCTAACCGCCAGCAATTCCTCCTCCAGTCCAAAATGGAAGCTGCACTTGGAGCTTCTGTGCTTATCGGACCTACCGGTCCTGTAGGGCCGACCGGCGCAAGCGGAGGTCCTCCAGGACCAACCGGCCCTACTGGTGCTGTCGGTGCCACTGGAGCGACTGGAGCCCAAGGCCCGACCGGTACGTTCGATACGACGAGTCCGATCTTGTCGGTACTAGGCCCCACGGGTGCGGCTACATTGGGCGTCGGTCAGAGCTTGATCTTCGAGTCCAATACATTAGATATCGCTGTCACACAAGGCTCCGCTATCGTGTCTATCGAGAATCCCTCTATCACAGGGCCCCCTGGCTCTACAGGAGCGACGGGTGGAATAGGTGCCACGGGAGCGACAGGAGTAACAGGAGCTACGGGAGCAGCCGGTGCCACAGGCGAAATTGGAGCAACAGGAGTAACAGGAGTCACTGGCGAGCTCGGTGCCACGGGAGCGACAGGAGTAACAGGAGCAACTGGCGAGGTCGGTGCCACAGGCCAGATTGGAGCAACGGGGGCAACTGGAGCTGCAGGAGCTACAGGCGCAATCGGTGCCACGGGAGCGACTGGTGTGACTGGTGCTACAGGAGCTACAGGCGAAGTCGGTGCCACGGGAGCGACAGGAGTAACAGGAGCAACTGGAGCTACAGGGGCGACAGGCGTAATCGGCGCCACTGGAGCGACAGGAGTAACAGGAGCTACAGGAGCTACAGGCGTAATCGGTACCACGGGAGCGACAGGAGTAACAGGAGCTACTGGCGAGGTTGGTGCCACAGGCCAGATTGGAGCAACGGGGGCAACTGGAGCTACAGGCGTAATCGGCGCCACGGGAGCGACAGGAGTAACAGGAGTAACAGGAGCAACTGGCGAGGTCGGTGCCACAGGCCAGATTGGAGCAACTGGAGCTACAGGAGCTACAGGCGTAATCGGTGCCACGGGAGCTACAGGAGTAACAGGAGCTACGGGCGAGGTCGGTGCCACAGGCGAGATTGGAGTAACGGGGGCAACTGGAGCTACAGGCGTAATCGGCGCCACGGGAGCTAGCGGAGCAACGGGTGCCACAGGCGAGGTCGGAGTGACGGGAGTAACAGGATCAACAGGTGCCACGGGCGCAGCCGGTGTGACGGGAGCAACTGGAGCTACAGGCGAGCTCGGTGCCACGGGAGCGACAGGAGTAACAGGAGCAACTGGCGAGGTCGGTGCCACGGGAGCTACAGGAGTAACAGGAGCTACGGGCGAGGTCGGTGCCACGGGAGCTACAGGAGTAACAGGAGCTACGGGCGAGGTCGGTGCCACAGGTGCTACAGGAGCCACGGGCGAGACCGGTCCGACGGGTGCGACGGGTGCCACAGGTGCTACGGGCGAGATTGGGGCAACAGGTCCGACTGGTCCGGTTGGCGGAGGGTTTATTCCTTTTGCTTCGGGATCAAGCACCAGTACCAATTCGGATGCCACAGGAGCGGCGTCGAACATCGTTGTCGCTACGTTCGGCAGTTTTGTTGGCAACTTTACTTTGACTGGCGGGGACACATTCCAGTTCGGTAACGGGCAATCCTATTCCTTTATCATGCCTATTAGCGCAACTGTAAGATCAATATATATGGATGTGAAAAACTTAGCTTTCACGCCGCCAGGTACAACAAATATATTTCCGTTTATAGTTTTGGCTACAGCACCGCAAGGAAGCAATACGTTTACTTTCCTTCCAGAAACGAAAACCGTCGTTTCAACACCCTACATCGGCGGTACCGCTTATGCGGCCAATACCGTCTTGTCTGGAGACTTAATTAACCTTACCGTTGAGCTCACAGCCGGAACAAAAGTTGCGATTGCTTGCGGGTTTGATGTGACAACTTCTAATCTTTCAGCCAGCTATGTTTTCTATTACACAGGAGGCATATACTTCGGTTAACCCTTCTCAAGCTATCGGGATCCAAACAAGCCGACTTCTTAATCGAAATCGGCTTGTTTTTGCTTTATTTTGAAAGAACGCCAAAAATGCTATCGCTGAGACATGGATGTATGCCACTTTACACTGTATATATGACTCAGTCGGCCAGCATGGAACGCACGGAATGAGCTAGCGCTCTGGCGTTGTCCTCTACGCTGATACGTTCGGTATCGAGTATCAGCTCCGGCCGATCCGGAGGCTCATAAGGCGCATCGATGCCTGTGAACTGTCGAATCTCGCCCCGTCTCGCCCTTCCGTACAAGCCTTTGGGGTCTCTGTCTTCGCACACCGCGAGCGGACATTTCACGTATACCTCCGCAAAGGCCGCCTCCCGGAAACGGTCTCTAATCGCGGCGCGTGCTGCAGCGGACGGCGAGATCGTCGCTACGAGCACGACGAAGCCTTGCTCCAGGAACAAAGCTGCGGCCTCGGCGGTTCGGCGCATGTTCTCCTCGCGATCCGCCGCCGAGAAGCCAAGGTCGCGATTCAGCCCCGCCCGCAGCCGATCCCCGTCGAGGACGACACAGGCGGTCCCGCTATGTACGAGCAGCTCACGCGTCGCTTCGGCGAGCGTCGTCTTGCCTGCGCCGGACAGGCCGGTGAGCCAGACGATCCCTCCTCTTTGCTCTGAGCCATTCGAAGCCAATCGTTGTTCCTTCAACATGTTCCCCCTCTCGTCGCCTAAGGATAGTCCTCTCCCGCGTAACGCAGACATCATCATCAATCTCGACGATTGGCGCCGCTCTGGACCAAGCCATAGGCGATATAGCCCATCATCCCGATGAACAATCCGGTGCCGACGACGATGAACACCATCGTGAACACCTTGCCGAGCAACGTCTGCGGCACGAATGTCGGGTGGCCGACCGTGCTCAGCGTCGAGATGCAATAGAATAGCGCGTCCACGACAGGCAGTCCCTCCTGCGTCGTATAAAAGATTGTGCCGGATACGAGCACCAGGACGACCAGGATGAACAGCGCCTGGAAGTTCTTGAGCCGGAACGCATGCCACAGTCCCGAGAGCAGACGCTTAAGCGTCAACAAAAATGAAACCATCGCCCTTACACCTCCATATGAACGCTGTCTGCAACGTCAGACCAATCTCGGGTGCGTCCAAGCTCCAGCATCCAAAGTTGTTCAGAGGGCAATCCCCGTCGCACCCACTCGGCGGACAGTCGATCGATCGCTTCCTTGGCGGTATCGTCGGCCAGCCGGTATGCGTCATAGTGCATCGGCACGAAACAACGAGCGCCAAGGTCGATATAGGTCTGGACAGCTTCCTCGGGCGACATATGCGCATCCCGCATAAACCACTCCGGCTCGTAAGCGCCGATCGGAATGAGCGCGACATCGATACCCGGGTAACGCGCGCCGATCTCTGCGAAGAGAGAATCATAGCCGCTATCACCGGCAAAATAGATCCGGCGCTCGTCCAGGGTCATGATCCAGCCACCCCAGTGCGAGGTGTTGGTATCCCACGGGGTGCGACGGGTCCAATGCTTGGCCGGGACGAAGCTGAAGCTGACGCGGCCCACGGTAGTCTCAGACCACCAGGAGAGCTCGCGCACGCGAGCGAACCCTCTGCGGCGCATCCACTGCCCCAGCCCTTCCGGGACAAGCATCTCGAAATCGCCTGGCAGACGGCGGAGGCTTCCGAGATGCAGATGATCGTAGTGCGCATGCGAAAGCAGGACGACATCGATCGGCGGCAACGCCTCGATCGGCACCCCGGGAGCGGACAATCTGCGCGAGAATCCCATCCGACCGGCCCAGACGGGATCCGTGACGATATTGAGCCCGCCGAGCTGGATCAGGAAGGTCGAGTGACCGATGAAGGTAACTGTCGGCTGACTGCGGTTGGTCGCCAGCAGCTTCACGTCAGGCTCGACGCGCGGCACGATATAGGAGAGATCTTTTTTCTTGGTTCGGCGTTCCTTTTGCCATTGGCGAAGATCTGCCATCGACTTGATATTGGCAGAGCCGTCCAGATTGACATATCTTTTGGCCATAAGTATCTCCTTGGATTCATAATGTATGGGTACATGAGGTAGCTCAGGGGTGCCGCTGCTCCGAGAGAAAGGCTGGCGGGATCGCGTCGGCTAGCCAGATCGAGTGATTGCCCATGTAGAACGCCACGCCGTCACGCTCAGCCTCCATTGCATCGATGCGCAACAGCACAGGCGACGGAGTCTTGCGCCGACCGACGGTTAACGCCGTCGCCGTATCTACGGACAGATGCACATACTGACGCTGCATCGGTCGCAAGCCCTCCCGAAGGATCGTCTCCAGGAGCGGCTGCGTCGTGCCGTGATAGAGCGTCTGCGGCGGCGACGAGCGGACTTTGACGATACGCTCGGGCACCGAATGGCCATAGAGCGCCCGGATCTTGCCACCGTTCAACTCATGCCGCTGCTTGTCCGAGCGGGCGATCATCCGCGCCAGATCACTCTCCTGCAGGGAGGTCCACCGATGATCTTGCCGCAAGGCCGACAGTAGCTGCTCCACCGTCACCCATCCCTCATCATCCAGCTCCAGCTCATACTCCCAAGGCGCATGCCGGAGCGCATAAGATACTTCCTTGCTTAATTTCGCATCGTCCATTTTCAGGCATACCGCCTTTCTGCTAGCTCGTCCGTCTTCCTACTGCAGACCTTCGCAGGTATAGACTCCATTATACTAAGATTGACTGGTGAAAGAAAAGCGAACGCACCCGCCGCATGCGAATAGCCCGCGCCGGATGGCGCAGGCAGAGGAACGGGCTGTATGGATACGTATGACGAACCTATAACGATGCCCGGCTTGGCACGCCCCTTCCTTTTCGAGCGACTATGGCCGTGGGTGTGCGGTAGCGTAACCGCCCCTGTACATCCCTACAGCTTGCCACCGTCTCAGCTGTGCCTGACGATCTGCCCTGCCGTGCGGAAGGCGAGCGCCAGAATCGTCAGCACCGGGTTCACGCCGCCGTTGGTCACATGGACCGAACCGTCGCAGATCCACAGGTTGTCATAGCCGTGCACTCGTCCTGTCGGGTCGGTCACCGAGGACGCCGGATCATCGCCCATGCGGAGCGTGCCTGCCTGATGCTGTCCGCCGCTCAAGCCGCCGCCAGGCCGAGTTCGCCATACCCGGCTCGCTCCGGCGGCCCAGAGCCAACGCTCGGCTTGCTCGCCGTGGTAGCTCGCCACTCGCAGCGATTCGCGGTGGACCTGACCAGAGAGCATCGCCACCGGCATCCCGAAGCGATCCTTGACCGTGGGGGATAGCCGCACCTGCGCATCTGGCGCGGGGATCTCCTGGATCGGCCCCTGGATCTGTCCAGTCCGCAGATAGCTCTCCCGCATCGCGGCCTTGCCTGCCAGACCCCAGCGCGGCGCATCCGGCGCCAGCGCGCGGTACCAGTGGATGAGCGGCGTCCGCGTGAACTCGTTGGCGAGCAAGCCGCCGCCCAGGATGCCGCTGTCGCGCCGATGCTCGTGTCGGAACGTCGCCACGCTGACGCCAGGGCCGAGCCCATCCTGCACCGGCTCGTCGAACAGGCCAAAGGCGCCCGCATAGACATGCCCCTGCAAGTGGCGTCCGACCTGGCCGCTGCGGTTGCCGATGCCATGCGGCTCGGCGTCGCTGGCCGAGTGCAGCAGCAGGCGGGCGCTCTCGATCGCGCCGGCGGCGGCGATGACATGCGTCGCCTGGATCAGCCGACGTCTGACTACGCCGCCGACCTCGCTGACGAGTCGGACGCCGGTCGCCCGTCTGCCGCGCTCCGTCTCGATACGCTCAGCCAGCGTATCGCAGATCAGCTCGCAGTTGCCCGTTGCCAAGGCGCGCGCCAGCATCGTATTATGTCCGCCATTCTTGGCGTCGGTCGGACAGGCGAAGCCGATGCACTCGCCGCAACGGACGCACGCCGCCCGGCCATGCCTGGGCACGGAGTTGATGAGCAACGGCACCGCACCGACCTCCCAGCCCAGCTTGATCGCGCCCGCTGCGAGCCTCTCCGCCTCGCGCGTGCGAGAGAGCGGGGGCATCGGATAAGGGCGCGCTCTGCTGCCCCGCCCCGGATGCGCGTCTCCGTCCCCGCATACGCCGACCTCCCACTCGGCCCGGTCATAATACGGCGCGAGCTCGTCATAGCCGATCGGCCAATCGGCGAGCGAGCTGCCCTCCGGTACGCCGTAGCGGCTGGCCATCCGGAAGTCGTCCGGGTGGAAGCGCCACGCCTGCGCACCGTAGACGCGCGTGCCGCCGCCGACGGTCATCGCATTATTGTGATAATCCCCCTCGTGCGGAGCTGTGATACGCTCGATCCCATCCGGGCCAAGGAAGGTGCGGGGATGACCGGTCGGGCTCGGTCCGGTATTATGGCCGTAGTGGCTCAGCCGGTGATTGCGCAGATGATCCCTGGCGATCTGCTCATAGGTCAGCCAGCTCCCCCGCTCGACGACGAGCACACGCATCCCCGCCTCGGCGAGCTCGGCAGCCGCTACCGAGCCGCCCGCACCAGCGCCGATGACGACCGCATCGTAATGATCGGCCAGCGATTCCCAGTCCGTCAGCGGCAGCGCCGTCTCTGGCGGTCTCGCCGTCTCCCCGTTCGCCGGGCCCGGACGATAGCCGATCATCCGCCATGACACGCCGTCTTGATTGCCGCCCTGCTCTGGGCTGCCATAGTACCCTTCGATGAGGATCGTCGATAGCTGGGTCAGCCATGCTGCCGGAGATACCGGCCAATGTCGCTGCTCATCGCCATCCCGAAGCGCCGCCAGCAACCTCTCTTGCTCGTCCACACTCAAGGCGGCAAACGGTCGACCGTATCGCGATACCGACTCCGCATCTAGCGCTTTGAGTCCCGGCATGATCAGCGATTGCCACACGTCGGGATGGCTCGCGGCATGCCGCTCAAGCGCCGTCAATGCACCGGCCTGCCAAGCCGACGGCCACTCCTCTTCCCCCGGGACGATGCGGTCCGCAATCGCTTTCAAACCGATGCGCGCCGCCTCCTCGAATCCGTGCTCCACTGACACTCACTCCTCTTCTCCGCTATGCGGGTTCACTATCATCTGTATGTCTATTATAACCCGGGTATGGAGCTTCGCGCGGGGAATTATTTATAGGAATCGATGATCGCTAGCCTAAGAAGCCATCGACGACGAACAGCACCTCCGCTAGCAACAGCCAGTTTCACGCACGATTCCGTTAAACCTTTCATATATTATTGCTGAGATAAAGGTGGTATAGGTTTTATCGCTAAGCAGCACGAAAAGGAGGTAATACAATCTAATGAATCATTCTGTAATTGAGGAGGATCTCGAAGACATTCTTGGCAAGAACATAGCTTGGCAAGAACTCTCCGGGCGCACAGTACTTATTACGGGAGCAAGCGGCCTGCTTCCCTCCTATATGGTGGACACCTGCATGGCCTTGAATAGGCGACAGCTCTTGGACTCTCCTGTGCATGTCCTTGTGCTGGTAAGAAATGAAGCAGCAGCCAGGCGCAGATTTGACCAGTATCGAAATAATCCCCACCTGGAATTTCTGGTTCAGGATGTCTGTGAACCGGTAAGTTGGTCCGGGCGGGTGGATTTTATTATCCATGCTGCCAGCCAGGCAAGTCCCAAATACTACAGCGTCGATCCGGTAGGCACCTTATCCTCCAACGTGATAGGAACCCTCAATCTGCTCAAGCTTGCCAAGGAGAAGCAAGTTCAATCGATGCTGTTCTTAAGCTCAGGCGAGATATACGGGCAGGTACCAGAAGCGCTTATCCCTACAAAAGAAGAGGACTATGGCTACGTCAACCCCATGAGCGTCCGCTCCTGTTATGCGGAGAGCAAGCGAATGGCTGAAACCATGTGCGTAAGCTGGCATCATCAGTATGGCGTTCCTGTTAAGGTTGTGCGCCCTTTTCATACGTATGGGCCGGGAATGAAACTGGATGATGGGCGGGTCTTTGCTGACTTCGTCAGCAATATTCTGAATCGCAAAGACATTGTCATGACTAGCGAGGGGACCGCAACACGCGCCTTCTGTTACCTGTCAGATGCTACAGCAGGTTTCTTCACCGTTCTTCTGAAGGGCGTGAGCGGCGAAGCCTACAATATTGGAAATCCTGACGGGACAGTAAGCATCTCTGAGCTTGCCTCGACCCTGATAGGCCTGTTCCCCGAGTATGGACTTAAGGTCGTAAGGTCGGCACCCTTCGGTAAGTATGTTCCCAGTATGAGCGACAAGAATATTCCGGATATCACCAAGGCTATGAATCTCGGCTGGCGTCCTTCGACAGGCATCAAGGCCGGTTTCTCAAGAACGATTCGAAGTTATTCTTCCGAATTATAGAAAGGACGATACATTCCTCCACAGGGATAAACATGCCGACATATTCTAATTTTTGCAAGCAAAACATATAAACAATTTGAAAAAGCACGCCTCATCCTTTACAAAGGAGCGCGTGCTTTTTACTTAAATAGCTATCATTACGTAGCGTCGCTACGACTCGACTAGTCGATATGTGGAAGTGAGGGAATAAGCAAATCAGCAACGTACGAAAGAGAGTATTCCGAAAGTTTGTGGCAGAACGGTTATACAGGAGACATAAGCTACTGAGCGTGAGCGCGCGTGTATCAACCGTCCGGCAGCCCGCTACCCCTCGCACACCGCTCGACCGCTCGCAGGATGCCGCCGTAACCGGTGCAGCGGCACAGATTGCCCGAGAGCGCCTGGAGCGTCTGCTCGGAGGTCGGCGTCGGATGCTCATCGAGCAGCGCCTTGACGGCAAGCGTCATGCCAGGCGTGCAATAGCCGCACTGGAAGCCGCCTTCCTCGATCAAGGCGCGCTGGATCGGATGCAGCTCTCCCTTCCCCTTGCCCTCCCTGTCCACCAGCCCTTCGATCGTCGTAATCCGCTTGCCCGCGCACTGGTACGCCATCGCCAGACAAGCGTTGACCGGCCTGTCATCCACCAGCACCGTACAAGCTCCGCAGCGCCCGATGCCGCAAGACAGCTTGACACCGGTCAAGCCAAGCTCCTCGCGCAGCAGCGAGAGCAGCCGCTGCGACGCCCGTACCCGGAGTCGCACCGGTTCCCCGTTGACGATGCCCTGCCAGTCGCTTCCGCCTGGCCCCTCTTGCTTGATGTACGTCATCGCATCCCCTCCTCTGCGCGTGGCGCGAAGCGCCGGATGAGCGTCTCGCGTCGGATCGGCAGCTCAGCTATCCACACTCCCGGCCCCATTGCATCGCGGACAGCTGCAGCGATGGCCGGCGCGAGCGCCACCGAGCCGACCTCGCCGATGCCGCGCGGGCCGTACGGATCGTCCGGGGCCAGCTCCTCGATCGCATCGATCTCCAGCGATGCAGGCGTATCCGCTACGCCCGGCAGCAGATAGGTGTCCAGGTTCTCCGTCGCATAGCGTCCTTCCTCCATCTCCGCATCCTCCATGAGCGCGAAGCCGAGCGCCATCGAGGCGCCGCCCTCGATCTGGCCGATATAGCCCATCGGATTGACGACCTCTCCCGCCGCGACCGCATGGCGTTGCGCCCGGAGCGATACTGCGCCGGTCAGCGTATTCACCTCGACCTCGACGGTCACTGCGGTGCACGTATAGAGGAAATGCGCGCCGACTACGGGATCGGGCGTCACCGGGAAGTGAATCGCCGCCTCGCAGCGCAGCGGACGCTCCGCCCGCTCTGCCAGCTCCCGATAGGAGAGCAACAGGCGCGGCTCGCTGCCTGGCGAGCGCAGCCAGATGCCGCCGGGCCCTGTCGTCAGCGCCTCCTGCGCCGCGCCGCTCGACGCCGCAGCGGCCGCCAGCATCGCCTCGGTCAATCGGGGCTGCAGCTCGCGCAGCGTCAGGTAGGCGATCGTCGTCGACCGCGAGGCGGTGCTGGAGCCGCTGTGCGGCGTCTTGTCCGTGTCGCCGAGGACGATACTCAGATCGCCGGCTGCGCACCCGAACAGCTCCAGCATCATAATCTCCAGCGTCGCGACGATCCCCTGGCCGAACTCCTCGAAGCTGAACGCCGCCTCCAGCTTGCCCTCGCTCGTCAGCGACAGCCGTCCCCCGCCGGGATCGGGGATGCCGTAGCCGAGACCCGAGCCATGCATTGCGATCGCCGAGCCGATGCCCCGACGCAGCCACGGTGGGTCGTCTGCCTGCGTCGCCGAGACGCTGCTCCGGGCCTCCAGGCGGCTGCGCGCGGCGGACCGCCACACCTGGAGCGCGCCGTCTGTCGGCGCGATCGTCTGCCCCATCGGGCCCGGATCGGCAGCGGCCCGCAGGTTGCGCCGTCGTAGCTCCCACGGCTCGATGCCGGCGATAGCCGCTAGACGATCCATCTGGCCTTCAAGCGCGAAGATGACCTGGTTGCCGCCGAAGCCTCGGAATTCGCCGGATACGCCATTGTTCGTATAGACCGAGCGCCCCTGGACACAGACATGGGGGATGCGGTACGGTCCCATCGCATGCTCGGTCGCAAAGTTCAATACCGGCGCGCCAAGCGTCGCATAAGCCCCCGTATCGGCGACGATCTCCACCTCGTGCGCGAGCAGTCGTCCCTCCGCGTCGATGCCCGTCTTCATCCGCACGCGCATCGGGTGGCGCTTCAGCCCGGCGGTCACCGACTCGCGTCGGCTGTTGTGCAGCTTCACCGGCCGGCCGGTACGGATCGTCAGCAGCGCGCCGTAGGGCTGGACGTTCAGCTCGTCCTTGCCGCCGAACGAGCCGCCGATCGGGCTGGAGACGACCCGGATCTGCTCCTCGGGCATCGCCAGGATGCGTGCGAGCTGCATCCGGTCCTTGTAGCCGTGCTGCGTCGCCGCGCGGACGACGAGACGACCGTCCGCCTCATAGCTGAACAGTCCGCCCTCCGTCTCCATATAGCCATGCATCTGGCGGGGCGTCTGATACGTCTGCTCGACGATATGGACGCAACGGGCAAACGCGGCCGTCGTATCGCCGCGCGCGTAGCTGGTGCGGTGCAGCACATTGCCCTCCGGGTGGAGCAACGGCGCATCCTCGGCGAGCGCGGCCTTCGGCGAATCGAGGACCGGCAATGGCTCATACTCCACCTCGATCAGCGCCAAGGCGTAAGCCGCCAGCTCCGGCGACTCGGCAGCGACGGCGGCGATCGCATCGCCGATGTACCGCACGCGGTCCTCGCACAGCACCGGCTGGTCAGGCTGGACGATGCCGAAGCGGTTGAGCCCCGGCACATCGCGATGCGTGAGGACCGCATGGACGCCGGGCAGCCGCTCCGCTCGCTCCGTGCGGATCGCGAGCAGACGGGCATGCGGATAGGCGCTGCGCAGCACCTTGCCGTAGAGCATGCCGGGCGCTGTCAGATCGGTCAGATAAGCGAGCTCGCCGGTCGTCTTGGCCTTACCGTCTGGACGGCGATGCCATCGTCCTTGGGCGGTCTGTCGATCAAGCCGCATCGCAGTCTCCTCCTTTCTACGGACAGCTAGGGTGTGTTTGAATATGCCAAAGGCAGCAGAAGGTGTTGAATGCTTGTTCTATGTCTCAACGCCGCTCCCGCCACACCTCGCGCCCGCTCAACGCCTGATGAGCGACCAGAGCTGCGCCATCACCAGATTGGCGGCCGCCTCCCGGCGATAGCCGGCATCGGCGTAGCGGTCGGTCGCCGCAGTATAGTGCGTCCGCACCGCAGCGCCGACCTGCTCCACGACACGGGTATCGAGCGTGTGCCCTTCCAGCAGCCGCTCGGCAGCCGTCAGCCGCTGCGGGAGCGCGGTGCCGCCGCCCAAAGCTATCCGCACGCCGAGGATCACGCCGTCCTCCGCCCGCATCCGTCCGGCTAACGCCACTGTGACTAGCGAAGGCGTAAAGGCGGCGCGACGTCCGAGCTTGACGTACCGGCTGAGGCTCACCGCATCGTCATCCCCCGCTTCAGCGCATGGCGGCGGCAGATGGATGCGGCACAGGATATCCTCGCCATCCCGTCCCGCTGCCTCGGCGAGCCATCGCTGCAGCCCGACACGGACGGGCCCGGAGCGGCGGTCCACGGTCAGCTCGGCTTCGAGCGCCAGCAACGCCGGCACGACATCGCCGGTCAGGCTACATACATTGCCACCCAGTGTCGCCAGGTTGCGGACGGCGGGTGCCGCCACCGAGCCGATCGCCTCGACGAACAGCCCGCTCAAGCTCCGCACCTCGGGATCGGCGCGGCACAGCCCGAGCGTCGTCATCGCGCCGATCTCGATGCCGCCGTCCTCGGCCCGCCGGATACCGCTCAGCTCCGGGATTGCCTGGAGGCTGATCAGTCGGCGCGGCACAGCCCGCGTACGTTGCTCCCACTGCGTCCGCAGCAGCGTCGTCCCGGCGCCGTAGCAGGCGCCCTCGCCCAGCCGACGCTTCTGCCTTCGCGCGTCCGCCAGGCTCGTCGGCAGGGCGATGTGCGGCTCGCCTGCCAGTCGCAACGCCTCTTTATGCATGGACTTCCCCCCATTCAGTGCAGCCAATGAGTCCTTTCGACAGGCAGTGCTTGTCGCGAAAGCGTCGATATAATTTATGGCATTAAATAAATACTAGAAATTATTTAATGCAGTTAATGGTCGGGGCAGGCGCTTGTATTGGCACATGCTTCCTCATAAGCTAGAGCATCGCCATTAGCCCTTACCCAGCAAGCGACGGATCGAGCGATCGGCCTCGCGCAGAACGGAGGTCTTGTCGAGGGTGAGCAGCCGCTTGCCCTGCATCACCAGCCTGCCGTCGATCATGACCGTATCGACATCGCTGCGCCCGGCCGAGTAGACGATGCGGGAGTACGGATCGACATCGTAGGCCGGGTAGCTGTGGAATTCCTCCAGGTCGAGCAGGATCAGGTCAGCCTTCTTGCCTGGCTCGATGCTGCCGATCTGCTCCTGCAGCCCGAGCACCTCGGCGCCGCCGCGCGTCGCCATCCGCAGCACCGTCCGCGCGTCCATCGCCGTCGGCCCCTGCTCAGGCTTCTGGATGAGCGCGGTCAGCCGCATCTCCTGGAACATGTCCAGCGTATTGTTGCATGGCGCGCCGTCTGCCCCGAGACCCACAGCGATCTGTCTCTCCCGCAGGTCCGGCACCTCGGCGATGCCGGAGGCCAGCTTCAGATTGGAGCCGGGACAGTGCGTCACCTTGACGCCCCGGGTGCGGATGATTTCCTTTTCCGTCTCGTCGAGCCAGACGCAGTGGGCGAGGATGAGGTCGGGCGAGGCGAGGCCGAGATGATCGAGGTATACGACGTTGCGCATGCCGCGCTCGCGCTCCACGAGCGCGATCTCGCCGCGATTTTCCGCCGCATGCGTATGTACCTTCACCCGATACTGCCGGGACAGATCGCGGACGCCGAGCAGCAGCTCTTCGGTGCAGGAGATGACGAATCTCGGCGAGAAGGCGTAGCCGATCCGCCCGTTCGCCTTGCCGTGCCACGCCTCTAGCAGGTCGACGCTCTCCTGCAGCGACTGCTCGGTGCGCTCCTGCAGCCGCGCCGGCACTTCGGTGCCGTGGTCCATCATCACCTTGCCTGCGATGGCGCGGATGCCGCTCTCCTCGATCGCGCGGAACGCCGAGGCGGTATGATGCACCGTCTCCATATCCAGGATCGTCGTCGTGCCGCTGCGGATCAACTCGCCGATGCCGAGCAGCGCCGAATAGTAGACGGACTCCTCGTCATGCGCCGCCTCCAGCGGCCAGATCCGCTCCTTCAGCCAGTCCAGCAGCTCCATATCGTCGGCGCGCCCGCGGAACAACGTCTGGCAGAGATGGATATGGGTCTGGACGAAGCCGGGCAGCAGCAGTTTGCCCGCAGCGTCGATGACCTGGTCGGCTGTCTCGTCGATGCGCTCGGCGATAGCGACGATCCTGTCGCTATGGACTAGCACATCTCCGGTCAGCAGCGTATCGTTGTCGTCCATGGTGACGATTTGCGCATGTTTGATCAGGATCGATGTCATAGATGTGAGCACTCTCCCTTGGCAGCATGAAGTCAGTCAGATCGTTCGGAATAACAGGAAACCATGATCTGCAACGCACCCATGTGGACGGTTAGCTGCCCCGATAAGCGCTGTAGCCGCCAGGCGCGATCAGCAGCGGCAGATGGTAGGCGTCGTCAGGCTCCGCAATCGTGAAACGGACGGGGACGCTCTCCCATAGCGAAGACGCAGCAGCGGCATCGTCTTGGCTGCGATAATACGCGCCCACCAGGTACACCAGCTCGAAGGTGCCGGCGAACAGCTCTCCCCCTGCCAGCAGAGGCTCATCGAGACGACCGTCGCGATTGGTCGTCGCGCCGCATACATAACGCAGGCCCCCCGAATCAGGCAGATGATACAGCTCGATGGCCAGCCCGGCCGCCGGACCGCCGCGCCGGAGGTCGAGCACATGCGTCGTCAGTCGCCCGCTCATCCGTCTGCGCCCCGCGAGTCGAGATCGCTGCGACGGACGGAGAAGCCCTGGAAGCCGTAAGGCGGTCTCGGCTCGGTATAGATGCCGCCCCGGCCGCTTGCCGTCTCCTCGGTCACCGTCTCCCAGGTACGGTTGTTCGACTCGAAGCCGACCTCGGCGAGCTGCGGGAATCGCTCCAGCACACGCAGGCCGATCCGGTAGACGAGATGCTGGATCGACGGCGAATACAGCTCGTGGAATACCGCAGCGGCGATATCCCGCACTTGCTCGGCTGCCACATAGCGCAGCCGCTCGCCAACGAGCGCATCCTCAGGGTCGATATACGTCCAGCTCATGTCGAGATGAATGTATAGCGGTCGATCAGCGGCTTCGATAAGCGTGGTGTACTCATCCTTGACATAGCCGGTAAACGCGCTCCCCTTCACCTTGAGCAGCCGCAGTCCGGCGAGACCTCCCGCATGGTCAGCGACAACAGCGCCTTGCGGCGTGCGGACGAGCTCGACACGGGCGGTCGGGCTTTCGTTGCGCGAATATTTGAACACCAGGTCGCTGGGCTGCAAGCGCACTCCCGTCAGTACCTGCATTGCCTCAAAGGACACCTGCTCGGCCTCCAGGCAGACGCCTTCCATCTGCGGATACGTCTCCAGCAGCCTCCGTCCGACGAACGCCAGCAAACCGTCGACGGTCGCGCCTTCGTAGCGGGCGCTCTGGCGCAGGATGAAGTTTTTCATCGAGTCGGTCGCCACCACCAGCGTATTGTCACCATCGACGAAGGAGGACAGGAAGCGCTCGCCGCTCACAGCGATGCGCAGGTTGGCTCCCAGCACCGTCTGCTCGCTCCCAGTGTAGCTGGACTCCGGTACCGGCATGACGCGCAACGGCGCGCCATACGTGCGGAACATCCACACATCGCCCTTGCCGTAATACATCGTGCGCGCTGCCCCGGCTCGATCCTGCATCGCCTCGGACGGTCTTTTGTGCGCTTCGCTCATCCCGTGCCCTCCTCCTCGATGTCGTCCATGTCCGTCAAAGCCTCGCACCAGTCCTCCAGACGATAGCCAGCGATCGCATCGACCTCCGCCAGCGCGATCCGCCATTCGAGCTGCGGCGCATGCTCCAGCCTGTGCCGGATCGTCTGCTCGATCTCCTCTGGCGTCTTGCCCCGGACGGCCAAGATGAATGGATAGCCGAACTGCGCCTTGTATTCGGCATTCAGATCAGCCAGACGACCAAGCTCCTCCTCCGCCAATACACCTAGTCCCGCCCCGCTCTGCTCTTCTGCGGAGAACGCCGACATCGGCCCCCGCTCTCCGAGCGCCGGATGCGCCCGCAGCAGCGCCAGCTGCCGCTCGCAGCCGGCGTCCTTCACGATACGCGCCATCGTCTGGCCGAGCTGCGCGACGTCAGCATAGGGGCGCTCGCGCCATGCTTGCTCTGCCACCCAGGGCGAGCTCTCGTACAGACCGCCGAAGGCTGCGATGAATTGCTGCTCTCCCATCCTCTGAATCCGGTCGATCGGTTGTCGTTGGTCCATCCATGCATCCTCCCTTTCCTTGGTTGTATGGATCGGCTCATGTTTGCTTAGGATATCTTTATTAACATGTCAACTTTGCTATGCCTATTCGGCTGCTTGTCATGTAAGATAAGCTCCCTGTACACAAAAAAACCACGCGCTCTCGCAGCCTAAGCTGCCAAAACGCGCGGTCCTCATCTTGAGATAAATTCAGGGTAACTCAATCCGTGTATGTCTCGGAAGTCGCGCACTCCCCTGTCGCCGGGACCAGCTTGCGCCAGAGCTGACGCGCCAGATCCCGCAGCAGCAGCGACTGTCGCCACCGG
>NZ_BFBX01000004.1:49571-124221 GCF_003851045.1 Paenibacillus sp. 598K | reverse complement strand
GCCACCGGTCGCCGAGCTCGCGGATCGCGCCGTCAGCCTCTCGCACGGTCATCGCATACGGCGGCGGGCCCAGCTCGCAGATGAACGGCAGCACCGCATCGCGCATTCCAATCGCCGTCATGCTGGCGGCACCCTCCCCCGTGCCCTGCGGGCTGCGCGCGCCAAGAGCGCTCGCCAGCCATCGCCGCATCCCCGTCTCCCACCACCGTAGAAAGTGCGGCAGCATCGGATGCTCGCCGTCCGGGGACAGATCGTCCTGGATCTGCTGGCCATTCGAGATCCGTCCATGGATCGCCGCCGTCCGGTCGAGCAGACGATCGATCCGCTGCTCGGCCTCCTCGGACTCGCGCAGCAGCTCGCCTGCTACGACATAGTGGGACAGATCGATCGTCAGGCGCAGCGACTCGACTGCCTCGACATACGCGGCGGTGCGGATCAGATCCTGGGTGATCGTGCCGCGATGCGTCTCGATGTAGGCGGGGACACCGGCCCGCCACGAGCTTTCGCACAGCTCCCGCAGCAGCGCTACCGCTGCCTCGTCCGTGACGAAGGGGCGCATCACTTGCACGTTGACATGCTCGATCCGCCCATAGCTGCGGGCGCGATCCAGATCTGCCGCAAGCTCTGCCGCCGTGCGCGGGTAGCTGTTGACACTGAGACAGAGCTCGTAGCGATCCAGCAGGCGATCCCACTGCTCTGCCTCCTCGGGAGGCGGCAGGAAGCCGTTGATCCCGTCGAAGCCGGCTCCGGCGATCCTCTCGAAGCGGCGCTCGAGCGTATCGGGATGCTCAGGCTCGCCGAGTCCGCTCATCGCCCACCAGGACATCTGCACGCTGAGCCGGGGCTTGCCCGGATCAGTGCGGATAGAGAGGCTCGAACTCGACACCGCATGGCCCTCCGTCCGGATTGTTAGCCAGCGTTACTTCAGAGCCGTCGCCCCGGTAAAGCGGCTGGTAATGCGAGCTGATCTGCATCGCCGACGCGTTGGCGTAGTGGCAGATGAACGCCCGCCGGAACCGGTCCTTCGTCCGGTTGCGATAGGAGCCGTGGATCAGATTGCCGTTGAAGAACAGCACATCGCCCGCCTCCATGACGACCGGTACGGCCTTGCGATCCTTGGGCGGCTTGACGTAATGGGTCGTGAACGATTCCTTGGCGTCGGCATAATCGGGGCAGACGATCTCGTAATCATGCGTCTTCGGCACGACCAGCAGCCCGCCATTGTCCTCGTCGGCCGGGTCGATCGCCGTCCAGGCGGCGATGCAGTTGCCCGGCTCGACCTTCAGATAGAAGTTGTCCTGGTGCAGCGCCTGCCCTCGCGAGCCCGGCGGCTTGTAGTAGAACATGCTCTGAGCGGCCAGCGCCTCCTCCTCGTATAGGTCCCCCAGCGCCTCTAGCACCGGCGGATGCAGCATATAGCGCTTGGCCGCCTCGTCGAAGCGATGCGGATGCATGACGCGCGGATAACGCCGCAGCGGGTCGCCGCTATCTCCTTGCAGCTCCGGCTCGAAATGTCCGGGGATCGTCCGCTCGCCGATCGCTGCGAAGACTGTGCGAATCTCCTCGAGTTGCTCCTCGCTGAACAGCCCCTTGACGATCAGATAGCCTTCGGTTTCGAATTGATGCTTTTGCGCGGCTGTAAGCGTTATCGGTTGATACGCCATCTTGTTGCCCCTCTCCTGTGATATGGCTTCAGTATAGAGCTACGGCAAGGGAGAGGACAGTAACAATCATGCTAATGATTCACACAATCCTGCTATCGTGTCTGGCGTAATGCGGTATTGTCGGCTATGCTGATAGGAGCATGAACGGTGGAGGTGTGGAGGATGGATCAGCGGATATGGAGCACCGCACCGGAGGACGAAGCGCAGCAGCGTTCGGCTTACGGGGTGGTGATTGCCGGACATTTCTATGAGGATGACAGTTATGCGACAGAGCGTCCGCAAGGTCGGGAAGACTGGCTGCTCGTCTATACAGTGAGCGGTCGAGGATACTTCGAAGGTCCGGAGGGCGGCAGGCTGCACTGCGAAAGCGGCGATGTCGTCCTGCTGCGACCAGGGACGCCGCAGCGCTACGGGACGGTCAAGGGCGAGACGTGGCAGCTCGTATGGGCGCACTTCTCGGCCCGACGGCTGGAGGAAAGTCTGCTCCCGGCCGAGCCATTGACGGTGCAGTCCCTGGAGAAAGGTCCGGTGCGCAAGCGCGTATACCGGGCGATGCGCAGCATCATCGCCGATCAGCGCGAGCGCGGCGACTATTGGCAGGAGCTCAGCCTGGGGGCGCTCCGCGAGATTCTGATGCTGCTCGCCCAGCGTCGACGCCACCGGTACGACCCGCGGATCGAGGAGGCGCTGCATTATCTGTCCGAGCATATGCGCGAGCCGATCCGGATCGAGACGATGGCCCGACATATCGGCTTGTCGCCGTCGCGCTTGTCCCATATGTTCAAGGAAGCCGTCGGCCTCTCCATCATCGACGCGCTCAACCGGATGCGGATCCGCCAGGCGACGCTCTTCCTCGAGCATACGGACCTGACGGCCTCCGAGGTCGCGTACGAGGTCGGATTTCACAACTACAATCACTTCATCCTGCAATTCAAAAAATGGCATCGCCTCACGCCAACCGAATACCGCAGCAAGCTCCGCGCCCCCTGAACGCGTCATCGCTGTCGATGGCGTTCGGGGTCGCGGAGCCAGTAGCAAGCAACCTAGACAGAAGGACTTATGCCTCATCTAGCCTTGCGCCAGCCTCTGCGCGCTCCTGCGTCATCGACCTCGCTCGACTCGACCTGCTATCAGCTCTCCGACGCATGCAGCCCCAGCTGCTTGAGCAGCGTCACCGTTTGCTGCTGCTCCGCCTCGGACAGACCTTGCATCGACTCGGTAATGGCCAGCGCATGGCGCGGGAAGATATCGTCCATCCATGCCCGTCCCTCATCCGTCATCTCGGCGAAGGTGACGCGCCGATCGTCCGCGCACGGGACGCGCCGCAGCAAGCCCTTCTTCTCCAGCTTGTCGATGTTGTAGGTGATGCTGCCGCTCGTGATCAGCACCTTGTCGCCGATCTGCTGGAGCGGCAGCGCGCCCTTGTGATAGAGCAGCTCGAGGATCATAAACTCCGTCGAGGAGACGCCGTAGCTCTTCATATCCTTGATCGCCCGATCCATGATCGCGCCGTGCGCCTTGGAGAGGACGACGAACAGCTTGAGCGCCAGCTCCTGCTCGGCCCCGGTCACGACCGGGGCTCCTCGGGCACTCGCACCTCGATCGGCAGCAGATTGGCCTCGATCTGCGCGCGCGCCGGCTCGAACCAGGAGGGCAGCATCAGCTTCTCCCCCATCGTCTCCGCGGACTCGTCATGCGCAAAGCCTGGCGGATCGGTCGCGATCTCGAACAGGATGCCGCCTGATTCGCGGAAGTAGATCGCGTTGAAATACTGACGATCGATGATCTGCGTCGGCTGGAAGCCATGCCGCTGCACCTCGGCCTGCCACTGCTGATGCTCCTCGTAACTCCGGGCTCGCCAGGCGATGTGATGGACCGTGCCTGCGCCGCCCGCGCCCCACTCGATATCATGGTCCGGCACGTCGATCAGTTGGCCGATCGTCCCGCCCGCGCGGAACCGGGTATAGCCCTGCTCTGTGCCGATCCGGCTCATGCCGAAGATCTGCTCGAGTGTCTCCATCGTCTTGGCGGCTTGCGTACTGAACAGCACGGCCCCGCCAAAGCCCTTGATCGCCATCTCCGGCGGGATGCCGGCGAACGAGCGGCGGCTCGGCTCGCCCTCGGCGCGCTCCACCAGCTCCAGACGCAGTCCCTCGTTGTCGGAAAATTGCAGGTACGACTCGCCGAACCGTTCCGCCTTCATGACCGGGATCTCGTAGCGGCGGAGCCGCTCCTCCCAGAAGCTCAGCGCGCCGATCGGCACCGCGTACGTCGTAATCCCGACCTGGCCGCCGCCGATCCCGCCCTTGCGAGAGTCCGGCCACGGGAAGAAGGTAATGATCGTACCGGGACTGCCGTCCTCGTCGCCGAAGTACAGGTGGTACACCTCGGGGGCGTCGAAGTTGATCGTCCGTTTAACGAGCCGCAAGCCCAGTATGCCCGCGTAAAAATCTACATTGCCCTGCGGATCGCGGGCGAAAGCCGTAATATGATGAATACCGTCTGTATGCATAGTCATAGGTTATCTCTCCTGTTCTATAGTAAGCTCGTTCGTAAGCACGCTGTTCCTCAGAATCCGTTGTGGATCACAAATTCGCCAACCGGCTTGCGATAGCCGCGCGGTCGTCCGCCGTTCGTGTCTTCCTTCCCTATCGCGATCAGCAAGGCTGGCACGAGATGCTCAGGCACCTGCAATGCCTCGCGCATCTTGTCCGCATCGAATCCGATGATCGGGCATGTATCCCAGCCCTTGTCCTTGGCGATCATCATGAACAGCATCGCCGACAGGCTGGCATTGCGGATCGCTTCCTCGCGCATGAACGTCTCGCCGCGCTCGAGGTAGAAGCCTGTGACCGACTCGACCGTCAGGTCGTACTCCTGTTTATTCAGGATGCCCAGATGTAGTAGTCCTTCATTGATCTGGGCTGCATCCTCGTAAGCTCTCGTATCGCCCAGGACGAGGATCGCCGCCGAGGCCGTCTTCACCTTATGCTGCCGATTCGCTGCCTCGTAGACGCGCTCCCGTGCTTGCGGCTCGGTGACGACCACATATTTCGCATGCTGCAGATTAAACGCGGATGGCGCGAACTTCACGAGCTGGAACATTTCATCGAGCTCTTGTTGACGGATAGGGGTATCCGGAATAAATTTTGCGGCGGAACGTCGGTTGCGAACTACGTCAGTGAATTCCATGTTGGATGCGCCTCCTGGGCTGTTATTTATCTTAAATTAAAGATATATGATTTTAAGATAATTGTCAAGCTGTGAATTGTGCTCCCGTAATGGCCCCACGCCAAAGGAACATAGGGAACGCTATTTGGCCTCATATCATGGTTTTGGCCGTCTTCGGGAACATAGGTAACCTTATTCGGCTCATTCACCTCCGTTTTTCTTGTTTTGTCACACATAAGGTTACTCATGTTCCCTCGACCCTCGAAAGCTATCAATAAGAGAGAAATAAGGTGATGAATGTTCCTTAGCACTCGTTTCCTTAGCACCCGCTGAACGTGGCTACTTAGCAACAGAAAAAAGCAGCCAAGACTGGACAAGGTCTTCCCTTGTCACAGCCCTGGCTGCTCCTTACTTCAAGTCCGTACGAATCTATATTACTTACTCGCCAATCAATTGACGAAGCGCCTCGCGGATCGGCGTCACTGGACGACCCAGCACCTGCTCGAAGTCGTTGCTTTCGACGGCAAGCGTGCCCTCGCGAATGTTCTGTTGGATGCCTACAACGATCGGCAGCGCGAACTCCGGTACGCCAGCCTGCTTCATGATCTCTCCATAAGCCTCGTCGCTTACTTGTTGAACGGCGACCTCCTTGCCGATCACCTGGCCAAGCTCGGCTGCCAGCTCCGCCTGCGTCAGCAACGGTCCGGACAGCTCATAGATGCGGTTCTCATGGCCTTCGCCGGTCAGCACTGCGGCAGCGGCTTCGGCATAGTCCTGACGAAGCGCCCAACCAGTCTTGCCGTCGCCAGCAGAGGTCACCCAAGGCGCTCCGGCGAGCACAGCGTTGATTGCGCCCAGCTCATTTTCGAGGTACCAGTTGTTGCGGAGGATTGTATAAGGCGTGCCGCTCTCGAGGATAGCGCGCTCGGTCGCCTGATGCGGAGGAGCCATCAGATTAGCGCTCTCGGCGGCGTTAGCCAGGCTCGTATAGGCAATCAGCTTGACATTGGCGCGGACAGCAGCCTCCACCGTTTGCGTATGCTGACGGATGCGCGTCTCGTTGTCGCCATCAGCCGAGATGATGAGGATGCGGTCGATGCCTGCGAACGCTTTGTCGAGCGATTCCGGCTGATCAAAGTCGCCTTGCCGGACGTCGATGCCGCGCGCACGCAGATGCTCTGCTTTCTCCGGGGTACGCACACTGACTGCGAGCCCCTCTGCTGGCACCTTCGAGAGCAGCGCCTCGACGACCTTGCCGCCCAATTGTCCTGTCGCGCCTGTCACCAAAATTTTCATCGATAATTCCTCCTCGGATTTTTGTTGTTACCGCCAATGTTATAACTTACATAGTTACAACGAGGGCATATGATAAAAGCTCGTTGGCCTAAAGCCAAATTGAGCTTTTATTGAAGTTGATGAATGACTTGTGCCAGCGACGTCTCTGCCAGACGACGCTCCATCGCAATCTGCGCGGCTTCCAGCTCCCGCTGCAGCACCTGCTCGATATTACGTCCTACCGGACACTTGATATTGGACTGCTCGTGAATACGGAACAATCGGTGCTCGTCCGCGACATGAACGGCGCGGTATACATCGAGCAGCGTCACCTCGGCGGGGTCCTTCAACAGCGATGCGCCTCCGACGCCGGCCCGAACCTCTACCAGCCCGGCCTTCTTCAGCATGCCCATAATGCGGCGGATGACGACAGGATTGGTATTGACGCTGCTCGCGATATAGTCGCCCGTGCATTCGCCCGGACTCACCGAGATCAGCGACAACGTATGGACTGCGATCGAAAATCGCGTACTGATCTGCTTCATGCTGCATCACCACCCTGTTGTAACCAGTATAGTTACTTCGGGTGGAATTGTCAACAAGTTTGCCGCAAGCAAGTATATACATATCTGGCGTGCAGTTGTTAACCTGTCATAGCCTGCCCGCTATTTGCCCCGGATATGCTGAAGCGAGACGATCAGCCGGTCCACGCTCCGCCGCAGACGGCTGCGCCGATCTGGCAGCAGCGTCAGGCCGCTGCGGCTGGCCAGTGTAGCGACGACCTGATCAATGTTCAAGTCGTCCGTCTCAAGCTTCTCCCCGTCCAGCTCATGATCGAATGCATGGATGCACCGGTCAATCTGCGCTCTCGCCCACGCATCCTTCCGCTCCAGCCGTTTGGTCAGCCTGCGCTGCAGCGTCTGCTTGCTGGCGTACAGGATGAAGTGTCTGGGAGGCGAGCCTAGCTGGTTCACCCCCTCCGTCATCTCGGCATAGTAGTCCGGCCGCGTGACCGTCATCGGTACGATGATCGTACCCTTGTACTCGCTGGCTAGCAGGGTCAGCATGTCGTGATTGAAGCGACGCCACTCCGGATAGTCCTGGAAGTCGGATCGGCGGATCGACGGCGGTATATTGCTGCCGATGAAATAACCGACATTCTCCGGGTCGTAAACATAGGCGTCTGGCAGTCTGCGACGCAATTCATAGGCTGTCGACGTTTTGCCTGAGCCAAATGCGCCGTTGATCCACAGGATCATCTCGGTTCACCTCTCTGCTCGGATGAGGAACATCGGCGTGCAACGGCTGAGCAGCTGTCGCCTCTCATCGAGGACCCGTTCACCCAGATCAAGCTCGCTCGCAATCTGTACGAAGCCAAGCTCGCTCAACACCTGCTCGTCCCAGGCCGGACGATGCTGCCGGGTAAGCGGAAGCAGCAGACCGAGTCGATCCGTCTCCTCGCGGTCGGCGTGGTGTGGCGGCTCGCCCCAACCGCGCGCCCGGTACTCCGCAAGCGCTTGTTGATGCTGCCGCTGCGTCTCTTCGTGCCAGAGCGGCCAGTTCCAGTTGGCATCGAAGATCAGGAGTCGACCGCCCGGCCTCAGCACGCGCATCCACTCGCGGTATGCCCGCTCCGGCTCGGGGAGACTCCAGGTCACATTGCGACAGACGACGAGGTCATAGCTCTCATCCGGCAAGTCCAGCGTATGGGTGTCCATCTGCTTGAAGTCCACCGTTACGCCTTCGCTGCTCGCATGAGCGGAGGCTTCCTCTAGCATATTGGCCGCACAGTCAGCGCCAGTCACCTGATGGCCGGCGGCAGCGAGGATGACGGAGAAAAACCCCGGGCCGCAGCCGACATCGAGCACGCGCAGCGATTGGCCCTCAGGCGCATGCGCCTCGATCAACTCCAGCCACGCCTGGCGGCGGGGGCTCTTGAGCTCCTCGGCGATGCCTTCGCTATAGAGCGTTGCTTCGCCTTCCCAGTAGGTTGACACTTGTTCCTGTCTGATCATTTAGGCTCACTCCTTTGTGGCGATAATCTCGAACCGTTGTTCGTCCTGATAGCCGTACTTCAGATCATGCATCGGCAGGGCGCCGCGCGGGATGTAATCTCTCTGCACTGCGATCGCTCCGAACCCGGCCAGCCTTAACGCCTGCTCGTCCGCCTCCGGCCGCATCACTTGAGTGAAAGGCAGCTCTTGCAACAGCGCGCGGTCGTCGCGACTTCGCCGCCGCACCCGGCCCTCGGTCAACAGGATTAACAGCCACGATAGCGCGTATCTGAGCGCATGGCATCGTCTGCGCTCGGCCGGGTATAGATAGTTGCCATCGAAGACGATGAGCTTGCCGCCGGGCTTCAGCACCCGATGCCACTCGGCATAGGCTCGCTGCGGATCGGGCAAGGTCCAGACGACATCGCGGCAGACGACGGCGTCATAGCTGCCATCGGCTTCGCTGCTCAGGTCCTCTGCGTCGGCGAGATAGGCTGTCGCCTCGCAGCCGTATTGCCTGAAGATGGATGCCGCCCGCTCGATCATCCCCGGCGAGGCATCCACCGCCGTCGGCCGATGTCCTATCCTGGCCAGCAGGATCGAGAGGAATCCGGGGCCAGTGCCGACGTCGAGCACGCGCTGCCCCCGCCGCTCGCCCAACGCCCTGGAGAGCAGTCCTTCCCAGAAGGACACGGTGCGGCGGCTGCGGAATTGCGACCGGATGACCTAGTCGTAGCCATCAGAGCTGGCTGTCCAGTAGCTGGCGATCTCCCGCAGCATTAGCGATCGCCTCGCTTCAGCTCGCCCCAGCGGATCGGGCTAAAGGTCGCGTCGCCAAAGGCGAAGCCCTCCACATGGCGTTGGATCGCAGCCAGTTCCTCGGGGAAATAGACGGCCGCGAACATCGCCTCCTCGTACATCCGCGCGAAGATGGCGTCATACGCCTTCTGCCGGTCGTCGGTCGCGGTCGTGGCGAGCGCCATCTGGATGAGCGACTCCAGCTCGCTGTCCGACCAGGCCACTGCGGGCGCCTCGGCGGTATGATGGAACAGCGACTGCAGGAAGGCATGCGGATTATAAGCATCATCATAAGTCCGGTAGAGGATCATATCATATTCGCGTGTCGTCCACAGCGTATCATAATACGCATTCGGTTCCAATACCTGCAGCTGCGCATCGATGCCGATGGCGGCCAGCTCATGCTGGATCAGCTCGCCGATTGGCTTCCATTCGGGGAACTCGGCCTGCTGCAGGACGAGACGGAGCGTCAACGGCTGGCCGTCGGCCTCGACAATCCCATCGCCATCCGTATCGTTGTACCCGGCCTCCGCGAGCAGGCTGGCAGCTGCTGCCGGATCATAGCTGTACCACTGTTGGTTTTGCTCCGTCACATAGGGCACGGTGAGCGGGAAAAGCCCTTGCGCCTCGCTGCCGATCCCATCCATCAGATCATCGACAATGCTCTTCTTGTCGATGGCCAGATTAATCGCCTGCCTCACCTGCAGCTGCTGCAACGCCGGATGACTCCCGTTGAAGATGACGAAGTGGGAGTTGGTCCCGGCCGTCCGCTGCAAGGTTAGCTGCGCATCGGCCTCGATGACCGGCAGACTCTCGATGGGCAGACGACCGAGCTGGGTGCCGACGATGTCGACCTCGCCGCTCTGCAGCGCCAGCACCCTGGACTGGCTGTCGGGGATGACCTTGAGGACGATCCGGTCCAGATGAGGCGCCTTGCCCCAATAGTGCGGATTGGGGACGAGCACGGTCTCGCGGTCGCGCTCATAGCTCTCGGCGATCCAGAGCCCTGTGCCGATGGCCTCGACGAACCTCCCTGCGCTATCCCCTGCCGGCTCGACGGCGCTTGGGCTGATCATCCGAACCGGTCGCGCGAATGCCAGCTCCGTCAGGAACGGATAATAGGCCTTGTCAAAACGAAGGACGACCGTATGCTCATCCGGCGTCTCGATCGCTTCCAGCGCAGTCGCAACCTGGAGCGAGTTGGCGGGATCATGAACCCATCGTTCAAAGGAGAATCGAACGACCTCTGCGTTGAACGGCGTGCCGTCCGAAAAAAGCACACCCTCGCGCAGATGAAAGGTGTAGACCTTGCCATCCTCCGATATGTCCCAGGATTCGGCGAGCGAGGGCAGGATCTCGCCCTTCGGTCCATAATCGACCAGACCGTCGTAGATCATCGGTTGAAGCTGCATGGAGCCATCGTAGCCGCCGGCGTCCAGCTGATCTATGCCCGGATCGGTAGCAACGGCCACCGTTAATGTCATTTTAGGCGCGTCTGCGGTATCTGTTGTGTTTGCGACTGTCTCTGTATTCGTAGCTGCCTTGCTGCAGCCGCCCAGCACGAGCAGCAACAACGCCAGTACGATGAGATAGGCTTTAGGGTTAAGGAAGTTCATTTGGTTATTCATTCGCGATGATGTCCTCTTTTCTGGTTGATAGTAGGGTTAAGCCCGCGACGCCCGCTGCCCCGGCTCGAGGATCGGGATCGCCTCCAGCAGCTGCACGGTGTACGGATGCTTCGCTTGCTGGAGCATGCCTTCCCCGGACAGCTTCTCAACGAGTAATCCCTCGTGCATCACATACACCGTATCGCAGAGCCGTTCGATCGAGCTGAGATCATGCGTGATGAAGAGATAGGCCAGGCCAAGCTGTCGCTTCAGCGATTCGAGCAGCGTTATCACCTGCCTGCGATGCGCAGCATCGAGGCTGGATAGCGGCTCATCGCACAGGATCAGCTGCGGACGCAGGGCGATCGCTCTGGCGATCCCGACCCGCTGCTGTTGGCCTCCGCTAAGTTCGCGGGGCAGTCGCCCGGATAGCTCGCGATCCAGTCCGACCTGCTCCATCGTCTCGCCGATGCGACTGCGCAGCGCACTCCCGCGCATCCCGTAATTGCGCAGCGGCTCGGCGATGATCTGCTCCACGGTGAAGAGCGGATCGAAGGCCGCCAGGCTGTTCTGGAATATCATCTGCAGCTCGCGCCGCATCGCTCGCTTCTCCAGGCTGCTCAGATCGCTCAGATCCTTGCCCTTGAAGCGCACAGCGCCCGAGGTGGGTCGTTCCAGACCGAGCATCAAGCGCGCCAGCGTGCTCTTGCCGCTGCCGCTGCCCCCGATCAATGCGATGCTCTCGCCTGCCCCGATCGTCAGCGAGACGTCGCGCACAGCGACTGTTCCATCGGCCTTGCGAGCCAGCCAGCCCGACTGCGGACGATAGATCTTGGCGACCGCTCGCGACTCCAATAAGTTCATGTCGTCCTCCCTCCTGTCTGTTCCTGTAGCCGAACCTGTCGACACCTGAACATCGTGAGCCGATCCCCGTATCCGGTCTGCCCGATCAGCGACTCGACAGCAGCTCGCGTGTATAGGGGTGCGTCGCGGATCGGAAGATGCGATGCACCTCGCCTGACTCGACGATACGTCCAGTCTTCATCACATACACATAGTCGGCCAGCTCGGCGACGACTCCGATGTCGTGCGTGATAAGCAGGATCGCCAGTCCGTCCTCGCGTCGGAGTCGTGAGAGCTCCCTGAGGATCTGAGCCTGGACGAGTGTATCGAGCGCTGTGGTCGGCTCGTCGGCGATCAGCAGCCTGGCTCTCGAGGCCAGCGCGAGCGCGATCATGACGCGCTGACACATGCCGCCGCTCAGCTCGAAGGGATAGCTCTCATATACCCGTTGCGACTCCTCCAGTCCGACGCGAGCCATCAGCTCCATCGCATGCGCTCTCCTCTCGCGTCTGGACGTCTGGCGGTGATGTCTGCGGATCGTCTCGACGAGCTGATGGCCGATCGTCAGCAGCGGATTCAGCGCATGCAGCGGGTCCTGGAAGATCATCGCCGCCTCTCTCCCCCGCAGCTGTCGCAGCTGCTTCGCGTTGCACCCTGCGAGGTCGTACCCGGCGAGCCGGAGACTGCCGCCATCGATCCGGCCGCCTCGATCGAGCAAGCCGACGATAGCTTGGGCAGTCACGCTCTTGCCGCTGCCGCTCTCGCCGATGAGCGCTACGATCTGGCGCGGCCGCACATGGAGGCTGACGTCCTCGACTGCCGAAACGGTGTTCGATTTGCTCTCGAAGACGATACGCAGCCTCTCGATCTCCAACAGATGTTGCGACTCCTTCATATCCTTGATATGATCAACTCCTTGTCCGCTCTCTGCCGCTTCCGCCGCGCGCTGCCCGCATGCCTTCGCCCAGCAGGTTGAAGCCGAGGACAGCCAGCATGATCGCGATCGCCGGATAGATCAGCAGTTGAGGCTGTGTCTGCAGATAAGGCCGACTGTCGCTCAGCATCGCGCCCCACTCCGGAGTCGGCGGCTGCGCGCCAAGACCGAGGAACGAGAGTCCCGAGATCGCGAGCAGGATCGTACCCGCCTCGATGGAAGCCAGCGTCAGGATCGGCCGGGCCGCATTGGGCAAGACATGACGGATCAGGATACCCAGATGGGATGTGCCGACAGCATGAGCGGCCAGGATATAGTCGCTCGTCCTGATCTGCTGGACGATGCTGCGTATGACGCGAGCATAAGGCGCCCACCAGACGAGCGCTACCGACAGGAGCAGATGCGACAGTCCCGGACCGAGCAGCGCCGAGATCGCCAGCGACAGGATGAGACTCGGAAAGGCAAGCATCATGTCCGCGCCCCGCATCAGCAGCTGGTCCACCTTGCCGCCGATATAGCCCGACAGCAAGCCTACTGCGGTGCTCACGGCAAAGATGAGCAATAGCGCAAGCAACGTATAGAAGACGGAGAGCCGGATGCCATAAATAAGTCGGGACAATAAACAACGTCCCATCGCGTCCGTCCCGAGCGGATAGCTCCAGGATGGAGGAGCCAGCTTGTTGGCCAGCTCGATCTGCAGCGGGTCTGACGGCGCCAGCCAGGGCGCGAGCAGCCCTGCCAGCAGATAAAGGAGGAGGATCGAGCCGCCCAGCCAGACGCCGGACGTGTTGTTCATCGTGTTGCGTATCACTTGCATGCGCTCCTCTCTGACGATCAGCTCGTTCTAAGCCTTGGATCAAGCAGCAGCTGCAGCGCATCCACGACCAGATTGACCAGGACGACGATGATCGCCATCATCAGGACATAGCCCTGAATCGCGAGATAGTCCTTGGCGAATATCGCCTCGACGGCATACATGCCGACGCCCGGCCAGGAGAAGATGCTCTCGACGATGACCGAGCCGCCGAGCAAGCCGCCGATCTGTACGCCGAGCAGAGCCAGACTGGGCAGGATAGCATTGCGCAGCGCATGACCGACGATCACCTGCCATACGCTCAGACCTCTGGCCCGCGCCGCTTTGATGTACAGCTGGTCCAGCTCCGCCAGCATACTGGCTCGGAGCAGACGGATGTAGACGCCGACCAGGCCGCAGCCTAGCGTGAGCGCGGGCAGCAGGACCGCCGTCAGACCATCCCTTCCGACGACGGGAAATAGCCTCAGCTTCACCGAGCCGTAATAGAGCAGCAACAATCCGAGCCCGTACGCCGGCATCGAGACACTGAGCAACGAGCCGATCCGGCCCGCTCGATCGAGCAGCCCGCCAGGACGCAAGGCGGAGCCGATGCCGATCGGCAGAGCCGCCAGCAGCGCCAGGATGATCGCATAGGCCGCGAGCTCGGCCGTCGCCGGCAAGCGTTCGAGCAGCTCTGTCGCCACGGGACGTCCTGTCCGAAGCGAGAGTCCGAGATCGAGCCGGATCAGACGGCCCAGCCAATGTCCGTATTGCGCCAACAGCGACTGATCGAGACCAAGGGTGCGACGCATGACCGCTATCGCTTCCGGCGTCGGCCTTGTCCCTTCGGCGCGCAGCATAATCTCCGCCGGGTCGCCGGGCATGAGCTGCAACAGCCCGAAGCTTAGCACGCTGATGCCGAGCATAACGGGGATCAGCTGCCATATACGTTTGTAGAGATAATTTCCAATTGCCCAACTGCCCCTTTCGATATTTATTCGTAACGATTACTATTATAACACGGATTTATAAAATAAAAAGACCCGTCTTTTCAACGGGTCATTCGATATCCGCAGCCTGTACGCTCTTACGCCAAAAATCGCAGCACATCGTCGATCTTGCGATGATTGGCGAGCACGCCGTAGTTCATCCAGCTGAAAAAGTCCACCTCATACACTGCGCCTCGGCGCACAGCCGGCAGACTGCGCCATAGAGGGGAGGACAGCAGCTCTCTTCCCTCTCCCTCATCCTTGTCGAAGGTAATGAACAGCACATCGGCATCAAGCGCTGCCAGCTGATCGAGCGTCAGATCGATCCGACGCTCAGCGGCTGCGAGACGCTCGATCATCGGATGCGGCTGCAAGCCTAGATCGCCGTAAAGGACCGGGCCGACATAGCCATGAGCCGAGCCGCCGTACAGCACGAGCCGCTGCGCAGAGATGCGCAGCAGGGCGACCGTCCGGCCGTCGAGGCGCGGCTCGAGGAGGAGACGCGCGCGCTGCGCCTTGGTCTCATAATGCTCGATAAGCTGCTCGGCCTGTACGGTCTTGCCGAACTGGTCGGCAATCGCCAGCAGGATCGAGCGCCACGCCTCTCCCTGCTGCGGCAGCTGCAGCGTAGGCGACTGTCGCGTCCAGGCATCGAGCCCCCATCGCGGCGCGCCGTCGTCCAGCAGCACAAAGCTGGGCTGCAGTTTCTCCATCTGATGCTCCTGTGCTTCGTCGAGCGTATACTCTGCGATGTCCTGCAAGCCCAGATAATCCTGTCGCCCCCACCTGGAATGGGCGATCTGTGCGCAAGGTCTGAGGCCAAGCGCGACCAGATAGTCCTCCAGGAAGGGTGCGAACACGCGGCTCGGATCTGTCGTGTTGCGCCGATACTGTCCGGGGGATACGCCGACGAGCTGCTTGAAGCGCCGCCCGAGATAATACTCGCTGCTGAATCCGCTCTGCTCGGCGACCGCCGCCAGCGGCTCATCCCCTTGCGAGAGGAGCGACTTGGCGCGCTCGATGCGCAGCCCGTTCATATATTCGAGCGGCGATTGGCCTGTCTGCGCCTTGAACAGCCGCGTAAAGTGGCTGCGCCCGAGCCCGGCTAACGCGGCCAGCTCATCGACCGAGGGCGCGCGATCATAATGCTGTTGCGCATAGTCGATCGCGGCCTGCAGTCGTTGTGCAGGATGGGCCGTGTCGGCGCCCTCCGACGGATCAGAGGCTCCTAGCGCGACCACTAGCTCCAGCAACTCATAGAAATGCTGCTGCGCCTGCAAAGCGGACCGCCAGTCCGGCAACAGTCGTAGCCGCTCCAACTCGCTCAACAGCGCCAGTGCTTGGCTGCTGCGGATGGCGCAACTGAGCTCGCGGAGGAAGCCAGGCAACGCGCTGTCTTCATCCATCTCGATATTAGCCGTCTCGTTACTAGCCACCTCAGCACCCTGTGCCATTAGCGGGATGAAGCGCAGCCGATAGCATGTCGCTCCCGCGGCTCCCGCCTCAAGCCGCCACTCCTCTGGGGAAGCGATGACCGTAAGCTCCAGCTCGCTCAGCGAGAGTGTCCCGGCCTGTGACTGCAATTGCTCCTGCTTGGCGAGCGATAGCGTCGCGGCCTGCAACTGCACGTCTCCTGTGCAGACCGCAAGCAGCTCATAGCCACGCTTGTTGTCTACCGCCACCGACTGGCATCGCTCGCCCGGCTGCAGCTCGCAGCGTCGCAGCTCCGTCATCCCCCACCAGCTTAGCGACTGCCATCGGGCTGTTTGTTGTCCTTCCTCGATACTTTCGCGCATGGATGCTACCCCCAACCGATCACAACGATAATCGTTCTCATTCATCTAGTGTAATCGATTGTGTTTGCTGCGACAAGCTCTGCCGCTATTTGCCTAAGGAGCCATGACCTTTAGCAGATCCTCGGCCTTCATCAGATTGGCTTTCATTCCGCCGGATTGCCAATGCGTGCGGTCCATAACATACACGTTGCCGTTCTTGACCGCCGGCAGCGATTGCCAGATCGGGTTGCTCTCGAGCGAGGCTACTGACTCCTGATTGGCCGGGTCATCCCAGGCTCCGTTGGACACGAACAGGATAATATGGTCGGCGTCGAGGTCGCCGATCGACTCCTCGGACAGCACCTCGTGATATTCCTCCATATCCCGCGCCCACGGGTGCGGCGTCAGTCCCATCTGATGGTAGATATTGCCGATGTAACGATTGGTGATGCCGAACAGCGCCAGCGTTTTCTCCCCTACATTAAGCCGGACGACAGCCACGGTCTCATCGCCTACCGCGCTTTGCAGCTTCTCCTTCGTCTCCTCCATCGTATTGTTGTACGTCTCGATCGCTTCCGTCGCCTTGTCCGGGATGCCGAGCACGTCGGCGATTTCCTTCAGGATCGCTTCGGGGTCCAGCAGATTTTCCTCATGCAGCCGGTAGATCGGGGCGACCTTGGAGAGCGTGTCATATTTCTCCGCGTCATAGGCGCCGTCGGCAAGGATCAGATCCGGGGCCAGCTCCAGCCATGCCTCCGGCGTGCTGGTCGCGTCGAACTCGGGCGCGTCAAGCGCCAGGTAGTCTTGCTTGCCCCAGCTCGGATGGTACCACTGGACAGCCGGGTCGACATCCAGCATCGTCAGGTAATCTTCGAGGTATAACCCCACGATGCGCTGCGGATTGACCGGTACCTTCACCTCGCCGAACTCATCCTCCATCGTCTTGTATTCGGATGCAGCTTCATTTCCCTGATTCGTTGTCTCGGTTCCCGTCTGTGCCGCTTGTTCGGCGTTGGTTTTTGGCGCTGCGGGCTCCGCCCCTTTTTCTCCATTGCCGCATGCGCTCGCCAGCACCGTCAGCGCCAGCGCGCCGGCGACGAGCATCGTCTGTTTGCGTGTTGCCATGATGATGTCCACCCCTGATTCATATAGTGTCGTCGGTTTGATAGATACTGATAATCATTCTCATACCGTTCGCTAGCATTATATCAAGCTACTATTTTCCCCACAATGCACTTTTGGATACTGTCCTTTGCACAAATGCGCTATCGCGCACGCCAAAACGTCCGCGAAGGCATGGCGCTCCCTCCGCGGACGTCGGTACTCGACTCTCGACCAGCGTACCTCTGCGACAAAACAAACTCTGTCAGGAATGTATAATCAGCAGCCACAGCCACAGACTGCTCAGGGTGACCGCCAAGGTCGGTATGGTCAACAGCAAGCCGACCTTGAAGTAGTAGCCCCAGGTAATCTTGACGCCCTTGCGCGCCAGCACATGCAGCCAGAGCAGCGTCGCCAGCGAGCCGATCGGCGTAATCTTCGGCCCGAGATCCGAGCCGATGACATTAGCATAGATCAGCGCCTCGCGAATCGCGCCCTCCGTCCCGCTGCCCTGGATCGCTAATGCGCCTATCATGACAGTCGGCAGATTATTCATCACGGAGGAGAGGATCGCAGCTACGAAGCCCATCCCCATCGTGGCGACATAGAGTCCCTGATCTGCCAGCCAATCGAGCAGTCCGGTGAGCTGATCGGTCAGTCCGACGTTGCGCAGTCCGTAGACGACGACATACATGCCGATGGAGAAGACGACGATCGTCCATGGCGCCTCTCGCATGATCGCTCTCGTGTTGACCGCAGGACTGCCCTTGGCTGCGACGATGAACAGCAGCGCGACCAGCATAGCGACCATCGATACCGGGATGCCCGCGAACTCGCTCACAAGGTACGCGACGAGCAGGATGCCAAGGATGTACCACGAGAGGCGGAACAGCCGCCGATCCTTGATCGCTTCTGCCGGATGCTCAAGATCGCTCGTATCGTAGGCGTCCGGGATGCTGCGGCGGAACAGCAGGTAGAGCACGCCCAGGCTGGCCAGAATCGAGAATACATTGGGAATCGCCATCCGTCCGGCATACTCCAGGAAGCCGATGCCGAAGTAGTCGGCGGAGACGATATTGACGAGATTGCTGACGACGAGCGGCAGCGACGCCGTATCGGCGATAAAGCCGCAGGCGACGACAAACGGCAAGATCATTCGCATATCGAACCGCAGCGCCCGCACCATCGACAGTACGATCGGCGTCAGGATAAGCGCTGCCCCGTCGTTGGCGAACAACGCCGAGACGACAGCTCCGAGCAGGATGATATAGACGAACATGAGCCGTCCGCTGCCGCGCGCCAGCCGGGCCATATGCAGCGCAGCCCACTCAAAAAAGCCGATCTCGTCGAGGATCAGCGAGATCAGAATAATCGCCACGAACGTCAGGGTGGCATTCCAGACCATCAGGGTGACGTCCTGCACATCCTGGAAGCTGACGACCCCCAGCGCAAGCGCGAGTAGCGCTCCGCCGGCGGCCGGCCAGCCGATGCTCAACCCCTTGGGCTGCCAGATGACGATAGCGAGGGTGACGATAAATAAAAGCGACGCAACGATAAACATGATGCCTCCTGTACGTGTTAAGCAGCGGTCAATCGCAGACGGAAGCTGCCAGATGATGATCAAGCCAAGTTATTTTTGCTGCTTGCGAAGGCATGCGGGCAATTTGGAATAGAAATATTGGTCACCTATTCGAATACTAATCGGTGCCCATCAAAAAAGCCAGCTTTTTCTTTGCGTTGCGACAATAGCTAGGGTGATCCCCAGAAGAGCAAAAGAAGAGCCCTCCCTTAACGGACGGCCCTTCTTACGCTAACGGTCAGATATGATGCTTAGCGGGCAGAATCGGCTGATCTCCAATTCTAAAGGTCATTTGCGACACTTAGCCGATGAAAATCGACGGATGCCAGCTCTTTTGAGCTTCTAAGCAGCAAAATTGTTCCCCTCTCCCTATCTGCGACGCAACAGCAGCAATCCCGTAATAAGCGTGAACGCTACGAACGCCAGGAACGGAATTGTAATGAAGCCCAGCCAGTTGATGTACTGGGTGTTGCACGGCACGCCCTGCGCGCAGGGCTTGATCTCGGCCAGCCCCGGCACCTTCTGATGCAGATAGTGGTAGACGGATACGAGCATGCCGAGGATCGAGAGCGGCAATACGTAACGGCGCTGCCGGATATCGTCGCTGTAAGCGGCGATGCCCAGCACGAGCGCCAGCGGGTACATCAGGATTCGCTGATACCAACAGAGCTCGCAAGGAATATACCCGCGCACCTCGCTGAAGTATAGACTGCCGAGCATCGCCACCAGCGCGACGAGCCAGGCTAGATAGAGATTGTATGCTCTCATGCTCCTGCCTCCTACTGCTTCAGCTCATGCTCGATGGCTGTCTTGATCGCTTCGTAGTCAAAAGGGCTGCTGATAATAATGTTATTGATCATCACCGTTGGCGTCAGGCGGATATCGAAGCTGTCCACCAACGTCATATCGGTCTCCACGCGAGCGATCATCTCCGTCGAGCTCAGGTCACCGGCTAATTGGTTGGGATCGATGCCAGGCACCGTCGCCTCCGCCACCTCCAGCAGCTTCGCCTCGGTGATCCATTCGCTGTCGTGATCGGCTCCCGGCTGCTCGTCGAACAGCTTTTTGTGGAAGGCCCAGAACTGCTCCGGGTTCGACTGCCAGACCGACTCGCTCGCCAGAGCGCCGAGCAGCGACTCCTCGCCGTGGAACAACACATTGACATACGAGAAGTTGGCTTGTCCGCTCTCGATATAGTCCTCGAGCAGCTTGGGCCATACGCTCTCGCCCCACGCCTTGCAGGAAGGACACTTGTAATCGCCGAATTCGACGATCGTTACCTGGGCACTGGGATCGCCATAGACCGGCTGTCCTTCGATTGAGGGGGCTTCCTCGGCTCTCACGAAGTCGGCGCCGTTGTTGCTATTGGACTGGGCGATCACGAACCAGGCGACTGCAATGATGACGGCGAGCGCCGTGATGATGACTAATGCACGGGATTTTGGGGGCGTATTGGTGCGACTCATAATGCACTCCTTCCAAATGTTCACAAAGCTTCGTACTTCCTACCCTTTACATTAACATATGAGCATGAATTCATGCTACTATTGCTACTATCGAGCCCATAAAAAGACTCCTGCCCGCAGGCAGGAGCTAAAACCGATTATCCATGGAGCAAATGGCTCATCGTCTGCAGGAAGATCTGTTTGACATGCTCGTCGTCGAGCGAGTAATAGACCGTCTTGCCGTCCTTGCGCCGCTTGACGATCCTGACGTTGCGCAGATAGCGGAGCTGGTGCGACACGGCGGATTGCGCCATGCCCAGCACCTCGCACAGATCGTGCACGCACAGCTCGCGATCCAGCAGCGCATGGATCATCTTGACTCGCGTCGGATCGCCCAGCGCCTTGAACAGATCGGCCAGCTCCGTCGCCGTTTGCTCCTCTAGACGCTGCTCGCGCAGCGCCTCCAGGTTCGCTTCCGTACCCGAGCAAGCGGCCTCGCACTGTTCATCGATCGCCTTGTTCATCGCTCACACCACCTTCATAGTTCGTCTTCCTATTATATCAGAAAGATTACACTTAAGGCAGCGCCGCGTCAACCTCATACGACGCTAAGCATGAAACCGTAATAGAGCAATGCGGCAGCCAGCAGCGACCAGAGGAGCGCGCTGACCGCCTGCTTGCGCTTGACGGACAGGACGGCGGTCCAGACCAGCAGCGCGGCAGCCGCCCAGACCACAATAGACAAGAGACCAGGCGTCACGGCCAACTGAGCCTCTCTATCCATCGAACCGCCGCTAAACCACAGGTACAGACTCGATGCCGGTGTCGATTGCAGCGTATCGGAGACGTCGTGAGGCGCGGCTTGCTGGTTCATGAAGCCGGTCACAGTGAAGATGAGCAGCACGACGATACCCTCGACGCGCGCCCAGATCCGCGGCCGGAACGCAGCATCCGTCTGGAGGCGGCGCTTCACCCAGAAGCCATTGACGATGGCCATGAACGCTAACGGGAGGATGAGCACATGCTTGATCAGCAATGCTTGACCGTAAGGGATCTGCCAGGCGTTCACGTACTCCGGGGCGACGCCGAACATCAACACGAAGCCCGAGGCGAGGATGATTGCCATGCAGGCAGCCGCAAGCGGGTGATACCACTGGACGAAGCGCAGCCATCGGTCCGTCCCCGTCGCCCCAGCCCAGCCGGCCAGCAGCAGCGGACCCGCCCAGAGCGCGATCCCGATCAGATGCAGCGTCTGCGCGAGGATTCCCCATGTCCCATACAGCGATGCGACGTGGCTTGACCAGCCCTGGACGGTGATGAGGGTAAAGACGAGCAGCAGGATGAACTGCCGCAGTCCCGGACCAGGCTTCTTTTCATTGCGCAGGATCAAGATGGTGAGCAGCAGCGACAGGACGACGGTAATCAGATACGCCTTGCCCTCCGTGAAGCCGCTCAATACTTGTCTGAACGTCTCCCAGTACCCAACATCCTCGGCGAAAAAGCCGACAATCCGCAGTACCGGAAACAATGCGAAAAAACCAATGCCCAGCGACGCTCCCGCAATCAGACGAACGGGCAAACGGTCGATCGGCCGATCCCGCTCGGGCACGACGCCGAGCAGAACGTACCCGGCCACGATGGCTAGACAGGTGTAGAGGAACGGCTCTGCAATCCAGTACCACATCTATTGTTTCCTCCCGTTGCCTCCGTTGCGTTTGGCTCTGACGACGGAGAGAGTGCCCGCGATGATGCCGATGAGTGCGGCGCCGAGTCCAATCCATACCGCAGGGTTACTGCCCGAGGACTCTTTTTCCTTGTCTGCCTCTGCACCTTGGGACGGCTGTGTCTCATTGTTCGCAGGGGCAGCGTCTTGAGACGGCTCCGTGTCATGGTTCCCAGGGACCGCCTCCTCCTTCGTTTCCGGAGTCTGCTCTGCCGTCGTCGTATCCGGGGCCTGCTCTGCCGCAGGCGCTTCTTCCCGGACAGGCTCCTCAGCCGGCGCTTGTACTGGAGCATTCAGTGTAAAGCTATATTGGCTCTCGATCGGATGGCCGTCCTCGCCGACGATCTTCCAGGCCACGGTGTAGTCTCCGTTCGGCAGCGGATCGCTGAGCCCGCTGCGCAAATATTGGCCGTCGACCTCGATTGGTCCGATCGGCTGCTCCTCGCCGTTCAGCAGCAGCTTAAACGTGCTCAATGGCTCAACATCCGTGTTGAACTTCAGCTCGATGGCCGTGAGCTCCTCCGTCACCGTCGAATCCGGCTCCGGCGTGGCCGACGACAGTGTCGTATGCGCTTGCGCCATACCGAGCCCGAACAGTCCGCCCAGTAGGATCGTTACCGCGAAGAGCGCAAACATACGATAGGTTCGTTTCATTTCCTGATCTCACTCCTTCTTGGGTAAGCAACGCGTTTTATTATAGCAGATTTTAAGAGAGATGAACTACGACGATATTTCGAACATTCCAACACATGAACATTCGTTCACGCATTCGCATATGCTGTGCCAGGAAGCAGTCCGCTTCTCCGTCTTGGCTTGGACGCTTTATAGCCTACGGGCTGCCGGGGCAAGATAGAATTTGACAAGTTTTGCAGATGGGTATATCATATGAGCAAATGTTCATGTATTAATCGAAAGAAGGTGACTCGGGTGAACCAGTATCGCATCAAGGGCCTCTCCTGCGCCGGCTGCGCCCAACGCATCGAGGACGAGATCAAAGAGCTGGAGCATGGCGACGATACACGACTGAGCTACAACTCTGGCCGACTCACGGTCAATCCCCAAGTGTCGATGAAAGAAGTGAAACGCATCCTGAAGTCGGATGGCGCCTACATCGCAGCCACCCTCTCGCTCGACGAGTCCGCAGCAGCCAGCGAACATGGACATGCTGCATCTGGCACAGGTCATGGCCATAGCCACACTGACGATCATAACCACGCTCCTGGCAACGAGGACGGCGGACACTCGCATGGGAACGCCGGACATACTCATGGACACGCGCACGGGAACGCCGGACACTCGCACGCCCGTGCGCATGATGGGCACTCACACGGACACGCTCATACGCATGATAAAGGCGGACGCGCGCATGCCCATACACATGATGATGACGATGGGCACGGGCATGACCACAGCCATGAAGAAGGCGGCAACAACCGCATGCTGTGGCTGCTCGTCGCCTCCTCGGTCATCTACGTTGCCGCCTTGTTGCTCGACGGGACGCTCGAGCGCTGGGCCGTCATCCCGCTCTATCTCGCAGCGACCGCGATTAGCGGCTATACGACGTTCTGGCGCGGGCTGAAGAACCTGGCCCGCTTCAAGTTCACTATCGATACGCTGATGACGATCGCCCTGATCGGCGCGGTGGCGATCGGCGAGTGGAAGGAAGCGACGCTCGTCGCCATCCTGTTCGGACTGAATGAGCTGCTCGAGGGCTACGGCATGGAGCGCGCCCGCCGTTCGATGGAGTCGCTGCTGCAGGTCGCTCCCAAGGAAGCGATCCGCGTCGAGGATGGCCGCGAATCGGTCGTGCCGATCGCCTCTCTGCAGGCAGGCGATCTGGTGAAGATCAAGCCCGGCGAGAAGATCCCCTCCGACGGTGTAGTCGAGGACGGCAAGAGCTCGGTTAATGAGGCTGCCATCACCGGCGAGTCGCTGCCCGTCGAGAAGTCGGCAGGCGAGAGCGTCTACGGCGGCGCGATCAACAATGAAGGTCTGCTGTTCGTACGGATCACAAAGGCGTATGAGGACTCTTCGCTGGCCAAGATTCTGCATCTTGTACAGGAGGCGCAGGAGACCAAGACGCCGACCGAGCTGTTCATCAACCGCTTTGCCAGATACTACACGCCGCTCATCATGCTTGTAGCCCTGCTGGTCACTCTGGCCCCTCCTCTCCTATTCGACGGGGACTGGCAGACTTGGCTGTACCAAGGGTTGTCCGTCCTCATTGTCGGTTGCCCGTGCGCCCTTATCCTCTCCTCGCCAATCGCGATCGTCTCCGGGATTACCCGCAACGCGCGCAACGGCGTGCTCGTCAAGGGCGGCGTCTTCCTGGAGCAGCTCGGCAAGATCGATACGCTCGCATTCGACAAGACCGGCACGCTGACCAAGGGCGAGCCGCATGTCGCACGTACCGAGAGCTATGACGACGCCCGCTTCCTGACGATCGCCGGATCGATCGAGCAATCATCCTCGCATCCGCTCGCCAGGGCGATCATGCGCGAGGTATCTGCCCGTCAGACGAAGCTGTTCGCTCCGGAGGAACTGGAGACGCTGGGAGGTCGCGGCATCCGGGCCCGCGTCGACGGCGAGACCTACTGGCTCGGCAACGAGGAGAGCATCGCCCACATCGACATCCCGACTGAGGTGCGGAGCGCGATCGAGAGCTTCAAGCAGGAAGGCTTGACGCTCGTGCTGCTGGCGGATGAGCATCGCATACTCGGCATGTTCGGCATCGCCGACGAGATCCGGCCGGAGAGCCGCGGCGTCATCGCAGCCCTGCACAAGCTGGGCATCCGACGCACGGTCATGCTGACTGGCGACCATCGTCGCACCGCCGAGAAGGTTGCAGGCGCGGTCGGTGTCACCGACTACTATGGCAATCTGCTGCCTGAGGACAAGGTGACCCGGATCAAGGAGCTGGCTGCCAGCGGCCGCGTCGCCATGATCGGCGACGGCATCAATGACGCCCCGGCTCTCGCATCGGCGCAGCTCGGCATCGCGATGGGCAAGGGCACCGACAGCGCGATCGAGACAGCAGACATCGTGCTCATGCAGGACCATCTCGGCAAGCTGCCCGAGGCGGTATCGATCGCCCGTCGAGTCAATCGGATCATCCGCTTCAACATCGGCGTCTCGCTCGGACTGAAGCTGATCGCGTTGCTGCTGACGATCCCCGGCTGGCTTACACTCTGGATCGCCATCCTCTCGGATATGGGCGCGACCATCTTCGTCACGCTGGTCAGCCTGACGATCCTGATCCAGCTACGGCGGCCGGATGAACAGCGACATCTGGCCTGAGCTTGATGTCCGGTTCTCCCTACGCTCATCTGCAACAGCCCCGCCTTGGAGCGGGGCTGTTGCCTGTCTGACGGTTTACAGCAACGTCCATCCTGTGCTACATTTTGGACAACGAAATTAATTTAGAGGGAGGGCAAAAGGACATGTGGCATCATTATAACCTTGCAAGTCGTGAGCTTCGCTCCATGCAAAGTCTGTAGAATGAATACAGTGGTTCTTTGTATGGAGCGGCTTTCCTAACCGCTGAGCCTGGACGAGAAGCGTTCAACGTTCATTTATGCAGACTTTGCATCCTGTTCATCGAATTCAGGTGAAGGAGCGAAGTCTATGAAATATGTATCCGCAAACGATATCCTGCCGGAAGAGCTGCTGCTCGAGGTACAAAAATATGTCCAAGGCACCACCCTTTACATCCCCTCCCCCAAGCAACGCAAAAAAAAGTGGGGCGAGATGTCCGGGCAACGGGCTTATTTGAAGGAACGGAACGAACAGATTCGTCAGCAATTTCAACAAGGCAAGGATGTTGAAAAGCTGGCCGAAGCCTTTTTCCTGTCCCTGGACAGCATCAAAAAGATCGTCTACCGCAAACAGGTATGACGCAAAAGCCCGCGTGTGTCACGCGGGTTTGTTTCTTTTGTATTAAATTTTCATTAAATGAAATATTATCCAAGTGTTTACGTCTAATTAGTCTGAAGGAAAAATGATGCTGGCAAGAACCTGAAACCATCGTTTGGGAAGGAGAATGAATAATGAATAACACCATTCCAATGAAACACACTATGGTAATCCTCATGACAATTTCGATCTTGATGTTGCTAATCGGCTGTAAAACCAACAATGTGCCTGCTGAATCTATGGATCCAACACAAAACGGAGAAACGAAAACATTTAGTTATGATGGACTCAAACTTGAGGTAACAAACGTCTACGAAGTTCGAACCGAAAGCATGAACGATGATGGAGGCAATTCACTAGAATACAGTGTTTTTGTCTGCTATACCAGCGCAACGGTTACCGTAATATCCGCCGATATGAGCGATAGTAATCTCTCTGCCGATGGAAAGTCTCATCCAAATTGGGGGGTGCTTTTGGCATCTGGTGAACGTAAGGATATCGTGGACAACATGGATTCATTTCCTATCACCCCAGATATGCTCGGCATTTACAACCTCGAATCGAGCATGTATGTTTTGAAATTTGAGAACAAAAATGACTGAAAAACCTAACGAAAACTAGGGCGTGTTTGCATACTCGGAGGGTAGCAGATTGGGCTGAATTTTCGTTCCATGCAAGGAACTTTTGTGAAGGCGTACCGGGGGTACGGCAAGCAAAAGTGACGCCGCAGGGGGCGGAAAGGCGGTCTAAGATGCCCCTGAGCGGGTGTGCAAACACGCCCTAGGGTTATAATTGTTCTTTGCCTAGCATCACGCCCGTCATGCATTTAAACTTAGCCTAAAGAACAGGTCACCCTCAAAATGCCGTGACCGCGGGCTTTATTTGAGGGTAGCCTGATAGGAGGCAGAACATGAACACCCACTTAACATCGATTCAGCAACTATTCGAGGAGACCTTGCAGGACAACATGCTTGGCCTATATGTATACGGCTCGGTAGCGATGGACTGCTTCAATCCTGCACGCAGCGATATCGATCTGCTGATCGTCGTCAAGGAGCGTTTGAAGGATCACGATATAACCTCCTTGACGCAGCGACTGCTGGGGTTGCGCGACACGATGACGCCAGGCATCGAATGCAGCGTGATGCTTGAAGAGCACCTTTTCCGTCTCGTCCACCCGACGCCGTGCGAATATCACTTCTCGGACTATCACCTCGAACGGTATCGCTCCAATCCCGACTACCGTATCGTTCGTTACGAGGACCCCGATCTAGCGTCGCAGGTGACGATGGCCTATGTCAGAGGCCTGCCATTGTACGGCAAGCCTCTGGCCGAACGCTACCCTGCGCCGGATGAGCGGGCGTATCTCGCATCGATCCTCCACGACATCGAGGATGCCGACTCCGCGATCCTATCGAATTCGTTATACACCGTGCTGAATCTATGCCGCGTCCTTTATTATATAAGGGAAGGCGCGTTCGCCTCCAAAAAAGAAGGCGGCGAGTGGGCGCTGACGATGCTGCCCGCCAACTATCGCCCGATGGTGCAGATGTACGTAGATGCCTATACAGGCGCCAGTCCCGAGGAGAAGGCTGATCCCGCCCAGCTTACGGAGTTTGCTGCTTATATGCGTCGAGAGATCGATCATGCGCTGGAGTCGCGACGGTGACGCCCAGGTCAGTCCAGCCGCAATACACCTTGGGCTCCTTAACCTCCACCTGGCGCAGAATAGCCAAGTCGATGCGTTCTCCTTCTATCAATGTAACCTCTGTGATGATCGACGAGACGCCGCCCTTGAGCGAGCGCTCGCCTATGATCGTCGCCCCCCGGGGCAACCGACTCGAGGACCGATTGTCGGGTTGTTTCATTAAGCGTCGTTCGGGATGGATTGCTCAGCTGGCTCGCTCCTTTCCCTCGTCAGATCGCTGCGATCGCATCGCCGATCGACTGCTTGCCCGAGAGCAGGTCGTATGCCTGCCGATAGGTCGCAGGCGCTTCGAGGACGGCGGCGATCACGCCTGCCACATCCTCGCGCGGGATCGTGCCTCCAGCCGTCGCTGGCTCGATGCTGATCATCCCCGTGCCCGGCTCATCGGTCAGGCCGCCGGGGCGCAGGATCGTGTAGTCCAGCTTGCTGGCGGTCAGCAATCGGTCGGCATAATGCTTGGCGACGTAGTAAGGCCGGATCGACTCATGCCAGCGCTCGCGCTGCTCGGCTCCAAGCGCGCTCACCATGACGAAGCGCCGCACATCGGCTTGCTCGGCCGCCTCGATCAGCTTCACAGCGCCGTCGAGATCGATGAGCAACGTCTTGTCGTAGCCGGTCTTGGCCCCGGAGCCTGCCGTGAAGACGAGCGCGTCGCAGCCGCGAACCGCAGCAGCCAGCTCATCCACGCTAGCTTCGAGATCGGCGATGATACTCTCGACGCCCGACGCCCGATATCGCTCGGCCTGCTCCGGCTTGCGCACCATCGCGATCGGCGTATGCTTCCCGCCGGTTTTCAGCATCTCGATGAGCAGACGGCCGATCTGGCCGTTCGCCCCCGCTACTAGCACCTTCATGTACACCACAGCCCTTCATAGATTTTGGTACCGAAACCGAGGAAGTCCTCGGTGACTAATCCTGCCGCTCCATCCGTTAGCGCTGGCCGACAATTTCCCGGAAGAACGCATCTGTCGCCGCAATCGCCTGCTCCAGCGCATCCGTCGTCTCCGTAAAGGGGTGTCTGGCGCCGAAGGTGTGATCCGCTCCCTCCAGCTCCAGGAAGCGTTGCTGTGGGGCCGCCGCGCGCAGCGCTTCGAAGCCGTCGCGCAGACGCTGGGCGTCGCCCTTGCCCTGGATGAAGAGCATCGGCGTCGCCGCCTCCGCTGCCCGGGCAGGAATATCGAAGCGCTCCCGATGCCGGTCCAGATCCTCATAGAACACCGCTTCGATCGGCATCTCCTGCTTGGTGCGCGCATTGGCCACATATCCGACGCCCTCGCGCAGCACCTGCTCCCGGAATGCAGGTCCGAACAGATCGGCATGGCCGATCCCGTTCCAGGCGACGACACCGCGCAGTCGATCCGGGTGGTCCGCTGCGAAGATGACGCTGTTGCCGCCGCCCCGACTATGTCCCACGAGCAGCAGCTCCTCGCGTACCATCCGCTCGCTCAACGGCAGACGTCCGGCTGCAACTGCATCAACGACCGATGCCAGGTCCGCTTGTTCGCGGGAGTATGTGTTGCGACCGAATCGCTGGAGCTCGTCAAAATCCCGCGCTGCCACCCCGTTATGCGAGAAGTTGAAGGTCACCGCGACATAACCCAACGCCGCAAAACGCTTCGCGGTATAAGGGAAAAATCCCCAATCCTTGAAGCCCTTAAAACCGTGGACTAGAATGATGACGGGAAGCGGCTCGCTCGCACCTGCGGGCGTACCAGCATCACTTTCGGACGCGTACACATCTCCTCTAATGAGGACGTTTGGTTCGACTTGCAGCTCGAAGCGCCTCCGCTCCACCTTAGGCTCCTCCATCGTCTCCTCCTCCTCCTCCTCTGTCTTCTCTGGACTCGTCTGTCCTCCTGCTAGGTTACCATATTCCCCCAGGCCAAGCATAGCAATATGCAGGCGCATCTGACCTATCCGCTCGCCCCGTCCGCGCGCGCCACACTGCCGAGAGAGACGGTCCGGGTCGCGATATGCTCGCAGAACGTCGCGTCATGCTCTACGAACAGCAGCGTCGGCTGGTGCTCGAGCAGCAGCTCCTCGATCTGCATGCGGGAGATGACGTCGATATAGTTGAGCGGCTCATCCCACAGATGCAGATGCGCTTGCTCGCACAGACTGCCGGCGATCAGCACTTTTTTCTTCTGCCCTGCGCTTAGCTGGCGCATATCCTTTTCGAACTGGACGCGGGCAAAATCCAGCTTGCGCAAAATCGCCTTGAACAGACTCTCGTCGATGCCGAGACTACGCGCATAGTCCGTCAAATCTCCTGCCAGATGCGACGTATCTTGCGGCACATACGAGATGCGCAGCCGACTGCCGATATTCACTGTGCCGCTATGGTTGATTGGTTCGCCGAGGAGCAGCTTCAGCAGACTCGACTTGCCCGAGCCGTTCGGCCCCGTGAGCGCGATGCGATCGCCCTGCTGGATATCGAAGCGGATGTCCTCGCAGACGACTCGATCGCCGTAACGGATCGAGACGTCCAGCAGCTCGAGCAGCTGCGGCTTGTGATAGACGAGCTGCGTCAGCTTCAGACTGTCGGCGGTCTCAAGATTTTTGAGCAGCGACGACTTCTCCTCCAGCGCTGTCTGCTGGCGTCGCTCGATTGACTTGGAGCGCTTCATCATTTTGGCCGCCTTATGGCCGACATAGCCCTTATCGACCTTTATGCCGGAGTTGCGAGTGCCGTTTTTGGTCTTCTCGACCTCATGCGACCATTGATTGGTCCGCTTCGCCGCCTCCGACAGCCGCTTGACGTCCTTGCGGAGCCGCTCGTTTTCAGTCAGCTCGTACTGATCCTGTCGCTGCTTGTTGTCCCACCATGAGGAGAAATTACCCCGTTGCACGTCAATCGACGCGCGATTGATCGATAACACATGATCGACGCAGTTGTCCAGGAAGGCGCGGTCGTGCGAGACGAGGATAAAGCCGCGCTTGCTCCTCAAATAATCGCTGACGAGTCGTCGAGCGTGCAGATCGAGATGGTTGGTCGGCTCGTCGATCAGCAGGAATCGATGCTCCTGCAGGAACAGCGCCGCCAGCATCACCTTGGTCTGCTCGCCGCTCGAGAGTGTCTCAAACGGCCGGTAGAGGACATCGTCCGCGACCTGCAGCAGCGATAGCTCCCGCTCGAGCTGCCACTGCTGCGCCTCGGGGACGCGATCCAGCGCGACGTCGATGGTCAAGTATTCGGGATGCGGGATCGGATAAGGGAAATAATCGAACCCCGCGTCGGCACTGATCGTGCCGCTATATTCCAACTCGCCGAGCAGCAGCTTCAGGAACGTCGTTTTGCCGCGCCCGTTGCGGCCGACGAACCCGAGCTTCCAGTCCGTGTCGAGCTGAAAGCTCGCGTCCTCGAAGATCAGATCGTAGCTGCCGTCATAAGCAAAGGTTAAGTTGTTCACCTGGATTAAAGCCATACCTACCGCCTCCTGTTCCGAAATAAAAAGAGCCGCAAGAAGGCAAATACCTTCCTACAGCTCTATCCGGACACAGCAATGCAGAGACGACAGCTACACATCCTCAGTCGAGATGCCGACATGCGGCAATCGACGCAGACACAGAGCTATCAATGCAAAACTGACGGTTACGGTAGGAAGAAGACGTACCTTTCCTGCTTGCGGCATAACAAAACAGAGCCATGCTCTGTTAAGTAGCTGTCTTAGCAAGAAAGGTTTGACATCCGCTTCCACTCCGTTTCCTTTAAGTTAATGGTATCTTAACATAGGCTTAGGCTCATTTCAAGTCGATCACGGACCGCCGACAGCCTGGCACCCGACCAGGTTCATGCGCTCCATGGCCTAGTCCCTGTCTCACGCCCGATCCTGCAGCCAGCGCATCCGGTAGGCGTGCATGCCGACCTGCCCCAGCTCCTCCAGCAGGCCATAGTTGGCCCATGCGCCGATGACGGCGCCGATGCCCGGGAGCAGCTGCAGCATTTTGCGGAAGTCGATCGTATCCCGGTACTCCTGCTGCAGCTGACGCCAGTCGATCGCGTCCGCGCCGGCCTCGCCCTTGGGCAGCGCCTCTCGCCGGGCGGGCCACTCGCGGATTACCTCCAGCAGCCGCCGCTGCTTCTCCGGAGAGGAGAATGCGAGCTGGAACACATAGAGCACGAACAGCCGCTCCCGATAATCGCGCGTCGAATAGCCATACACATGAGCCAGCTCGAACAAGAACTTCACCTTGATGCCGATCAGCACCGGGAAGTCGACGAGTCCGAGCAGGATGCCTCCTGCACCGGTGCCTGCACCCTCGGCGGCGGCGATCTTCTTGTAGCGCGAGAGGAGCGCCTCGGCTTGCGTATCGCGGTCGGCCAGGCTGATGCGCCGCAGCGGCTCCTGCTTCGGGATATACTCCGCGGTGAACAGGCTCGTCTTGACGATGCCGCGCACCGAGGCGGTGAGCGCATCATGCACCCGCTCGGGGATGAGCCGGTTGATCCGCGTCGACAGCGACTTGGACGCCCGCTCAAAGACGCCGTGCGGCTTCAGCAGCTCTCGCTCCCAACGCTTGAGACGTTTGGCCGTCTGCTCCTCGTACAGTGTGTAAGCCATCGCAGCGGCACCTCCGTCGGGTTAACTGTGTGCGCCGGGGACGAGCAGCAGCTCCTCCAGCTCGCGCCGCTCCGGTCCGCTCGTCTCCATCATCCCGCCGAGCACTGTGGCCAGCCGCTCCCGACTCGCCGACTCGAGGAGCAGATCGAGCATGCGGACGAGCGCCCGCTTCTGCTCGGGATTGAGCCGGGTGAACATCCGCGGCTCGATGCGGTAGAGTGTCTTGATCACCTGCTCCAGCTCAGGCTTGCGCGACGCAGCCTCCGGCTCTTGAGTCTCATCCGGGAATGCCCCGGCCTCGGCCAGATCGGCGATGACCGCATCCGCCGAGCTGCGCAGGAACGGCTTGCGCTTGTCATGGATGAGCTGATTGATCGCCTCCATCAAGTACGTATACGGCTCGCTCTTGCGGCTGAGTCCAAAGCTTAGCTCCTGCTGACCGTACTGGTCTTGACTCATGAAGTCGAAGTGATCGAACAGCTTACTGCGGATATAGACGCTATGGTAGAAGGCATCGCCCTTGTTGTTGAACGTCGTCGGCTGCTTGTGTCGCTCCTGACGCGCCGAATCGAGAAAGTAGAGCCGCGAATACTCCTGGTTGATCCGCTCCTGCCAGCGAATAAAGGTGACATGGAACCGCGTCCGGCTCGGCTCATGCTCGAGCTCCATCCGCACTCGCTCGGCGACCAGCCGACTATAGTCGAGCGGTTCGCCATTCAACAGCAGCTCGAAGCCGCTGGCGGCATGCAGCTCCAGGAACCAGCCGAACTCGCGCGACAGATAATGCGCCAGATCCTCGGGCTCCAGCTCGCGGTGCAGATGCTCGAAGATAACCTCCGTCCCGGTCTGTGCCTCGGTTGCCGTCGGCTCGGTCGCCTCGTACGTGTCCAGTGTATCGGAGGCGATGCGGATCGTGTAGTTCATGTGCGTCAAGCCGTCGCTATACGTCGTCTTCCACGTCGCCTGCGAGGCGAAGCTATGGAACGTCAGACGGCCAATGCCGTTTTTGCCATGCATCGTCGAGCTTTTGCGGGGGCGGCTGCCGGGGTCGATCTGTTTCTCCGACTCGTAAAATATTTTGAACTTGTGCGCAAGCCCGGATCGCGGAATGCCATAGCCATTATCCTTGACGACGAGGCTCTCCGCCCCGCCCAGTTCATTGCGTCCGATCGACAGCTCGACCCGAGTGGCGCCGGCATCGAAGCCGTTCCAGACATACTCTGCTACCGACTGCAAGGCGTCGAACTTTTGCAACGTCCGTTTGATCCCTCTCGGCGTAATCTGCACCTTTTCCACTTTACGCCACTCCCCTCGATGGATATGTATTCGTACGTATAGTTTACCATACCAGGAAGGCGAATACCCCTAGTGAAAACGGGGAATTGCCGACAATTCGGCTGCGGGACGGCGTGGCGCCAAAGAGGGGCAGATTCAAGGCGAAACAGCCAGCATGGACAGCCGCGTAGATCAGGCGAATACAAAAAAACAGCCGCCAAGCTCGCGATAATAGCGGGCTTGGCGGCCGAATGCTGCTGATGCTTACTGCTCGTTTGCGAGCGTATCGCTGAGCACCATGCTCTCTGTACGCTCCAGCACATCCTCCAGCGTCAGGTCGGGATGATCGATCAGGATACCGTACCGGAGTCCGTCCTCATCCCAGCTCAAGTTGCGGATGACGTCCATATATTCCGCCTGATGGCCGCGTACGAGCTGCTGGTTGTCCAGCTTCGCATCCTCCGGCGTCGGAAACACGGTCAGCGTCAGCTCCGGGATGCCATCCTCTCCGATATAAGAGATCGAGACCTCTGTCCGCGTCAGCGCGCCGTCATAGACATGCCACTCGGCGATCGCGCTCTCCGCATCGGTCCCTTCCAGGACGAGGAACGGGCGTCCCAGCGCTGCCTCGGCTTCGGCGAGTGTGCCGGTGTAGGTCGGGAATTCGTCGCCGAGCGGCGTGACGACCACGTGCTCCGGCAGATCGACGACGAAGACCGACTCATCGAACTTGGGCTCCATCTCCAGCTTGGTATAGACAGTCTCCGAGCGAACATCGCCAGTCTGCGAGATCGCCTTGACGACAAACCAGCTCTTCGGATCGACCCAGAACTCCATATCTCCGAACAACGAGCCTGTATCGTTAGCCGTTACCTTCAGATGATGCGTAGCGAAGCCCGCGACCTTCTCCTCGCCGACGATCTGGTAGGTGTGGGTCTCCTTCAACCGCTCCAGCATGTGCAGCAGTTGCTCCCGCTGCGTCTGACCGCCCAGCCCTTCCAGGCCAGCCATATCTATAGCGTGTGCCTTATCGCTGCCTTCCTCGTAGCTGATCACTTGCTTGCCATCGTTCCAGGTGAACGATTTGCGACCGTCCTTATTCAGATCGGACATGACTATCGCGCGTCTGCCATCGGCATGGACATATTCCTCGAAGGCCATGTTCTCTGTCATCTCATCATTCATATAGAGCTTCATCTCGCCTTCGCCGATGTAGCTCAGCTTTTGCTCCTCCGACTGCATGACATGACCGATGATTTCCTCCGGTGTCGCACTCAGCTTATTCGTACATCCCGTCAGCAACAGCACCGCTGTCACAGGGATTAACAACCATTGGTTTAGATTCATAACGTATCGTCTCCTTTTCGTTCGGGTAATCGGCACGCGATTAGCGTACCGCGATTTTCGGCCGACCACAGTCGGATCGCGCCGCCGTGGCGCTCCACTAACAGCTTGGCAATGCTAAGACCAAGTCCCGAGCTGCCGCCCATCGTCCGCGAAGCCTCGCCTTGCACGAAGGGCTCGAAGATTGGCTGCTGCAGCGCCTCCGGGATGCCCTCGCCCTCGTTCTGGACGAGGATGACCGTGTTGCCAGCGCGCCATTGCTCAACCTCCGCACGATATACGGACCAGAGCGCCTCAGGCAAAGGCTGACCAGCAGCGCAGGCCGACAGCAGGATCTGGCCGCCGTTCGGCGTGTGGCGGATCGCATTGCTTGCGAGATTGTCCATGACGCGCATCATCTGCGTGACGTCGACGTCGTAGCTGCTCCCGTCCACGCGCTGATCGACCGTCAGCCGGATGCCCTTGCGGACGCTTGGTTCATCATAGCTCGACAGCAGCATCTCGAACAGCTCCTCGCCATCCGCCTCGACCAGATTTAGCCGATATCGATCCGCTTGCAGCGCAGCGTAGAGCGACAAGTCGTCGATCATCTGCTTCATGTGCCGCAGCTTGTCGCCGATAACCGCGCGATAGTCGGCCCGCTCCTCGGCAGACAGCGTGTCGTCAGCGAGCAGACGCTCGGCATAAGCCTGGATGGCCGCCAGCGGCGTCTTCAGGTCATGCGAGAGCGCAGCCAGCATCGTCTCCTTTTCCTGCTGCTGCTCGCGGACCGCCTGCTGCGACTGCTCAATCTTGTCTTGCATCGCTTCGAATCGTCGTTGCAGCTCGCCGATCTCGTCGCCTCGCGGTCGCTCGGAGACGAGCCGCCGCCCTTCGGCGAAGGCGTCCATCTGACGTTGCAGCTTGAGCAGCGGCAGGTTAAGCTTGCGATGCAGCAGTGCGTAGGCGCCGCCGAACAGTAGCAGCACGAAGGCTGTCAGCGATGCAGCGATCAGGACTGTCCTTTCCTGGACGCCGCTAAGCCAGACATCTCTGCGCAGAGTAACCTCATAAAATCCGGCCAGTTCGCCGCCCTTCTGCATGACGGGATGCTTGACCGTGTAGGTGGTCAAGTTTTTTTGGACTCGATTGACATCCCGATACAGCTGCGTCGCATCGAGTCGGGTGAGCCGGCCGGTGCTCTGATCCAGCGAGGAATAGAGCAGGATGCCGTCATAGCGGTACAGCCGTATACCGAGCGACGAGCTGGTGAGCGCCTCGACCGCCGCGTAGCGATCCTGCGATTGCAGGGTGTAATACCCGGGGTCCTCCAGCACGCCCGCCATCTCGTGCACCGTCTGCAGCAACTCCAGATGCTCCAGCAGGTCGCGCTCCTGGTCATAGGAGGAGATCAGGCTGTACAGCGCATAGAGGGCGAGCAGCGGCAACACCATGACGACGATGTAGCTGACGACGAGCCAATGCTTGATCTTCATAACGGCTCTCCGATAAACCGATAGCCCTCGCCCCACACCGTCTGGATAAAACGCGGCTGCCTCGTACTGTCCCTCAGCTTGGTGCGCAATGCCTGGATGTGGACCGTAACCGTGTGGTTGCCGGGTTCGTCCGTCTGCTGCCAGAGCTGCTCGTACAAGTTGCGCTTGGCGAAGATCTCAAACGGATGCTTCGCCATCAGCTGCAACACCTCCCATTCCTTGGGCGTCAACTGCACCTGCTCACCCGAGAGGGAGACGCTGCGTCGATTGAAGTCGATGCTCAGGCCATGCGCATACCGGATCGGCTCCAGCCCGCTCTGCTCGTGGCGGTACCGCCGATAACGCCGCAGGTGCGAGGCGATCCGGGCACTGAGCTCCTCCAGACTAAACGGCTTGGTCACGTAATCGTCGGCACCCAGCTCCAGCCCGCGTATCTTGCTCTCCTCCTCGGCCCGGGCGCTAAGGATGAGCAGCGGCACATCGGAGACCATCCGGATGCTCCGACAGAGCGAGTAACCATCGATCTCGGGCAGCATCAAGTCGACCAGCACCAGGTCGTATTCGGCCAGCTTGAAGTCCTCCCAGCCTTCCCGCCCCGTAGAAGCCCAAGCTACGCCATAGCCTTCCTTGCGCAGATGGTCGCACACGACTCGCGCGATATCCCGATCGTCCTCGACGAGCAGCAGTTTCGCCTGATCTGTCTCTCTCTCTTTCATAAGCGCCTCCCTCTCACATGCTTTATTCTAACGGCTCGCAGCCGTACGCTTCGAAACTTTATATTCCCTTGATACCTTGAGCGCCCTATGACGACCGAACCATTATTATCTTCCCTCAAAAGTATAGTCAAGGCGCCCCAAAAAGTGAAATGTGCCGGCACGCAACAAAAAAAGATACCCTCGCGCGGAGGGTATCCGTAGGTGTGGCTGTATGTGTGATCGAGATAAGCGTTGAGTCAGCGCTTAAGCGCGCAACGTCTTCAAAGCGCCGCTCCAGGCCAAAACCTGATCCAGCATGAGCGTAATATTCGTCTGATGCAGCTCTGCCGGCTTGAACACGCTGAAATTCTCGAAATCGGTGAAAAGCGACAGCGTCGGATGAACCCGGACATCGGCGACAAGCAGCTCGCCGAGGATGCCGCGCAGATGCTCTGCCGCGCGAGCGCCGCCGGTGCTGCCATAGCTGACGATGCCGGCTGCTTTGTTATGCCATGGCTCGCGGAGATAATCCAGCGCGTTTTTGAGAGCGCCAGTGATGCTGTGGTTGTACTCGGCGACGACGAAGACGAAGCCATCGAGGCTGTTGATCTTGTCGCTCCAGGCCGCGATGCCGGCTTCTTCGCCCGTTCCCTCGCCTAACAGCGGCAGCTTGTACTCTGCGATGTCGACAATCTCATAGTTAGCGTCGCCGCGTTGATCTGCGAGCGATTTGACCCATTCTCCTACCTGCGGGCTTACTCTTCCCTGACGGGTACTGCCGAGGATAATACCGATGTTCAGCTTTTGATCTGCCATAACGTATTCCACCCTTCTTAAAGTGTATGAATCGCCTGCGCATGTTCGCTTGCTGTCTAGTCACTGGTAATTATATCGCTAAGCAGTTGTCATGAGAAGTAGGCACATCTACCGACCTTAGTATACTAAGAGGTACCTTGGAGGCCTTGGAGTGCTTTTACGTGTCAGCATCGTTAGGCAGCATAATGCGGAAGCATGTGACAGATGCCACCTCTGTTGCCATGCTATCCGTGTCTACGCCCCATGAATGACAATATTGACGCTGCGGCTCTCTGGCCACCATTTGACCTCGAGGTTAAAGGCAGCGGTGAGCGTGCGAATCGGCACATAGGTTACATTGTCCCGCAGCACCGGCTCGTAGGCCGCGCCTGCCAGCTCGCCGTCGATCCACAGTCGCACCTGATCCGCATGACGAGGCTCGACCGCCTGCGGCTTCGTGCGAATAAGCACGCTCTTCGTCGCCGCGTCCCAGACGACCGGCTGCTTCGTCAACGCCGCGATCGCGCGGATCGGCACATGGACGCGGCCGTCGATCATGAGCGCCTTCATCGCCGGGTCCGACGCTGGCAGACCATTAATCGAGATGAGCGGCGTCGAGGCGGGCAACACCTCTAGCTCTCTCCCCGATCCACCTGCATCTAAATTTACGAAGAATAACGTTCCTTTTCCCGGTGGTATTGGCTGCAAGCTGCCATCTCTTTTCTTGCCAAAAGCAGGCATTGTGAACTGCAAGTCAAATCGACCAAATTGCGTTTTCCCTCTATGTACAACAAAGGCGAGATCGTCTGAGCTTGAGGCACTCTCTACCTCGGGGCTCCAAAGCAACTCGATTTCTTCCTCCTCTTCAAAGCTGACGTCTACCCCGACTGCCCGGACGGTTTGGCCAATCTGGACGTTTTTCGCCTCCAGTGTCAAGGTAGATTCAACGAATGGCAGGGACTTGAACTTCTCAAACATTCCTGTACTTGGCATGAGCAAATAGCCATCCTCTGAGCTAACGAGCATTTTGTGATCCCGAAACGATAGCGATAATTGATATTCTGAAGTCGTAATAATATCAAGACCACTAAAGAAAGTATCTATGTTACCCTTAGGAATAGGCTCGACAACGCCCTCCTCGGCAATCTCTTTCAGCATGGAACAAACCGCTTCAATGGACGTGTTGTCGGCCTCCCTAATACCGAACAACGGTTGAAACAGACGGTCGCTAATTGATTTAACTACAATTTGAATCGTATCCGGGCCACATTCCGTTAAAACCTTCTTTAACCGTTCTCCCCCTTCCGTGCTTTCAGCCGTATTCGATGCGTGCATGTTTGATAAAGGATAGGCAGTAAAAATAACAAGCACTAACAGTAATATAACCCTTGAACACCATCGACTGTTTTCTTGAACCCCTGTTCGTCTCATTTGGTTGGCTCCTTTGCTCGTGCTTCGGTCGCGCTATTTACGCCCCATGGATAACAATATTGACGCTGCGGCTCTCCGGCCACCATTTGACCTCAAGGTTAAAGGCGGCGGTAAGCGTGCGGATCGGCACGAAGGTTACATTATCCCGCAGCACCGGCTTGTAGGCCGCGCCTGCCAGCTCGCCGTCGATCCACAATCGCACCTGATCCGCATGACGAGGCTCGACCGCCTGCGGCTTCGTGCGGATAAGCACGCTCTTCGTCGCCGCGTCCCAGACGACCGGCTGCTTCGTCAGCGCTGCGATCGCGCGGATCGGCACATGGACGCGACCGTCGATCATGAGCGCCTTCATCGCCGGGTCCGACGCCGGCAGGCCATTGATCGAGATGAGCGGCGTCGAGGCGGGCTTCAGAGGGATAAGCTTTTGCCCGCTATAGGTGTAGGGAATGTTGTACTCGAACTGTCCCTCACCCGGCAGGATCGGCTGCAATACACCCGTCTCATCTTTGCCAAAAGCCGGCATAACGAACGTCGTATCCAGTCGACCATACCGTGTTTCTGTTTTGTGCACAACAAAGCTTTTTGCAACCGTCAATCCTGAGGCGTCTGTTTGTGTGGTGAGCCATATGAGCTCGACCGGCTGCGTCGCCTCCTCGTTAATGTTGACGCCTGTGAGACGAATCGTCTTGCCGATCTCCAATTGATCGTTATCGACTGTCAGCGACTGCTCGGGGAATTCCAGTCCGGACAAAGACTCCGAGATCGACGGGTCAGCCACCACTAGACGAGTGTGATCCTCCTTGTTGACCGCCAACTCTCCCTTGTTCGTCCACGTGATCTCGAAATAAAAGCCAGACGCCATCTCGATGGCGTAGCCCCAGAAAAATCGGTCCTTTATCTCCGGCGGCAGATGCACTTCTTTGGCTGTATTGGAAATTTGCTTTAAATAGCTGCAAACCAGGCGAAGCTGCTCGCGGTCCTCGGCGCGTTTTTGCAGCAGGGGCTGAAACAACCGGTCTCCCTGTCGTTTATTGACATATGTGATCCGGTTCGGCTCGCAAGCCGCAGCTTCCTCCTTGAATTGCCGGACAAACCCGTCGCTTTGGTCTCCACTTTCCTGTGCATGCACCGGTATGCCCACGAAGCTAAGTAGCATCAATCCTGTAGCGATGAGCATTTTGGTTCGAGTAAAGCGGGATGCATGCTCCATTTTACAACTCCTCCGCTATTTTCCATTGTTCTCCCCAGTTATACAACGCAATCGCGACGAAAAAGTTGCGGTGGCGATCTAACGGACATATTTGCACCATAAAAGGCCGATATTCGTCGTTTGTGATTTTTAACGGACAAATGTGCACCATACAAAAAAAGAAGCGGATCGCATCAAGATGCGCCGCTTCGAAAGGAACTGCAAAGCCATTGCAGTTAGTGCTTACCCAAAATGCTCAACAATGCTCAACTACATCCAACTAAAAACAACCGCACTACTAAAACCGTACAACTACAATTACTACTACAACCCAACCGTGCTACTCAACTTGCTAGAAAACAAGTGTTGCCGTCGATTACTGAACGGCCTTCTTCCAGTCGGCGGCGAACTTCTCCAGTCCCTGATCGGTGAGCGGGTGTTTGGAGATTTGCTCAATGACCGAGAATGGAATGGTGGCGATGTGCGCGCCTGCCATAGCGACACGCGTCACATGGTCCGGATGACGGACGGAAGCGGCGATGATCTGCGTATCCAGGTTATGTACCCGGAACAGCTCCGCTACCTTGCTCACCAGTTGCACGCCATCCTCGGAGATGTCGTCGAGGCGACCGAGGAACGGCGATACGTAGGTAGCGCCGGCACGCGCTGCGAGCAGCGCCTGGTTGACGGTGAAGATAAGCGTAACGTTTGTTTTGACGCCTTTCTTGGCAAGGTAGCGGCAAGCCTCCAGCCCGGCCAGCGTCATTGGCAGCTTGATCGTGATGTTGTTGTCGTGGTTGTTGATCTTGATCAGCTCATCCGCTTGGGCGATCATCTCCTCCGCCGTCTCGGCGTCAGGCGTTACCTCGGCGGAGACGGACTCGACGTCCGGCACGGCCTGCAGGATCTCCTCGATGCGATCCTCGAATTTGATGCCCTCCTTGGCGACCAGCGAAGGGTTCGTGGTTACGCCAGAGAGCACGCCGATTTTGTGAGCCTTCTGAATGTCTGTCAGGTTAGCCGAATCGATAAAAAATTTCACGCGCAACAACCTCCATAGATGTGAGTGATGGTACGATACTTGAAGCGAAATCTTCTAAACGGTATTGCCTTGCCAGAGCTGCGTCAGACTAGGTTCGTCAGGCCAACTGTCCAGCCGCGACCGGCAGAGACGCCTGCTCCTCCTCGATCTCGCCCGGCCACCAGCGGAAGCCGTCAGCCGCCAGCAGCGCATGCGCCGCCTCCGGTCCGGTAGAGCCTGCCGGATACTGGTGCAACGGCACCTCGTCGGCAGCAAAAGCTTCAAGGATCGGCTGCACCCATTGCCAGGACAGCTCGACCTCGTCCCAGTGGGCGAAGAAGGTCGGATCGCCTGCGATCGCATCATGAATCAGGCTCTCGTAAGCCTCCGGCAGCTCGGCCGATTGCTCGTGGAAGTTGATGCGGATCGGCTTCTGCTCGCTCTTCTCCTTCGGATCGCGGGTGTTCAACTGCAGCGTGATGCCTTCCTCCGGACCGATGTCGAAGATGAGCAGATTTGGCAGCTTGGCGGTCTGCGACGGCTTCGCGGATTGCTGGAGCGGGTCCTTGAACTCGACGACAATACGCGTAGCCTTCTCGTTCATACGCTTGCCGGTGCGGATGTAGAACGGCACACCCCGCCAGAAGTAATCGTCGATCTGCAGCTTGGCCGCGATGAACGTATCGTTGCGGGAGCTGGCCTCAATGCCCGGCTCTTCGGTATAGCCGACAACCGGCTGGCCCTTGAGCGTGCCGGCGGCGTATTGGCCGCGTACGATCTGCGTACCCAGCTCGCTGCGGGACAGCGGCTCGAGCGCCTCCATCACCTTGCGCTTCTTGAATCGCACCTGCTCGGCAGTACTGCCCTTGGCCAGTTGGCTGGTCAGCATCATCAAGAGCTGCAGCATATGGTTCTGGAACATATCCCGGATCGCGCCGGACTGATCGTAGTATGCGGCGCGCGTCTCGACGCCAACCGTCTCGCTAGCCGTAATCTGCACGTTGGCGATATACCGGTTGGACCAGAGCGCATGGAGCACCGGATTGTTCTGCTGCAGCACCTCGAGCTTCTGCACCATCGGCTTGCCGAGGTAGTGGTCGATCCGATAGATCTCATCCTCGGCGAACGTCTCGCTGAGCTTGGCGTTGAGCGCTCTGGCGGATGCCAGGTCGTAGCCAAAAGGCTTCTCGATGACGAGCCGTTTCCAACCCGCCGCCTGCCCGAGACCGCTCGTCTTGATGTTCTCGGCGATCGGTCCGAAAAACTCCGGTCCCACCGAAAGATAGAACAGACGATTATGCGCCGAGCCCATCGCCGCCTCGCGCTCTTCGACAAACGCCAGCAAGCTACGGTAGTCCTCCGGCTGCCCAACATCCAGCACACGGTAATGGAAGGTCTGCACAAATCGCTCGACCTCTGCCGGGCTCCCTCCGTGACGTCTGGAGAAATCCTGGAGCGACTGTTTGACATTGGCACGGAACACCTCGTCCGGCACCTCTCTGCGTCCCAGCCCGATTAGCGTAAATGCGCTCGGCAGCTTGCGGTCGAGAAACAAGTTATATAAGGCGGGATAAATTTTGCGCTTGGCCAAGTCGCCAGTCGCCCCGAATAACACAAACGTAGTCGGTTCCATCGTCCTCTCCCTTTCCTGCAGAGCTTAGGCATAAACGAGTCAAGCCGCAGCCATCCTGATGGCTATGAAAAACGCTTTCCTGACGCAAGCTCTGGTATGATTGTCGTAAGTCCACTATAATACGAATATGATGTATACATGTAATCAATATATTATACAGGAGCTATAGACCACATCTATGATTAATAATTATGAGCTATACAAGGTGTTCTATCTCGCTGCCAAGACAGGAAGTCTCAGCCAGGCTGCCAAGGCGCTGTATCTGACCCAGCCGAGCGTCAGCCACGCCATCAAGCAGCTCGAGGCGAGCTTCGGCTTGCCGCTGTTCAATCGAACAGCTAAAGGCGTCACGTTGACCCAAGAGGGTGCCACCCTCTACTCCTATATCGAGCAATCGCAGATCCTGATCTCGCTCGCTGAGGAGAAGATGGCCGCGCTCAAAAATCTTGACAGCGGCGAATTGCGAATCGGCGGCAGCGACTCGCTGTTCAAGCATTATCTGTTGCCCCATCTCGAGCAGTTCCACGCCCGTTATCCCGGCATCCGGCTCCATCTTAACCACGGGACGACGCCGGAGACGATCGCCTTCCTGAAGGAGGGCCGGATCGACCTGGGCGTCGTGCGGATGCCAATCGTCGACCCGCTGCTGGACGTGACGAGCAGCTTCCAGCTGCAGGATTGCTTCGTCGCCGGCGCCCGTTATGACGAGCTGCGGGACCAGGTGCTGTCGCTGGAGATGCTCATGGATTATCCGATCATCCTGTTCTCCCGCAACAGCCGGGTGCGGGTCAACATTACCGAGCTGGTGCAGAGTTACGGCTATAATCTGAAGCCGGACATCGAGGTCGGCAGCGTCGATCTGCTGATCGAATGCGCCCGCCGCGGTCTCGGCATCTCCTATGTGACGCGCGAGTTTGTCTCCCGCGAGCTCGAGGAGGGCTCACTGTTCGAGGTGAAGCTCGATGTTCCGATCCCGCCATCCCAGGTCGGTCTGATGACGATGCGCAACATGCCGGTCTCGATCACGGCGAGCAAGTTCATCGAGCTGGTGCAATAAGTCGTTTCTCGGTCATGGGTTCCTGCTCCCTTGGACAAAGTATGACTTTCCATGCCCCTCTCCTCCCTGGAAAAGGCAAAGGCTCGATGACTATCGAGCCTGGTCCACGTCCTGGTCGCCGCTACGCTGGACAAAGGGCTCGCCTCAGGCCTACTGCGCCTGTGACGAGCCCTTCTTGTTGTGTCTACTCCCGAATCGATCCCGGACGACGCCGGTACGTCCGGACTTTACTGCGCCGTCGGCAGCTTGACCGTCACCCGGTACGATACTCCAGCCTCGAGCCCGCGGAGCACGCCGTCCGGGACCAGCTGGCCGTCCAGATATACCTCGATCGCAGCGACGTTCGCATCGCGGCGGTAATCGACGTCGATGGTCGCTCCCCGGAAGCTGCGCGTCACGCGCGCCTCGCTCCACTCGGCCGGCAGCTGCGGCTGCACGCGCAGTCCGCCCGGCACGCCTTGCAAGCCAAACAACCCATCGATCAGACAGCGGTAAACCCACGGCACGGTGCCGGTATTGAACAGCTGGCTGGAACGCCCTGCCGTGTGCGGATATTGGCGGTAAGCGCCGCGGTAGTAGTTCGGAATGAAGATCGGCATCTGCCCGCGTTGTCTCAGATCTGCCTCGTCTGGTCCCGGCAGCATCTTGCGGAGTACCCGATACGCCCGATCCCGCTCCCCTGTTACATACAGCGCATAGATGTAGAACGCCGAAGCGTGGTTGTAGACGGCTCCGTTCTCGGCGCTGCCCGGATGCTTCTGGGTGACGCGTCCGACATCCTCGCGCATCGCGGTGAACGATGGCGCTAGCTTCTCCACGCCATATGGCGTCTCCAGTTGCTCCTCGACGGCGCGGATCAGACGCTGCGCCTTCTCTTCGTCCGCCGCGCCGCTCATGAGCGACCAGCTCTGCGGATTGATATAGATCCGGCCCTCCGTATCCGAGCTGACCCCAAATACGACATTGTCGTCGGTGATGCCGCGCGCATACCAGTCGCCGTCCCACAGATAGCGGTTGGCAACGGTGTTGGTCTGCTCCGCCAGCTCGCGGAAAGTCGCGGCCTCGCCCGACCGCCCGTGGCGCTCGCTGATGCCGGCCCATACGTTGAACCCGTAGGCGGATGCGATCGTCAGCCAGCCCGAGACGCCCTTGCCTTTGTGCCCGACCATATTCATCGGATCGCACCAGTCGCCTTGATTGATATAGTTGAGCCCCCGCTCGTCCCTGGCTTCGGCTAGCCAATGCATGGCGCGCGTCACATGCTCGAATACCGAGGCCTGCTCCTCCGAGTCGGCAAAACCGATCTGCTCGTCAAGGATGGTGTAATCGTCCGTCTCGTCGAGGTACGCGTCCAGACAGATCGGCAGCCAGACGCAGTGGTCCATATGGGGCACCTGATTAATATATTTCAGCTCGGCATCCGGGTGCAGGATGATGCCGTCAGGCATCGCGCCGCTCGCCTCCTGCTGTCGCAGCGCAGTGAGGAAGGCGGCTCGCGCCGTGTCCGGCTTGATGTAGCTCATACCCATATTGTCCTGCAGGTAGTTGCGCGTCTGCGGGTCTGTCGTCAGCCGGTTCGTCTGACCGTGATAGTACATCTGGCGCGGCAGCCATTCGTTGACGAGGTTGTCCAGCGCGGCATCCGGGGTCTGGATCGACAGACTGCCTCGCCCCTCTGCCACATAATCCGCATATGCCGCCGCGGCTGCGTCAAAGCCAACCTTCCCCGATTCATCCTGCCCATAGTAGCGTTCCCGGATGTCGGCAATCTCCCGCTCGGTCCGGGCCGGTCCGAACAGGAAGCGATAGCGCTCCTCCGCCTCCGGCTGGAGCGAGAGGCGATATTGCAGCGCAGCTACCGGCGTCTCGTAGCGCGCTTCTCCGCAGGCCAGGCGCTCCTCGGCGACGGCAGACGGCAGCATGAGGCCGCCTTCGCCCTCGAACTGCTCCTGATTGACCTCCCAGGCGTCCGGCCGGCGATCCGGCAGCAGGTAGGTTTTGTCCTTCAGCGTCTTGATCTTTGGATAATCATCCACCTTCTGATACGGGGTCACCGAGGAGCATACGATGCCTTGCAGCTGATCGTTGTACTCGCCGGATTGATTCATCCAGGACATGTAGCCTACCGTAAAGTATGGATAAAGACTCAGCTTGCGCGCGCGTCCGCTCAGATTGCGCACCTTGACCTCCCACATCTCGACCGGCTCGCGCACTGGCAACGTGAGGCGCAGCTCGATCTCGACTCCAAGCGCGCGGACCGTCCAGTAGAGATCATGCTTGCCGGCGGCAAATACGTAATGCTCGGCAGGCTTGCGCACCGGCTCATACGGGGCGGAGAACACCTCTCCCGTCTCCTCGTCCTTGATATAGACGAAGCGCCCCGGATGATGGGCATAATAAGGCTGCTCCGGCTGCATGAACGTTTTGGCTTCCAGATTGGGGGCATGCGAGTACTTGGCCGGTTCGGGCTGCATGAACTGGGCCACCGCATACCCTCGGCAATTCATATGGATCATCATCGTCTCGTTCCAGAGAAATCCCGAGGCTTTGGGCATCGCTGTCGGACTGTACAATTGGTAGTACTCGCGGTCTTCTGTCGGTTGGACCAACATCGTTAATTTCCTCCTCCTAACATGTCTCTATGTATTTTCGAACCCCTCCATTATAGCATGGTGCAAGAGCCTTGAAAAAAGGGGGCTGATCAGCCAGCTCGCACGATCTGACGACGACGCTCGCGACGATCGGATCGGATATGTGTCCGTTTGTCGACCATCATCCCGAGCTGCGCGGCGCCCTTTGTCGAAGTACCCCGTAGAGCTGCACGTTGAAGTAACAACGTTGACAGCCCTTTATTACGGGCATATAATTGTCAAGACAACTATTATGAGGAGCAGGTGAATCGAATGACGCATGAGGACGATCTGTTAAAGGATTCGCTTGGCTTCCAACTGGGCGTGACTTACCGCAAGCTGGTCCATGCCTTCCAGCAGCAGCTGAAGGCGTACGATATCACGACCGAGCAATGGTCGGTCTTGTACCAGGTGTACCGGGAAGACGGCATCATCCAGAAGTCGATCGCCGAGCGGCTCTATAAGGATAGACCGACGACGACCCGCCTGCTCGGGCAACTCGAGAGCAAGGGCTGGATTAGTCGCAGCCCCGGACTGACTGACAAACGTTCGGTAACGGTTCGCGTTACGCCTTCCGGGGCCGCGCTCGTCCGAGCTACTTACCCGCTCGAGCGCCAATTGATGGCCGATATGCGGACGAGTCTTGGCCAAGAGACTTACGAGGAACTGCTGGCGTTGCTGCGAGAGACGTATCAGCACGCCCAACAATTAACCGATAGAGAGTAGGCGAATTGCACTTGGGACCACATCACGAACAGCCTCGCAACCTTTGGACAGCAGCCTTTATCGGATTGACAACCAGCTTTTTCCTGCTATTTCTGAATCTACAAATGCTCCTTGCCGCTTTTCCCGCCTATGTACAGGAACGGTTCGACGCCGATGATATAACCGTCAGTCTGATGACGAGCGTCTTCGCCGCCAGTGCCATCGCTTCGCGCTTCCTCACCGCCTGGCTGCTGCGACGGATCGACCGGCGCCATCTGCTGCTGGTCTCGATCGCCCTGGCGGTAATCTTCACTGCCCTGTATGCCTCGGCTTGGTCGATCGACTCGCTGCTGTTATGGCGTATTGGCTTCGGGATCGGCTTTGGGATGGCCAGCACGATTATTCCTACGCTTGTCTCCGCAGTTATCCCCGGCAACCGGATCGGCGAGGGGATCGCTTATTTCGGTCTATCGACCAGTCTGGCGATGTCCATTGGTCCATTGACGGGACTTAATATACTGGATGCTTACGGCTTCCCGACACTCGTCTGGCTCGGCACAGGCGTCGCTATGCTGATCCTTCCGGTGCTGCTCCTGACACGGGCGCTCCCTGCGTTGCAGCCCGCAGTCGCGCATATCCGCGCTGGAAGCGCGCCGCGACCACCCTTTCCCCGGCAGATCGCGATTCCGGCGCTGCTCAATTTGCTGCTTGGCTTTACGTACAGCGGCTTGCTCAGCTTCATTGCGCTTTATGGCATGTCGGCAGGGCTTCCGCAAGCGGGATTGTTTTTCCTGTTCAACGTTGTCGCCATTCTGATCGTCCGGCCTCTGGCAGGGAGATGGTTTGATCGTCGCGGTCCAGTCGTCGTGCTGATCCCCGCTGCGCTCAGTCTCGGGGGCGGTCTGCTCGTCCTCTCTTACGCGACGACGATGCCGATGCTGACCGCAGCAGCGCTGCTCTACGGAGCCGGCTTCGGCTCGATACAGCCGACGCTTCAGGCCTGGATGCTGCGCGTCTCGCGTCCCGAGCAGCAAGGCACCGCCAACAGCATGTTTTACAACTCGGCAGATCTGGGTATCGCCATCGGGTCCTTTGCGCTCGGCGCGCTGGCCTCGGTGTCGGACTACGGGATCATGTATCGCTGCTCCGCCGCCTTGTCCCTTCTCTTCCTCTTGGCTGTTCTCTATGCCAGAAGACCCGTCGCCGCCGTTGCAACATCGCCATCCATCGATAATTAAGACGAGCCCTCCGCAGCTCCCACCCGGTCATCGCCAAGCAACCCCCGGAAGCGCCATTGCGGTGCCTCCAGGGGTTGCTCTACTATTGTACTTTGGTCTTCCTTGCTTACCTCCGCGAGCCTGACGAGCTTACAACGCCATAACGGCCCAGCAGCTTCTTGCCCAGCCAGCCGACCAAGCGATCCGTGACAAAGCCCATCAGCCCGAGGCAGATCAGACCTACGAAAATCCAGTCCGTGCGGAAGAACAGGCGAGAATTCCAGATCAGGTAGCCGATGCCTTCATTGGCCGCTATCATCTCCGCGCCGATAATCGCCATATACGAGGTACCCATCGCGATACGAACCCCCGTAAACATATAGGGTGTCGTTGCGGGAATGACGACATGCAGCAAGATCTGCCACTCCGATGCGCCCATGCTGCGAGCGGAGCGGACTTTGTCTTCCTCCAGTGAGAGAACCCCTGTCAAGGTGTTCATCATAACGATGAAGAGCGTCGCGTACAGGATAAGCGCGATCTTCGACTGCTCGCCGATGCCGAACCAGACCAGGAAGAGCGTGATGAAGGCAATCGGCGGTATAAAGCGGATGAAGTTCAGGAACGGCTCGGCGATCGCCCGAATCGGCGCCACTCTGCCGATGATCAGACCAGCGGGAATCGCAATCAGGCTGCCAAGCGACCAGCCAACCAGGACGCGAAAGAAGCTGATGCCGATATCGTTGAGGAGCGATCCGCTCTCCATCAATTCCTTCGCCCCAAGCCAGGTATCCCTAATCCCGGGAATGACATCCGGCCCATAGACCCAAGCGCCGAGCTGCCAGACGGCAAGCACTAATAGCCAGAGGATCAGGATGGGCAGACCCTTGACGAGCCGCCCGCTCCAGCCCGGATTGTTATTTGCTGATTTCACGGATATGCGCCTCCCTCAAGCGTAGCTTCGAAGTGGGATTGGATGCGCCGTTGCAATGATTGGAATTGCGGAAGCGTCGCATCCCGAGGATAGTCCAGCGGCACCTCGTAGATATCCGTAATCCTCGAGTTGGGACCTGGCGACATTACGGCGATACGCTGTCCCAGCAGGAGCGCTTCCTGAATGTCATGCGTAACGAAGATGACGGTTTTATCCGTCTCTCGCCAGATTTGGCCCAGCTCCTTTTGCATCGTGCGTCTCGTCATCGCATCGAGTGCGCCGAACGGCTCATCCATCAGTAGAATCTCCGGATCGTTAGCCAGTACGCGGGCCAGTTGAACACGCTGCTTCATCCCGCCGGACAATTCGCGAGGGAACTTGCTCTCGTGTCCGGACAAGCCGACCATCCGGATGAAGCGATCGGAGACGCGATGGCGTTCCTGCCGCGGCATCTTTTTCATCTTCAAGCCGAACTCCACATTCTGGCGAACCGTAAGCCATGGGAACAATGAGGAATCCGCCTGTTGGAAGACGACTGCCCGATCGCTTCCCGGCCTGTCAACCTCGACTTGGCCGACGCGCAGAAGACCTGCCGTTTTGGCTACGAAGCCCGCGATAATATTGAGCAGCGTCGACTTGCCGCACCCGCTCGGACCAAGCAACACGAAAAACTCTCCGCCTTTGACAATCAAATCCACATCTTTAATAATGTAATGCAGCGCACTCTGATTTCCGCTGCCATAGCTTTTATCCAAATGTTCGATCGTAATCGTGCCTGCCTGCGCAACTGCTCGTGTCATATCGCAATCCCCCTACTTGCCGTAGTCAACCCGTTCAGGAACCGCCTGTTTGAGACTATCCAGGTTAAGCTTCTCTGTCAGATCAAAGTCATCCTTAATAATTCCGGCAGCTATCATATATGCTTTTTGGTTGCTCAAGCTATCGAATGACGCCTGGGAGAAGCCGATCTTCCAGTTAATGGTCGCCAGGTCTCGTAATGTAGCTTCCTTGGGCTGCTTGGTTTCCTTGAATAGAATCTCGGCGGTCTCTTCCGGGTGGTCGCTTGCGTACTGCGAAGCCTCATCCAGGGCGCGCAGGAAGTTGGATAACGCTTCAGGCTGATCCCCGATGAGGGTGTTGGTAGCCACAACAGCCCCGCCGATCCGGACATGCGTCTGGGACATATCTGTCAGCACGTGTACGCCTTCGAGCGCTTCAAGCTTATCGATCAGCGCAGCGCCTACGGCCCAGGTTGCGTCGATCTCGCCCTTCTTCAGCGCGATGTAAGCTTCGTCGAAGCCGCCTTGCCCGATCTGTTCGGTGTCGTCGACGGACACGCCATTGGTTTTGAGATATTCGTCCCACAGGTACGGAAGGAATGTTCCGCGCAGCGTACTGAGCTTTTTGTTTTTCAGATCGGCTGCCTCCTGTATATCATTCTGGACATACAGCTTCCATTGCGCCGCCGACGCATCGGTATTTGTCCCGGTCGCAGCGATGATTGAATAGTCGCCTTTGCTCACTGCATTCAATATCGGGAAGTCAGCCCCCCATGCGATATCGGATTGCTTGATAAACAGCGAATTGATCCCTTCGGCCGGCGTAGCGAATGTGAGAATCTCCGCATCGATGCCATACTTCTCGAAGAGTCCCTTGCTCTTGGCAACACGGAACACCGGGTTGGTCGCCGTATCGGCAATGACCAGATGGACAGGTTCTGACGAAGCGTCCACGGACCTCTCCCCGTACTTACGATCGGCGCAGCCTGTAGCGATGATTGTGATCAGTATAAGCAAGAACAGCAGACTGCTTAAGTAACGGAAGGTTTGGTTACGAGACATAGTTACTCCTCCTAGCTATTAACAGATGATGAGGCACACTGCATTATGATGGATTGTCCGGTTTTTCATCCACGCTGGCGACGCAGAATGCCCCCTCGTCAAGCGAAATCGTCGTACCCGCGACCTTGACAGCGGAGAGTACGCCTCTCGCGGCGGCTCCAGGTACCCGATAATCGGCAAGGTCAACGGCTTCGATGGCTTGTTCGAGCGGCTTCTCCAGCTGCGGCACCCATTCATAAGGGACGCGATACGCACGGTATACCATATTGGCATTCGTCTTGTTCTTGTATGGAGAGATGTACTCCCAGACCAACTCATGCTCCCGCGTCACCTCGAACAGACGACCGTCCGCGCCTTCGGTAATTAGTGTATTGCCGTTGGGCAGTCGCTGCGCGGAGCTGATATACGGGCTGTAGAAGCGGTAAGAATCGAGCGGCTGTAAGTAGCCGGCCTCGGTAGGCGTATACTGCCAGACGATCTCCAGCGTCACAGGATCGATCTCCAGCACTCGCGAATGATCGCGGACCGCGTTCTTCTGACCATAAGGCGAAGCAGGATTAGGCAAGCCATAGCCCCCCCAACCACCGTTGTCGAAGACGAGCAGATTGCCCTCGCCTGGCAGTCCGCGCGGGATGATATGGGCATGATGCTGGCCGATAATCCAGCCGAGATGTCTCACCTCAGGTTTGGAGAAGTCCGGACCGATCTGCCAGACAATCTTGCCACTGCGCCGATCGGTAATCGCGATAATATTGGACTCTCGTGCGTCCCAGATGACATTGTCCGGATGGAATCGCTCGTCTCCGCCGTCATACCATCGATTGGGGCCAACCCAGGATACGGAATTAATGTGCATCCAGTCACCGCCGGTATTGCCGCCGAAGCGACGGCCGTTCGGATCGCGGAACAGCACATTTTTCGCTGCCTCGTCGAAGCCCAGCTCTGCGAAATGGTCGCTTATCGCCCATTCCCACAGGATGTTGCCTTGCCAGTCGACCTCGATAATGACATCGTCGAGCAACACCTTATCCGAAATCTCCGGCTGGTTCACATTGCGATGTACAAGCAGGAGTGTACGTCCGCGGTCTGTGAGTGGCTGCTGGCCTGGCGCATAATAGCCGACCGGACTGCCTTCCCGCTGGTGATCGTGATGGGCGCGCGCCATCCATTGCGGCTCGTTGTCCGGATCTTCGATGAATTCATAGCGATTGAAGCGCCAGACGATACGCCCCTCCCAGTCCACCTGAACCAGGTCAACCTCATCCTGGAATCCATACTTCGGGTCTCGAGCCTGTGTATGTCCTGTCACATATCCGCCCGGCAAAATTTTGTTCGGGAAGCCGCGCAGCCCCTCCCACAGATGAACTTCCTTGCCGCTCATATCGATCAGCAGCGCACCTATGTCAGCGGCTTGAAAAATCGTATACCCACTCCAGGCCTTTTCAGGCCGATAGACCGTTGTTCCCGTCGGATAAATTGTTGGATGACCCATGTCAAATCCTCCCTTTGTTAAAAAACTGTCAATAGCTCAAATAAGTGTTCCTCGATCTCTTTGCAGCGTTTTCCGCATCTTCCTCGGCAGTACTGCCTACATCGACTCGATTAGCTTGCTTCTCGTTTTGACGGGCGCGTGCCAGGACACGGTCGGAGAATTGATCCAGCCGTCCGATGATCTGTTGAAAAATCGCCTTCTGCACCGTCAACTCAGACTCGGTCAACCCACCGAACAGCAACTCGATGCATAGCGGACCTACATCCCGATTGCGAGCCAGCAGCGCTCTTCCCTCATCGGTGATGCCAAGCATCACGGTTCTGCGATCCTCAAGTGCTCGCCGCCGGATCGCGAAGTTTTTTTTCTCCAGCTTGTCGCACAATGCCGTTATTGCTCCGGAAGTCAAATCCAGCTCCTCCGTCAAGTCGCTCAACTTCTGTTCCCCATCGCGAAGCGTCTTCTGGAGGATCAGCAAGCCGGGCAGGGCAATACCCTCGACCGTAATTTTGTCCCGTTCCTTGACAAACTTACGTACCATTTTGCGAAAATACCAATCGATTTCTTCCATCTGTCTCCATTCGTTAATGGCCATAACGTTGGAAAACGTCCCTCCTTTCGCGCGTCGACAAAAAAAGACCCCAACATTCTCCGTGAAAGGAGAGGTTGCGGCCTTTGGTATGTCCAATCAGCTACGATATTACTTCAACGCTCAATTAATGAACGTTGAAGGATGTTGAAACGATCTTAAACCAATTATTCATAGTTGTCAAGTATGCTTTAATGATTAGCTTCGGTTGAGTTGGGTATAAACCCCTCGCACCTTGCCCATGCTAGGGCTATGAAACCAATCATTCCCTTCGAACCGGTCCGCGCCGAGACCATCCCGCTCGGCAGCGAATGGACCCACCAATTGAAATGGGACGGCGTGCGCATCCTCGCTTATCGGGAATCGGGGACTACTCGTCTGTTCAACCGGCAGCTGCGCGAGCGGACCGGACAATACCCCGAGCTGCTCGCACCGCTGCTTGATGCCGAGAGCTACATCGTGGACGGGGAAGTCGTCGCGCTCGCCCCGGATGGCAAGCCTTCCTTCCACGAGGTGATGCGCCGCGACGGCATCCGGCGGCTGGATCGTGTACCGCAGCTGGTGCGGGAGGTGCCTGTCTTCTATATGGTGTTCGATCTGCTTGAGCTGGACGGCGTCGCGCTGACGCAGCTGCCGCTTACCGAGCGCATGCAGAGGCTTGAGGCCCGACTGCTCCCTTCGTCGACGGTGCAGCTCGTGCAGTCTCAGACCGACGGCGCTGCTCTGTTCGAGGTTGTGCGCGAGCATGGGCTCGAAGGCATCGTCAGCAAACGACTCGATAGCGCCTACCCGCAAGGCGGCAAGGATGAGCGCTGGGTGAAGGTCAAAAATTATGGCGATATTATCGCCGTCATCGGAGGCTACACGACGCGCGACAATACCGTCAATGCGCTGCTTGCCGGAGTTTATCATGAAGGTCAGCTTCGGTTTATCGGCAAGGTCGGCACCGGCAAGCTCACGAGGGCGGACTGGCGTCATCTGACGACGACGCTTGCGACGATCGGATCGGATACGTGTCCGTTTGTCGACCACCACCCGGAGCTGCGCGGCGCCAGTTGGGTACAGCCGCTTTTGACCGCCAAGATTCGTTTTACAGAGTGGCGCTGGCAGGAAGGTCGTACGATGCGGCACCCGAGCTTGCAAGCCTTTGTCGAAGTACCCCCGGAGAGCTGCACGTTGAAGTAATGACGTTGACAGCTCTTTTTTTACGAGCGCTCAATAATTAATGACATTAATCATTAATGGCATTTATTAATTAATTAATCCATCCTTTCACTTATTTCCCGGCCCCGTCTGCAGCGGGTCTAGCTGCTCCCGACTTGACAGCTCGCTTCAATCGCCCAATCCCCCATAGGAGCAACGGGATCAAGATCAGATGGATCATCGAGTAGCTCGCCCACACTTCCTTGATCGCCTCGGCGACATATACGCTATTGATGTACGTGTTCCACGAGACGATGAGGATCAGCGCTGCCAGCGGGTAGATGAGCGGGCGATAGCTGCCGAGGCCGAATACCGTCTGCATGCCGGTGAGCAGTCCGAACATCATCAGCGAGGTTTTGATAAAAAAGGTCAATACCCACAATGTGATCAGGACGACTTCGATGCGCTGGAGGAATCCGCCGATATTGATCGTCTTGGCGAGGACAAACGCCGGAAAGGTACTGTTCGCTGATTGCTCGATGCCGAGGATGAGCAAGCTGAGCAAGACGATTGTCGCCAGCAGCATGCCGCCTGCCACAGTGCCAAGTACGATTCCCTTGCCTGCCTTCGACGAATCGGCCGCCATGGGCAAAAACACCAGCATGATGATTAACTCTTGGAACATAGCTGTGCGCAGGCCAGATGTCACAATGGGGATAGCTCCGCCTTCCCACATCGGCAGGATGTATTGCCATTCTACTTGAGGCAGCAAGGTTACGATTAGCACGAACGCAAACAAAATAATCCACGGCAGCATCAATTCCACCACGCGGCCCAAAATAATCATCCCCAGCCTGGCGCACATCACCGAAGCAATCAAGAAGAGCAATTCAATGGCTTGTATCGGCGTTTCTCTCATCAGCTCGCTGGTGAAGAAAAATCCAAGGTTGCCGAGAAGCGTGCCGCACAAGATCAAAAAGTAAAAAAGATACAGTAAAGAAACGACAGTGCCGATCCATTTGCCGAATGCGGACTCGATGATCTGAAACAGATTTTTACCCGGATATAGCTTGGCCAGCTTCAAATAGAAAAAGGCCATTGCCGCATTCACTGCCGTCATGAGCAGAGCGGCCATCCAGGCATCCTCCCTCACCGTCCCGACCAGCCCAGCCGGGATGACCAGGATGGAAGTGCCAACGGTCAGGCCAAAGGTCAGGATGAAATATTGGTAGCCGCTCAGCTTGTTCTTGTCCGCTTGATGATTGCCCATAAGAGGGCACCTCCTCTCAACGTAGACTAAGACATCATGCGGGAGATCGGCCCAATAACGGTGCGTATCCAGTTGAGCGGCTTGGGCATTGGCCAGCCCATCCATTCGCCAAACATCGCGACGAGCGCCAGCGCCCAGCAGCCTCCAAAGACGACCCATTCCTTTTTGCGCTGCATCTTCTTAATCGATGGCCATTCCGCTAGCGGGATAAACAGGACCATAAACGTAATCAGCATGCTCCAATTCATTTATTCATGCACCTCACTTCTTAACGGCTGGCCGATCGAACCGATCCGACGCAGGGAGACATGGGGCTCAATCGAAATTTGGACCTGTCGAAATTTATCCGACCAGTGATCGCGATACTTGTTCCATTGCTTCGGATACTTGCGATGCAGCGCCTCTCCAAAACCGAACACATCCGTGCCGTACTTCTCGCGAATCGTATTAATACTCTGCAGCGTGAGGACTCTCATCGCTTCCTTGAGCTCTATTTCTATGAGACGGAAGGACTCCTCCTGAGTCAGGTCAATGGAGCATTGCACCGCCTCCAGATCGGCGTCAATCTGAAAGTCCACCCAAAACTCCGGCTCTCCCTCCTGATTTAGTTTCACACGAATATGTGCCGATGACTGATTGATGCTGATGCCTACGATTCCGGGCTTATGCTTCGGACATTTGACATAACCAACTGTCGTATGAACATTCCTCAGAAGATAATTAATCGACTTGCTGGTTGACTCGTCTGCCCAGCCTACCAGCTTGTCGCCTTTGAACAAGGCAAGCCCTGCATGGCGAAGCTGCGCTTTAGGTTTCACCGAGTGAAGATTGCTAACGGTCTTCCCTTGCTGCTTGTCGCCCGAGATTTCGACACCCGACATAACTGGATTTGCGCCATCGCGACTTAGCTCTGTGACGAATTGCTGGAGCGTAACCTTGCCCGTCGCCGCCCATTGCTTGTTGGAGACCAGAATGGACGAATAAAGCGAGTTGGCCGGAATATGCTCGAAGGGCGTCAGCACTTGCAGGACGTCTGCCGCTTTTCCGCCTTGCGTAACGGCAAGATAGAAGTCGGTGCGAAACTCGCTGTTGCGCGAGATGTAGTCAAGCACGTCGCTAAGTCCATCCCGCGCCAACGCTTCGCCAAAAATAAGAACCCTCATATGAGATAGATACAGCTTGCGAGGGGCCTGGCTCAAAATACGTTGCAGCGCGTCGGGAATCGTTTGGCCGGGCGCGCTGTAGACAATAACTGGCGATGCGCCGACCGAGCCGCGCTGCAATCCGATCTCGGACGGGTTGATCACTTGCGCCGTCACCATGTAGCCTTTATCATCTTTGTCGATGCCAAGAGCCATGATGACAGCCAGTTCATTGAGTTCCTTACGGCTCCAGCAACCAGGCAGGATCGCCAGACCCAAGATAATCGGTATCAGGATGAGTCGATTGACGGTCATTGCTCTCCCCCTCCCTTCTGCTGCAGTCGCTTGACCATCGGTTGTGTCAGTCGGACGAGCGTATCCTTCTGAAACCTCAGGCGAAAAGGCGCAAGCGAGGTCATGTACGGCACGCCTAGCGACTCCAGCTGACACAGATGAAGCGCGAGCATGATGAGCGCGATGATCATCCCGTACAAGCCGAAGGTTGCCGCAATCGCCATCATCCCGAACCGAAGCAGTCGGATCGAGATCGCCATATTAAAGGCTGGAAGCGCAAAATTGGCAATCGCAGTCAACGCGACGACGATGACCATTGCTGCCGAGACGAACCCCGCTTCTACCGCTGCTTGACCGATAACGATCGTACCGACGATGGATACGGATTGGCCGATCGACTTGGGCAGACGTATGCCGGCCTCGCGGAGAATCTCGAAGGTCACCTCCATGACCAAAGCCTCGACAAATGCGGGAAAGGGCACACCCTCCCGTTGTCCGATCAAGGACATCAACAAATTCGCCGGTATCATTTCCTGGTGGAACGTCGTTATGGCAATATAAAACGAAGGCGTGAGCAAGGAGATAGCAAAACAAAAGTAGCGCAGCAGCCGAACCAGACTGCCAAAATCGCCGCGTTGATTGTAATCCTCGGCAGACTGGAAAAACTGCATGAACAACGCCGGCACAATGAGTACAAATGGCGTCCCGTCCACAAAAATCGCAATCCGGCCCTCAAGTAAATTGGCCGCAATCGTATCTGGCCGCTCCGAATTGCACACCGTCGGAAATGGACTGTACTGATGATCCTGAATCATCTCTTCAATGTAATTGCTCTCCAACACCTTTTCGAGCTTCATTTTTTGCAGCCTGCGGCGAAGCTCGGCCAAAACCTCGTGGTCGACTTTATCTTCCAGGTACATAATCGCCGTATCGGTCCTGGTGGCTGTGCCTAGCGTAAAGGCGTCTATTCGCAAAGAAGGGTTCTTTATACGTCTCCGCACGAGAGCCAGATTGTCTGACAGCGATTCTGTAAAGCCCTCGCGCGGGCCGCGTACGACAGCCTCGGATGTCGGCTCCTGGACGCTTCGCTTATTCAGATCGCCGGTTTCGATACAAAGTGTACGATTCAGGCCTTCAATAAAGATGATCGTGAATCCCGAGAGCAGCAGATGCACGATCTGCCGAAGCTCTTGCCCCTCGGACAGATAGCCGCTGGTAAGGGTAGGCTGCTTCAGGCGGGCGTATACGCCTTCCGCATCAAGTATGCAGCCCTCGGCAAGTATAGGGTCATAATGGATCGCTTCGAGCAGCGGCCGAGGGTCTGCTAGTCCTTCAACATAGATAAACCAACTGTCGATGCCGCCGAGCCGGGCAGAACGGTAGACGATATCGGGACTGTCTCCGAGCAACCCCTTCATATCCTCGATAAATGTCGTCGGTCTTACCAGATCGTGTGGATGGTCTTGTACTGTCATCGTATTCACCCCGGGCTCTAGCTCGTTTCCTAATAGCATGCCCGAAAAAAAAGCATTAATGAAAAGAAAGCCAGCGTTGTCCGCGCAATAGAAAAAACCGTACGGCAAGCCGTACGGCATAAAGCGACTGTTAGTTGTCTGATGCTTCCGAATCGGAAGCTTTATCCGGGTTGTTGATACCCAGCTTGAGCGTTACACTCAAGATTTGATGATTGTCAGATTCATTTATGTACCAACGATGATCTCCATGATCAACCGGCTCTGACATGCCATCGATTAAATTGGCGCGTATCTGCAGCCATCCTCCAATAGTGTCCACATTCTCGCTGTTCTCGAACGAGAGGCCGAAGCGTTCTTCCAGCACGCTGAGCAAAACGCGGCCATTAATGAGGTATTCGTCAGGCGCTTGTTCGGCGATATCCTCGACTTCATCCTCGTCGAACTCATCCCGGATCTCCCCGACGATCTCCTCCAGAATGTCCTCCATCGTAATAATGCCTGCCGTGCCGCCGTATTCATCGATAACCAAAGCCATATGAACCCCGTTTTTTTGCATCTTCACGAGGGCGTCGTGCAACGGCGTTGTTTCATGGATGACGTAAATGTCATGAATATGTTCCTTCAGGCTTTGCAATCGGTTCATGGCGATATGCGTCACCAGCTCCTTGGCATTCAGGAAGCCGATGATATTGTCTTTATCCAGGTCTTCAGTAACCGGATAGCGCGTATACCGGTGTTCGTCCGTCAGCTGCAAAAACTGCTCCGGAGACATCTCGGCATCGACGACGATAATTTGCGTCCGCGGCACCATAACATCTTTAGCTACCCGCTCGTCAAATGCAAAAATATTTTGCATATAGGCAAGCTCGGTCTGATTGATCTCTCCGCTCTGATAGCTTTGCGTCATAATGATCTTCAGTTCCTCTTCCGAATGGGCTTGCTCATGTCCGGCCGGCTTCACGCCAACCATCCGCAGCAGCACCTGCGCCGAGCCGTTAAGCAGCCAGATCAGCGGGAACAGGACCCTGCCGAAGGCGACTAGTGGGCGCGACATCATCAGCGTCATCCGTTCGGCGAACTGGATCGCCAGCGTCTTGGGCGCGAGCTCCCCGATCACCACATGCAGGAAGGTCATGATCGACAATGCTAGGGCGTAAGAGATAAATGTGCTTACCGCGTCCGGAACGCCCCATTCGTCGAACAGCGGGTGGAGCATGCGCTCTACCGTCGGTTCACCGAGCAGACCCAATCCCAGAGCGGTAACCGTAATCCCGAGCTGACAGGCAGATAGATAGTAGTCCAGATTAGTGACAATCCGTTTGGCAGCGATGGCCTTTTTGTTTCCTTCCGCTACAAGTTGATCGATGCGACTCATTCTCACTTTGACAACTGCAAATTCGGAGCCGACAAAAAAAGCGGTCAAGCCAATCAAGATTGCTACTAAAACCAGATTAATGTATATGTCCAATTAGTTCCCTCAACGCGAGGGTTTCACCTCCGCAAATTTTAAAATGTCTGCGCTTAAGTTGGATTCCATCTCATCCGATGCGACGTCGATGCTAAAGCTAACCTCCGGTGCAACTTCCCAATGGGCACACCTCCGATTTCTGATCAGGATGAGTACATTATATATGCTTTTGGTCTATAGTGACAACTTTTCGCATATTGGGCAATATCTATACGTGTCAAATGTATGCAAGGTCCTCAGTTAGTTAGTTAGACTGTCCGCTCGCCGCTCCCTAGCTGCTCTAGCCATTGCAGACATGCGCGAGCCCGCAGCCGCCAGCTGTTGCCCAGCGCATAACGCCGTCTCGCGGACGCATCGCCTGGCGCTTCCAGCCGATACCGGATCTGCGCGAGCACTGCGCTGCGATCGGCACCGATCTCGACCATCTCCCCCATCTCCCGGCACTCGGGAAGATCGGTAGAGACGACTGGTTTCCCGGCAGCCAGATATTCATACACCTTGACCGGATTGGCCGCGAGCGTCGCCGGCTGTGGCAGGAAGGGCACCAGACAGACGTCGAGATGCGCCAGATACGCTGACAACTGCCCGTGCTGGCGCAGGCCGAGATAATGGACCCCCGCCATGCCTGACAGCTCGCAGCGGCGGCCCAGCGTCGCGCCGATGATGACGAGCTCTGCACCGACGCCTCGTCTGCCCGCGATGCTCGCCAGCAGACCCGCATCGACCCAAGGCGCCCACGCTCCGATATACCCGACGAGCGGCCGTCCTGCCCGCGGCAAGTCCCTCGGTCTAGCCGGAGGATGTGCCCGGCCAGCGGACAGATGGAGTCCCATATCCTCGTCATAGCCGTTGCGCAGCAGCAGCCGGGGCTTGCCGGGGTAGCGGGACCCCAGGCGGCGATCTAGTCTTGCCGAGGAACACACGATGCCGTCTGCCGCGTTCGCCATGGCCTCCTCCTGCGGATACCACTGCGGGAAGTCATCGGCGCAATCGTAGACGATTCGGTCCGCCTCATAACGATGCAGTTGAGAGACCATCCCCGGCCAGCCGCACCAAAGGATCAACTCGTCAGCCTCGGTGCGCACTCGAGCGTAGTCCTGGCGCAGCCACCGCTCGTGGTCCTTGACGATGTACAAGTCCGGCTCCCCGGGCCATGCCATGACCTTTGCCCCCTTCTGCACCGTGCGATTGCAATAGTAGACGCGGCAGCCGTGACGGGCGAACTGCTTCATCAGCTGCTGCGGACGCTGGGTCATCCAGTCCCAATCGAGCAACGGCGGAAAAATAATCGTTCGCATACACGGATTCCTCCCTTTCCACATATACCTATAACAACTACTCAAAGAGCAGGAGAGCTGACTATGCGGGTATTGCTGCTGGATGCGCAGCGGCTGGCGTCTCGACAGGCCATCGAGCAACGGCTGAGCAACGCAAAAGGCTGGATGGTCCTCGCGGCCGATGACGAGCCGGGCGGCTTCCTCGCATCGCAACTCGCAGAGCTGCAGGATCCCTTTTGTGTCATCTTACGCGGGACAGACCGGATTGGCGAGGGCTTTGCGGCATTCATCGAGGCCTGGCTATCGCACACCTCCCCTGTCTCGCCCGGACTAGCGCTGCGGACCGCCGCCGACAGCGAGCCAATCCCGGTCGTCTGGCGGGTGAGCGCCATCCGCCAAGCCGGATTGACCCCCCCGTCAGCTCTACCCTGGCGTTCACTCATCTTGACGGAGCTCTATGGCAGATTGGGCGGCAAGCTGACCTGGGACATCCGCAGCGCCGGACAGCTGTTCAGTATCGGCAGACCGGCAGGCGGCTCCGAATCGCGAGCATTGGCCCGGATCGGCGCCATGCTGTCAGCCGCGCCGCTGCCAGCCCGATCATCGGCCCCGCCTCGCATCAGCATTGTCCTCTGCGCCTACAACGACGCCCCTTATCTGCCGTTGGCGCTCCGCAGCGTAGTCGTCCAAGACGTCACAGACTGGCAGCTCATCCTCGTCGATGACGGCTCCGAGGATGAGACGACCCGCCTGCTCGAGGGCTACCGGGATGACCCGCGCATCCAGATCATCCGACATGAGTCCAACCGTGGCAAGAGTGCCGCTCTCAACACTGCGCTCTCTGTCGTCGCAGCGCCGTGGGTGCTCGAACTCGATGCTGACGATTGGCTCGACCCAGGGGCGTTGACGAGCTTGCTCCGACATGCCAAAGCCGCCTCCGAAGAGACGGCCCTGATCTATGGCGCATATGAGGAATGGCGCGAGACGCGGAGCGGCGGGCTGCGCTACGCCGGCAGACGGTCGCACGCTCCGCATCGTCGCCAACTTCTCGGGACCGGCTACCCGGTTGCGCCTCGACTGTACCGTACCGCATTGGTGCGGGAGGTTGGCGGCTGGCCTGTCGACGATCCGCATGGCGGCCGGCTCTACGAGGACTTCCGGATGCTGCTCTTGCTCGGTCGTCGCTATCGTCTGCTCGATTGCGGCGAATGCTGTTACCATCGGCGCTGGCGACGCACCGGCATCAGCGCTCGCCATCGGGAGCAGTTCGTCGCTTGGGCAGACTGGCTGGCTGAGCGAGAGAGGCTAGGCTGCAGGCAAGCGGAAGTACGTGGCGTTATCGAGTAGGAGCGTCAAGCGCTCTATCGGCTCGATGTAGGAAGGGTTCTCCGCATCAATCGTGCAGAAGCCCGGACCCGCAGCGACGAGGATACCTTCGACGAATTGATTGGGCAGGAAAGCCTCTATTTGGCTGCCGATGCGCGACTCCAAAAATTCATAAAGATTCATACGATACCAGCCTCCTGTTGCACTGGGGATATGGTGAGAATCGAGCGAATCGGAACAAGCACTTCATCTCCGGATGCTTCGACGATCAGGACGAAATCAGTGCCCACCAGTGTCAGGACACCAGTAATAGCGCCTGCCTCGACCGAAATGTTGACCTCTTGACCAACCAGCGACTCCAGAAATGCGATGACCTGGGGATCAGTTGCGTCGCCAGGCAAGCCTTGTGGACCTTGAAGACCTTGCGGACCTTGCAGTCCTTGCAAGCCCTGGATGCCTTGCGGACCGGCTGGACCGGGCAATCCCTGGATGCCCTGTGGCCCGATAGGACCTTGGGGTCCGACTGGCCCTTGAGGACCGACCGGACCTCGGTGACCTATGTGTCCGCGGACGCCTTTGCACGGTTTATGAAGATGATGTTTTTTCTTTTTGCACACAACCGACGTTTTATGTTTCAGTCCATGGCCATGACTCTTCCGTTTCGGCTTGCTGTGAGAGGAACAGCCCTTTTTGACGATTTTGACGACAACCTTCTTTTTGCGTGTACAGGTTTTCTTGGCCGGCTTGCAGAGTAATGTTCTCGCATATGCCATAAGATTATACACACCTCTTCCCTTCTAGTGATAGTCATATTGTATGTCTACGCTGCCTTGCGGCAACGGGGACAAACGCTCAAATATCTCGCTAGTTACAGCATCGTTATACTGGGACATGCAATCGCGATCGTAACGCTTCGATAATAAGACGATATCGCATCGCCCAGCTCTGCTGCCGAAGCCAGCGATCATTGGCTTCAACGTCAAACTTTGTCGCGTCCGAGAGTACCTGCGGCAGCAGTCGTTTCCAATCCTGCAGTCCTCTGCCGATCCAGACATGGGGCACTTGACGCACCTCAGGCAGATCGGTCGAGAGCACCTTTTTGCCGCTCGCCAAATATTCGTACATCTTGACCGGGTTGGCAGCGATCGTAATCTCGTTGATCTTGAAAGGGATCAGACAAGCATCAAAGAAATACAAATAGTCCGGCAGCTCTTCATAGGTTCGGTAGCCGACATAGTGAAGATTGCCAATCGACCGATCCACCTGGGCCGCATATTCGACGCCCACGATAACAAAATTGATGGCAGGATAGTGGCGCGCCAACTGGTGGATGAGCGACTGGTCCACCCAATGGGCCCAGGCGCCGACAAAACCGGCGATCGGTCCACGCAAGCCTTGCAGCTCCGCAGGCTTGGGCGGCGCAGCACGACGATGCCGCCGGAAATGGTCGAGATCGCAGCCATTGGGGACAAGCAACGACGGCGTATCCGGATAGCTGCGCGCGATCTGACGCTGTAACGCTCTGGCGCTTGTCACCACCATGTCCGCACGCTTGACCATCAAATCCAGATAAGGCGCCCATTCCGGAATATCATCCACATAATCATAAACGACCAGGTCGGGCTGGTATTGATCGACATAGGCGTACAGTTTGGACCAAGATACCCAGATCATGATTCGTCTACCCTGCTGTTTGAGCTCGGGAATCTTGGTGCGGATAAAAGCGATGTTGTCCTGAACCAGATTGAGATTATCCTGCAAGGCCACAATTTCGCTACCGGGCAGCTGCGTCTTGTTGCAATAATAGACCTCGTGCCCGTGGCGAGCGAATTGCTCCATCAACTGCTGCGGACGCTGCTTCATCCAGTTCCAGTCAATCGTCGGCGGATAGATGATGACCGGCGGTCCCTCCCCAGGCACCGATGGCAGCGCTGGCTGCAATGGCAGGAACATCGGCTGGATATCCTTAAATTCCAGATTGACAGAGCTCATGGATTCCCTCCTCCACTATATTGTCGATAGATGCGCTCCAGTTGGTCCGTACACGTCCTCAGATCATAGGCCCTGGCGATAATCTGAGGCCCTGCAGCCGCCAAGACATCCCGAGCGGCCGTATCACGTGCGAGCTGCTCCAACTGGTCGATCAGCGCTTCGTCCTGGAGCTGAGCGAACCCGCTTACTGCCCCGAGGATCAAGTCATGTGTCTGCTCCGAGATCGGACCGGCAAAGCCGTCGCGCATCCCGTAGACCGCGGTGCCGCAAGCCATCGCCTCCATCGCCGCGCGTCCGCAAGCCATCACCAGATCGGCTCCATTCATATAGCTGGACACATCCTGACGATGACCAGCGATCAGGATCCGCAGACCGTCGTTCAGATGGACTCGCATCGCCTCGTTCACCTGCTCCTCCACTTCATCCGCATGATCGCCCGAGCCGACGATGATCAGGTTCAACCCGCCCAGGCGCTGCGCGAGGCGTCCGGCACATCGAATCACCTGCACGACAGCTTGCTGCTTGCCATCCGCCAACCGACACACTGTGGCGAGCGTGAAGGTATATGGCGCCAAACTGTGACGAAGCCGCCAGGCTCGGTTCTTCTCCGCAGATGCTGAGGCAAAGGCAGCCATATCGATGCCATTGGGGATGACGATAACTTTCTCGGGATGCGCCGCCGATCGCAGCAATTGTTTGCTTACCCGCTCATCGACGGCGATGATCCTACGAACCTGCTCGCTCGTGGTATAACCGGTGGGCGAGCGATCGAGGCCAAAGTCATAAGCACCGTGTACAGTGACGATGTAGGGCTTCGGAATGCGGCTGACAAGCTCTGCGCCCTTGATGATCGCCGCAAACGGATGGGCATGGATCATATCCGGGTCGAAGGCACGCACCACCGCGTCAAGATCAAGCTTCTCGTCCCATAGGTCAAAATGGAAACTTCCCTGCGTCGCACGGATCTGTGCCCGCAGCTCGGGCGTTATGGAAGCAGCCGCCAGCCGGATCTCGTAGCCGCGTCGGAGCAGCTCATTGATCTGCGTAATGATATGCGTCTCTAGTCCGCCAGCGATGAGGTTATCGGCGAGCAGTAGTATCTTCAAGCGTCGATCCCCCCGGTTATGGCAGCGCCTGGAGGATCTCCGCCACACGCCGCTCATACGTATGATATTTGTGGACATGCTTCATGCCTTGCTCGGCGATGCGGGCCCGCGCCTCGTCGCGGGGCAAATAATACTTCATAAGCTCCACCGTCTCTCTGTAGCTCGACGAGGCGACCAGATGCTTGTGATCCTCAAACATTGAGCTGATTGCCTTCGTTCGCTGGGTGAGTAGGAAGCCGCCGCAGCCCAGCACCTCAAAGGTGCGCATCGACTGCATCGTCGCCGAGTCGACGATCGAATGCAAGCCCAGGACGATCTTGGCCGAGCTGTACAGAGGACCTGTGCATTCGTGGGCTAGATATCCTTTGTTGACCCTGTCGGGTAACGTGTAAGCGTGCGAGGGATTGCGCCAGTCCATCCCGTACACGGCAAGGTTGGCGCTGCGGTCGATGAAGGGCTGGATGATATAGCGATATGCAGCGACACGCTCAGGGAAAACATTGTAATTGTTGCCGATATGAACGGCATCGAGCATCGCCAGCTCTGGCTCTACGGGATAACGGTAGTAGTAATCAGGATCGATCGCGAAGGGGATGCAAATCGCCCGATGTCCGTTTCGCTTGTAGTTGTCCAGCATCTCCACGCATGGCGTCAGGCTTAGCACCGATCGAGCCGCCCATGTCATCGCCATGACTGCGTTGGCGACAGGGTCCTCGATCGCCCAGTAGATATGGGGGATCGCGGTCTGCTCGAGGATCGGGAAAATGATGTCTTGGTGCGCAACACCCGAGTCGGTGAATAGATAGTCCGGCTTGAAGGCGTCGATCTTCCGGCGCAGACCGTCCGCCGTCTGCTCGGGTACCTCCAGTCGGTCTGTTTGCCAGCCGTGCTTCTCAAAACCCGGCTGCATCCCATACTTGATGATGGGCGCCGGGTTCGTGAACAAAATCTTCACATCGAAGCCTCCTTTGGGATCGGGACCCTCTACGAAGAGGGATAAGTGCTATATCCTATTCCGGCCGCCGCTGACGGCAACGGCAGACGCCTGACCACACCAAAAACACGGTGGCGCAACCGTATGGTTGCGCCGCCGTGTCATGGATCAATGCTATAAACGCTAAAAACGTCCCGAGCGGAAAATCGCGAAAATAAGCCACATAAACAGAAGCAATGCGATGATGGCGCCGATCTCGATCACCGGGATGCGCCACAGCATCGTGTCGGAATTGCTAAGCGCCGAGCCGATGATGAGGCCGACCATAACAATGCTCAACGAGAGCAGGACGATGCTAAAGGATAGGCGGTTGCTGATCCGGTCCATCTTTTTCATCAGATCCTCGACCTGCGGGGATGCGACCTCGATGCGCAGCTTGCCGCGACGCAGTAAAGCCGACACCTGCTTCAAACTGAGCGGAACCTCGCTCAGCATATCCAGATAATCGGGCAGATCCTCCGCCCAGTTTTTCAGCATCTGACGTGGACTAAGCCGCTCAAGCAGCAGTTTTTTGCCGAAGGGCTCGGCCACGTCGAACACGCTGAAGCCAGGATGCAGCGCAGACACGACGCCTTCCATCGTCAGCAGGCTCTTGCCTAGCAGCGTCATCTCGGCCGGCAGCCGGATCCGATGCTGGAAGGCGACGGCGAACAGATCGTTGACAGCCTCGCCCAGACTGACCTGATTGAGCGGCACTTTGTAATATTTATCCCGCAGCAGATCGACATCGGCATAGAGCTGCTCCTGGTCTGCCTCCTCAGGAATGACGCCCATATGCGAGATCGCCCGGATGAGACCTTTGGTGCTCTGATTGCGCAGCGCGATGACGAGCGATGCGAAATTTTTCTTCATCGCTGGCGAGAGGCGCCCCACCATGCCGAAGTCGAGCAACGCCAGATCGCCATTGGGCAGCGCCAATACGTTGCCGGGATGCGGGTCACCGTGGAAGAGACCTTCCATGAGCACTTGATGAAGGATGACGGTCGCGAACCTTTCGGCCAGCTTGGCCCGGTCAAGCCCGGCCTCGTCCAGCAATTGATGCTGGCTTAGCTTGATCCCTTCGATGTAGGCCATCGTCAGCACGCGCTTGGTCGAATAGTCCCAATGCACCTCCGGCACGCGAATATGCTTCAGACTCTTGGCCTGCTCGACGAAACGCTCGGTGTTGCGCGCCTCCGTCGTATAGTCCATCTCGCCGCGCAGCGCCTTGGCCAGCTCGTCGATAATATCGCGCACCCGATAATTGCGCGCCCACTCCAGTCTGTGCTCGGCCATCCGCGCCAGATCGGCGAGGATCTCCAGATCCGTCTCAACGGAGCTATGTATATTGGGCCGCTGCACCTTCACGGCTACCTGCGTGCCATCCTTCAGCTCGGCATGGTATACCTGTCCGATCGAGGCCGAGGCGATGGGCAGCTCGGGGAAGGAGCGGAAGAGCTGATCGATCGGCGCGCCCAGCTCCTCCGCGAGGATCGCCGCTGCCTCGGCATATCCAAACGGCGGCACATGATCCTGCAGATGCTCCAGCTCCGCCAGGATGTCCGCTGGCAGCAAGTCAGGCCGCGTACTGGCGATCTGCCCCAGCTTGACGAAGGTCGGACCCAGCTCCTCAAGCAACAGCCTGATCCGCTCGCCGATGCTCTTGCTATGGAGCTCCCTGCCCTCCTCTCGCTTTCGGAACGTCAGCTTGTCGCTGATCCCCATCTCCTGGGAGACATATCCCAGGCCGTTGCGCGCAAAGGCCGCGGCAATCGTTCGGTAGCGCTGCAAATGACGTATCCGCTTGCCTGCACTCATCGCCAGACCTCCTCTGTCAATGCTCGGTGTTCAGCTTGATCTCCAGCGCTTCGATACGCTGCTCCAGACGTTCGACTTCCTCCCGGGTAGCCAGTCCGCCCTCTTTGAGCAGAGCCTGCACTCGCTCGCGGGCAGCGGCTTCGATGCGATCGCGCACTTCGTCGCCGCGCTTCACCAGATCGTCGACCAGATCCTTGGACTCCGCCCGACTCACCTCGCCCTTGCGGACCAGCTCCTCGACCGTCTTTTCCACCTGCTCCTTGCCTGTCAGCACCAGACCCAATCCTAGCGATAACGCTTTGCCCAATGTGTCTCTCATGACTTCCAGCTCCTTCTCCATATCAGATGGGATGCAACTCTTCTCATCATGCGGCAATAAACGACCTTTCATTCCTAAATCGTAGCACCGGCCCAGGGACCCGTCAAGCAACAGCGCTATGACGATGCGGGCGACAGCCGCTCTCGCTAAGCCCTCAACAAAAAAACTCCCGCCCACTAAGGGCCGGAGGTCTGGAGTCCGGTGGCTTGACGGGGGCCGGACAACCACAGGCTGCGAACAATCAGAAGCTGTTCCAGACGATCGCCTCTTCGAGCGGCAGACGGCCGGAAGGACGAGCTGGCGTGAGCGCCTTGCCAACCGTGATCAGCATAATCGGCACATAGCGAGCCGGCACCTGGAATGCCTCGACGAACTTGGCCGCGTCGTATCCGCCGATCGGGCAAGAGTCAAGACCGCTGGCTCTGGCGGCGAGCATCAGCTGCATCGCAGCCAGCGACGCGTTGCGGATCGCTTCGTCGCGCGCCAGCGTCGGCACGTGGGCATACGCCCCTTCGATCTGGCCGATCAGCGTCTGCTTAATCTCCTCAGACATCGCGCCGGCAGCAACCGCTGCGCTATAGACCGGGTCGGCGTTGCGGTTAGCCTCGAGATCGCCGAGCACGGCGAAGACAACCGACGATTCGACGATCTGCTTTTGACCGTATGCGATCGGCAGCAGCTTCTCCTTGGCAGCCTGATCGACGATCGCGACGAATTTCCAATGCTGCAGATTCCAAGCCGACGGCGCTTGCTGGGCGACGGCGAGGAGATCCTTGATCTCTTGCTCGCTCAGCTTGTAGGAAGGATCATAGGTCTTGACCGAGTGGCGCTCGCGGGCCACGGTGAAGAAATCAGTTTGAGTTGAAATAGTCATAAGGATCAGCTCCTGTATAATGAATGGATTGGGTGTAACAACAGCTCCAGATTGCGCATTCAGGCGCTTCTATGGATGTGAGTATATAACATTTTTTAAGTAACTTCAACTGTAATTTTTCGCTGCCTGACCAAGTAAAAGCAAAAAAACCAGCCTGCATGGTGCAGAGCTGGTTTTTTCGAGGCCAATGGTCATGCTACTGTTGCAACGCACTTTCGTCCATGTAGAAAATCTCCCACAGATGGCCGTCCGGGTCCTGGAAGCTGCGCGTATACATGAAGCCGTGGTCGATCGGCGCCTTCGGCTCCGTCCCTCCGGCAGCCAACGCCTTGTCGGCGAGCTCATCCACATGCGCGCGGCTATCCGTCTCAAGCGCGAGGATCACCTCTGCTGTAGTCTGTGTATCGGCAATCTCCTTGCTGATAAAGGTCCGGAAAAATTCCTCCGTCAGCAGCATCGCATAGATACTGTCGCTGATGACCAGACAGGCTGCTTTCTCGTCCGTAAACTGCGCATTAAACGAATAGCCAAGCGAATCGAAAAAAGCGATCGAGCGGTTCAGGTCTTTCACAGGCAGGTTGACACAAATCTGTCGCGTCGGAATGGACAAGCGGCTTCACCTCTTCTTCGGTATATAGACGAGCTAGCGCTCATGAATTCAGTATACCAGAAGGGACCTGCTGCGATTCTCTTCGATTGCTATCTATCGTCCTGGACATCGTAGATCAGGTGACCAGGCGGCAGCTCGACAGGTCGGAAGCCGGTCATTTGCGACGGTCGATACGCGATCGCGTCGTCGCTGGCTGCCAACACGAGGTTGGTCACCTCGTCGGCTGCCGCATGCTCCGGAGCCAGCACCAACGTCTGGTCAAAGCAGGTCGCCGCCGTCGTATGGATTGCCTGTACTCGCCGATCGCCGCGCTTGCGGCCTGCCAGATTCATCAGCAGCAGGCCGCCACCACGCATCTGCCTGCGCGCCAGCTCAAAAAACGACAGCGAGGTTAAGCTGCGCGGCGTCCCCCGCGCCGAGAAGGCATCGACGATCACCGCATCCAGGCTGGCGGGCTCAAGCCGACCAAGCAGCTCCCTGCCGTCGCCAATCTCAGGCTCGGGTCCGTCATAACCGAACATCTCCCGACTGAGCGCTGCGAGACGGGCGTCCAGCTCGGCGGTCCGTAACCGCACCTCGGGCTGCCGAGCGTAATAGCCTGCGATCGTGCCGATGCCATGCCCGATCATGTAGAGGTCGCGCAGCCGCTCCTCCCGTCCGCCCAGTAGCTCGATCAGGACGCGCGGATAAGCCAGGACGACCCGCTCGGGATCGTCCAGATCGAGTACGCCCTGCTCCGCCTCGTCTGCGAACTGAAGCACCCGGTATCGCCCCTGACGCCCCTCCGCATAGCCTCTCTCCAACACGCGCAGCTCGTGATGCGCCGTCCGCTCTCGCCAGATCTCTTGCATCGTCAGTCCACGATCAGGCGTGGAAGTCGGTGCCCGATACGACAGCCTGCACATAGCCGGCACGGACGGCAAAGTCTCCGAAATGCTCGCCCTCCTGCCGCTCACGGGCATAACGCGCGATGATCGGCTTGAGCTCGGCCAGAATCTCTTCCTCGTTAATATTCTCGCGATACATCTTGTTGAGCCGATCGCCGTTGAAGCTGGCGCCCAGGTACAGGTTGTACCGGCCCGGCGCCTTGCCGATGAAGCCGATCTCGCCGAGGCTGGCGCGGGCGCAACCATTCGGACAGCCAGTCATGCGGATGACGATCTCTTGCTCCTGCAGTCCCTCGTCCGCCAGGATCGTCTCCAGCTTGCCCAGCAGCGTCGGCAGGTAACGCTCGGACTCTGCCATCGCCAGTCCGCAGGTCGGCAGGGCGACGCAGGCCATCGAGTTGCGACGCAGCGCCGAGCTCGCCAGCCCGCTCGTCAGCCCGTATTGCTCGGCAAGCTGATCGATCTTGCGCTTGCTCTGCCCGCTCACATTGCCGATGATGATATTCTGATTGCCTGTGATCCGGTAGTCGCCCTTATGAACCTTGGCGATCTCGCGCAGCCCCGTCATAAGCAAGTGGCCTTGCTCGTCGTCGGCGATCCGTCCGTTCTGGATAAACAGCGTCAGATGCCACTTGCCGTTGCTGCCCTTCACCCAACCGTAGCGATCGCCGTTATGGTCGAACCGATAATCCCGAGCCGGCTCGAGCGACCAGCCGAGACGACGATGCAGCTCGTCCTTGAACCATTCGATGCCGCGGTCGTCGATCGTATACTTGAAGCGCGCATGCTTGCGGACGGAGCGATCGCCATAGTCCCGCTGGATCGTCACCGTCTTCTCGGCGACGTCGATCGCTTGCTCCGGCGTGCAGAAGCCGATGACCCGACCGAGCTGCGGATAAGTAGCGGTATCGCCATGCGTCATCCCCATGCCGCCGCCGGCCGTCACGTTAAAGCCCAGCAGCTTGCCGTTATCGACGATCGCGATGAAGCCAAGATCCTGGGAGTAAACGTCAACGTCATTAGCTGGCGGTACGGCGATGCCGATCTTGAACTTGCGGGGCAGATAGACGTTTTTGTAGATCGGCTCCTGCTCTACGCTCTCCTGGCTGTCGATAATCTTCTCGCCGTCGAGCCACAGCTCGTGGTAGGCGCGGGATTGCGGCAGCAGATGCTCGCTGATCCGGTCAGCCCACTTGTATACCTCGCCGTGCACCTCCGACTGGTACGGATTCGGGTTGCACATGACGTTGCGGTTTACGTCGCCGCAGGCAGCATAGGTGGTGAGCAGTGTCTCATTGATCGTCTTGACGGTCGCCTTCATGTTCCACTTAATGATGCCGTGCAGTTGGATCGATTGGCGTGTCGTCAGGCGGATCGTGCCGTTCGCATACGTTTGCGCGAGCTCGTCGAGCACGAGCCATTGCTGCGGCGTGACGACGCCGCCCGCGGCGCGGATGCGCAGCATGAACTGGTAGGCTGGCTCAAGCTTTTGCTTGGCGCGCTCATTGCGCAGATCGCGGTCGTCCTGCATATAGCTGCCGTGATGCTTCATGAGGCGGTTGTCATCCTCGGGAATCGAGGCAGTGACGCGGTCCTCGAGCGTGGCGTTAAGCGAGCCGCGCAGGTAGTTGCTGTTTATTTTAATATGCTCCACGTCGCTTGGCGGCGCGTCTTTTGGAGCGTAAGGGTCCTTGGACATAGCTGGCAAACCTCGCTTTCCTGTGTATCAATAAGTGTAGGATTAATAAATGTCCCGTTGGTAACGGCGCTGCTGCACCAGATCGGTCAGATAAGCAGACGCCTCTTCAGAGGACATGCCGCCCTCCTGCTCGATAATCTCGGTCAACGTCAGATGGACGTCATGCGCCATCCGCTTCTCGTCGCCGCAGACGTAGACGTAAGCGCCGTTCTTCAGCCATTGCCACAGCTCGGCCGCTTGCTCCTTCATCCGATGCTGGACGTAGATCTTCTCCTCCTGATCGCGGGAGAATGCCACATCGAGTCGGGTCAACGTGCCGTTCTTCAGCCATTGCTGCCACTCAACCTGGTACAGGAAGTCCGTATGGAAATGCTGATCGCCGAAGAATAGCCACGATTGGCCTGCGTCTCCGTTCTCCTCGCGCTCCTGCAGGAAGGCGCGGAACGGTGCGACGCCAGTGCCTGGTCCGATCAGGATGATCGGCGTGTCGCCGTCTTGCGGCAGCTTGAAGTTCGGATTCTGATGGATATAGACAGGCAGACTGTCGCCAGCCGCCGCCCGTTCAGCGCATTGCACCGAGCAGACGCCGTAGCGGCTGCGGCCATGGGCATCGTAACGCACCGTCCGGATTGTCAGATGCACCTCATCCGGATTAGCCTTGCAGGAGCTCGAGATCGAGTACAGCCGCGGCGGCATCTTGCGCAGCACGCCAGCGAACTGACGGGCCGGCAGCCCGAGCGGACCAAAGTCCTGCGTCACATCGAGCAGATCGCGACCAGAGAGATACGCCTTCAGCTCCTCCTCGCTCGCTACAAGTCTGCGCAGCGATTCGCTCGTCGACAGCTCGGCCAGCTTAGTCAGCAGCGGCTTGGTCAGGACGGTAATCTCGTAATGCCGGGTCAGCGCCTCATGCAGCGTGCGTTCGTCGCCATCCTTGTTGATCGCCACCAGCTCGTCGGCTTGCCAGCCGTTCTCGCGGATGAGCAGCTCGACCAGCTCGGGATGGTTTTCCGGATAGATGCCGAGCGCGTCGCCCGGCTCGTAGGTCAGGTTGGATCCTTCGAGCGACAGCTCGATATGGCGCGTCTCCTGATTAGATCCGCGGCCGTTCAGATTGAGATTCTCGAGGATCTCGGCTGCGAACGGGTGCGTCCGCGAGTACCCCGGCGCATCGGCGACAGCCGTCGCTGCGGCCGCCTCCTGGGCAGCCGGACTGTCTGCGCCCGCCTGCGCTCCTCCCTTGAGCGACTCTGACACCTCCCGGAACCAGGCTGCTGCCGTATCGTCATAGTCGACATCGCAGTCGGCGCGCGACGCCAGACGCTCGCCGCCCAGCTCCTCCAGCCGCTTGTCGAAGTCCTTGCCGGTCTGGCAGAACAGCTCGTAGGACGTGTCGCCCAGTCCGAGTACAGCGAATTTCAGCTGCTCAAGCTTCGGTGCGCGCTTGCTGTGCAAGAATTCGTAGAATGGCAGCGCCGCATCCGGCGGGTCGCCCTCGCCGTGCGTGCTGACCAGAATCAACAGATGAGTCAGCTTCTTCAGCGCATTGGGCTTAAAGTCGCGCATCGAGGTCAGCGTCACGACCTGACCTTGCTCCTCGAGCGTACGCGCCAGGTTCTGCGCCAGACGCTGGGCATTGCCCGTCTGCGAGCCGTACAGTACGGTGACTTCCTTGGGCGCTGGGGGCGCCGCCGGGACGACAGCTGCCTGCGGCGCTACCGCCAATGCGGCTGCCGGGGCGGCGCTTGGCGCTGCCGGCGCTTCTGCCAGCGGCGAGGCTGCCAGAT
>NZ_BFBX01000004.1:2456-49479 GCF_003851045.1 Paenibacillus sp. 598K | reverse complement strand
CGGCGAGGCTGCCAGATATCCGCCCAGCCAGAGCTTCTGCGACGGCGTCAGCGTCGGCAGCAGCTGGTTGAGCAGATCCGCCTGTTGTTCATTGAATGGACTGTTCGTTACATGGAACTGCATGGGTTCACCTCGTTCATGGATTGCCTAACCTATGACTCCTATTGTATCGGACGGAGCGATACCTGTCATATTAGTACTTTTGATATGATTCGACAGATTTTATTATATATCTGTTTACTTGGAAATGAACAGCAAAAAAACTGTTGCAGCAAGATGCAATAGCGTTGGGACACAGACGATTACGCACATGTTATACTGGTGGACACAGATTATTGCTGCTGAGGTGAACCGCAATGAAGTTAATCTATGATGAAATAGCGGAACGGCTGAACGCCGAACCGGTCGTCTTGCTCGATGTGCATCGGACGACGCTGGCGGGTGAGGGTCGTTACGAAGGACATAAGGAACGCCCCACCACGGCGCCGGCACTGCTCCTCGCATTGCACGGCGAGGCGGTATTTCGCTTTGGCGGCAGCCCGCCCATTCGTCTGACGCCCGGTTGCGCCAGCCTCGGCGGCTTCGATCGGACGCTGACGATTGATGTGGCGGCTGGCGGCTTCAGCTATGTGATTTTTCATTTCGAGCCGGTCGTGGCCGAGCGACTTGGCGGCTTGCACTGGCGAGAGGTCGCCCAGCTGTATTCGCCCCATTCTGTCGAATTGACCGGGCTGATCGAGCAGCTCTGCCGTATCTCCCCTGTCCCCGGTCAACTGGAGCAGCTGCATAAGCAGACGTTGTTCTATCAACTGCTGCACGAGGTGCTCGAGAGCGCGCGTCGATATCATAATAGCCAGAGCTCATCCGTCGTCGAGCAAGCGATCGCCTATATGCATGCCCGTTGCGACGAGGCGTTGACGCTTGATGCGCTTGCGGAGATGTTCGGGATGAAGCCGAAATATTTTTCTTATCTGTTCCACAAATTCACCGGCATACGCCCGATTCCTTACCTGATCCGCTATCGAATGAACCGTGCACGCGAGCTGATCCTGTACTCCGAGCTTTCGATTCGCGAAATAGCAGCGCAGGTTGGCTACTATGATCCCTATTACTTTAGCCGTCTGTTCAAGAAGTATATGGGGATGTCGCCCAGCGCGATCCGCGAGCTTCCAAGGTGAAAATGTCCATCCCTGCGAGGCGAAATCTCCATTCTCGATGTGTCAAGAAACATGATAAAGTAAATTACGATAATGAGAATCGTTATCACATATTCAGACAGATCTCGCAAAGGAGAAATACACAGCAATGAAAACTGTCAAACCTTACCTCGCGATAATGATCGCGACGCTCCTCCTCTCGGCGCTGCTGGCTGCTTGCTCGGACGGCTCCGACTCATCGAATCCTACGGCGCAGCCTCCAAGCTCAGCGAACGAGCCCAAGCAGGCGGACGAAGTCGAACCGTCTGTGGACCAACCCGAAGCCGCCGCTTACCCGCGAACCGTCAAGGATGCCAATGGTGACTTTACGATTCAGCAAAAGCCTCAAAAGATCGCGCTTGCGCATTGGGGATTAAGCGAGGTGCTGCTTACGTTTGATCTGGACCATGCGGCGCTGACGCTGCCGTTCACTGAAGATCAATCGCTGCTAGGCAGCGAGCAATACAAGCCTTACGTCGACAAGATCGGCGCGATAGAGATCATCGGAGAAAATACCGAGGTCAACCTTGAAGCGCTGCTCGAGTATGAGCCTGACCTTATTCTGGCGGGCAGCGATACAAACAAGGCGATCGCCGCGGAGCTGCAGAAGATCGCGCCGACTTACTTTCTCGACGAAGCGGCAGTTAATGTATGGGGGGACTGGCCGACTGTGATGCGCTTGTTCGGCGAGCTGCTCGCCCAGGAAGCGCAGGCCGAGTCCTATATCGAACGCTTCGAGACGTTGAAGACGGACGCCAAACAGCGTCTAGCAGACGTGGAGGGTACGACAGCGCTCTTGCAGGTAAGAAAAGATGCCGTATGGCTGCAAGGACCGGCCTATGCCGAATTGTATTATAGCGGCCTCGGGCTGACGCCGCCATCCGGCACGCTTGCCGAAGAAGGCGGTCAGCTCAGCCTCGAGGGACTGAGCGAGCTGGACCCGGATTATCTGCTCCTCGGCAACTTTACCGTCGGAGACTCATCGCAGCCTGCCGAGATCGAAGCCTGGAAGGACAGCCCGGTCTGGGCTAATCTGAAGGCTGTCAAGCAGCAACGCGTCTATGCATTCGATGGACAACTGGCGCTGGGCTACGGGCCGATCGGTCAGACGTATGGCATCGAGCAAGTGCTCGCAGCGATGGACTGATCCGCTGCGAGTTACCTCCCGCCCAGATAACTCACTTATGACAACAAACCAACGGCTTCACTGCCTTGTGCGCAGTGAAGCCGTTGGTCGTCCAGGCCCGCAGCACATTGCGCCCTCCCGGCTGTTAGTCGAGACGGGCTGCCTCCGCGACCTGCCGCTGCCTTACTCTGCCGCGTCGCAGCAGACCTACCATCGCCAGACCTACGCTGCCCAGGAAGCATGCGGCCAGCATCGGCCAAAACATCGTTCCGCCCCCTCCTGTCAGACCAAGACCAAGCGCCGAGCCGCCAAGGATGCCTAGATTGCGGGCCAGCGCCAGCAAGCCGCCGACTGCGCCCTTGTCCGTCGGCGACGCCCCTTGCATAGCGAGCCGCAGCGCCGGCGAAGCGAGCGCGCCCATCCCGATGCCCGAGAGCGCCAGCGCGCCCGTCTGGAGCCATAGCGCACCCTCGGCAGCGGACAGCATGGCTGCGGACAGGGTGATCAGCGCCAGTCCCAACCATACGAAGGGCATCGATCCGTAACGATCCGACCACCTTCCAGCGAGCGGACCCGTGCAAGCCAGGGCGAGCGGGTAGACGGCGACGGCCAAACCGGCATGGAGCGCTGTGTCTCCGATGGAGGCCATATGCAGCGGGATCGCGACCAAAGCGGCGTTGGCCATCGCAAAGGCAATCCCGCTCGCGATCAACCCGATCCGAACGCCGGACCGCCTCATCGCCGCAAGCGCAAGGAACGGCGCCGGATGCCGAGACGAGCGCCGAAGGAAGAGTGCCAGCACAGCTGCTCCCCCTGCGATCAACCCCAGCGATGTCGGGGAGAGCCAACCCCACGCATCGCCCTGGGCCAGCGCCAGGACGAGCATGCCGATCGCCAGCGTAAACATGGCCGCCCCCCAGCCGTCTATTCGTACAGCCTGACCTGCGGCATCGCGGGGAATCTCGCGGATCGCCCAGAATGAGGCTAGCGCCATGATCAGCGCGGGCAGCGCGAACAGCCATGGCCAGCTCAGCCAGTGCAGCGCCAGTCCTCCGGCGAGCGGACCGCTAACCGCGCCGAGAGCGACCGCCAGACTGACCCAGCCCATCGCCTGACCGCGCCGATCGGGCGCGACATGCGCGGAGATCAGGCCGATGTTGGTGGCCTGATACATCGAGGCTGCCGCACCCTGCAGCACCCGCGCGACGATCAGCATCGACGCGGATAGCGAGCAAGCGGCGAGCAGCGAGGTAGTCGCAAAGGCGATATAGCCCAGGTTGTGAATGCGTCGCATCCCGAAGCGGTCGGCAAGCTTGCCCATCATCGGCAGCAGAATCGTCAGCGTCAGCAAATAGCCGAGAACGATCCATTGCATCCTGTTAATCGGCGTATCCAGCGCATCCGCCAACGTTGGCAGCGCGACATTGGCGGAGCCGATCGTAAAGTTGGAGAGGAACGCGCCGATGCATATCGACAGCAACAGCATCGGCGAGCGGCGTGTGTGTGAATGAGTCATTTTGCAACCTCCATATAGTATAGAAACTAAACTATCATTCTATATAGTTTAGCTCCTAAACCTCAAACGCGCAACCGTTGTTTCTCCTTTGGTTTGGCAGGAGCGCATCGGTCATGCTACACTACTCCTAACTGAAAGAAAGGCGGAAGCGAGCACATGGAGCATACCTTTGTCATCCCCCCGGGCGAGTATACGCCGCTGCCGGATGAGGCGTCGCAAATCGAGAAATGCCAGGAGTGGGGTTTGTTGTCGGAGAAGGCGGTCAAGCTGAAGGAATTCGTCTATAAGGGCGGCGGGCGTCAGCTGTCATGTACGGTGGTCGGCTACATCGATGCGATGACAGCTGTCGTCGAGTTCGAGAACGGTGAACGGCACTGCATCCACCCCTCCTATCTCAAGGAGATGCAGGCCGCTTCGTTTAGCCAACGGATCGGCGCGGCAGACCCGGCCGCTCGCGTCGAATCGGCAGACGAATCCACCCCCGCGACGGCTGCCGCCGAACCCGCTGCTGCCGCGTCGGTGACGCCTGTCTCGGATCGGGACGAGCCCGCAGAGGAGCCCGTTCCGCGCAAGGAGCCGGCCAAAAAAGAGAAAAAAACGAAGCTGAAGCTGCCGGAGGAGAAGGTCAAGCTGACGGCGGTCGTCAAGGAGTTCGTCTCCGTACCCAATCACTTCACCGAGGAGGACGACGAGGTCGTCGTCTACGAGCAGGTACGGATGGTCGAACCGGAGCTGGACATCGGCGACGCCTGGTCGAGCCACAGCAACACGCTCAAGAAGCTGGAGCTGGCGGAGGGCGATGTACTCGCCTTCGAGGCTAAGATCATCGCCAAAAAACTGACGCGACACCCGGTGCCATACAAGATCAACAACCCCTCCAAAATACAAAAGCAATAATCGACAGCGGCTGGCAACGTCGGGCCGGGACGCCAAGCGTCTAGCCCCGGATGTCCAGCCGCTGTTCGCGCCTGCCCCTCCATAGCGCAAGCGCCAGAGCGCTCAGGCTCAACAACGCATAGCCGGCAGCCGATCTCCACCAAGGATCATAGAGACTCAGCAGGCGGTCCAGCAACGCATTGAACCCGACCGTCAGCACGATAAAGAGCAAGGGCACGAGCATGCCGATCAGCACCGGATAGCTCTCGATCATGCGGGACAGCCATACCGTCAAGAGGCAGACGCCAAAAGCGAGCGCATACGTACAGCCCACGGCAAGGAACATATACTGCGCCAGCGTCAAGTTAAGCCAATAGTTGCCTGCCATCAACGCGGAGTTTAACGTCCCTTGCATGAACATCGAAATATCATGCTGCGCAAGCAAGGCGAATAGCACGCCGAGCGCCACCGTCGTCCACGCCGCCGTGCCGATCATCGCTGCCGCCAGCTTGCGCCAATACAGCCGGCGGCCTAGCCTGCTCGTGTATTGCACCTGCAGCATGCCTCGGCGCCGATCGCCGATATGGATTGGCAACGTCAATACGACGACGCCGATCAGGATCGCAGCGGTCGTATACTTGTGCGTCATCTTGAAGTATTGCATCACCTGCTCCGGCAGGATCGTCCGGTATTGCTGCTCCTCGACGATCCGTTGCAGCGCCTGCTGCTGCGCAGTGCCAAACAAGCTGAATCGTTCCGTATCCGCACTGTACTCCATCCATTCCAGGATGTATCGCTTCGCATACAGCTCCCCGAGGAGATCTCTTAGCGCCCCCTTACCGAAGTCCTGCGCATAGCTCCGCAGCTCGCTTGGCTGATGAAGCTGCGAGTCATGATGGACGTACTCCTCGAAGGTCGCCACCCCCGCCTCCTGGAAGCGCGCATCGTCCTTGATCTGTTCGGCGAATACGTGCTGCCTCGCCTCGAATGCGGCGACAAACTGCTTTAACTCTTCGTCATCCAGCTTCGGCCCATAATCGGACACCATCTCGACTGCCGCATCAAATTCATACCCCTCTGACCCGTTCGGGAAATATTCAAAATAAAAAGACATAAAAAGCTGATAAATGATCACCCAAACCGCTCCGACAATCAGTAGCTTCTTCCAATGCAACAGCTTGCGAAGCTCGTAACCGATTACCCGCATAAGCTCCCCCTCCTCATCGCAGATCGCGCCGTATGAAGTGTCTTCGGGCGGGCCCGAGCAGCGCTGCGACGATAACGAGCCAACCGCCGACGGTCACCAGCTCATACGACGGATAAGTCGTGAACACATTTTTCATCATAAACCAGCCATGCGGCACCCATAACAACTGAAACGGATTGGCATACGCCGCAAAAATAAGCAGGCTGCCCGGCGGCGTCACCGTAGTGACGACCCACCCCGCGCCAAGCAGCAGCAAAAACATACAACAAACGAAATAGCTGTTGCGCACATAATGCGCCAGCCAGGCGGCAAAACCGGCAAAAATGAGCTGCAGCGCCATAGCCAAGCCAACGACAGCGCCCAAATACTCCGCAAACCGGAATGGCCACCAGGCGATATAGGGGGTGAACCGGAACTCTCGCATCAAGCCTGTGCTAATCGGCACTTGCCAAAGCTCGCTGTAATCAAACAGTCGGAAGTAGGCCGTCAGATTAACGGCCAGCAGGACAACTGCCGCGAGCAGCGAGGAGAACAGCGCCGCCGCCAGCTTGTCGCGCTGCAGCCTGCGCCCGCGCCGGGTCGCGTACATGAGCGGGTGCGTGTTGCGATCTGTCTCGTAATTCATGATCTGCGCAGTAATCAGCACGCTCAGGAGCATCATCTGGTACAGCATCAGACCGATGACATGCTTGTACAGGAAGCTGTGCATCTTGTGCACGACCCCCTGGAAGAACAGATGCAGGTGCTCGCCCTGCTCGCGAAGCGCAATGACCCGTTGCTCCAGCTTGTCATAGTTCGCATAGACGATGCTGTCCACCTTGTCGCTGGTCGGCTCGGTCATGATATCGAGCATGCCCTTGGCTATCTCCCGCATGTCCATGGCTGCATACTGCTCGCGCAGCTCCGGCACCGCCTGGACATAACGCTCGGTGACGAGCAGTCGCTGCGTCAGCTCGACCTCATCCTCCGTGAATGGACGGGCCGGATCGAGGAGCTGCGAGTTGCTCCCAGCAAACTCCGCCGCGCTGTCGTACGTGCGGCCCAGCTTGGCCTCTGTTATCGTATTAAACGCCGCCAGCTCGCTCTTGTAATACGCACTCAGCTGCTCGTACCCCTCGCCGTTCATGTCATGACCGAATCGCGAGACGAGCGCGCTCAGCATCTGCAGCTCCTCGCGCTGGTAGCTCTGGCCGTACATCACGAACAGATTGAGCGCGGTGAAGACGACGAGCAAGCCTGCGACGAGCGGCGAGCGCAGCGCCTTGGCCATCTCCAGCCCGATGATCCTCATTGCCCGCCGCCCGCTTCCTCGTCGCGGAACACATCGAGGAACAGATCCTCCAGCTGCGGCCGTACCGGTTGCCAGCTCGGGTCGCTGCGCTGCGTCGACAGGAAGCGGATGCGCAGCATCCCTTGCTCTTGCTTTTCCGAGAGCGACAGCACGTCCCGACGAAACTGAGGCGCTGCTGCATAGTCGATCAGCGTCTCGAACACCTGGCCCTCCAGCTTGCTGCACAGCGCTTCTACCGTCTCTTGATAGAGGATGCGCCTGTCCTTGATCATGATGATCTCGCTTGCGATCGACTCGACATCCGATACGATATGGGTCGAGAGGATGACGATGCGGTCGCGCGCGAGCTCGCTGAGCAGATTGCGGAAGCGGACACGCTCCTTGGGGTCCAGTCCTGCTGTAGGCTCGTCCAGGATGAGCAGCTGCGGATCGCCCAGCATCGCCTGCGCGATTCCTACGCGCTGGATCATGCCGCCGGAGAAGGTCTTCATCTTTTTGTTGGCCGCCCCCTCCAGCGCGACCAACTGGAGCAGCTCCTCGATCCTGCCTTTGGCCGCCGTCTTGCCGATGCCCTTGAGCGCGGCGATATACATCAAGTATTGACGAGGATTATAATGCTTGTAATAGCCGAACTGCTGCGGCAGGTAGCCGACCAGCTCCCGGTATCGCTCGTCCAGCTGGACGATCGGCTGGCCGTCGTACAGGATCTCGCCTGTCGTCGGGCGCAGCAGCGTTACCAGCAGCTTGATCAAGGTTGTCTTGCCCGCCCCGTTGGGTGCGAGCAGCCCATAGACGCCATGGGTGAGCTCGAGGTTAATCTCCTTCAGCGCGCAGAAATCGCCATAGTATTTGCTTACATTACGCAGTGCCAGCATCTCAGATATATCCCTCCTTGTGATGAATGGTGATCAATGCGCGCAGGGCGCGGACCATGCCATAACCGGCCGCTACGATCCAGATCGCATAGCCGAAGAGCGGCATCCGCTCCAGCACCGCCGTATAGAACAGCTCATGCCAGACATAAAGCGCCAGATTGACCGCCAGCCAACCGCCGACATAGACGAGCCGCATGCCCTTGGCGGACGAATAGCGCATCAAGGCCAAAAATCCGGTACCAAACAACGTCAACGATGCCGTCGAGACAAGCCATAGCTTCACAGCGTCCAGCTCGGGCAGCGTCCAGACGAGGACTGCGACCATAGCGGTATTGACCGCAGCCGCTACGGCGCCGAACACGGTCATGCGCAGCGCCGCAAGCTGATAGACCGTATATTTGCACACCATCTCCAACTCGTACGTGTCCTGATCGCGCTTGCCGGCGAAGAAGATGATCGCAATCGTCAGATAGAGCACGGGCGAGACGCTGAACAGCAGCACGTACGTCATCGACGGCTGCGGCGCCGCGCTCGACAGATAAGCGGTCAGCATCAACGCGACGATGACGATCGTCGTCAGCGAGACATAGACCAGCTCCGTCCAGTCGCGGAACAGATGCCGCAGTCCGACCTCGCGCAGCATGCGGACCAGATAGGCGACGAAGGTGTGCCGGGGCGGCATCGAGCGGCTCACGATCGCTTCGATCTCGCTGCGGACGACATCGTCGTCGGGATAAGGGACGACCAGCTTGTCACGTTCCATGTTGGTTCTCCTCCTCCTCCTCCTCGAAGTGGCGACGCACGGCGCGCAGCGTCGCATAATAGTCGGTCTTGACGGTGGATAGCGGCATATCGAGCAGCGCTGCGATCTCCTGGAACGGGTAGTCGGCGAACAGCCGGAGCCGGAAGATCTGTTGCGATCTCGCCGCCCGACGATTGACGACCTCGAGGACGCGCTCGACCTCGTCCCGGTAGGCCAGGGAGATCGTGAAGTCCTCCTCCGCTGGCAGCTCCAGCTCATCGATCGGCTCGTGCAGCTTCTGGGCGCGGTAATAGCGCGAGCGGTAGTAATCGACGAGCCGGTTGGTCGCGATTCGATACAGCCATGTGCGGAAGGACGCTTTGCCCGCGTCATAGGAGGCGATCGTCTGCAGCATGCTGCCGAACGTATCCTGCGTCAGATCCTTAGCCAGCTCGGCACTGAGCGTTTGCTTATAGATGAATCCATACATTTCGTTATAATACGCCGCGATCAGCTCGCCTGCCGCCGCCCGGTCGGACCGCCTTTGAATTCGCCTGATCCACCGCTGTTCCTCGTTCATGACTCACCCGCCTCTCCGCCGCGTTCCGGCCTTCCTCTATGTATTCGTAGTCAGTCTCCCAAAAGTTTGACCCTTGCGAAATAATTTTAGCCTCCCATGACGGCACAAAAAAAAGACTGCCTCGATGAGACAGTCTCCGTGGTGTGTCAACCTTATCGACGAGCGAAGTAGCCGAGCAACTGCTTGGTCTCCGGATGGAGCACGACCTTGATCGGCCCGATCAGCTCATCCATGTTGGTGTAATAAGTGACGATAACCATCTGGCCTTCTTCCTTCACCAACGTCTCCAGCGCTTTGGCAGCTACATCGCCGTCAGTCAGAATGCCAGCGGCGCTCGCTGGCGCAACCTCGACCTCTGCGATTTTGTGGTCGCTGATGACGCTTGGCTTCTGCTCATCGGAGACGAAGCTCCAGGCCGCGTCGCGGTAAGCATCGGCCTGCTCGCGAGTCAGCTCGGCGTCTTCGACGATGATGACATGCGCCGGGCTCTGCGGCGGCATGCTCTTCATGAGGAATGGACCGTAATACGCCTTGACGCGGACGCCCGGGTACAGATCGCTCCACTCCACCGGCTCGCCCGTCTCGGAGATGAGCAGCGTCTCTTTGCCGGCATTCAGCTCAAGCGAGGTTTGGAACTTACCGTCGACGCGCTCGCTGAATTGCAGCTTCCAGCCGTCATCCGTCTTGTTGACGCCCGTGATGACATCCTCGATCAGGGACGCCTGCTGCTTCACTTCGATGGAGGCCGCATGCGATCGTCCTGGATAGCTCAGCGCGACGATCGGACCGTATTGGGCCTCGATGCGCATCCCTGCCTTCAGATCCGCAGGCTTGACCGCGCCCTGCTCGCTGCTCAGCACCGTCTCCCCATCGACGCCCAGGATGATCCAGGAGTTCGTCCCATGTCCCATCACTTCGAGCGAATAGATGCCGTCCGCTTCCGTAATGTTGATGATGACGCCGCTCATGCTGATCAGATCGGCCTCCTCCTCTACATCGGTATCGCGATCCTTGAGAACCAGCTCCTGGCTGCTCCAGTTCAGATTATAGCCGAGCAGATCCGCCGTCTCGCGAGCGGGCAAGTATGCCTTGCCGTCGATATAGACCGGCTTTAGCGCTGTCTCGCTGCCGTCGACAGTCACTTTGACATCGCCATGCAGGATGCCGGTTACCTTCTCGACCAGCGCTCCTGCGCCTGCGCCCGCCGACGTGGCGAGCAGACCTGCCGCCGTTATTGCGATCAACCATTTTTTCTGTTTCATGACTCATCTGCTCCTTTTGAGTAAGATCTGTGATGATTGCCATTGTTCACAGTCTCAGACGCAGGAGCTCGTCAAAAGGTTACAACCGTCTCAAGAAGAAGTTGCGCTTGCCTTATACCGGTTCATTTGCTCGACCAGATCGGAGAGCTTTTTGTCCCGCAGATGCTGCTCCATCTTCTCCTCGGCCTCGACCATCACCTGCTGGATCAGACAGGTCGACGGATGGTCGAGCGAGCAATCAAACAGCGAGGCTGTCCCTTCGATCGCATGGATAATATCGAGGAAATTAATGTCGACGCTGCGCCGCAGCAGACGATAACCGCCATTGGCCCCGGAGGCCGACTCGATCAGCCCCGCCTTCACCAGCTTGGTCAAAATCTTGGACAGATAGGTCGGCGATACGCCTTGCGCTTCGGCAAGTCTCTGTACGCCCACCGGCTTGTCCGGAGAGGAAGCGACAAGATGCAGCATCGTATGCAATGCATAATTGGTCGCCTTGGAATATTTCATCGCTTTGTCCGCCCTTTCTTCCTGCCCGACTTCGTCTATCTATCTTAGCGCTCATCCTTGGCGGCCGTCAAGCAACGCGCCGACAGCTTATTCCCGTGTATTCCGGAGTCAGTCCGTTGTCGTTTCGGCATCTGCAGCTTGCTGGTAGGTTTGCAGCATGTAATATTCGCGGTACAACTTCAGCAGCTCGGCCTCCCTGTCCCGAATCCGTATCGTCAGCTCTTCGAGCCGACCCTGCACCTCGCTGTCCTGCGCTTCTCCCGACGGAGGCTCCGCATAGCAGCCGAACGTCTCCTGCGCCCATTGGATGGCGTCATACCTGCCGCCCTTTGTATAGATGGCCGAGAATTGCTCGAGGATGCTATTGATAATTTGCCGTCGTTCATAACTTAGTACGCCCAGGCCGTTTTTGGCGTAGGAGATCGCTTGCATAAGCTGGAACTCGCCCAGCTTGCCGCGCGTATTCTCGATGCGCTCGATCTCGCCGATCAGATCGGGATAGATCGCCTGGAACAGCTCGGCTTCCGCCAGCATATCTTCCATCGTGATGATTGTCTCGTTAGTCATAAGACACGTCCTTCAGATTCATGGTGGGGACTTTCATTATCCAGATTAGCGGAAAAGTGTGACAGGAGCCAATTAATTTTCTATAATCAAAGTCAAAAGCCCCGGACCTGAATCGGCGGGGCCATGTGTGGAGAGGAGTAAACTCAAGCAAAATGCGTCTTCATAAAGGAGAAACATTGTTCCGTCAAGGCGAGAGCGGTCCGCTCTATACGCTCGTCAGCGGCATGCTCAAAATCGAACGCATCCATGAAAACGGCACCTCGATCCTCATGAATATTATCGTACCCGGCGAGACGATCCCGCATCACTCCTTGATCAGTCCGCAGCCTTATCACGGGACGGCGATCGCGCTCGTCACCAGCGAGCTGGAGACGATCCCCTCACAGGACTGGTACCGGGAGCTGGAGCTCCATCCCGCCAAGGCGCTCGACATCGCCAAGCTGCTGCAGACCAAGCTGCGGATGATGCAGCAGCGCATCGACCAGCTGACCCATACCGCCCCGGCTGACAAGCTCGCGGCGCTGCAGGATTGGTTTGCCCAGCATATCGGCCCGCAGCCGCTGACCAATGTGCTGACGCAGGAGGAGATCGGCCAACTGATCGGGCTGCGCCGCGAGACGGTGAACCGGCTGCTACGCGCGTGAACCCGCCCCTGCCGGGGCCTCCTTCAGCTCAAGGCTGCCCATCGGGCCGAAGTACTCATAGCGGATTGCCTCACGGTCGACACCATTGCTCAGCAGGCCATGGTAGACCGCGCGCATGAACGGCTCCGGACCGCACACATAGCACGTTGCCGGCTCCGTCGGCAGCACATCCTTGAGCCATCCGGCGTCGACTCTTCCCTCCCGATAGGCGCGGCCGCTGGCACGGTCCTGCTCCGAGGGCTGGTCATAACAGGTATAGACGTGGGCGCGACCGGCAGTCGCCAGCGCTTCGGTATGCTCCCGCCACGCTTGCACGCCGCTATGACGCACGCTCTGGATGAGCGTGATCGGCCGCTCGGATCCTGACTCCACCAGATGGTTGAGCATGCTCATCAGCGGGGTGATGCCGACACCGCCGGCGATCAGGACGAGCGGACGGCGATCATCCGCCTCGAGGACGAAGTCTCCCGCCGGCGCCGATAGCCAGAGGACATCGCCTGCAGTAGCCGCCTCGTGGAGGAAGCAGGATACCTGACCGGCCGGCAGCTCGCCGAGCGGCTCCTCCCGCTTCACGGAGATACGGTAATACGGCTTGCCCGGCGCGTCCGAGAGCGAGTACTGACGGATATGGGTGTTGGCTGCCCCCTCCGGACGTATCCGGATGCTCACGTACTGTCCGGGGATAAAGTCGGCCAGCGGACCGCCATCCTCCGGCACGAGGTAAAAGGAGGCGATCAGCTCGCTTTCGATCACCTTGCGCTCGATACGGAAGGCCCGGAATCCGTCCCAACCGCCTGGCTGCGCTGCGGCCTCCTCATACATCGCTTGCTCGGTATCGATGAAGGCCGAGGCGATGACGCCGTAGGCTTCCGTCCAGGCCTCGAGGATTTCCGGCGTAGCGGCGTCCCCAAGTTCATCCTTGATCGCCTTTAGCAAGTGCTTGCCGACGATCGGGTAATGTTCCGGCAGCACGCCCAGACTGCGATGCTTGTGGGCGATCTGTCGAACGCTTGGCAGGATTGCCGCGAGGTTATCGATATGCTGCGCCGCCGCATAGACGGCATTAGCCAGCGCCGCTTGCTGCCGGCCTTGCTTTTGATTGGCATGGTTGAAGATGTTGAGCAGCTCAGGGTGCTCGGCGAACATCTGGGTATAGAATCGTTTGGTGATGGCAGTCCCGTGAACCTCAAGTACAGGTACGGTGGATTTGATCATCTGAATGGTCGTTGGCGACAACATCGGGTCACGCTCCTCTTCCTATACTGGAATAATTGGCATGATTCCAGTATAGGAAGAGGAGGCGGCCCGCCTTGTGATCTCAATCACATCGTTTGCCAACAGTCTGTGACGATTGCTCGAGGGGCGACATGCGAGGATGCAAACACACCCTAGCCGGACAGCTCCGCAGATACACGCTTACGACCCTCAGCCGGGCTCGTACGCGATGCCGCGATACGCTGGACGACCGCGAAGACGACATGCGCGAGCGCGACGCCGGCGAATACATCGAGCACGACATGCTGCTTCACGAATACAGTCGAGACGATAATTGAAAAGGATACCATACCGATGAACGTAACCGCGCGGCTGCTGATCGCTTCGCTGCGGCTGGCCGCGAGCAGCAGCAAATAGCTGGTGAGACAATGGATGCTCGGAAAGCAATTGAACGGCGCGTCGTTCGTGTAGACGAACAACACCATCCGGCTCAGCAGATCCTCGCCCAGCATCGCCTCTCTCGGCACAGTCGTCTGGAAAATCATATAGATGCTGTAACAGATCAGTACACAGACCGTGTAGGTGATAAGCGTCCGATAATAAAGCGAGCGATCCCGATAATAAAAATAGATCAGCGTCAAATAGAGAAACGGCATCCAAATCATATAAGGAATAATAAAGCCCTTGATAAACGGAATCTTGCCATCCAGATCAGTGACGAGCAGATGAATCTGGCCGGGCTCGCGGTTGATCCACACATAAATCCAGCCCATCAGCGGGATGACAAGCAACAGCAACAACGGATACGGCTTTGACCACTTACGCATAACGATGTCTCCTTACCCCTTCATTTCATGTAACTTATAGCCAATTATATGTACTTCGCCCCTATCTCGCTACCGACCATAGCCGAGTCCCGGACTGGACTTCAGTCCAAGTTGGCGACGATTCACTCCTAAGGAGAATAGCCGCCAGTCACAACAACAGGGAGGGTTGACCAATGAACCAGCGACGATTAACGATGATGCAGATCATTGATGCCCGCAAATCATTCACGGCTGCCGAGCTGGCTGAGCGCTTCGACGTATCGGTGCGCACGATCCAACGCGACCTCGCGTACTTGCAGCAACTGGGCTTCCCCCTCTACGCGAAGACCGGTCCGGGCGGCGGCTATCGCGCCTTGCCCAATCGTCTGCTGCCGCCGCTGCGGCTGACGCTGCATGAGGCGCTGGGCCTGTTCCTACTGCTGCAGGTGCTGGAGCGGATCCCCGACTTCCCCTTCGGCTCGATCCGCAGCCATCTGGCGGAGCAGTATTACGGCTCGCTGCCGCCCGACGTCCGAGATACGCTCGACAGGCTGCGGCAGCATACGGCGATCCGCTCGCCGGAGCCGCAGCTGCCCGCGCCGCTGACGACCAGACTGCTCGAGGCGGCGATGGAGCGCAGCCGTATCGTCTTCCGCTACGAGGGGCCGTCGGGCGAGCGCCAGTCCGAGGGCTACCCGCTCGGCATCTACTATGAGCATGGCCGATGGTACATGCCCTTGGCCTTGCCGGAGCGCACGCTCCTCTACCGGGTCGACCGGGTCGCCGAGCTGATCGCGGTGGAGCCGGGCGAGCCCATCGCAGACCTCCCGACGCTCGAGCAGTGGCTGCAGACGCCTCCCGCCCGCGAGGGGCTGCGCGTGAGACTGCAGTTCTCCCCGGCAGGCATCCGGGCTGCGTTGTCCGATCCGCTGCTGAAGCCTCACACCGAAGACGGGATCTGGGAGGACTGGGTGCCCGAGACGGAGCTGGAGTATACGTCGCGCCTGCTGCTGCGGTACGGCCCTGATGTGCGGGTGCTGGAGCCCGAACGGCTGCGGACGATGATGATCGAGCATTATCAGAGCAGCCTGGCCCAATATGACGAGCAACTTCATCTGTAGGCGATAGCGCTTCTTCCATTCGACCGGAGAAGCGTTATTTGCCCGGGATTCGCACCTCGTCTCTGAACTTGCTATCATAGATGCTTGCCTCGAATGGAGCCGGTTGCTCCCCCAGCTCTACATCATCCTTTAAAGTATCCTTGACCCACTTGACGAAAGCCAATCCGTCCTCGTTGATCTCCACATAGGTTAACAATCCTTTATACTCCATCACATATCTAAGCGCCTCTCCACGCGGAAAGTAAACATGTAGTTTGCTGCCTGTGCCGCTCGGTTTAATACTTGGACGGTTGTAGCCTCCCGGGAAACCATAGTAGGTTTGCGGCAGCTCCAGGGCCAGCGTTCTTGAAAGGAACAGACTGCCGGTCATTAATTTATGATATCTGTCCTTCCCTCTTAACGTCCTGACAATCACCCGCTTCTCCGACGGTTTATATTGGACATCAGCATCCATATATTCAGCAAAAAAACTTAGCGGAACGTAAGTATGACCCGTTTCATTTACCATAACCGGAGTCTTTAACTCGACCTCTTCCCCATCGACCAGTGCCTTTCGCTCCCCGTTCTTAATCGCAAAATGTTTATCACTAACAGGATCGAGGACTTCAATCGTCTGATCCGTATACCGGAAGGTAAATTCCAGGCGATTGGGCGCATATGCCCGGAGCGGGATCAATACATAATTGTCGACCATTATAATATCCTTCTGATGCAAGCCATCGATGAACACATGAACTGGTGTATTCGGCGCCGAGGCATAGGAAGATCCGATAGATACGATGCCGGTCAAAGTAAATAAAGCGACGACAAGCACCATCCACTTCCGCATGCTTTTCCCTCCTAACAAAATAACTCTTTAAGTAGAACGTTGATTTTACGGAAAAGGTTTCATTTTTTGCACGACTCCGGGCGCCTTCGCATAATCAACCAATCGATGTAGCAGACTAAATTGGCAAAGCCAAGGAGGTGAGGCGCATGAAGCGCAAGCAATCGTTGCTTGAGCAAACCCGGGTTCAGCTCGAGAAGAGTTCGGATGTCGTGTTTCAACCGTTCCGCGTTCCCCCGTTTCATTGTCAGCTGGCCTACATTAACAGTATCGTCAATACCCGTCTGCTTATTGAGAGCATCATGTCCCCGCTGCTCCGGGCTTCGTCGGAGGAAACCGGTGACCATCGGTGGCTGGAGCAGATCGAGAATCGCAGTTTTTTCCCGATCGATTATAATCGTTCGACGGATCAGAAGGAAATCGCTGATGCGATCCTCTCCGGGCACGTCGCCCTTTTCTGCGACGGCCTGCCCACCGTGCTGTTGTTCCCTCTGACCCAGTACGAAAAACGATCGGTGCCAGAGTCGAGCAATGAAGTCGTCGTCGTCGGCCCGCAGCAAGCATTTATCGAGGATCTGGAGGTGAACATGTCGCTCCTGCGGCATATCATCAAGCATCCCGACTTGACCGTCAAAAGATGCCAGATCGGCGTCTATACGCAAAGCACGACTAACCTAATCTATATCCAGGGACTGTGCCGGCAAGAGCTCGTCGACGAGATCTATAGCCGCCTTGAACGTATTCAAGTCGATGGCGTAATGGGGATAAATTATCTCGCTGAGTTTATCGAGGAGGTGCCCTACTCGCCATTCCCGCAGTATCAATATACGGAGCGTCCCGATACGGTAGCGGCCTCGCTGCTTGAAGGTCGGATCACGCTCATGCAGGACGGCACCCCTTACGCTTTGATGCTGCCGGTTACTTTTTTTACGCTTATGCAGTCCGCAGAGGACTATTACCAGCGTTTTTATTTCGCCTCCTTCATCAGACTGGTGCGTTTGTTTTTTATCACCATTTCATTTTTGCTGCCCTCCCTCTATGTGGCGATTACGACCTTCCATCCGGAGATCGTGCCGACGTCGCTTCTCATTACAGTGGCAGCAGCCCGGGAGAACATTCCGTTCCCTGCGCTGATCGAGGCGTTGATTATGGAGCTGACGTTCGAGGGCTTGCGCGAGGCCGGCATCCGTATTCCCAAGCCGCTGGGCCAGACTGTCTCGATTATCGGAGGCATTGTCATTGGTCAGGCGGCCGTTGCGGCAGGCATCGTCTCGGCGCCGCTTGTCATCGTCGTCTCGATTACAGGCATTGCCTCGTTTATCGTGCCGCATTTCGAGCTGTCGCTGGCGTTTCGCCTTCTAAGGTTTCCGTTTTTGATTATGGGCGGCACCTTGGGCATTTTGGGCGTGATCGTCTCCAGCTACCTGCTCTATCTGTATATGGTGAACCTGCGCTCGTTTGGGGTTCCTTACATGCAGCCGCTGGCTCCCTTTATCTGGCGCGATCTTAAGGACACCTTCGTTCGCCTGCCGATGTTTTTCATGAAGGACCGGCCCTCCAGCTATGGCAGCCCCAACAAGCGGAGACAGGGCGCTCGATGAACGGCCAGGCGCATCGCAAGCTGGCGCTGGCCTGTCTGTTGGCCGCAACGACCGTCCTTGGAGGCTGCTGGTCCAAGGTGGAGATCAATGAGCGGACCTTCGTGACCGGACTATACCTCGACCGTACCGAGGATGGACAAGTCGAGGTGACGATCAGCGCGCCGCTGCCCAATCGACTCGTATCGCAAGTCGGCGAGGGTGGCGGCGCGCATGGCAAGCCTTACGCCATCCTCTCCAAGAGAGGGAAGACGATCCCGGATGCGCTGGAGTCGATCCAGATCGATCTCTCTCGCAAGCTGTCCTGGGGGCATACACGCGTCGTCACGGTCGGACAAGCGTATGCGCGCGCAGGCATCGAGGAGCTCCTGGATTGGATTAACCATGAGCCTCTCTTCCACCTCAGCTGCTTTATTTTGGTCGCGGCCGGGCAAACGAAGGAGATCACTCAGCTTGCGCCTGTCTTCGAGGAGTCCCCCACCGAGGTGCTGCGCGAGTTTTCCAACCAGAAAAATCTGATCAGTACGCAAATTCAGGACTTGATGACGTCCAATGCGCTCGATCTTGGAGCAACGGCGCCGCTCCTGGAGACGCATACGATCAACATGGTGAGCGAGAACAACCAACCGAGCGTGTGGGCAGGTCAGGTTGGCGGAGCGATCTTCCTGGACGGTCGCATGGTCGACACGATCAATCTGGCACAGACTACCGCCGTATCGTGGGCGCGCGGTCAGTTGGACCAGACCTACCTCTCCTTCAAAGACAAGGAGCATACAGGCAGCGTCAAGCTCTATGAGCTCGAATCCAGACTCCGGGTTCGCAAGGAGGCAGACAAGCCTGTCTTCTACGTCATCCTTAAGGGCAAAGGCGCGCTCCGCAACAATATGCCAGATACGTTCAATAGTCTGGATTATGCAAAGCAGATCGAGTCCAAGCTGGAGGGCATCGTCAAGCGTGATCTGCAGGGCGCCTTGGACAAGGCCAGGCGTCACGGCTCGGATATCCTGCTGCTCGGATACCGGCTGCAATGGAAATATCCGAAGCTGTGGGCAAACTATCAGGCAAGCTGGCAGGACTATGTCAAGGATGCCATAGACATACGGATCGAAGCCGATATCAATATTCAATACTTCGGCTCGAAATCGCCCGATTAGCGTAACATTGCTTTGACGTTGCGAGGAGAGGGTTTTAGCTCGGAAAAAAAGTGATGGAGGATGTCTGATGTTGGTAATCGTCGCTTTTATCACGTTGGCGTTTGTATTGGGCCTGCCATCGCTTTCGCGCAATCAGCCTCAAAAAAAAGTATGGTTCTGGACGTTAAGTATCGGGCTGCTCATCTGGAACAGCTTGGCTGTACAGGTGAGCTGGTGGCCCTCCCCCAATGAGGTGTTCCTGCTGTTGTTCGGTTGGGTGGATCGATTGTTGAAAGGAGGGTGAGCATGGTCAAGCTGTCATCCGCGCAGGTATACCGTTTTGCGTTTGTGTACCTCTATTCCGAGCCCATCTCCTTTTTGATTCAGCGGTTGTTCCAGATGAGCAAGTATCAAGGGTGGCTATCCGTTTTGGGCGGTTTTGGACTCAGCTTGATCTTCCTCCTCTTCACCGTCAAGCTCGGACGAACATTCCCCGACCGCGGATGGGACGACTTCGGAGGCGATATTGTAGGTCAGCCGATCCATCGTTTTATGCTGCTGCTGGTCGGCATCTATGCTGTCGTGCTGGCCTCGGTCGATGTCGAGAACTTCGTGAGCTTTCTCCGTACCATCTACTTGCCCGATACGCCGGTATGGATGGTGACGCTGCTGACTGTGCTATGCATTGCCTTGACCAGCCGTCAAGGGCTGCTGACGATCGTGTATATGTCGGAGGGCATCTTCATCCTGCAGGTTGTCGCCAGTCTGCTCGTCTTCCCGGCTATTATAGAGGGAAGACAAAAGGCAATTTTGTCCTCCTTGGTTACGCATCACGATATCGGACAGATTGTCAGCGGCTCATTAAATACGATGCCCTGGTTTTCGGAGTGGGCTATATTTCTGTTTCTCGCCCCCTTCACCAGTTTTTTGCTGCCGATCGGCAGGGCGCTAATGTTAGGCGGCTTAACCGTTGTCCTCATCCTGATCACCTACTGGCTGCTCATCCTCATGAACTTTGGTCCGTATGTGAGCGAGGAGATGCAATATCCGCTGCTCGAGCTGATCCGCTTTGCCCGCTATAGCGACTTCATGTCCAATCTCGATCCGGCGCTCATCTCCTTCTGGTCGACGACGATGTTCATGCGTACCTCCTTCCAGCTTTATGTCGCTTCGCTCTGTTTGTCCCGCGTCACAGGCATCGAGGCCAAGTCGCTCGTCTTCCTCATTGCCAGCAGCCTGGCTGCTATCGTCCTGCAATATGCGGCAGACACGATCGAATACGAAAAAGCGATTCGTTCCTACGCGATTGCGGCTTATGCGATGCTCATGAACAGCTTTCCGATCCTGTATATGCTCGTCTACTGGTGGCGATTCGGCGCAGTGCCGTCCGACCGGCCAGTTCCTGTCGCCAAGCCCCCGCCATAGGACGAGAAAAAACCGCCGCTAAAAAATCAGCTGGCGGTTACTTTTACAGAAGATTGGCGTCTCAACTAGGTGAGATCGCTAAAATCAAAATCCTCGTCGCGCAAATGCTCGACGTTCATTGCGCGTACATAGCCATTACCCTTTTTGGAAAAGAAGTCATGCTGCTTGGTCCGCGTACTGAGACCGTTAAAGACGATCGGATTCACCTCGTCGTCCTCAAACACTGGATCAAAGCCAAGGTTCATCATCGCTTTGTTCGCATTGTAACGGAGGAACGACTTGACCTCGTCGGTCAGGCCAATCGGGGTATAAATCTCCTCGGTGTACCGCTCCTCGTTGGCATGCAGGAACTGCAAGAGGCCCGAGAGCGTCTCGTACAGATCCTTTTGCTCAGCCGCGTCGAGCGTCGCATAGATCTCTTGCGCCAGCATGCCGACGTAGACGCCGTGGATGCTCTCGTCGCGCAGGATGAGATCGATGATCTCGCCGCTGCATGTCATCTTGCCCTGTCCGGCCAAGTAGAGCGGGTAGAAAAAGCCGCTGTAGAACAGGTAGCTCTCGAGCAGAACCGAAGCCGCCATCGCCATATACAGCTCCTTGACGGAGCCGATATTCTCATAATATCGGCTGATCGTCCGCGCCTTCAGCTGCAGCTGCGGGTGCCCCTCCACCCAACGGAACACGTCGTCGATCTCAGAGGTCGATGCCAGCGTCGTGAAGATGCTGCTGTACGATTTGGCATGGATCTGCTCCATCATCGCCATAAAGCCGAGCACCGCCTTGCGCTGCAGGCCGTCGACATGCTCGAGGATCTTCGGCATGCCGACGCCGCCCTGCACCGTATCGAGCAGCGTCAAGCCGCCGAGCACCTTCATATAGCAGGCGCGCTCGGCGTCGCTCAGCGTAATCCACGACATTTTGTCGTCCGAGAGCGGGATCTCGTCGTCTGTCCAGAATTGCATTATGTTCTGATTCCAGAACATCGCCGTAAAATCGTCATCCGGGCGGTTCCAGTTGACCGCTTGTATCGCTTTGCCTTGCGTCATGTTCGTTCCGTTCCCCTTCCGCTTGCGCTTGATCCTGACGTTACACCGAGCAGCTGATGCATTCTTCGACGGACAGTCGATTCGTCCGCGTATAGTAGAGCGACTTCAAGCCTTTGCGAGCCGCATACACATAGTAGCGAGACAACTGGCGCGTCGTCACGTCACTGTTGACATGGAGGACCGTAGAGATGCCCTGATCGATATGCTCCTGAATCTCTGCGATCAGATCAAGCACCTTGAACTGGTTCATCTGGTACGCCGACTTATAATAGAAGAAATTGTCCGGGCTCATGTATGGCATCGGATAATAGGTCGTCGAGTTGGCATAGGTCCGAGTCTCGATCTGTTGCGTGATCGGCATGACGCTCGACGTCGCATTCTGCACATAAGAGATGCTCTGCGTCGGCGCTATTGCCAGTCGATACGCATGGTACAGGCCATGCTCGGCAACCTTGGCCGCGAGCTGCGCCCACTCGGCCGGTCCTGGCAGGTCCATCCCTGCGAACAGCTCCTGCACGCGGGCACTTACCGGACGATAGTCGGTCGCTGCATACCGCTCGAAGTAGCTGCCGTCGGCATAGTCGGACTGCTCGAAGCCGGCGAAGCGGATGCCGGTGTCGCGGGCAATCTCCATACTTTTCTCCAGCGAGTAGTAGTTCATCGCCATAAAGAAGGCTCGGGCAAACTCCTGCGCTTCCTTGCTCTCGTAAGCGATCCGGTTCTTCGTCAGATAGCCGTGCAGATTCATCGCGCCGAGTCCGACCGAATGCAGCTCGCGGTTCGCCTTGGCGACGCCTGGCGCATTGGCTACGGTCGTCATGTCGCTGACGGCGGTCAACGCGAGCATGCCCTCATGCACCGACTCGCGCAGCTGGCGGCGCTCCATGACGTTGACGATGTTGAGCGAGGCCAGATTGCAGCTGATGTCGCGGCGGATCACGTCGCCTACGCCATAGTCGTTGATCTCGGACGTCTCCTGGAGCTGGAAGATCTCGGTGCACAGATTGGACATCTTGACCGGGCCGATCTTGCCGAGCGCGTGCCCCTTGTTGGCATTGGTGCGATTCATAATGTACGGATAGCCCGATTCGAGCTGGACCATCGCGATCCGGGTGAGCATGTCGCGGGCGCTCATGACCGGCTTCTTGCGGACGCGGTCGTCGGCCATCAGCTTGTCGTACATCTCATCCATATCCATATCGTCCATATGGACGCCGTACGCCTGATAGATGCTGTAAGGCGCGAACACATGGAGCATCTCATTATCCTCGGCCAGCTTGTAAAACCGGTTCGGCACGATCAAGCCAATCGACAACGTCTTCAGACGCGTCTTCTCGTCGGCGTTGATCTTCTTGCTGTCGAGGAACTCCAGTAGATCCCAGCCGAAGATGTTGTAGTATCCCGCGCCCGAGCCCTTGCGCTGACCCATCTGGTCGGCATAGGAGAAGGCGTCCTCCAGCAGCTTTAGCACCGGCATGATGCCCTTGGCTGCGTCTTCGACGCCCTTGATGCTCTCCCCTCTTCCCCGCAGCTTGGACAGATTGACGGCAACGCCGCCGCCGATCTTGGACAGCTGCAGGCAGGTGCCGAGCACGTAGTTGATCGAGTTCAGCGAGTCGTCCATCTCCAGCAGGAAGCACGAGACCATCTCGCCTCTGCGGCTCTTCCCGGCATTGAGGAAGGTTGGTGTCGCCGGCTGCAGCCGCTGCTCCATCATCGAGACGGCCAGCGTGCGCGCGGTGCTCGCATTGCCTCTGCCCAGATGCAGCGCCACCGCCGCCACGCGGTCGCCGAAGTGCTCCAGGTACTGCGAGCGGTTGTTGGACTTGACGGCATAGTCGGTATAGAACTTCGAAGCCGCCATGTAGGATTGGAAGCGGAACGGATGGGCAGCCGTCAGTTCGAAGACGCCGATCACATCCTCGGCAGCGTACTTGGCGAAGAAGTCTTCGTAATAATCATTCTCGATCATATAGGCCAGCTTGGCCGCCGTATCCGCGAAGCGGACGCTCTTGCGCGCCACTTCCTCCATGAATGCGTCGACCGCCTCGCGGTCCTTGTCGAGTTGGAAAAATCCGCTGGCATCGCGTTTCATCAGCAGATTATTCAGTTCAATATGTTGCAACGCGATTCACCTCCGATTCAAAACTAAGGATATCCTGGCGTGTGCCGGACAGTTCAAACTTGTAAACGACAGGCACGCGGTATTGCTCGGCGATCAGATCGGCGCTGCGGGCAAAGTTGGCCCCCCAGTTGCGATTGCCGCTGGCGGCGACACCGCGCATCAGATGGAAGTTTCGCTTCAGAAACGCGGCGACACGCTCGGGGATCTGCCCGAAGCCCGTCGTGTATGTAACCAGCAGGAATGGCTCCTCGACTGTCATTTTTTCGTCAATTTGCACTGCCGGCATATTCAATTTTGCTATAAATCGCTTGACATTACCCGTCTTCGAATCATAGGCGATCAGCATGCTTCTCATTCCTCTCCCGCAAAGCTTCTATCCAAATATTTCTCAATATGTAGTGTGCGTTTACTTAATTTATAACAATATATAGACAAAGTCAATCGGAGCAAAACACAAAATGTTGTCCATATGTAAATTTGGGCTCCCCATATATGGACTAGAATCTACTTGACAACACCATATATGGCTTCGTGCAAGGGCTGCCGACGGTTATGAAAAATAGCTTTATAGACTTTCAGGACAAACTATTTTTTACGGCGAAATGACGACATATTTTGTCGTAAATACAAGCTACAATCAATATGTAGTCAGATAGACATGAAATGGAGGAAAACGAAATGAAGTCATTGCAAGGCAAAGTTGCACTGGTGGCGGGCGGAACCCGGGGAGCCGGTCGAGGTATCGCCGTCGAGTTGGGCGCTGCGGGCGCTACCGTCTACGTGACTGGACGAACGACGCGCAGCCAGCGCTCCGAGTACAATCGCCCGGAGACGATCGAGGAGACAGCCGAGCTGGTAAGCGCCGCCGGCGGACACGGGATCGCCGTCCAGGTCGATCATCTGGAGCCGGAGCAGGTGCGGTCGCTGGTCGAGCGGATCGACCGCGAGCAAAGCCGACTGGATATCCTGGTCAACGACATCTGGGGTGGCGAGAATCTCGTGCAATGGGAGACGCCGGTATGGGAGCACTCGCTGACGGACGGCCTGCGCATGCTGCGCCTGGCGATCGACACCCATCTCATCACCAGCCACTATGCGCTGCCGTTGCTCATCCGCCAACCGGGCAACCTGCTCGTCGAGATGACGGACGGTACTGCCGAGTACAATGCCGAGCATTACCGGCTGTCCGTCTACTATGACTTGGTCAAAACCTCAATCTCCCGCATGGCATGGGGCCTCTCCCAAGAGCTGGCTCCGCATGGCTGCACGGCGGTCTCCCTGACGCCGGGCTGGATGCGGTCGGAGATCATGCTCGATCAGTTCGGAGTGACCGAGGACAACTGGCGCGACGCCTGCGAGCAGGAGCCGCACTTCATCATCTCCGAGACGCCGCGCTTCGTCGGCCGCGCGGTGCAATCGCTGGCCGCCGATCCGGAGGTCGCCCGCTGGCAAGGCCAGTCGCTCTCCAGCAGCAGACTGGCAGCACACTATGGCTTCGACGATATCGACGGTTCGCGACCGGACTGCTGGCGCTACATGCGCGAGGTGATTGAGGCCGGTCTGCCTACTGACGCCGCGGGTTACCGCTGAGCTGAGCAGCTTGCGGGAACATGTAGGCTTCGTGAGATGGGACCGACGGGACGTGTGAGCTGTGTGCGGGGCATGTGATCATCTGCAAACCAAATGAGCCTGAGGGCGCAGGGAGACTCCCCGCGCCCTCAGGCGATGGATTGCTATAGAGTGGCGGATGCTGTCGCTCCGCCGTCGAGCACGCGTCGTCCGGCCTAGCTCTCGGCCCAGTTGCCGTCGCGGAAGATCGGCTCGACCGACCCGTCCGGCAATACGCCGTCGATGGATAGCGACGCCGAGCCGATCATAAAGTCGACATGGATGAGCGAACGGTTCGCGCCGGCCTCTGCCAGCTGCTCGGCCGACATCGCGGAGCCGCCCTCGAGATTGACCGGGTAAGCCTGTCCGAGCGCCAGATGGCATGAAGCATTCTCATCGAACAACGTATTGTAGAAAATAATGCCCGAGTTGCTGATCGGCGAGTCGTCCGGCACCAGCGCCACCTCGCCGATCCGCCCGGCCCCCTCGTCGGCTGCCAGCAGCTGCGCCAGCACCTCGTAGCCTTGCTCGGCCTGGAAGTCCACCACCTTGCCGTCCTGGAAGGTCAGCGAGAAGCCGTCGATCAGCTGGCCGTTGTAGTTGAGCGGCTTGGTGCTGCGGACGGTACCGTTCACCTGGTCCTTGTGCGGCATTGTGAACACTTCCTCGGTCGGCATGTTCGGATTGAAGTCGTCTCCCTTGGCATTGGCCTTGGCCCCGCCCAGCCACAGATGGCCCTCCGGCAGCCCGATCGTCAGGTTCGTGCCCTCGCTCCGGTAGCGCAGCTCGGTGTAGCGTTTGGCATTGAGACGGTCGACGCGATCCTTGAGCCGCCGGTTATGCTTTTTCCAAGCTGCCACCGGGTTGGCCGCATCGAGTCGTGTCGACTCGATAATACGCGCCCACAGCTGCTGCTCGGCTTCGTGGACCGGCAGCTCGGGATACACCTTGGCCGCCCACTCCGGCGTCGCATACGAGATCAGCGTCCAGGCGTTGGCATGATTCATCAGCTTGCTGCGATAGTTCTGGAGCGCCTGCGACGCCGCCTTGATCGTCTCGCCTACCCGACGCGGATCGATATCGCCGCTCAGCAGGTCCGGATTCGGCGCGTAGATCGTCACGAACGCCGCGCCGCTGTCGGCGTATTCCTCCCACGCCTTGGCCCGCCACATTGGATATTCCGAGAGCGATTCCTCGGGAGCGTGCTTGTACTTGACCAGCGACAGCTCCTCGTCGTTGTATTCGACATGGACATTATGCGCCCCGGCCTCGTAGGCGGCGACAGCGATCTGCCGCGCCAGCCGCGCCGCAGAGATTGGCGACATGACGACCACCGTCTGGCCCGGCTGCACATTGACGCCGATCATCGCGATCAGCTCTGCATAATCCATGATCTGTTTGTCCGTTGGCAACATCGATTCATCATCTCCTTCATTAAGTCCGACCATTCACTTTCCATTATAGGCTTTTATTGCCGCCGAACTCAAATCGCAGCTCTACCCGCACGCTAAAAAACCGCCCCGCCCCGACATCATGTCGGAGCGAGGCGGCCGCTATGCCGTCCTGCCGGGACGGCGCCGGTACCCGTGGCGCCTTGCCTTGCTATGATCCGCATCCCGCGCCTCTGCCGAACTCCAAGCTCTAGAGAGCGGCAGATCGGGTAAGGGACGCGCTCAACATAAGACTACTAATGTTGACGCACCTCCTTTCCTGATAACGATACTATACCATATGCACCCGTCCAGATGCTACACTATTGTTGGAATGTTCAGAAAACATGATCCTCCATCGCAAAATCCATAAGCAATAGAATCAGGGCAGCGACAGCCATGCCCTGCCCCGCTGCCTGCCGACGTGAACCGGCGTCTCGAAAAAGGCCGACAGCGTCTCGCTCTGCAGCAGCTCGTCCGTGCGGCCGCGAGCGAACACCTCGCCTCGGCGAATCATCAGCGTATGGGTGAAGATCGGCAGGATCTCCTCGATATGATGCGTGACGAGCAGCAGCGTCGGGGCATCCGGGCGAGCGGCGATCTCGGCGATCCCCGCCAACAGACTCTCGCGCGCCAGGAAGTCGAGGCCGTTGCACGCCTCATCGAGGATCAGAAGCTGCGGAGACGCCATAAGGGCGCGGGCGATCAGCAGCTTTTGCTTCTCCCCCTGCGAGCAGGTCTGGTACGTCCGGCCGACCAGATGCGCACAGCCGAGCTGCGTCATCAACTCGAGCGCACGCGTCTGGTCCGTCTCATCGACCTCGTCGTAGAGGCCGATCGTCGCATGCTTGCCGCTCAGCACGATGTGCTCGGCGCGGCTCGACGGGTAGAGACGCTCCTGGAGCGACGAGCTGACCCAGCCGATCGACTTGCGGAGCTGGCGCAGATCCACGGTGCCGAACGGATGGCCGAGCACGCTGACACGGCCGGAGGTCGGCCAGATATATCCATTAATGAGGTTAAGGATCGTCGTCTTGCCGGAGCCGTTCAGCCCCATGACCGCCCAGTGCTCGCCTCTGGCGACTTGCCAGTCGATCCCGCTGACGATTGGCTTGCCGTCTCTCGTCCAGGTTACCTGGTCCAACTCGATTACATTCTCTTGCAATGTCAGTCCTCCTATCTCAATCTTGCCAGTCGCCGCACAAGCATCCAGCCGCCCAACAGGACGAGCAGCAGACCGCCGATCGCCGACCCCCAGGTCAGGATCGGCTGCCACTGGCTGAAGCGGCTGCGCAGATCGACCTCGATCGTCGGTGTCTGACCCTCGCCGAACGCGGCTATATCCTCCATCGCTCTCGGACTCTCGGCGGCAGCCGACCTGCTGCAGTCCCTCACCACCAGATTGTCGCCGTCCTTGGCCGCATAGAGCAGATAGGACATGTCGTCCTGGAACGGAAACCTGCAGTTGGTCCATGCCGTGTAGACGATCACCTGTGTCGTCTCCACACCCTTCCAGGCGCGCTCGACCTCCAGGATGACCGCGTCATAGCCCTCGTCGCGCCGCGGCTGCTTGGCGATATCGATCACCCTGCCCTTGAACACAGCGCTCGCCTCATCCAGCGCCTCCTGCGCATCTGGCGGATACCCGCACTCGCAAGCGTGCGCAGCGGCAGGACGGAGCAGCAGCAGCACGGGCAACAACAGCAGGAGCATCGCCATCGCAGACCATGTCAGAGGCCGCCGTTCGCTTGGCGCTTGTCTCACTTGTATCCCTCCTTCGTCCTTCACTTCCGGCATTGTATCACGACAGGAGTCCCCTGCACAGAGGAGTATGCTATTATAGTAGGATATCAACGAAGGAACGCAACACTGTCGGGGAGGCCCTCCATGGAACACGAAATGTCCTACACGACCGAAGAAATCGCCAAGCTGCTCAAGGTGTCCAAGCTTACGGTCTACGATCTGATCAAAAAAGGCGAGCTGCCCTCGTACAAGGTCGGCAAGCAAATGCGCGTCGACGCCGCCGATCTGGAAGCGTACAAAGCCCGCTCGCGTCAGGCGACATCCGCAGCTGCAGCCCACGTTACGTCGGGGCCGGGAGCGGGGGTGACCGCTGCTGCGATGGCAACACCGCCGGGAACGATCGTCATCACCGGCCAGGATGTCAGTCTCGATATCCTCGCCAACCATCTCGCCCGCGAGCTGCCCGCGCTGCGACCGCTGCGCAGCTACGTCGGCAGTCTAGACTCGCTGATCGCCCTCTATCGCGGCGAGAGCGATATCGTCAGCACCCACCTGCTCGACGGCGATACTGGCGAGTACAACCTGCCCTACATCCGACGACTGCTGGTCAACGATCCGTATCTCGTCGTCCATCTGCTGGCGCGCCGCGCCGGCCTCTACGTGGCGCGCGGCAATCCGCGCGGACTCGCCGGCTGGGCCGATCTGGCGCAGCCCGGCCTACGGCTGATCAACCGCGAGCGCGGCGCTGGCGCGCGTGTGTTGCTCGATGAGCAGCTCCGGCTGCACGGCATCGACCGCCGCCGCATCCGCGGCTACGACGATGAACAGCCGAGCCATCTCGCCGTCGCCGCCCGGGTCGCCTCCGGCGGCGCCGACGTCGGCATCGGCATCGAGAAAGCCGCCGCCATCGTCGGCGATGCGGTAACCTTCGTCCCGCTCATCACTGAGCGCTACGATCTCGTCATGCGCAAGCGGCCGGAGCGGCTGGACTGGCAGGAGCGCGTCCTTTCGATCCTATGCTCGCCGTCGTTCCGCGAGGAGCTGTCCGCGATCGACGGCTATGACACGATGGACACCGGACGCATTCTGCTGGAGACGTAATCCTCGCTTAGATCGACTGCGGCGCCTCCAGACCGATCAGATAGAGACCGGTGCGCAGCGTCTGCGCCGTCGCGCCAACCAGACGCAGACGGGCTTCACGGACGGCTGGAGCCTCCGTCAGCACCGGACAATGATGATAGAATCGATTAAAAGCCTGGGCCAGCTCGATCAGCGTCTTGCTGATGACGGAGGGCTCGAGGCTGCGCTCCGCTTGCTCCACCCGCTCCGGGAAGCGGTGGAGCGCCTGAACCAGCGGCCACGCTGCGTCGTCCGTCAGATGCTCTGCTCCTCCTGCCGCCACGAGGGAGTCTTCATCGAATTGTTCCACCCCTCCATCCACCACGAGGGAGTCTTCATTGAATTGCTCAGTCCATCCATCCGCCACAACGGAGTCGTCAACGAGCTGCAGCGCCCCTCCTGCGGCTGCCGGGTTGTCCGGCTGTGGCGCAGCGCTCGCGCGCGCCAGCAGCCGACAGGCTCTGGCATGCGTATACTGGACATATGGGCCAGTCTCGCCGTCGAAGTTCAGCACTTGCGACCACTCGAAGGAGACGTCGTGCAGACGATGGCGGCTCAGATCGTGGAAGATGACCGCACCGACCCCAACTGCTCTCGCCACCTCGGCGCGGGCACGGCTATCCCTCACCTTATCCCGCATGATCGCCTCCGTCTTCTGGACAGCCTGCTCCAGCACCTCCTCCAGCTTGACGACATTGCCCTTCCTCGTCGACAAGCCTTCGCCTCCGAAGCTGACTCTGCCGAACGGCACATGCTCGAGCGCCGATGCCCACGGGTAACCCATACGCTCGATGACGGCGAACCATTGTTTGAAGTGAAGCTGTTGCGCGTAATCCGTCACATAGAGGATGCGGCTGGCAGCATAGTGTGTCTTGCGATAGAGCGCCGCAGCGATGTCGCGAGTCGGATAGAGCGAGCTTCCGTCTTGCTTGAGTATAAGCGCAGGCGGCATCCCATAGTCGTCGAGTCTGACCACCTGCGCCCCGTCATCCTCCTCCAGCAGCCCCTTGGCTCGCAGCTCCTCCAGCACCGCCGGCATCTTGTCATTATAGAAGCTCTCTCCCGTGTAAGCGTCGAAGCTGACGCCGAGCCGCTCGTAGACGCGGTTGAAGTGCGCGAGACTGATCTCGACGAATCGGGCCCAGCGCTCCGCCGCCTCCGGATCGCCTTGCTCCAGTCGGGCGAACCAGCCTCTCGCCTCGTCCTCCAGCTCCGGCCGCGCCTCCGCTTCGTCGTGGAACCGCACATACAGCCGCAGCAGCTCGTCGATGCCGTCCCGCTCCACCAGCGCCTCGTCGCCCCAGTGCCGATAGGCGGTCAGCAGCTTGCCGAACTGCGTGCCCCAATCGCCGAGATGATTGACGCCGATACAGCGGTACCCCGAGAAGCTTAAGATCCGCCGCAGCGACTGGCCGATCACCGTCGAGCGCAGATGGGCGATGTGGAACGGCTTGGCGATGTTGGGCGACGAATAATCGATGACGACCGTGCGCCCGGCTCCCCGGTCCGAGGAGCCATAAGCCTCTCCTTGCCGCTCCAGCGCCGCGAGCGTCTGCTCGGCGACCCAAGCTCGGTTCATAGACAGATTCAGATACCCCGAGACGGCTCGCGCTTCGGCCACTGCGTCATCCTGCAGACGCTCCGCCCAGTCTTCGGCGATGGCTTGGGGCGAACGTCTGAGCCGCTTGCTCAGCTTGAAGCAAGGCAAGGACAAATCGCCGTGCTCCGGCTCCGCCGGACGCTCGAGCCACGCCTCCAGCTCGCCGGCATCGGCACCTGGCTCCAGCGCTGCGAGTATTCTTGCTATTCTGTGCGTTATCGTTTCCATAGGGCAGCTCCTTCTTCATAAATTAAAAAAGCTCTCGTCTCCATAATTAGAGACGAGAGCTTGCTCCCGCGGTACCACTCTAAGTAGCGAATGCTAACATTCGCTCACTCGATCGACGGATAACGGCGTCTGCCGGATCTGCCTGCTGCGCGTTCGACAGATCGCCTCCCGAATTCCGTTTCCCCCAGACTTCCGTACCGGCTTCCACTCATTCCGGCTCGCTGCGACTCTCTGCCTGGCGTACTTGCATTCGTTCATTGGCGCTTCATGTAAATTAAAATTAGTTATAACGCATGCTCCAGGCTCTGTCAAGAGCGATTTCGCATAAGCCACAGCAACCATGAACGCCTCAAAACGAGCGGCGCCTACGACTTCCGCGCAGCGAATGCCGCAGATTGCGCCGCTGCGACGGTTGTCACTGTCGGTATTTTAAGGTACGCTTAGAACATGACATGCAGTCAGCGTCAGCTTTTCGGCCGCATATCTGAGCCGAACCCGACCGACCCTTACAGAATTGGAGCGAAAACGATGCGCAGATACAATTTTATGAGACCGCTTTTATTGCTGGCGGTCGCCTACTTCGTCTACAATGCCGTCTCCTCCCTCTGCATCCTCGCCTTCAAGATGACGCCAGAGGAAGCGGGCAACTATGCCTTCATGGCCATGATGATCAGCGTCGTTATCGCGTTCACGCGATTGCGCCGCAGCCAGATGAAGGGCCGCAAGCCGCCGGGCCAGTCTTGAGCTACTCCACGTAGCTCTCGTACTGTGCCTCATCAGCCAACGCCTGTACCTCCTCCGCCGTGATGAGGTAATAGCCGTAGCCCTCCCGTTCATGCTTGCGCCAAGCCCGTTGTTTGATGAACCTCGGGCTGGCTTCGCCGCGCTCTTCGTCATAGAACAACAAGATGCCGTCGGACTTGCGCAGCAGCAGGTCGTCGCGCGCCGCCAGCTGCCACGTCCCCTGATAGGGCTGCTGGCTGACCACCCCGTAGTAGTCGACCCGCTGCGTCAGCTCCCGATAATACGTCTGCTTCTCTTCCTTCCAGTTCGCCTCGGGATGCTCATACGCCGCCAGGATCGATACGCGAAGCCCGGGATACAGCTCCCGCAGCTCCAGCACAACCTCGCATGCCCACAGATCGACGCCATACTGCCCTGGCGTGATGACCCATTCCAGCCCCGCCTCAGCCAGCCCGATCAGTCTTGCCCGGATCGCTTGCTTGATGAACGGGATGCCCGGGTGCTTGTCGTCATAGATATTCAGCTCATGGGCGCGATAGCCCGTCACCAACAGATTTTTCATCCAGACCTTCCCTCTTGTCGCATCGTTATTTCCCCCAGTGTAGCGTGACTGCCGGACGAATGCAAAAAAACAGCTCGGCCGCGGCGCAAGCTACCCTGAACACAAAGGAGTGCATTGGAATGAAATCGAAATGGACGCGCACATGGCTCGCCGCCGGACTTGCCTTCTCCCTAATGACTGCACCGCTGGCAGCCGTTGCTGCCGAGACACCGCTCTACCGAAGCTATACGAGCCATTCCCTGATCAAGCAAGACGGCACCTATTGGGTGTGGGGTGACAAGCAACCCGTGCCTGTGCGTATCGACGGGCTTGGCGATGTGGCCGCCGTCTACGATGGAGATCTGATTCGGCTCGTCGATGGCACCGTTCATTATGCAGGGGCTCTGCTCGCCGGTCAGCCGATGACAACGGTCGCGCTGCCGCACTTCGATAACCTGAAGCAAGCATACGCAACGTCTACGGAGCTGTTCATCATCGACTCCATGGGCCGCTTGCACCTCATCCCCAAGCAAGACGGTCAGCTGCGCTTGGCGACGCTGCAAGACAGCCAGCCATTGGCCGCGCCTGCAGGCATCGAACAGGTCAGCGCTTATTATGAATGGTACGACAACACGAGCGAGCTGACGTTGATCGCCCGCACCGAGGATGGCTCCATCTGGAGAAGCCGCGCTGGTGCTCAGCGTCTAGCGGATTGGACACGCATCCCTGATATCAGCGATGCGATCGACATACAGGACAATCTCGCTCTTACCAAGACTGGCGAGCTGTACTCCTGGACGATCCGCAACACCCGCGAGCTTTCCGTCATGCAGAGCACGCCGGGCCGTCCCATCCCGATCACAGGCGGCGTGCGCTGGCTCCAGGCTCATCGGCTGGCCCATCTTGCCGTCGATGTCGACGGTCGCTTATGGTTCTGGGGGCATACGGTCACTGGCGTCTCAGATAGCACGCTGTGGCACGAACAGCCGGAGCCCATTCGCTTCACGACGATTGACAAGGTGCGGGAAGCGTACATTGTGGAACGCTCCCTGCTCGTCCTCACAGAGGGCGGCCAGTTGTACCGCACGTCGATGTATCGGGAATCGATGCCGCATAATCCCGAGTTTGAGCTGCTCCAGGAGAAGGTGCGAAGCGTCCAGCCCGGCTCGCGTCATCTGATGATCGAGTTGCAGGACGGCTCGTTATGGGGCTTGGGCATCAACAAATCCTTCGAGCTTGGCGCGGGATACTCGCATTTCGAGCAGCATACGCCGATTCCACTGCACAAGCCTGTCGACGTCTTGCTTAACAACGACCCGGTGCCGCTCCGCAGCGGAGTGATGATCCGGGACGGACAAGCCTTTATCCCGCTTCGCTCAATCTTCGAACAGATGGGCGCAACACTAACGTGGGATGCCAGCCGCAAGGAGACGACGATTACGCGGGACGCATCGGGGGCAACGCCTGCCGTCTCCATGCTCATTCGCTATGCGAGCGGCGAGGTACTCATGCAAGGCCGGCCGATCGCACTCGCCAACAAACCGTTTATTGTGGAAGGCGTGACGTATCTGCCCTTGCGTCTGGTGAGCGAGACGCTCGGCGCCCAGGTCCACTGGAGTGCCGAGGAGCAGAAGATCCGCATCGTACATCCTTAGATGCACGCAGCATTTATAAGAGATCAAGACAGGACCAATGACGTCTTCTTGGCCTCCCTGGCCTTGCCATCGGATGCGGAAGCGTCTGACGAGCCCGGGGAGCTTGGCGAGTCTGCCGATGCGCCTGACGCCGACTGCTCCTGCCAGACTCCGTCCGCGACGACCAGCGTCCGATCGCAGATCGCCTCCACATCCTCGCGGTCATGCGAGACGAGCAGACAGGAGGTGCCGGTGCGGCGCAGGATCGCCCGCAGCTCGGTGCGGATCGACTGCCGCAGCTCGGCGTCCAGACTGCTGAACGGCTCATCCATCAGGAGCAGCGCCGGTCCTGGCGCCAGCGCCCGCGCAAGCGCGACGCGCTGCTGCTGGCCCCCGCTCAACTCATGCGGATAACGGCGGGCGTATGGCGCCATCTGCGTCAGCTCCAGCAGCTCAGACAGCCGCGTCTTGCGCTCCCTGCGGCCCATCCGATGCAGGCCGAAGGCGATGTTGTCCGCCGCGCTCAGGTGCGGGAACAGCGCATAATCCTGGAATACCATACCGATGCCGCGATCCGCGGGCGGCACCTCGACGCGCGCGTCCGAGAGCACGCGCTCGCCGAGCCGGATCATCCCCTGCTCGGGCGTCTCCAGTCCGGCGATCAGACGCAGCAGCGTGCTCTTGCCGCTGCCGCTCGCACCCAGGATGCCGACGATCTCGCCAGTCCGCACTGTCAGCGACACCTGCTCCAGGATGAGCGGCTGACGCCGCTCGTATCGATAGGACAAGCCCTGTATATTCAGCTCGCTCATCTCTCTCTTCCCCTCTCCAGTCGTAATACGATCGCCACCGACAACAGACTGAGCGCCACCAACAGCAGCGAAGGCAAGGCGGCTTCGTAGATGCGTTCATCGATCGCGTACTGATACGCCCTTGTAGCCAAGGTGTCGAAATTGAACGGTCGCAGCAGCAGCGTTAGCGGCAGCTCCTTGACGATCTCGATGAAGGTGAGCGCCACCCCTGTCAGGATCGCCTGGCGCAGCAACGGCAGCTCGATCCGGCGGAAGACGCTACCCTGCCGGTGGCCGAGCGTGAGCGCCGCCTCGGTGTAAGCGCGGGGGATCTTGTCGTAGCCAGCCTCGACGGCATGGTACCCCGTCGCCATGAAGCGGATCACATAACCCGCCAGCAGCATCGTCAGCGACATGCTCAGCACGAGCGCCCCCTCGGCACGGCCCAGCCAGACATAGAGCGGCGAGAGCCGCGCATCCAGCGCGATGAAGACAGCCAATACGCCGATCGCTACGATCGCTCCGGGTATCGCATACCCCGACGTCATGAGACGCGACAGCGCATAAGCGCTGGCCAGCGGGAACATCCTCACCGCCTTGGCCGACAGCACGGCGAGTGCCATGACGATGATCGTCGCCCAAGCCGCGCCCGTCAGCGTGTTGACGAGCAGATGGGCGAAGTCGGCGCGCCATACCTTGCTGTAGGTCCAGCCGGTCCACAGGATGAGCTGGGCGATCGGCAGCGCAAAGCCAAGCGCAAACACCAGCGTGCAGCCTGCCGTCGCGGCCGCGGCAGCCCACCCTCGCAGACGAACCGGCTGCAGCGGCTTGCTGCGGCTGCTGAGCGCGCCGTAGCGGCGATTGCGCCGCAGCAGGCGTTCCACCAGGAAGATGCCGACGATAATGACGAGCAGCCAGGCGGCCAGCCTCATCGCCGAGTCGATGTCATACATGCCGAACCAGGTCTGGAAGATGGCGGTCGAGATCGTCTGTACGCCAAAGTAGCTGGCGACGCCGTAGTCGCTCAGCACCTCGAACGTCACCAGCATCGCGCCTGCGATGATTGCCGGGCGAGAGATCGGCAGGACGACGCGTGTGAACAGCGACCAGCCGCTGCGACCGAGCAGGCGGCCATTCTCGATATAGGAGCCGCTCTGCCGCTCCAGATACGTCCGCATCAGCAGGAAGACATACGGGAACAGGAAGATCGACAGGGTAAACATCGCCCCGCGCGTCGAGCTGAGCTCGATCAGTCCGTGCGGCAGACGGATGTCGAACTGGTTGCGCAGCGTCGACTGGATGATGCCGGTATAGCTCGTCATCGTGCCATACGTATAGGCGGCGATATAGGGCGGTACCGCAAGCGGCAGCACGAGCGCCCAGCGATAAAACCGCCGCAGCGGAAACGTGTAGCCAACCACCAGCCAAGCTAGCAAGACGCCCATAAGCGACGCCAGCAGCCCGGTGGACAGCACCAGCTTCGCCGAGCCGAGCACATAGTCGGTTAACAGATAGGCTTTGACAGCAGACCAGTTCTCATTGACGGGACGGAGCAGACCCGACATCACATAGAGAATAGGCAGCAGGATGGCTGCTGCCCCGAGCAGGCTGGCGATCAGCCAGCCGTTCGTGTATCTCCGTATGATCTTAGACGCGCGCATCCTTACTTCCAGCCGACTTTATTAGCGATCTCGACCGCTTTCGGATTGTTTTCGCCGTACACGGCGAAGTCGAGCTGCTGTGTCTTGAACTCGCCCCAGCTCGCCAGCAGCTCAGGCAGCTTGGCCTCTGCGTTCACCGGGAATTCGAAGTTGGCTTGCGAGATTTTCTCTTGCGCAGTCTTCGACGTCAGGAATTCCAGCAGCTTGATGGCATTGGCCTGGTTTTTGCTATGCTTGATCAGTCCTGCGCCGCTGATGTTGATGTGCGTGCCGGTCGTCTCCTGGTTCGGGAAAAATACGCCGACCTGCTCCGCAACCTTAACTTCCTCGGGATCGTCAGAGACGCTCATCTGACCGACATAATATGTGTTCATGATGGCGATATCGCCTGCGCCAGCTACGACAGCCTTCGCTTGGTCGCGGTCGCCGCCCTCGGGATCGCGGGCCAGGTTGGCAGCGATGCCAGCCGCCCAGCGCTCGGCCGCCTCCTCGCCGTCGATCGCGATCAGCGAGGCGAGCAGCGACTGGTTATACAAGTTGGTCGAAGAGCGGACGAGCAAACGTCCCTTCCACTTCTCATCGGTCAGCGCCTCATACGTGGACAGCTCCGACGGCTCGACCCGGTCCTTGGCGTAGACGATGACGCGAGCGCGTGTCGACAAGCCGACCCATTCCTTATCCGTATCGGTCAGCCCCTCGCCGATCTGAGCATCGAGGACCGCCGATTCGATCGGCTGCAGCAGACCTTCTGTCTTGGCGGTGTTGAGGATGCCGCCGTCTACAGTGATGAACAGATCCGCCGGCGTGCTTGCGCCCTCACGCTTCAGCTTCTCGATCAGCTCGGGCGCCTTGCCCTCGATGACATTCACCTTGATGCCTGTCTCCGCTGTGAATTCGCTGTACAGCTCCGCGTCTACATCGTAATGGCGCGCCGTATAGATGTTGACCTCGCCGCCGGTCTGTTCGGTCTGCTCCTGCGTCGTCTCGGCCGGATCTGCCGCCCCCTGGCTATTGTTTTTGGCTCCCGTTGCGCCGTTTCCGCCGCCGCATCCTGCCACGAGCGCCAGCGCCATGATCAGCGCTGCTCCGATTGTCCACGTCTTCCAACTTGCTTGCATGTGTAGATGGCCTCCTCGAATCTCTTTTATCTTCGCAGTCGATAACGATCCTTCGCCTGATTGAATTTAATTCTCATTCTCAGTGGCGAAGCATTAGAAAAGGGCGTTCTCCGCCCTTTATCCAACATGATAATGAATATCGTTATCATTAATTGCGATCTCAAGATTCATTATAGCGAACGAAAATGAGAATTTGCTGTGAAATCAAATTCTATCCCCGATCCTATCCGGATGATCACCAGCCAGCACGGACCAACAGCTCGGCAGCCAGCTGTTGGCCGTCGGCCAGATCGTCGAAGTCGATCGCTTGCGGCTCCAGTCTCCCCCACGAGCGGAGCACTGCGGGCAGCTCCGCCTCGGGATGCACCGGATACTCGTAGCTGTGGGCGCTCAGCAGCGATTGGGCTGCGGGACTGATCAGATAGTCTACCAGCCGCTCGGCCTCAGCGCTGTGGGGCGCCTGCCTGAGCACACCAAGCGCGCTCAGATTGACATGTGTGCCGCCGCTCGACCGATCCGGGAAGACCGTCCCCAGCCCAGCGGCGGCTTCGCGCTCCTCCTCGTCGCCCGACTCGAGCATCTGCGCGATATAGTAGCTGTTCATCACGCTCACATCGCCTGCCCCCTCGGCGATCCGCAGCGCCTGCTCGCGATCGCCGCCCTCCGGCGGTCCAGCCAGATTGGCGCCGATCGCATCGGCCCATGCCCGCGCCGCAGCCTCGCCCTGCTCGCTGATCAGCGAGGCGAGCAGCGACACATTGTATTGGTTGGCGGGCGAGCGCATCAACAGACGTCCTTGCCAACGGGGAGAGGCCAGATCGTCATAGCCGCGCAGCTCACCCTCGCCTACCCGATCCTTGGCATAGACGATGACTCTGGCTCTAGCTGTCAGACCGATCCACTGACCGTCATCGTCTCGCCATCCGGCCGGCACCTGCGCCCACGCCGTCGTCGTATCGAGCGGCTGCAGCAAACCTTCGCGCTTGGCTTGCACCATCGGGGCGGCATCGACAGTGATGAACAGATCCGCGGGGCTATCGTCTCCCTCTTGTCTTAGTCGCTCCAGCAGCTCCTGCGGCGTCCCCTTGACCTCCCTGATGCGGATGCCCGTCTGCTCGGTGAATGCCTGGTACACTAGCTGATCCGCTGCATAATGACGAGAGGAATAGACTGTGACCTCCGGTCCGGTCGGCCGGATACCGGAGGCGCAGCCCGCCAGCATGACGACCAGCAGCAGCAAGGCCGCAGCGTCTGCAGCAATCCTTCGAATCATCGCTTCCTCCTCCTCTCTGTCGTCGCGCCCGTATGTCCTCTTACAGGAAGCTGAACTTCTACGCTTGTCCCTATATTCTCAGTACTGCTGATCTCGATCATACCGCCGCCCCGTTCCACTAGACGCTTGGCGATCGACAACCCAAGTCCGGTGCCCCGCGTATCGGCGCTGCGAGCCTTGTCCGCCCGGTAGAAGCGGTCGAATACATGCGGCAGATCGGCTGCAGCGATGCCGACGCCACGATCTGCGACGACGATACGCACCCTGTCGCCCTCGCGCCGACCTTCGATGCGGATCGGCTGTCCGGCAGAAGAATACTTCGCCGCATTGTCGATCAGAATGATCAGCGCCTGCTCCAGATGCCCGGCAGACCAAGTCAGCGGCACGCCGCCGAGCGATTCGGCTCCCAGCTCCACCGGATGCGCAGCATAGACTGGCCGCACCTTGTCGACGATCGCCTGCAGAGTCGCTCCGGCATCGTCCAGCCCGCTCTCCTCAGCTGCCGGCTCCTGCTCGGAGCGAGTCAGGATGAGTAGCTCTTCGACCAGCCTGCGCAGCCGCTCGATCTCCTCGGTCGAGGCTTGCAGCGACTCCTTCAAGACCGCAGGGTCCCCGGCGCCCCAGCGCCGCAACAGATGGAGGTGGCCAAGCGCGATCGCGATCGGCGTCCGCAGCTCATGGGAGGCGTCCTGGGTGAACTGACGTTGGCGGTTGAAGGCATGCTCGACCTCATCCATCATCTCGTTGAACATCCGCATGAGGATATCCATCTCGTCGTCGCTCGTCCGTACCGGCATCCGCGCGTGCCAGCCCTCCTCGCGGACGCGGCGGATCGTCGCCGTCATCTGCCGCAGCGGACGGAGCAGCAGGCTGGACAGCCAGGCGCCCCCGAGCGCGCTCAGCAGCACCGCGCCAAGACCCGTGTACAGCATCACTTGGCCGACTCTGCGGATCAGCTCGGCGGTCTCGTCCATCCCGCGCACGAGCTCGATCGTCCCCTGGTAGCTCAGCACGGTGATCGGCGCTCGCAGCACCATATAGCGGACGCCGTCATCCGTACGGATCGACAGCTCGGGGAGCGCTGCCGGATCAGCCGAGCGCGCCGCCTGCTCCGGGATGCCCTCCGTGACGATGAGCGTCTCGCGTCCCTCCCGGTCCGTGATGCGGATGAGCTGCCCCTGCTCGCCCAGCCGCCGCAATGCCTGGCGCAGCGCAGGCAGCTGCTCTGCCTCGAAGCTCATCTCCCGCTCGAGGATATGATTGAGCATGGCATCCATAGATGCCCGCATCGACCGCTCGACCCGGGCGGTCATCGTCTGCTCGATCGCCATATACTGTGCGATATGGTAGATGGCGAAGATGACGAGCAGCATGACCGCCGAGCCCAAGGTCAGCTTCCACCGAAGCGGCAGCCGCCCCGAACGTCTCCATCTGCCGCGTCTCATCGCTTCAGCATATAGCCGATGCCTCGAAGCGTCTGGATATAGCTGCCTGGCCGCTCCGGCGCGTCGATCTTGTTGCGCAGATAGCGGACATACACATCGACGACATTCGCATCCACCTCCGCCTCCAGTCCCCACACTTTATCCAGCAGCAGCTCCCGCGAGAGCGCGCGATTTGGATATTGCATAAATGCGGCCAGCAGATCGTACTCTCGCTTGGTCAGGGCGAGACGCTCTATACCGCGCGTCACGCTTCGGGTCGCCAGATCCATGCTCAGATCCTGGTACACGAGATATTGGCGATCCTCCTCCTGCCGGCGGAAGATCACGCGGATGCGAGCCAGCAGCTCCTCCATCGCAAACGGCTTCGGGATATAGTCATCCGCGCCCAGGTCAAGACCCGACACCCGATCCGCCACAGCGTCCCTAGCCGACAGCATGACGATGGGCGTCCTCTTGATCCCCCTCAGCTGCCTGCAGAGCTCCAATCCGTCCAGCCCTGGCAGCATCAAATCGAGCAGCACCACATCCCAGGGCTCGCCGAGCGCGCGCTCCAGTCCGGTCCGGCCGTCATAAGCGACGGCGACCTCGAAGCCTTCATGCCGCAGCTCGAGCTCGATGAAGCGCGCCATATTTCTTTCGTCTTCGATGAGAAGCACTCTTTTCATGGTCCGATTCCTTTCGCAGCTTGTCCATAATCCCAGATCGGTTCATTGTCATTATAATGAGAATGTTTATCATTAACAAGTGTTTTCGCGCCATTTCGCCGCCTGGAACAAGGGATTCCAGCTTGTTTCTGACATTTTCACTAAAAATGGCGCGTATCATTTGAAATTGCACGCGAAATAGCGTAACTTAATAGGACAATGGTGGCGAGAAAGGAGAATTATCGAATCAATGAATACGGAAAGCATTATGGTATGCGTATATTATGGTCCAACCGGCGAACGGTTGATTAAACGGGGAATCCGGCTCTCGCAGCTGCTCAATTGTCCGCTCTATGTGTTGCGCGTCGACACCGTGCCGGATGAGGAGCTGGATATGGATGAGGTCCGCTACGTATCCGTGTGGAAAAAGATGGTTGAAGAAGCAGGCGGCGAATTTATTAACAAGGAATGCAAGGACCGGAAGATCGCCGATGCGATCATCAAAGTAGCCGAAGAGAAAAAAATTACGCAGCTCGTCCTCGGCCAGTCCGGGCAGACGCTCTGGCAGCAAATGACCAAGGGGTCGCTCGTCAACAACCTGCTGAATCGCGTCGGCGCGATCGACATCCATATCGTCGCCGTCAAACGCTCGGTGGACCAGCTGGAGGAGACGCATGAGCAAGGGGTCAAGGCTTACCTCGTTCGCTCCGGCGACACCTTCCATCTGAGCGAAGCGCCGGAGGGCAAGGATGTGCGCGAGGGCGTATTTTTCAAGGATCTGCACACCGAGTTCGAATGCGGCCTGTTCAAAATGGAGGTCGAGGGCTCGTATATCTACGCCAAAATCAATAGGGGCAAGGTAACCGACTCGTCCGTCATCACCGGCAAGGTGAAGAAGTAATCGGCGGTCCAGGTTCCATGGCCAGTAACGAAAGGACCCCCATCCCGCTCTGAAGCGACGATGGGGGTCCTATTTGCATGGGGCGACTCCGCCCTCGCAGCATAAAATCAGTAGCCGCTGCCGCTGCCGCCTGTGACGAGCTGAACGCCGGAGCTCGTCCCGAGACGGCTCGCGCCTGCGCGGAGCATGGCCTGCGCCGCCTCTGTGGTGCGGACGCCGCCGGACGCCTTTACCAGGACGCCTGCGGACGTATGTCGGTTCATGAGCGACACATCGGCCTCCGTCGCGCCGCCAGGCCCAAACCCGGTCGACGTCTTCACATAATCCGCACCGGCCAGATCGCAGATAATGCTGGCGACGATCTTCTCCTCATCGCTGAGCGCTCCGGTCTCAAGGATGACCTTGACGAGCGCTCGTCCCGCTGCCGCCTCGACGACCTGGCGGACATCCTCATAGACGTCGGCCAGCAAGCCGGACTTGAGCGCCCCGACATGCAGCACCATATCCAGCTCGGTCGCGCCGCTGTCGATCGCGCAGCGAGCCTCGAACACCTTGGCCCGAGTCGCCATCGCGCCGAGCGGGAAGCCGATGACCGTAGCGACGCCTACGCCGCTCTCGTGCAGCAGCTCAGCGGCTAGCGCTGTCCAGGCGCCATTGACGCATACAGTTGCGAAGCGATGCGCCTTCGCCTCCTGACATAGCTGTACAATCTGCTCCCGGGTCGCCTCGGGCTTCAGCAGCGTATGATCGATGCGCGCCGCCAGATCGCTCTCATCCGACGGTTGGCGGACGCCGAGCGTTGTCGGGCGATCGGCGCGGTCTGCCGCGACTATCGCGCCCTGCTCCATCAGTTGGCGGATGACGCGTTCGCGCCAGTTGGTCGTCTGTTCGTTCTGATTCGTTTCTTCCATGTCTTCGCTCCTCCTCTTGATGATCAGGCGTCCGCGCCCAGGCATTGATTGATGAGCGCCATCCGGATATAGAGTCCGTTCTGAGCCTGGCGGAAATACGCCGCGCGCCGATCCTGGTCGACATCCGTCTCGATCTCGCCGGCTCGCGGCAGCGGATGGAGGATGAGCGCATCCGGATGCATCCGGTCAAGCAAAGGCCGATCGATGATGTACTTGCCGGCAGCCAGCTCGTACTGCTCGACCGACGGGAAGCGCTCCTTCTGAATCCGCGTCTGGTAGAATACATCGACCTGCGAGGCTGCGCTCACCAAATCGCCAGTTTCTTCATAAGCGACCCCCTTCGCGTCCAGGTACTGCTTGACGCTCTCCGGGATACGCGCATTGGGCGGCGCGATGAAGGTGATCCGGATGTCGTTGTAGTTGGCCAGCAAATAGCTGAGCGAGTGTACGGTCCGGCCATAGGTAAGGTCGCCGATCATGGCGATGTGGATGCCGTCAATCCCGCCCCTCTCCTTCTGTATCGTATACAGATCGAGCAACGCCTGGGTTGGATGCTCGCCGGAACCGTCGCCAGCGTTAATGACTGGCACCCCGGCCACCTGCGCTGCCCGATGAGCTGCGCCTACCTCGGTGTGGCGCAGTACGATCAGATCGCAGTAGCCGGAGACGACGCGGATCGTGTCCTCCAGTGTCTCGCCCTTGATAGCCGAGGAGAAGGCGGCGGCATTTTCTGTTCCGATGACGCGCCCGCCCAACCGGTACATCGCCGATTCGAACGACAGCCTTGTCCGCGTGCTCGCCTCGAAAAACAGCGAGCACATAATTTTATCCGAGCGAATGAGTGAGCCTCCGTTGTTCGCGATCGGCTCCATCGTCGCCGTCATATCGAACAGCCGCTGCAGCGACGCGCGGTCCATCGTTTTCGATTCGATAATATGTAATAAACGTCGCATGGACAGCCTCCCCTGATGATCCTGAAAATTGTGCCCCTACATTATAACGCATATCGCGCCGCGAGAAAAATGATGCCCTCGCGCTACCGGTCCTGAATCGCAGGCTCCTGCTCGAGCCAGCTCCACTCGTTGTTCTCCACGAACAAGCTGACCGCCTGATCATACGTGATGCCCCATTCCTGATAGCCGGAGATCATCGTCAGGAACGCGTCGATCCGCTCCTTGTTCGGCTCTCGCAGCAGTTGATCCGTAGCGTCCATATAGCCGTCCGGCTTTTGCGTCGCCCCGGCGGTCGCCGCCATGAGCGACTTGTGGCAAGGGAACAGGACGCGATTATAAGCCAGCAGCATGCGCGAAGCGAACAGCACCAGCTGACTGACCGCATGGCGGAGCATAAACTCATTGTCCTGATCGATCGCCTGCTTGGCGAAGTAGCGACCATACAACAAAACCTGAGCGTAGAAATCTCTCATATTGCGTTCGCGATTCGCCTCGGGGTACACCGGGATGCGGTCGACGAGCGCCTGCAGATCGGGGATGCGGCTGAAGAAGACCTCGGAGCCGATGAACGACGCCCGCGTCGGCTCGCTGCCGCGTTGTTCTGCTTGCACGACAAACGAATAAGGAATGATTTTACCGTCGATATAACCGCCTTCGTAGTCGCAAATGTCGGGATTATAATAGAACAAATCCTGTACGCGCCGCCTCGCTTCGAATTCCTGATCGGTCATGACCATATATACATCGACATCGGACGACGCTCTCGCCGTCCCCTTGGCGACCGAGCCGCCGACAATAATCGCCAACAGCTCCTCGCGATCCCGCCATAAATCGACCATTCGTTCCGCTGCCTTGCGATGATGCTCTCTCATGCTTGCACGCCTCCAATTCACATCTGGTATATCTAACATCATATACCAGCTTGTTAGCGTTTGCCCAGCTCCAAAAAGCCGCGTGCAGAGCGCACGCGGCTAATGGCGGTCAATCAAATACGCGCAAACGCGACTCGAGCGACTGATACGACTTGTCTCCCGGCTCGACGGTCGGCTTGCCGAACGGCATCTGGGCGATCAGCTTCCACGTCTCCGGCAGATCCCACTCTGCCGCCACATGCTCGTCAATCAGCGGGTTATAATGCTGCAACGAAGCGCCGTAGCCTTGCAAGCGAAGTGCAGTCCAGACAACATACTGGTGCATGCCGGACGATTGCTCCGACCAGACCGGGAAACGCTCCTGGTAGCTGGCATATTGCTGCTGCATCGACTGGATAACCGACTGATCCTCGAAAAACAGCACCGTGCCGTACCCCGCCTGGAACGCCCCCATCTTCTCCTCGGTCGAGGCGAACTGATCGGCTGGGACGATCGCGCGCAGCGTCTCCGTCGTGATCTCCCACAGCTTGTCATGCTGCTCGCCCAGCAGCAGCACGAGCCGTGCGCTCTGCGAGTTAAAGGCCGACGGGGTGTGCAGCAGTGCCTCTTCGAGTATTTTTTTCAGCTCGCTGTCGCTGCCCGCCTGCTCCTTGCTGATGCCATAGATCGAACGACGGCTTTTGACCGCCTCCAAAAATGCCTTTGCCATGCATTCCACTCCTTTTCCTGTGCAGTCCCACATAGATTACCCTTTGGAGGAAGCTTCTACGCAGTGAGATGGACACAGCAAGGCCGTGGAGCACGCTTAGTCGCCGGCTCGGAAGGTAAAATCCTTGATCTCCTCCAACCGTTTCATGCGTGAGTTGCCGATGGCCGGACGGGAACTTCGGGGCGGCAGCACCTCGGCTGCAATCGCATCAAGCTGATCGGCATTGTGCTCGGCGACATCCAGGAGCTGTGCTAGCGACGCCAGCACGGCCGCCACAACGATCCCTGTCAGCAGCGCGAGCAGCCCCCACCAGACGTTTCCTGTGATGATGAGCAAAATGCAAACCGCAAGCCCTAAAATGCCGCCAATCCAGGCCAAGCCTCGCAATATCGGTTGCATCGGACAACCTCCCTTCGTAGTTGCATGTTAACACTTGAAGTCTTCATAACCTATACGCGACTCACCACAAGAAAGTTTCATGGCTGCAACGTCTGCGACACGCTTTAGCCACATGACAAGTCCCGCAGTAGCTGTGACGAGCTTCACATCCGGCTTCAGGGCGCGTATTCCTTGCTTGCATCGTGGGCATCGCGTTATTTCACACCATTAATTAATGGGATTAAATAATTGATTCATGTCATTAAATGATGAAAAAAGCCGACTTTTGTTCACAAAGTAGTTATACTTATCTGTATAGCGACCGAGGCTCGATGTTGTTGCTATGTTCCAAAATCGGCAGCCATGCTATAGTGAAATGATCAATCCATAGAGACAAAAAGGAGAAAACCATGAACTGGGACATGATCTTTACGCTCGTCATCCTCACGGCGGCGGCGGTCTTGTTCATGAGCGGCAAAGTCCGCTCCGATCTGGTCGCTGTCTGTTCCCTGCTCGTGCTCGTCGCGCTCGACATCCTCTCGCCGAGCGAAGCGCTCGCCGGCTTCTCCAACTCGGTCGTCGTCATGATGATCGGCCTGTTCGTCGTCGGCGGCGGCATCTTTCAGACGGGGCTCGCGAAGATCGCCAGCGGCAAGCTGCTGCGCCTCTCGGGCACAAGCGAGACGCGACTGCTCATTACCGTCATCCTGGCGACTGCGCTCATGGGCGCGTTCGTCAGCAATACAGGGACGGTAGCCGTCATGCTGCCGATCGTCGTCAGCCTCGCCGCCGGCGCAGGCATCAGTCCCGGCCGGCTCCTGATGCCGCTGGCCTTCGCCAGCAGCCTCGGCGGCACGCTGACGCTGATCGGCACGCCGCCCAACATCGTCATACGCGAGACCTTGATGAACAACGGCTTCGGCGAGCTGTCGTTTTTCTCATTTACGCCGATCGGTCTCGTCTGTCTGACAGCCGGGACGGTGCTGATCGTCGTACTCGGCAAGCTGCTGCTGCCCAAGACGCCGCCCGGCTC
>NZ_BFBX01000004.1:1066-2373 GCF_003851045.1 Paenibacillus sp. 598K | reverse complement strand
GACGCCGCCCGGCTCGTCCCGCAGCTCCGCGCGCGGCCGTTCGCTGGCCGAGCTGGAGCAGCGGTACCAGCTCGCCCGCAACCTGTTCCGTCTGCAGGTCGGCGATGACTCGCCTCTGCTCGGCAAGCCGCTGCGCGAGCTCGATATCGCCAATCAGTACAATGTACATATCATCGAGCTGCGAAGACGGGGCAACGGCAACCGCTTCTTTAAGACGCTGGATCAGCAATCCGCCGGTCCCGCTACCGTGCTGCATGCGCAGGATATCGTCTATGTGTACGGCGAGTTCGAGGCGGTCGAGGCGTTTGCCCTCGCCGGACAGCTCAGTCTGCTCGACGCCAAGGTCGCCGAGCAGACCGGAGTCGAGAGCGCCGATCCGTATGCGTCCAGCGAGATCGGGATCGCCGAGCTGCTGCTGCCGCCCGACTCGATCCTGATCGGCCAACGGGTCAAGGATATCGGACTGCGCGAGAACTACGGCATCAACATCCTTGGCATCCGCCGCAAGGAGGATTACAAGCTGCATCGGCTGAAGGATGAGAAAATTCGCTTCGGCGACGCGTTGCTCATCCAGGGCAGCTGGAAGAGCATCAACCGGCTCTCCCGCGAGTATAACGAGGTTGTCGTCGTTGGCGAGCCGCTGGAGGCTGCTGCCTCGGTGCCGATGAGCGGCAAGGCGCCGCTCGCAGCCGCGATCATGGTGTTGATGGTCGTCCTGATGATCTTCGAGGTGTTCCCAGCTGTCGTCTCTGTGCTGATCGCAGCGGTGCTCATGATCTTCACCGGCTGTCTGCGCAGCATGGATGCCGCCTACAAGACGGTCAATTGGGAAAGCATCGTGTTGATCGGCGGCATGATCCCGATGTCAACGGCGCTGGAGAAGACCGGCGCAGCCACCCTGCTCTCGACCAAGCTTGTAGAGGGGCTAGGCAGCATGGGTCCGATGATGCTGCTGGCCGGCATCTATTTTGCCACCTCGGTGCTGACCTTGTTCATCAGCAATACCGCCTGCGCCGTCCTGTTCGCGCCGATCGCGCTGGCCGCTGCCGTCGGTATTGACGTCAGCCCGGTGCCGTTTATGTTCGCGGTATCGATTGCTGCCGGGATGTGCTTCGCCGTTCCCTTCTCGACGCCGCCCAATGCGCTGGTTATGACTGCAGGACGTTACGCCTTCAAGGATTATGTGAAGCTCGGGCTGCCAGTGCAGCTGCTGCTCGGCGCGATTATCGTGCCGCTGCTGCCGCTCTTCTTCCCGTTCTGATCGATGATCCAGATTCGATTCCGTGCCTCTTCGGCCTTTTCAACAG
>NZ_BFBX01000004.1:323-874 GCF_003851045.1 Paenibacillus sp. 598K | reverse complement strand
GTGCAGGGCTAAGCCCCTGCACCGCCATTTTTTCGTATTTTTTAGCCATTCGCCAGTCTGGCGAGCGCCGGATACTCCTCGAGATAGCCGTACTCCTTGAGCTCGAGCAGCGCTTTGCGGATGCTCTGCTCGTCCTCGCCGGACTGATCGGACATCGCCAGCAGCCCGCTGACCGTGACGTTATCTTGCGTTTTGCAATACGTCAGCAAGCCCTTGGCTGCCCAGGACAGCCGATCATCCTGGAATTCGCCGACCATCTGGCGGAACAGCTTGTGCGGCACCAGCTTCAGCTCGACGAGCCTCTGCATGGCCGAGATCGCTTGTTTGATCGTCATTCGGCCTTTACGAGCGACGTCCTTCAACTGCGGCATGCCGTTCTCGCCTCCATAGGAGCTGAGCACGAAATACATCATCTGCGTGTAGATGTCAAGGTCAGGCTTCTGAAAAATATCTGTCGAAAGCGTAAAGTTGCGGACGCCGTGAGCGCCGGTTTCGTTGGTCATGATGTCTATGCTTCTCCCTTCCATGCAGGTAAGTTCACCCTCCTAAAC
>NZ_BFBX01000004.1:0-141 GCF_003851045.1 Paenibacillus sp. 598K | reverse complement strand
GTAAGTTCACCCTCCTAAACTATACGAGAAGCGCGGCCGATTTCCTACATTATGAAAAGGATTTAATCCGGCCCTCCGAATTCTAATGATCCTGTCCGTTCCAAAGAGACTTGCTGACAGATAGGATACATGGGCTATAAT
>NZ_BFBX01000003.1:164705-171489 GCF_003851045.1 Paenibacillus sp. 598K | reverse complement strand
TCGCGGTCAGCTGCTGCTCGCCGCCCGACATCTCGGCGACCGGACGATGCCGGATCGCAGAGAGACGGGTCTGCGCGAGGACGCGCTCCATCAACGTGCGGGCCTGCTCTTCCGGGGCGCCGCGCTGCTCTTGCCCGAGCAGCAGATCCTCCCATGGCGTCGCGCCGACGATTCCTGACTCCGGATGCTGGAGGACGTAAGGGTACGTCTCCAATGCGAGGGCACTGCGGATTTCGCCTGTTACGATGCAGTTGCGGTCGAGCTGGCCCGTCAGCAGCTTGACCAATGTGCTCTTGCCGCTCCCGTTGGGCCCGGCGAGCTGCACCCATTCACCGAGGGCGATACGCAGACTAATATGTTCGAGCAGCAACCGCTCCGCACTGCCTTGGCCCGAGGGGGAGACGACGGATACGTCCCTCAGCTCCAAACCATGTTGATTCATTATTTTCCTCCAGACTCTTCCCAAGAGGGCAGCTCTCATGCTATGATCCTAATTGTCAACCTGTTCATACATAAATACGGTTAACATTATAAAGGAGAGCTGCTGTCTATGTCCACATCTGTACGTCATCTAGTTTATATCGCTTTGTTTGCCGCCTTATTCATTTTGATGAGCTCCATCACGATTTATGTAACCGCCGTTCCGATAACGCTGCAGAACCTCGCGATCATGCTGGCTGGCGGCTTCCTTGGCGCTCGCTATGGCTTCTACAGCATCGGCCTTGTCATCGCGCTGACCGCAGCCGGATTGCCCTTGCTGCATGGTCGAGGCGGCTTGTCCTTGATTGTCGGGCCGACCGGCGGCTTTTTGTGGATCTTCCCGATCTGCGCGCTGCTGAGCGGCTGGTATGCTTCCCGTGTGCTCGCGGGGGCAGCCGAACGCTCGCGAGCGGCGACAACCGCCCTGCTCGCCGTCGGGTTCTTCATCTTCGGCTCTCTGATCTCCTACTTGAGCGGGGTGCCTTGGCTGGCCTATGCGCTGGAGGTGCCGCTAACGCGCGCGCTTGAGCTTGGCATGTACCCGTTCGTCGGCTTCGATGCCGTCAAGGCGCTGATCGCCGCGATTGTCCTGTCCGCCGCCTGGGCCTATCGTCCGCAGCTGAGCCGCACGCGACCAGACGATCGCGTCCGCTCCGTCAGTTAGTTTATTATAACGTTTCCTCCCGATACGCGGCAAGGCGGCGCAGACTTGGTCTGCGCCGCCTTGCCGTGGCTTCTGGCTGCCTTTTATTCATGGATTTCGGTGAGCAGTCGTCCCAGCACTTGCTGGGCCTCCTCCTCATGCTCCCCTTCCGTTTCGAGCAACACTTCCTCGTTTTGGGAGATTCCCAGCGTCAGCATGCTGAGCGAGCTTTTGCCGTTGACCCGTTTGCCTTTGCTCGTAACATAGATCTTGCATGGGAACTCCGATGCTTGCTTGACGAATGCCTTGATCGGCCGTACGTGGAAGCCGGTCGGATTCAATATTGTATAGATTTGCGAGGTCATCGCGCAACGCCTCCTTGGATGGGATGGGATGATCAGACGGTTGAAAATAATCCTACGGTCACGGGATCGATCTTCCGATCGCTGTTAGTTGAGACGGGCCGCAACCAGGTCGAGCACTTCCTGCTCGCTGCTCAGGCCTAGAGCCTCCTGGGCCCACTCCTGGCAGCTTGCGTAGTTCAGCTCTGCGAGCTGGCCGCGCGCGGGCAGGATCGCGGCGGCGCTCATGCTGAACTCATGCAGGCCGAGACCGAGCAGCAACGGGATCGCCCGCTCGTCGCCGGCCATCTCGCCGCACATTCCGACCCAGCGGCCATGCCCCGCAGCGGCATCGATGACTAGCTTGACGAGCCGCAGCACGGTCGGATGGCAGGGCTGGTACAGATAGCTCACCTGCTCGTTCATCCTGTCGGCCGCCATTGTATATTGGATCAGGTCATTAGTTCCGATGCTGAAAAAATCAACATGCGGGGCAAATATCGCGGCCCCCAGCGCCGCCGCCGGCACTTCGATCATCATGCCAATCTCAATGCTCTCCGAGATGGCCTCTCCCTCGCCGAGCAGTCGCTCCTTCTCTTCCTGCAGGATGCGCTTGGCCTCCAACAGCTCGCTCAGCACGGCGATCATCGGGAACATGATCTTCAGCTGCCCATGCTTGCTGGCGCGCAGCAAGGCGCGCAGCTGAGTGCGGAACAGCTCCGGATGCGCCAGACAGAGCCGCAGCGCCCGCTGGCCGAGGAACGGATTGTCCTCCTCCGGCAGCTCCATGTAGGGCAGCTCCTTGTCACCGCCGATATCGAGTGTCCGGATGACGACAGGCTTGCCATCCATCTTCTCGAGCACATACTTGTACTGCTGGTACTGCTCCTCTTCGCTAGGCAGCGAGGCGCGGCCCATATAGAGAAACTCGGTGCGGAACAGGCCGATCGCCTCCGCGCCGTTGTCGAGCACCTGCTGCATGTCCTCGACGTTGCCGATATTGGCAGCCAGCTCGACCCGATGCTCATCAAGCGTAACCGTCGGCTCATCCTTGAGCCGCGCCAGCTCGCGCTGCCGCGCTACATATTGCTCTCGCTCCCGCACATAGCGGGCCCGCTCCTCGGCATCCGGTCCGACGAGGATACGGCCCTCGCCCGCGTGTACGATCAGCTCCTCACCCGCGGTGATCTCCATCACCTGCGTGCCAGCGCCGACGACCGCCGGGACGCCGAGCGAGCGAGCCATAATCGCCGAATGCGAGGTGCGGCTGCCCACTCGTGTCACGAAGCCCTGCACGAGATTCAAGTCGAGCTGCGCCGTGTCCGAGGGCGTGAGATCGTCGGCGACGATGACGCATGGCTGCGTGATGCTCGCCAGCGAGCTGCCCTGACGGCCGCGCAGCGCATCCATGATGCGACCAGCGACGTCCTCGACATCGGCGGCCCGCTCCCGCAGCAGCTCGTTGTCCATATCACGCAGCGTCTCGACGAAGGACTGCGCCGTCTGATGCAACGCATACTCCGCCTTCAACCCCTCTCCGGCGATCTGCTCCTCGATCGCCTCGATCAGATCGGGGTCCTCAAGGACGAGCAGATGCGCCTCGAAGATCTCCGCTTTCTCCTCGCCCATCCGCTCGAGCGTCGCCTGGCGGATCTGCTCCAGCTCCGCTGCCGCCTTGGCGACCGCCTGCCGGAAACGCTCGACTTCCTCCTGCGGGCGATTCGCTTGCTCTGCTGGCGGCACATATCGCTCGGTAGCGATGATATAGGCCGGCCCGATCGCGATGCCCGGCGAAGCGGCGATGCCTTGTATCGTTGTCGTCATGCCGTTCCCCTCCTTGCTTGCTGAGTGTCCTTCGTTATCCGGCGTCAGGCGCTCCGCTATAGCTGCGATAAGCGTCCATCGCCGACGCGAGCAACGGGTCGCCCGCCGACAGTCCGGTGATCCGGGCGAGCGTCTGCGCCGCCCCGCTCTCCCGAATGCTCCGTTGCAGCTGTTGCGCATCCTCGTCACCCTCCGGGTCGAAGCGCAACGCCGCCGCCATCGCTCGCGTTAGATGCACGGCGGCAAGACCGATATCCTGCGCTTGACGAGCGGGGCGTACGAGCCGATCCTCCGGAGACAGTTTGCGCAGCGGTGAGCGTCCGACCCGCTCCACCTCGTCGACCAGATGCGGATTGCGGAACCGCCCGATGATCGTGTCGATGTAGCGCTGATGCTCGGCGCGGTCGAAGCCGTGCTTGACGCACAGCAGCTCGCCGGTCTCGGCGAGCGTGCCCGCCACCTCGGCCTCGACCTCCGGAAGCTGCAGCGCCTCCTGGATCGTCCCCGCCCCCAGCCGATAGCCATGATAAGCTGCGGTGCAATGCCCGGTATTGACCGTAAACAGCTTGCGCTCGATGTAAGGCGTCAGCTCATCGACATAATGAATGCCTGCAATGTCCGGCAGCGTAGACATCTTCCGCTCGACGACCCATTCGTAGAAGGGCTCAACCTTTACGAATAACGGGTCCTCATGCGTCTGGAGCGGCACGATACGGTCGACAGCGGCATTCGGAAAGGCAATCTGCGCGTCAGCTTGCATCCGTTCCTCCTCACGAAGCAACGGATACACCTGCTCTTGCAGCAGGTGACTGGCGCCGATCGCATTCTCGCAAGCGATCACCTGGAGCGGCTGATCTCCGCTAGCCAGACGCAGCGAGATGCCACGGGCGATGCCCGGAGCAATATGCTTCAGCGCCGCGACTCCTACCGCCGTCGTCACCAGATCAGCCTCCGCCACCGCAGCGGCTACCGTATCCAGGTCCGTCCCGTCGATCGCCGTAACGCCGCTCACGACAACGGTTTCCTGCTCGTCTGTCGCCAGCGCCACCTTGTAGCTTTTTCTCGTCCGCAGCTGTTCGACCAGCTCGCGGTTGACATCGACGAAGCAGACCTCATAGTTGGCTGCGCCAAGGATCAGACCGATGAAGCCCCGACCGATATTGCCAGCGCCGAAGTGAACAGCCTTCATTCCTCCGCTCCTTCATTGAACAGCCGGGCCAGCTCCGCAGCCGAGGATGCGTTGATGATCTTCTCCAGGTTTTCCTCTTCAGAGCAGACCATCGCGACATTCGTCAGCAGCTCCAGATGATCGTCGCCCAGCGCGGCGATACCTACGACGACGAAAGCCAGTTCGCCTTCGCCAAAGTCCACGCCGTCCGGCAGCTGTACGACCGACAGACCAGTCGAGCGGATCAATGCCTTCGATTCATTGGTGCCATGCGGGATGGCCAGACCGGCGCCCATATAGGTGGACAATGTTTTTTCCCGCTCGACCATCTTGTCGACATAGCCAGCCTCGGCATGACCGGCTTGCACCAGCAGTTCGCCAGCCAATCGGATCGCCTCGTATTTATCGTTTGCCTTGGCTCCTAGCTTCACCATCGATTCGGGTATCGTCAGACTCATGTTGTATCTCTCCTCTTCAATAGATTAACGATCTCAGCAGTCTTTTCTTTATAACCTGTGCATCGCTTCGAGCCAGGCTGCGGCGAGCCATTGCCGGATCTCCGGCTCTCCCCCCTGCTCCAACAGACGGATCAGCTCCGGCTCGAGCAGCATGGCGCTAATCTCGCTCAACAGACTGAGCTGCACCGCTGGCAGCTGCTGCGGGGCCAGCATATAGAGCAGACCACATACCGGCATCGAGGGCTCGCCCATCCGCAACGGTTGCTCCAATCGCAGGAGGACGAGCAACGGCCGGGGCACGTGCTCGCTCCGCGTATGGAGGAAGGCCAGCTCCGAGTCGGGCAGGATTAGCGAGCCATAGCTCTCCCTTCGCATCAGCTGTTCGGCGACCGCCGGTCCCTCGCAGAGGAGCTGCCGCTGCTCCAGCTCCGCCATCAAGCGTACGCTCAGGGCATGCAGGTCCTCCTCGCCGACCTGAGATAGACGGTACACGGCAAAGTGCCGCAGCAGTCGCAGCATTTCGTCTGCCGAGCGTTGAAGCTCCTGCAGCCGATAGAGCGGCGGCACGCCGGCAGCCGCAGCGTCTGTCGATGGCGGAGCGGCCGGGGCGGCCCGCTTGCGCTGCAGCAAGCGCCGCAGCGTCTCCTGATCCTCCTCGGGCAGCAGCGGGCTTAACTTTACATACTTGGAGGCAGGCAATGGCAGCTCGACTGTGGACAGGATCAGGTCATAGTCGGACTCGGGGATCCGCGAAGCCTCGTACCAGGACACATGACCGAGAATCTCCAATCTCGGAAACGACTTGGCCAGCCGCACCGCCAGCAGCCGCGAGGAGCCGATCCCGCTCGTGCAGACGAGCAAGGTCCGAAGCTGCCCGTCGCCGCTTACCTCCGACCGCTCCATCGACGCCCCGAAGTGCATCACCAGATAACCGATCTCCTCGTCTGGAATCGTCCAATCCGGATACACCTCGCAAACCGCCTCGGCTGTCGCCGCGAACAATTGATTATAATCGCCGCGGATCTGATGGAGCAGCGGATTGCGGATCGTCTCGCCCCTGCGGAGCCGCAGCAGGGCTGGCTCCAGATGCTGTTGGAGGCCTTCGAGCAGCAGTCGATCGCTTGTCAGGGGCATGTCGAGCAGCATCGACATGCGATCGACGAGCCGATATACATCGCGCTGCAATTCGGGGTCACCGATTAGCATCGAGAGGGATGTCTTGCGCATCCGCGCTCCCAGCAAGCCCCGTATATACGCCCGCTCCCTGGCGCTCGGCTGTTCATCGATGCTCTCCAGCCATTGCGATGTCTCGGCCTCGCTCGCCTCGGCGCCGTCAATGGCACTAGGCGGCTCATCGTCCGGGATCGCATGACCATCCCTACGGCGAGCAACAGCAACCGCAAGCTGCACGAGCAGCTTCGTATATTCGGCATCTGCGAGCTCGGACGGCTGCTGCTCCTCGAGACGCCAGAGCGCTTGCTCCAGCGTAAGCACCCGATCCAGTCCAGCAAGCTCGGCGACTCTGCGGGCCGCTGGAGGCAGCGAGTCGTAGGACGATTCGCCGAATAGCACGCGTTCATCCAGGACATCGAGCGCCAGCTCCGCGATCATCTCCCGCTTGCGCTGCTCCGGTCCCTCGAGCTGGACTCCATACCCCCGTTTGCGCAGCAACGTCAGGCCGTACGGAGCCAACGTCTGCTCGAGCTCGTCCAGATCCGCCGTCACTGTAGCGATCGTCACCTGCAGCTCGGAGGCAAGCGCGTACAGCTTGATCGGCTCCTGCGCGTCGAGCAACTGGCAGGCAAGCAGCAGCTCCCGCTCCTCGCTCGAGTAATCGACCGCTTGGAGCAGCAGTCCCTCGAGTCGGGCC
>NZ_BFBX01000003.1:150225-164618 GCF_003851045.1 Paenibacillus sp. 598K | reverse complement strand
CCCTCGAGTCGGGCCAGTTGCCCGGCATCCGCCTCGAGGCGCAAGCCATAGCCCGACTGCCGGAGCAGGCTCGCGCCGACCGCAGCGATCGCCTCCTCCAGCCGGGGCAGCTCCCGATGCACCGTGCGGACGCTCACGCCGAGCTCCTGCGCGACATCCTTCGCCGTCGTGCCGGCAGCGTGTTGGATGAGCAGCCGGAGCAACTGGCTTTGCCTTTCGGTCAGTCTCATACTCGCCCTCCCTTCGGCTGCAGTGAGCTTGCCGATCGGTTATCCGCTCAGACGCTCAACCAGCTTGTCGTACTCGGGACTTTTCATGAAGTTATCGATCGAGATATGCTCTGCCTGCGGCTGCTGCGCCGTCGCCCGCTCAGTCAACGATCGGTGGGTGATGACGATATCCGCATCGGCAGGAATGTCGCTGATCGCCGTATTGGTTACTTGCACATCGATGCCCGCTGCTTTCATCTTCTTGCGCAGCACTGACGCGCCCATCGCGCTTGAGCCCATACCGGCATCGCAGGCGACGATAATTTTGCGCACCTCTTCCTTGCTCTTCGTTACTTGGCTCGACTGCTCTACCGCTCCTCTAGACGTCGCTGCGCTCGTGACGCCCGCAGTCGAAGCACCGGCGCCCTTGAGCTCGCTCATCCGCGATTGCGCCGCTTCCAGAGACGGCTCCTCGCCATCCTTTTGCTTCATCGTCTTCAGCAGCAGGAACGCTACGATGAACGACGCTGCCGCGCCCGTCAGCACACCGGCCAGGACAGGCATCAGCTCTCCCTTCGGCGCCATCGCGATATAAGCGAAGATACTACCCGGCGATGCCGAAGCGACCAGTCCCGCATTCAGCAAGGCGAAGGTGAAGCTGCCTGTGACGCCGCCGGCGATGGCTGCGAGGATCAGACGGGGGTTCATCAGAATATAAGGAAAATAGATCTCGTGAATCCCGCCGAAAAACTGGATGACGGCGGCGCCGGAAGCCGATTGCTTGGCGCTGCCTCGACCGGCAATCATGTAGGCGAGCAAGATGCCCAGCCCCGGTCCGGGGTTCGACTCTAGCAGAAAGACGATCGATTTGCCCAGATTGGCCGACTGCTCAAAGGCGATCGGTCCAAGAACCCCGTGGTTGATTGCATTGTTGAGGAACAACACCTTGCCGGGCTCGATCAAAATATTGGCGAGCGGCAGCAAGCCGTTGTCGATCAAAAACTCCACGGAGTTCGCCAGAATACGACTGATGAACTGGATGACCGGCCCAACGCCGAGCAGCGCGCCGATCGACAAGGCCGCGCCGATAATGCCGGCCGAGAAATTGTTGACCAGCATCTCGAAGCCCGACGGAATCTTGCCGTCGATGGCGCGGTCAAATTGCTTTAAAATCCATGCCGCCAGCGGCCCGACGATCATCGCTCCCAGAAACATCGGAATATCCGAGCCTACGATAACCCCAATTGTTGCTACAGCACCAATTACACCGCCGCGGAAATCATGAATCATCCTGCCGCCTGTGAAGCCGATCAACAGCGGCAGCAAATAATAAAGCATGGGATCGACGAGCTCCCCCAGCGTTGCGTTCGGCAGCCATCCATCTGGGATGAACAAGGCCGTAATTAATCCCCATGCGATAAAAGCGCCCATATTGGGCATGACCATGCCGCTCAGGAAGCGACCAAAGCGTTGGATCCGGACGCGAATGCCGCCTTCGGCATTTGGCTCGGAACGGTTCATTTCGATTCCCCCTCATATAAGAATTGTCCTTACTATTAACCAAAGCTCCTCGGTTCAATCGTAGATCAAAACGCTTTCATATTCAATGAAAGGAAAACCGTAATTCGGCAACAGGTTGCTGACAAATACACATCAATCGAAAAAAAAGCCGTTCTCCCGGGCTGCGATAAGACGCATAACCGGGAAAACGGCTTTCATTAATATAGAAGTTTAATCGCTGCACTCGTCCGGCGACGAGACGCCATCCGTATCAAGATTGATCTTCTCGGACACGGTGTCGCGGATGATCGAAACCACCAGTTGCAGCAAATAGTTGACATCTGATTGGCTCTGCTGGAAATCCGATACGATTGGAATGCCGTCAAGCTCCTCCTGCAAGGCTTCCAATTCACCTTCGATTTTCTGCACCATTTGCGGGTTTTGGAACGACTCGAAGGCAACGACTTCTTTTTGCTTTTTCTTCATCAAGGCAATTAGCGACTGGATGCGTTCATTACCATTGATCTGAGCTTCAGCACGCTGATAATATTGCACTTCCTCGGACTGGTAGATCAGCTCCGCCAGCTCCTTGGCCTTGGCCAGGACGTCTTCCTTCACCAGCAGGTCGCGGGTATGGTAGGAAGGCATGTCATGACAGTTCCGATCCTCATGGCTATGCTTGTGTTCGGCTTGCGTCTGTTGCTCTGCCATCGTTTTCTCTCCTTATCTCGTCCCGGTAGCGCTAGGAGCCGACAGCCTCCGCCGTCGACGCCGGTTGGACCAGCCGGGCTTTCAGGTACCAGGTTTGTACTTCGGTAATCTCGACCTGTACGAATTGGCCGATCAGCGACGCCGGTCCTTCGACATGGACCAGCTTGTTGGTCCGCGTGCGGCCGGACAACATATCGCTATTGTTCTTGCTCTCGCCCTCGACGAGCAGCTCGACGACCTCGCCAATCAAGCGTTGATTGCTCCCCAGCGCCAGCTCCTGGATGAGCAGGTTCAGTCGTTGCAGCCGTTCCTTCTTCACCTGCATCGGCACATTGTCCTCCATCTCGGCGGCCGGCGTGCCAGCGCGCGGCGAATAGATAAAGGTGAAGGCAAAGTCATAGCCGACCTCGCGCACGAGCGACAGCGTCTCCTCGAATTGCTCCTCGGTCTCGCCAGGGAAGCCGACGATAATGTCCGTGGACAGCATCACGCCCGGAATCTTCGCCTTGATCTTGTCGACGAGCTCCAGGTACGACTCGCGGGTATACTTGCGGCTCATCCGCTTCAGCACTGCACTGCTCCCCGCCTGGACCGGCAGATGGATCTGCTCGACCAGATTGCCCCCGCCTGCCAGCACCTCGATCAGATGATCGTCGAAATCGCGCGGATGCGAGGTCGTGAAGCGAATGCGCGGGATATCGATCTTCGAGATGTCGTGCATCAGGTCGCCGAAGCGGTAGTTCAGGTCCTCGAAGTCTTTGCCGTAGGCGTTGACATTCTGACCGAGCAGCGTCACTTCCTTGAAGCCCTGGCGCGCCAGCTCGCGCACCTCGGCGATCACGTCCTCCGGACGGCGGCTCCGTTCCTTGCCGCGGGTATAGGGGACGATGCAGTACGTGCAGAACTTGTCGCAGCCGTACATGATGTTCACCCAGGCGCGAAGCCCCTCCCGCTTCTTCGGCAGATTCTCGATGACGTCGCCTTCCTTGGACCATACCTCGACGACGAGCTCCTTGCTGAAGGTCGCCTCCTGAATGAGCTGCGGCAGCCGATGGATATTATGCGTGCCGAAGATCAGATCGATGAATGCATGCTTGTTGAGCAGTCGGCTGACGACCGACTCCTCCTGCGACATGCAACCGCACACGCCAAGCAGCAACGCCGGATTTTCGGTCTTTAGCGCCTTGAGATGGCCGAGCTCGCCGAATACCTTATCCTCGGCATTCTCGCGGATCGCGCATGTATTGAGCAGGATCAGATCGGCCTGCTTGCGATCTTCTGTTGCCGTATAGCCCATCTGCTCGAGCAGACCCTTCATCACTTCCGTGTCGTGCTCGTTCATCTGGCAGCCATACGTATAGATTAAGTATTGCTTCCCCGCACCGAGACTGCGCAGTTCCTCCGACATCCCGTTCTCATAGACGACCTTGATGTCTTCCTTGCCGCGCTGTTTTTCCTGGCGGTAGCTCGGCTGCGACATCAGATGGATTTCGCGTCCCTGAATGCGGATTTTTTTGCCGTGTTCGTCCTCGGATATGAGCTTGGCTCCGGAGAAGTCGAAATATTTGCTGTAATCTTTCGTTTCTTTGGCCACGCTGTCACTTCCCTCAGATTAATCGACTCAAATTATACCATAGCCGAGCAATCAGAGCTAGTCGAGGATCGTCGCCGTGTCGCCGGTGCGCGCGCCTGCGGCATTGGCTTCGTCGGTGTCGATATGCATGTCCAGCTTGAAGCTGTCCGAGACGCGCGCAATCACATGATCCAGCACGAGTCCGCGCTCGCCCTCCAGCTTGACCCGCAGCTCCTGCTTGTCCTGAATGCCCCAGCGCTCGGCATCAGACGTATGGAAGTGGATATGACGCGCAGCGACGATGACGCCTTGCTCGATCGTTACTTCGCCTGCCGGCCCCTTGATCGTAATGCCGGGCGTGCCTTCGATATTGCCCGATTCGCGCACCGGCGGGGTAACGCCGATGGCGAACGCATCGGTACGGGAGATCTCCAGCTGCGTCTGCTTGCGGGCCGGGCCGAGGATCCGGACCTTGCCGAACTCGCCCTTGGTACCGATGACCGCAACCGTCTCATTGGCGGCGTATTGACCCGGCTGCGAGAGTGGCTTCATCTCGGTCAGCTCGTAGCCTTCGCCGAACAGGATCGCGATATGTTCCGGGGACAGGTGGATATGGCGAGCGGATACGCCTACAGTGACTTGTTTCATCTTAGCATGCATCCCTTCTGTTACTGTTTCTAGTTAAGTTGCCCTGCTTTCTGAAGAAGGCATACAGCCCTGCATGGCCGTATGCCTCCCGCGTACCGTTATTTGAATTCGGCCAACAGCTTGTCGAACTGCTCCCGCGGCAGCGCGAGCTCCTGATTGGCCAGACCTTCCGGACGGAACCCCGAGATCATCTCCTCATACGGCTTGCGCTGTTGATCCTGGTAGATCAGGCCGGTCAACAGACCGCCGGTCTCCATAATCTTGGTCATCGCCGCGATCCGATTGCTCGGATCGTAGTCCGGGAACTCGCTCAGGTTGACGATATGCTCCTTGAACCAGTCGTACGTGTTCACCTTGTTGAACGTCACGCACGGGCTGAACACATTGATGAGCGAGAAGCCTTTGTGCTGCAACCCCGCTTCAATCAGCGCCGTCAGCTGCTTGATGTCGCTCGAGAACGACTGGGCGATAAAGGTCGCGCCTGCGGACAAGGCGATCTCCAGCGGCGACAGCGTCGTCTCGATCGAGCCCTCCGGCGTCGACTTTGTCTTGAAGCCTTCGGCGCTGCGCGGCGATGTCTGACCTTTGGTGAGACCGTAGATCTGGTTATCCATGACGATATAGGTGATGTCGAGGTTGCGCCGGATCGCATGGACCGTATGCCCCATGCCGATGGCGAAGCCGTCGCCGTCGCCGCCGGAGGCGATGACGGTCAGCTCGCGGTTGGCTAGCTTGACCCCCTGAGCGATCGGCAGCGCGCGTCCGTGGATGCCGTGCAGACCGTAGGCATTAATGTAGCCGGAGATCCGGCCCGAGCAGCCGATGCCGGAGATGACGGCGAGCTGCTCCGGCTCCAGTCCGCTGTTGGCAGCCGCCCGCTGAATCGCCGCCTGGATGGAGAAGTCTCCGCAGCCAGGGCACCAGTTAGGCTTGACGTTGTTACGAAAATCTTTGAATGTCGCCATCTTAGTTCAGCTCCTTACAGGCTTGGTAGACTTCCGTAGGCAGGAACGGGTTACCGTCGTACTTCAACAGACTGTGGATCTTGTCTGCATGTCCGGCATGCAGCTTGATCTGGTCGGCCAACTGCGCCGTCGCATTGTTCTCGACGACGAGCACGCGATCGGCACGCGCCATGAGCGCCGCCAACTCCTCTGCCGGGAACGGATGAATCTGACGGACAGTCGCATGATGCGTCGTGATCCCGTCGGCGGTCAGCCGCTCTCTCGCTTCGTCGATCGTGCCGCCAAGCGAGCTCATATCGACGATCAGCAGCTCTGCATGGTCATGTGGCGCATCTGCGCGCACGGCATCGCGGATACGCAGGCTTTGCAGCTTGCCGAGACGTTTGTCCATCATCCGCTTGCGGTTGATCGCGCTCTCGGATGGACGGCCCTGCTCGTCATGCTCGACGCCGGTCACATGATGCAGCCCATGCGCGTCGCCAGGGATCGCGCGCGGCGAGACGCCATCCTCGGTGAAGGCGTAACGCTGGAACAGCTGCCCCGCCTCGAGCGGCTCATGCTCGCGCGCCAGCTTGCCGCGCTTGATCTCGATCCGGTCATAATCGAGCAGCTCGCAAGACTGCTTGCCGAGCGAGAGCTGCAGGTCGGTCATCAGGATAACGGGCACTTGATATTCCTCGGCGATATTGAACGCTTCAATTGTATCATAGAAGCAGTCCTCGATGGACGCAGGGGCTATGACAACTTTGGGAATTTCGCCATGCGTGCCGTAGATCATCGCATTCAGATCGGATTGCTCCTGCTTCGTCGGCAAGCCTGTCGACGGGCCGCCCCGCTGCGTATTGACGATGACGAGCGGCGTCTCCGTCATGCCTGCGAGGCCGATCGCTTCGACCATCAGCGAAAGTCCCGGACCTGCCGAGGCCGTCATCGTTCGGACGCCGGCGTAGTTGGCGCCGATCGCCATCGTGACGGCAGCGATCTCATCCTCGGTCTGTACGACGGTGCCGCCCACCTTGGGCAGATGCTTGATCAGATACTCCATGATCTCCGATGCTGGCGTGATCGGATAAGCCGCCATCAGACGGCAGCCTGCCGCGATACAGCCGAGACCGATCGCCTCGTTGCCGATCATAAACAGCTTTTGCTCGCCGTCCGCCGGCTCCAGTCGGAACGCTTCGATCGGTCCGCCCGCCTGCTCGAGGACGAACTCGGCGCCGCGTTTGACCGCCTCGACGTTTTTCTCGACGACAGCCGCGCCTTTGCGGCCAAATTCCTCTTCCACCGCCTTGTTGAACACATCAAGCGGCAGGCCAAGCAACGCCCACGAAGCGCCGGAGGCGACCATATTTTTCATTAGCGAGGTGCCGAGCTCCTCCGCCATCGCGGTGATCGGCACGGCGAACAGCTGAACATCAAGCCCCTCGGGCACGACTGGGTTGAACTTGGCATCGGCGACGACGACGCCGCCCGGCCGCAGCTCCGGCGCGTTCAGATCGATGCTCTCCTGATCGAACGCGACCAGAATATCCAGATCGTCCGAGATCGCGCGCAGCGGCTCCCGGCTGATGCGGATTTTGTTATTGGTATGCCCGCCCTTGATGCGGGACGAAAAATGACGGTAACCGTACAAGAAATAACCTAATCGATTGAGTGCTGTCGAGAAAATACGGTCTGTACTTTCAACGCCCTCCCCTTGTTGTCCCCCGATTTTCCAAGACAATTGACTGATCAACGCGTCCATCTCCTCTTTTGCAATGCTCCCTAAATTCTATGTCGTCTTCTTCCAAATTGCAAGGACAATTGCATGGGTCTAAGGCATATAAAAAACATCCTCCTAGGCTTGCGGAAGATGCTTGGTCAAATAACGGTAAGCGTTGCCGCTCGCAAAACCGTCGACCTGGTCCGCGCTATAGCGCTTCAGCATTGCATCGAGCAGCTTCGTCGTCTCCACCGGGTGCGTCAAGCCGTCGACATAACGGTCGATGCCGTCAAAATCCGAGCCGAGCATCAGCTGACGCTCACCGCCAAGCTCGCATACATGCTCGATATGCCGCAGGATGCCGTCGATGCTTGCCTGTCCCCCCTCGCTCACGAACCAAGGCACATAGGTGATGCCGATCCGACCGTCACTGCGGATCAGTGCGAGCAACTGCTCGTCATCGAGATTGCGCGGGTGATCGCAGAGTGCCTTGACATTGGAATGCGAGGCAACGACCGGTCGCGTCGCTTGCGCTAGTACGTCCCAAAATCCACGCTCCGACAAATGCGAGACATCGACGATCATCTCCAGCTCTTCACACAGCTCTACTGCTCTGCACCCTTTCGCGGTCAAGCCGCCGCCCCGCTTCTCCATCACGCCGTCGGCCGCCCAATTGGCATGATTCCACGTCAGTCCGACCGCCCGGACGCCGAGGCGATGGAGGATACGCAGCATCTCGGGCTCGCCGTTCAGCCCGTCCACCCCTTCGAGCGAGAGCATGGCAGCAAGCGAGCCCTGACTGGCAGCCAGCCTCAGATCAGCCGCCGTGCGGATGTGTACGACGCTTGGACATGTGAGGATCTTGCGATAGAACAGGTCGATCGAACGCAGGATCGGCTCGATGCCCTGCCCCGCAGCGCGGGGGATAAAGATCGCAAAAGTTTGCAGGACGGTGCCGGACTGCGCCAAGCGTTCGTATGTAACATCCAGCGCGCCGCTTTGCTCGCCGCTAAAGCTCAACGTCTCGTCCATTAGCAGCTTGCTCAGCACGTCGCAATGAAAATCGGCTATGCCGCGCATGATGAACCTCCTTTTCATTGGCAAATGGAATTTCAACAAAAAAGCCTGTTTACGATGTAAACAGGCAGTCGATTCGACAAGCTTTATTCTGCATCCATGGTCAACGCGGCTCTACAATCAGCTTGATTGCAGTCCGATCTTCTCCCTCGATTACAATATCCGTAAAGGCCGGGATACAGATCAGATCAACACCGCTAGGCGCCACGAATCCCCGAGCGATCGCCACAGCCTTTACTGCTTGATTCAATGCACCAGCCCCGATGGCCTGCAATTCGGCGGCGCCGCGCTCGCGGAGTACACCAGCCAATGCACCGGCAACAGAATTTGGATTGGATTTTGCTGAAACTTTTAATACATCCATGAATGGTTACCTCCTCGGGAATGATGGATTGAAATCCACTATTAATACGTATTCGCGAGAAGTGAAAAAATTCCTGCTTTTCAAGCCTTGACTTTCTGACGATTCTGATTTATTGGACAATTCTAATGTGACGGCCTTTACGCCATCAGCCAGTCCTCCTCGACCCAACGGATCTTCGAGATCGAGCGAGCGCTGCCCGTAGCGTCGTCGATGTCGACGAGAATGGCATGGAAGTGCCACTTGCCCTCATCTACGACCAGCCGCGCCGGCATCCCGGTCAGGAAGCGATATTCGACCGCTTGCCGCTCCATACCGAGCACGCCTTCCATCGAGCCGACCATGCCGACATCCGTAATATAAGCGGCGCCTTGCGGCAGCACGCGGTCATCGTTGGTCTGCACATGCGTATGCGTACCCAGCACGATCGATGCCCGATCCTCCAAGTACCAGCCCATCGCCAGCTTCTCGGAGGTCGCCTCCGCGTGAAAATCCACCAGCACCGGGCGCTTGCGGCGATCGCCGAATTCCTCCAGCAGCCGGTCCGCTGTCCGGAATGGACAATCGATGGGGGGCAGGAATGTGCGTCCTTGCAGATTGATGATGGTCAGCTCCTTGCCCGCTGCCTTGATGACGGCCGCGCCCTGACCCGGCGCCTCCGGCGCGTAGTTGGCCGGTCTGACGATCCGCTCCTCATCGTCGATCCATTCGAACAGGTCCTTGTTATCCCACGTATGGTTGCCCATCGTAATGCCGTGGATGCCCCAGCTGAAAAACTCCTTGGCGATCGTGGCGGTAATGCCTCTTCCGGCAGCCGCATTCTCGCCGTTGGCAATGATGATGTGCGGCTGGTATTTGCTCTTCAAGGCAGGCAGCACCTGCTTGACCGCTTGACGCCCGACTTGTCCGACGATATCGCCGATAAACAATACTTTCATTGTGTTCGTACCCCTCGTTTCGTAGCTTCGCAATTCCCCTGAAAAATATGAAAAGTGGCTGACCAGCAGCCACTTCTCTTTTGTCCCACAGCGGGATTTATTTGGCGTATTCGACCGCTCGCGTCTCGCGAATGACCGTAACCTTGATGTGACCGGGATAATCGAGCTCGCTTTCGATCTTCTTCGTGATATCACGCGCCAATCGGAATGACTCGGCATCGTCGATCTTTTCCGGTTGGACCATAACCCGGACTTCGCGGCCAGCCTGTATCGCATAACATTTCTCTACGCCGTCGAACGATTCGGAGATTGCCTCCAGCTTCTCCAATCGTTTAATATACGTCTCCAGCGTTTCCCTGCGAGCTCCCGGACGAGCAGCCGACAAGGCGTCTGCCGCACCGACCAGCATCGCGATCACGGATGTTGCTTCGCAATCGCCGTGATGGGAAGCGATACTGTTAATAACGACCGGATGCTCTTTGTATTTCTTGGCCAGCTCTACGCCAATCTCCACATGCGAGCCTTCCACTTCGTGATCCAGCGCTTTGCCGATATCGTGCAGCAATCCCGCACGCTTGGCTAGTGTAATGTCTTCTCCCAGCTCTGCCGCCATCAATCCTGTCAAATAAGCGACTTCCATCGAATGCTTCAGGACGTTCTGACCGTAGCTTGTACGATACTTCAGTCTGCCCAGAATCTTGATCAGATCTGGATGCAGGCCGTGAACGCCGACCTCGAAGGTCGCTTGCTCGCCGTATTCGCGGATACGCTCGTCCACTTCCCGGCGGGACTTGTCGACCATCTCCTCGATGCGAGCCGGATGAATCCGGCCATCGGCGACAAGCTTCTCCAGCGAGGTGCGGGCGATCTCCCGACGAATCGGGTCAAAGCCCGACAGGATAACCGCTTCCGGCGTATCGTCGATAATGAGATCGATGCCGGTCAGCGTCTCTAGCGCTCGGATATTACGGCCTTCGCGGCCGATGATCCGTCCCTTCATCTCTTCGTTAGGCAAGGACACGACCGATACCGTCGTCTCTGCTACGTGATCTGCAGCGCAGCGCTGGATGGCCAGCGAGATAATATCTCTCGCTCTCTTGTCCGCTTCTTCTTTGGCTTGCTGTTCGATCTCCTTGATCATCTGGGCCGTCTCGTGACGTACCTCCTGCTCTACGTTCGAAAGGATGATTTGCTTGGCATCCTCCATCGTCAGATTGGAGATTCGCTCGAGCTCCGACACCTGCTGCTTGTAGATCAATTCGATTTGCTGCTGCGTTTCTTCGATTCGCTTCTCCTTGTTGGTCACTTGTTCTTCTTTGCGTTCCAGCGCTTCTATCTTCTTATCCAGTGACTCCTCTTTTTGCAGCAATCTTCTCTCCAGCCGCTGCGTTTCGCTGCGGCGGTCGCGAATATCTTTCTCTGCTTCGGAACGGAGCTTGTGGACTTCGTCTTTTGCCTCGAGCACCGTCTCTTTCTTTTGCGCCTCCGCTTCTTTCTTCGCATTTTCTACGATCTGAACGGCGGCTTGCTCGGCGCTCGAAATCTTGGCCTCGGCAATCGACTTTCGAATAAAATAACCAATCGCAACCCCTAAGAATGTCGCGCCAACAACGAGTAGAATCGTGAGCAAGTCAGGCATCTCTCTCACCTCCTCGTTGCATACCGAGGCAATCCCCGGATATTTGGTTTTCTAAGCCGGTTTTCATACCGTTCATCGACAAACTGGGCAAAAATAAGCATTTGAACCCGATTTTGGGAGGAAAATCGTTTCAAATTGGGAGGAATACAAATTCATTTTAGCTTTTGATAAAATCAATTGTCAAGCATTTGACCTTCTTCCGCCATGTTATCTTCTTCAAGGACGGCAGCGATTGCTTGCCTGACGATCGGGTGCGGATAGCCGCGCCTCAGCAGGAACATCATCAGCTTCCGTTTGCGATCCCGTTGCTCGCCTTTCAAATAGGGCCATTTCTTGGCTGCGGCGCGGATCGCCCCTTGCTGCTCCTGCTCGCTGTCGAGCCCCTCTACGGCTGCGGCAGCTACCGTCTTGGCGACGCCGCGCTGGATCAGCTCCTGCTGAATCCGCCGGCTGCCCTTCTGTTGCAATCGCATACGGTCGCCGGCGAATCGCCGCGCATAGTCCTCATCATCGACCAACTGCTCACGGATGAGCCGCTCGACGACAGGCGCGATCCGCTCCTCGGCCACCTCGCGCCGGCGCAAGTAGCGTTCGATCTCCATCGAGGTGCGCGCCTTCACGCCCAGATAAGCCAGAGCCAGCGTGTATGCCTGATGACGCTCGCCCGCTTGCAAGATATCATCGACAGCCGCCGCGCTCAGCACAGTGCCCTTCAGAAGCTTGTAGCGCACCAAAATATCCTCATGCACTGTCAACGCCGCTTCCTCGCCATGATCGAGGTAGATCTCGTACATCCCGCGCTTGCGGAGCAGCTGCTCGACCGATGTGACGACGCCGCCTTTGGCAGGCGTGGCCGGTTGCTGCGAGTCTTCGGTCACGTAAGTCCCCCCTCTCTTGCTTGGGACTAGAGGTCCCGGACAAATAAATAAGGCGCCTTGGTGACAAGGCGCCGGCTAATCTTCATCGATCAGATCAGTTCGAAATCTTCTTCTTCCTCTTCCTCTTGGCCCGCGCCGAGCGACGACGCTGCGACCGCCGTCGCTGCCAGATTGCTCGCCTGCCGTACTTCCTTCTCGATGACTTCGGCGACCTCGCGATGATCCTTCAGATACTGCTTAGCGTTCTCCCGGCCCTGACCGAGGCGCTCGCCGTTATAGGAGAACCAGGCGCCGCTCTTCTGGACAATATCCATCTCGACGCCGATATCGACCAGGCTGCCTTCTCTGGATATACCCTCACCGTACATAATATCGATCTCCGCCTGCTTGAACGGCGGCGCGACTTTGTTCTTGACGACCTTGATGCGGGTCCGGTTGCCGACCATGTCATTGCCTTGCTTCAACGTCTCGATGCGGCGCACCTCCAGACGAACGCTGGAATAGAACTTGAGCGCCCGGCCGCCCGGCGTAACCTCGGGATTGCCGAACATGACGCCAACCTTCTCGCGAAGCTGGTTGATGAAGATGGCGATCGTCTTCGACTTGCTGATCGATCCCGAGAGCTTGCGCAGCGCCTGCGACATGAGACGCGCCTGCAAGCCGACGTGAGAGTCGCCCATCTCGCCCTCGATCTCGGCCTTCGGCACGAGCGCCGCTACGGAGTCGATGACGATGACGTCGACGGCGCCGCTGCGTACGAGCGCTTCGGCGATCTCCAGCGCCTGCTCGCCGGTATCCGGCTGCGAGAGCAACAGTTCGTCGATATTGACGCCCAGCTTGCTCGCGTACAAGGGATCAAGCGCATGCTCAGCGTCGATAAAGGCGGCTTGTCCGCCGATCTTCTGCACCTCTGCGATGGCGTGGAGCGCAACCGTCGTTTTACCGGAGGACTCCGGTCCGTATACCTCAATGACGCGGCCTCTCGGCAGGCCGCCGATGCCCAATGCTATATCCAAAGCCAGCGAACCGCTCGGTACAACCTCGACCTGCATGCCAGCGTTCTCGCCCAGTTTCATAATGGAGCCTTTACCGAATTGCTTCTCTATCTGGCGCAATGCCATATCCAATGCTGCGCGACGGTCTGACAATACACTCACATCCTTCACAAGTTATAAGAGATTCTTCCATGCACGATACGAAACTCTCTCGTGCTCATAGTCTAATCATACCTTGTTTTTCATGCCTTGCCAAGCATTTTTTCGAACATACATTCGTTTTTTTGTGTCCAGAGAAAATAAAAAACCGCAGCAAAGTAATCTTCGCCACGGTTCTTCCGTTAACTTATGTTGCCATTATATGCGATAACCTAGGCTCTGACAAGACCCAAATCGCTCAAGATCGGGGGGCGAATCACAGCGCCGTGGCGGTCGGCTCCACGCTCTCGCGCAGCCGCTGCCAGAGCCGATAAAAGGCCGCCTTGATCGCCCGCAGACGGATCACCTCGCGGTTGCCGGAGAGCTGCAGCGTGTAGACCTCGGTCGGCCGGCCCTGCTGGGCCAGGCCGACATAGACCAGACCTACCGGCTTGCCCTCGCACTCCGCCGGTCCGGCCACTCCGGTGATCGAGAGGCCAAAGTCGGTGCCGGTCAACTCGCGCACCCGTTCGGCCATCATCGAGGCCGTCGACTCGCTGATCGCGCCGGGAGCGCCCTCCCCTTCAAGCTGGGCGAGCGGTATGCCGAGCAGCCGATGCTTCATCTCGTTCGTATAGGTGACGACGCCGCCCTTGAACTCGCTGCTGCTGCCCGGGATGCTGGTGATCGCCTCGGCGAGCAAGCCGCCGCTGCAGCTCTCTGCCGAAGAGAGCGTACGCATCGAGTTGCGCAGCAGCCGGATGACCGCCGCCTCGATCGGGATGTCATCCTGAGCGTACATGAATTGTCCGAGGCGCTCGGCGATCTTCGCCACGGTGACGTCGATCCGCTCCTGCGCCTCCGCGGCGTCACGCGCCTTGGTGGAGACGCGTAGCGCCACCTCGCCTTCCTTGGCATAGGGGGCGATCGTCGGATCGGACTGCTGCTCGATCAAATCGATGATCGCCGCCTCCAGGCTCGACTCGCCGATGCCAGAGAACCGCAACTGGCGGCTGAACAGCGGCCGCTCCTCGCCCATCACGCCGCGCAGCCAGGCGC
>NZ_BFBX01000003.1:102960-150218 GCF_003851045.1 Paenibacillus sp. 598K | reverse complement strand
CGCTCGCCGGTCCATCGAACATCGGCTTCATCTCGCGCGGCGGGCCCGGCAGCAGCATGTAGTGCGTGCCCTCGACGGTGAGCGCATTGCCGACCGCGAGCCCGGTCTCGTTGGCCAGCGGGTCAGAGCCTTCGATCATGAGCGCCTGCCGACGATTGCTCTCCACCATCTGTGCGCCCCGGCCAGCGAACAGCGCTTCGATCTTGGCCATCGACGGCTCGTCGATATGCAGTCCCCGGCCCAGATCGGCCGCCAGCGCATCCTTGGTCAGATCATCCTGGGTCGGGCCCAGTCCGCCGGTGAACAAGATCAGGTCGGCGCGCGCCCGGGCGGTATGAATTGCTTGCGTCAAGCGTGTCGTATTGTCGCCTACGACCGTCTGGAAATAGACGTCGATGCCCAGATCGGCCAATCCTCTGGATAAATATTGCGCATTCGTATTGACGATCTGTCCGAGCAGCAGTTCTGTTCCAACAGCTATGATCTCTGCCTTCATCGCTAGCCATCCTCCTAGTTTGCGTATCGAAAATTGAGGAAACAAAGACATCATTCCACGCGGGAATGATGTCTGTCCATCCGTGGGCGCGCCTCGCATCACAATCCGCGCGCCGTCCTGCTCCCGTATCGATTACTCGGAGACGGGAATGATATTTTTATTCTTGATGAAGTAGTCAACGCCGGAATAGAGCGTAATCAGCGCCGCGACCCAGCTCGAAATCAGATCGAAACGCACATCGATAAAGGCAAACGGGAAGTTGTTGAGGAGCAGCGCGATAATCATCGTAATCTGCACCGCCGTCTTCCACTTGCCCCAGTTGCTGGCGGCCATGACCTTGCCGTCGAGCAGGGCGATCTGCCGCAGTCCCGTAACCGCGAACTCCCGGCTAATAATAATAATCGCGATGACAGCATCCAGTTTGTTCATTTGGACGAGCGAGATCAGCACGGCAGCAACGAGCAGCTTGTCTGCCAATGGGTCGAGCAGCTTGCCCAAATTGGTGACCTGCTTGTTTTTGCGAGCGATATAGCCGTCTAGTCCATCCGTGCTCGCCGCGATGATGAAAATCAGCGCCGCGATGATCTGATTATACGTGATCTGGAAATCTCCGAACACAATCGGCTCGATATCCAGCCGCACCAATAGGAAGAAGACGATGATCGGCACCAGAAAAATCCTCGCCAATGTGATGCGATTGGCCAGATTCATGCGATTCCCTCCCCGGAAAGATCAAACTCGTACGCATGTGTCACTCGAACCTTCTGCATCTCTCCGATGGTTGCTGAAGCTTTGGTAATAAACACCTCGCCGTCAATCTCTGGCGCATCGTATTGCGAGCGGCCGATGTAGACGTCGCTGCGGCCGTCATAGCGCTCCACGAGCACGTCGATCTCGCGGCCGATATACTTGCTCCCGTTGTCCTTGGACACCTCGCGCTGAATCTCCATCAGCGTATTGGCGCGCCATTCCTTGACCTCGTCCGAGACGTGATCCGGGAGACGAACCGCGGGCGTGTCCTCCTCGCTGGAGTATGTAAAGACGCCCAGACGGTCGAACTTCACCTCGCGGACAAAATCGCACAGCCGTTCAAAGTCCTCCTCAGTCTCTCCAGGGAAGCCGACGATGATCGAGGTGCGCAGCGCCGCCTCCGGCATCCGATCGCGGATCTTGCGGATCAGCTCGCGCACATCGCGCTGCCTGCCCGGCCGGCGCATCCGCTTCAATATCCGGTCCTCGCTATGCTGGAGCGGCATGTCGATATACTTGCACACCTTCGGGTTGGTCGCCATCGTCTCCAGCAGCTCATCCGTAAAAAATCCAGGGTAGGCGTAATGGAGCCGCACCCAGGCGATGCCGGGCACCTCGCTGACGCGGTCCAGCAGCGCCGGCAGCATAAAGCGGTCGTACAGATCAGTCCCATAGTTGGTCGAATCCTGAGCGATCAGACTGACTTCCTTGACGCCCTGGCTCGCCAGCAGCCGAACCTCCTCGACGATCGATTCGACCGAACGGCTGCGGAACTTGCCGCGCATGATCGGAATGCTGCAAAAGGTGCACGCATTGTCGCAGCCCTCGGCAATCTTCACAAACGCCGTATATCTCGGAGTCGCCACCTTGCGGGGCAACGCCTGCTCATAATTAAATACCGGGTTGCCGACCCATACCGGCCGTTTGCCGCGCAGCGCCTCGTCGACGATGTCGTTAATATTATGGAAATCGCCGGTGCCAACAATCCCGTCGATCTCCGGCATCTCCTCCATCAGCTGCTGCTTGTATCGTTGCGTAAGACAGCCGGAGACGATCAGCGCTTTCAGACGCCCCGTCTCTTTCAGATCAGCCATATCTAGGATCGTATTGACCGACTCTTCCTTGGCGGCATCAATGAAGCCGCAGGTGTTGACGATAATGACGGTCGCATCCTCCGCCTGTTCCACCAGCTCGAAACCGCGCTGATCGATGAGTCCCGACATAATCTCGGAGTCGACCAGATTTTTCTCGCAGCCGAGCGTTACTACCTTTACGCGTTCTGTCATGTTCAGCAATTCCTCCAGATCCCAATACCTTCAAGTAAGTATAAACGATCTGCCTTCGCGGTGTCAAAACGACGGGCGAGCCGCTCGTCGCATGCCTATGACACCTTGAAGCAGCTTTAGCACGAAACTTACTTATAGTTGACAAACTGCAGGTCTACGGTCAGATCAGCCTTGCGCAGCAGGGCGATGACCGCCTGCAGATCGTCTCTGCTCTTACCAGTCACGCGAATCTGATCGCCCTGGATTTGCGATTTGACCTTAAGCTTGGCATCGCGGATCAAGATGTTGATTTTTTTGGAATTTTCCTGATCGATGCCGGATTTCAGTTTGATTCGTTGACGCACCGTGCCGCCGGAGGCGGGCTCGATTTTGCCGTAGTCGAGATTTTTGATCGGCACGCCGCGCTTGATCATCTTCGACAACAAAATATCGAGCACCCCTTTAAGCTTGAACTCGTCATCGGAAGCGACGACCAGCTCGCCATTGTCCAGCTCGATGCTGCTCTTGCTGCCCTTAAAGTCGAACCGCGTGCTGATCTCCCGCTCGGCTTGCTGGATGGCGTTGGCCATCTCCTGCATATCTACCTTGGATACAATATCAAATGAACTTTCCGAACTCATCTCTACCACTCCTCGTCCCAATGTATCGATCTCAGCAAAAGACATCCCTGATGAGATGCCAAGGATGCCTTCGTCCGATGCCTGTTATTGCGTGTCCGTTTCAGCCGACGGGCTATCCACAGGTGTAATGTTGTACCGCTTGCTCGTCCCCGATTCGCCGCCGTTGTGCAGCGCTTGACCGTCCACCTTGATTTGTACGCTAGGGGCGAAGCCGAGGCTGATGTAGACGGGAGCAGACAGCTCAAACGTCTTCGTCGTATCCTTCAGCGTCTCGTACACCAGACGATCTCCAGTCTCTTCGTTGCGGAACTCGACCCAGCTCTCGCCGCTCACGATCACTTCGTACTTATGGACGCCTTTGGGCGATAGCTCGTAGTTGGTCGTACGGCGCGTGATGTCGCCGATCGGCGTCAGCGTCGTCTCGCCGCTCGGCGGCTCCGGCTCTTCCTCGCCATCGTCAGGATTCTCCGACCCTCCAGGCGTTTCCGTTCCTCCCGGCGCCTCGGTGCCGTTATCCGGCGTCTCTGTTCCTCCCGGAGCAGTCGGCGGGTCGTTATCCTCCGTGTTCTCCGTCAGATTGGTGGGATCGACCGTTGGCGGAGGATCGTTGGGATTGTTCAGCACAAAGACATAGACGATGACGGCGATCAGTGCCAAAAAGCACCAAAGGAGAACGCCGAATCCCCATTTGCTCCAGCGATCCGAGGCCCGCGCCGAGGCGCGCCGAGGCTTCATCATCGGTTGCTCGGAGATCGGCTCTGTAGGCAGCGCCGGCACTTCGTTCTGATGCTGCTGCAGCAGTTCCTCCGCATCGAGCCCGACGGCTTCGGCATAATTTTTGATGAATGCGCGAGCATAAAAGGAGCCTGGCAGCACCTTGTAATCGCCCGCTTCTATCGCCTCCAGATATCTGACACGAATCTTGGTCATTTCCTGGATATCATTCAGCGTATAGCCCTTCTTCTGTCGTGCCTCCTTCAGAAGCGCGCCCAGATCAGACATGTCTTCACCTCCTTACTAAAATTCATGGATGTCGCTAGTAATGCTCTCGTACGAAATCTCTTCGTCCGGGGTGTTGCGCAGCTCGATAATGCAATCATAAATGCCATGGTCGTAATGGGATTCCTTAACGAAAATGTCCGGGTGCTCGATCACCTTGGTCGAAGGCATGGACATAATTTCCTGCAGCAGACTATAGTGCTTCTCATTGGAACGAACCGTACTGACGATCCCGTCAATAATAAAAATGTTGCCGGGATCCATCTCGTCCTCGGACAACTGGCTGCGTACCGTCTGCCTCAGCATGGTCGAGGAGACAAACGCCCAGCGTTTGTTGGCGCATACGCTGCCCGCGATGATCGATTCGGTCTTGCCGACGCGCGGCATGCCGCGCAGCCCGATCACCTGATTGCCCTCCCGCTTAAAAATCTCGCCCAAAAAATCCACGAGCAGCCCGAGCTCGTCCCGCGTAAAGCGAAAGGTCTTCTTGTCGTCGGAATCCCGCTCGATGTACCGACCATGTCGGACCGCCAAAATATCGACGAGCTTCGGGGGACGTAGGGCGTTAATCGTAATGTTGTCGACCTTTTTCAGCATTTTGCCAAGCAGTTCAATTTTCTCGTCGTCATCGGTTTGGAGCAGCATACCCCGCGTGCGGTTTTCTACCCCGTTGATGGTAATAATGTTTACCTCAAGCATGCCGAGCAACGAAGCGATATCTCCCAACAGACCGGGACGGTTTTTATGTATCTTGTATTCCATGTACCACTGTTTGTATTCCATAAGTCTCCTTCCCGCGTTACAATCCCACGATCCGATTTTGCTTCCCGAAAATATAATTCTACAATTTTCGTCAATATCCTGCAACAGCGGAACAACCCTATCAGAAAGGCCCCCGAATGGAGGCCAGTCTGCAAAGCCTATTACGAGTTTTGGACAAGCTTCACCATGAGACGAGCAATGGTCTTCCGCTCATCTTCATCGCCGACATCCCAAATCTCTTTCAGCGCACGCTGCTCGTCGTTTTTCGGATCGACTTTCTCATCCAGAAAACTGCCGATTTCGAACGCCAGATTGGAGATGGCTTCTTCGCTCAACCCGATTTTCTTGGCCTGCTCCACCCGATCCGCCAAAAAATGCTTCCACGTATCATAGTTGTTCAGGACAGTTGCCATATCTCTTCGCCTCCTGTAGTCGTTGAAGAAAAGGATGTACAACAGTCCTATTGTTCGCTGTCGCCCGGTTAATTATTCGACGTCGACCGAACGGCAGAAGTTTCATCCCGAGGCGAAAAGCTTAACCTTATGTGACCCACCCGCCATTGGGACTTATGACTTGTCCTGTAATATAACCTGATTCCGGCAATGCCAGAAAGTAGACCAGCGATGCGATCTCATCCGGATGTCCCAAACGGCCGGCGGGGATCTCCTCGGCCAGCGCTGCATGCTCTGTGCTGTCCAGATGCGCGTTCATCGCCGTATCGACGGCTCCGGGAGCTACCGCGTTGACGGTGACGCCAGAGGGAGCCAGCTCCTTCGCAAGCGCCTTGGTGAAGGCGTTCATGCCGCCTTTCGTCGTGGAATAGAGCACCTCGCAAGAGGCGCCCGAGATCCCCCACACCGACGACACATTGATGATTCGTCCGAAGCGTTGCCGGATCATCGCCGGCATGAAGAGCTGCGTACACAGATACATCCCTTTTAAATTAACCGCCATCACATCGTCCCAAACGTCGTCTGTCACATCGGCTAACATGCCGTAGTGGGCGATCCCGGCATTGTTGACCACAATGTCGGGACGCCGCCCGGCATCCTCCAGCTTCTCCTTCATCCGCTCGAGTTGCTCCCGCGAACGCAGGTCGGCGCATGCCGTCATCACCTGGGCGCCGAGCCGCATACACTCGCGAGCCGTCTCGTTGGCCGCCTCATGAGAGCTGTTGTAATGGATGACGACATTCATTCCTTCTGTAGCAAAGCGTCGCGAAATCGCCGCGCCAATGCCGCGGCTGCCTCCGGTGACCAGCACCGTCATCTCGCTGAGCGGCTTCACGTCTTGGCCTTGTCGACGATCGAGACGGCCATCTGATCCCAGCGAAAATGCTCGCGCATCCGCTCATTCACTTGCTCCAGCGTCACCGACTCGTACAGCGGGAGCAGCTCGAACAGATTGTTGCCGCGGAACTGATAGCGGGTAAACTCGTTGGCGATCGCTTCCGGCGAGTTAAGCATCCGCAAATAACCGCCGATCCGCTTGCGGCGCACCCGCTCAAAATCATCCGCTGCAATGCCTGTCGCGAGCTTCTCTTCGATCGCGCTGCGTATCGCCGCCAGCAACGCCTCAGGATCGCGAGTGTCGCCGCCGATCATCGTGAAGCCATAGGTGGCGCTGCTGTTGTACTCGCTGCCGAACGAATCGGAGATCAGGTCGTCATCATATAGCTGTTGATACAGTTTGGAGCTGGGTCCAAGCAATGCCTCCAGCATCAGCTTGCTGGCTACCTCCCTGCGCAGCAGCTGCTCGCTGTCGGCAGGCAAGACGGTCTCCTTGAAGCCGAACATCATCTTCGGCAGGCTGACTGCCAGCTCGCTTCGCTTGACCGGCAGCTTCACCGCGTCGGGCTCCTTCTCGAGCAATCGCTTGATCTGCGGCGATTCACCAAACGATTTGGACGTCTGGTTGCGACGCACGAGCTCCATAATCTCATCCTTGTCAACGCCCCCTACAACGAAGAGCAGCATGTTGGAAGGATGATAGAAGGTATGGTAGCACTGATAGAGACTTTCTTTGGTGATGCGGCGGATCGACTCGACCGAACCGGCGATATCGATATGGACCGGATGCTCGTGGTAGAGGGCATCGATGAGCCCCGTATAGACTCGCCAATCGGGATTGTCCTTGTACATGTTGATTTCCTGCTCGATGATGCCCTTTTCCTTCTCGACGTTCTCATCCGTAAAGTAAGGATTCTGGACAAAGTCGAGCAGCGTCGTCAGGTTCGCCGGGATCTGCTCGGTCGCCGAGAACAGGTATGCCGTGCGGTCGAAGCTGGTAAAGGCATTAGCCGAGGCCCCCTGCGAGGCAAAAGTCGCAAAGATGTCGCCGCTAGGCTCCTCGAACATCTTGTGCTCCAGGAAATGCGCAATCCCGTCCTCTACTCTTATCTTCTGCTCGCCCGGAAGCGAGAACTGGTTATCGACGGACCCAAAACGGGTCGTAAAGGTTGCGTAGGTTTTCTGGAAGCCTTTTTTGGGCAGTACATACACGGAGAGCCCGTTAGGCATCTGCTCGTAATAGAGCGTCTCCTGTACCGTCGGGTACGCTAGCGTCTTCATGCCAGTTGCGCCTCCTTTCCGCGCAGGAAATAAATCGTATCCAGCTCCACCTTGTCGGCTACCTGGACGATCTGCTCGACACCCGCCGCCTCGATGGCGGAGATCAGCTCCGCTGCCGTACGGCTCTTGCCTGACAAGACGCTGTTGAAGTCATAGCTGATCATCTCAAACGCCGAGTCCTGCATCTCGCGCAGCTGATTGCTGATCATCGCCCTGGTCTGGCTAAGCTCGAGCTCGGAGATTTGCCCCTCCTTCATGCTCTGCAGTTGGGCCAAAATAATCGTCTTGGCCTGCTCGAAGTTGGCAATCTCGATGCCCGACTGAATGGTGCAAATGCCTTTGTGACCGTCCAGGCGGGAAGCGGCGTAGTAGGCCAGACTTGCCTTTTCGCGAACATTTAAAAACAGCTTGGAATGCGGATAGCCTCCGAGAATGCCGTTATACATCAGCAAAGCGGGATACGCTTCGTCAGCATACCCGATATGAGTGCGAAGCCCCATATTAAGCTTGCCTTGACTGACATCCAGCGTCTCGATGACCGTCCGCGGCTCCTCCGCAGTCGTCCCCACCTCGGGACGGGCATAACCGGCTCCTGCGCTTGCGCTCGGCTCCAGCCGGAAAGCTTCGGCGGCGAGTCGCTCGACCTCGGCCAGCGTCGTATCTCCCGCCACATACAGATCCAGCTCGGCCTCACCCAACCACCCACGATAAGCGTCATACAACGACTCCGACGAGATGCCGGGCAGATCCTCGAGCTTGCCAAGGGCATGCAGCCGATAAGGCTCATGCCGGCACATCTCGGCCAAGCACCGCTCGGCGGCATAACGGATCTTGTCGTTGATGATCGCCTCCAGCCGTTTCTGCAGCGTCATCTTCTCGGCGGCCACATATTTGCCCCGGAAGATGCCGTCCTCGAGCGCCGGATCGGTGACAATCTCTCCGAGCAGCTTCAGCGCAGCTGCCAGCAGAGGCGTACCGGAAGAGACGAATTGGTCATTTATGACGTCCATGCGGAACTGGACGATCTGCGCGTCGCCGCGTTTATAGATATCGAAGCCGAAGCCTGCGCCGTAGAGATCATCCAGACGTTCGCGGAATGCCAAGGTCTCCGGCGTCGACCGCGTGCCTCTGCGCAGGACAAAAGGCGTCAGAGCGGTAGTCGTTACGGATGATTCTGCAAGCGGAACACCTGCGTACAAAGATATGGCAAAGGTCTTGAAGCGCTTGGTAGGCATGACATGCAGCCGCATGCGTCCTGTTTGCGCCCGTTCAAAAAGAGTTGCCGTCACGATAAGTCATTGCTCCTTCCGTCTCTGCATCCATACTCCGTAATGTATTCGATTTTCGTAGACTCTATACCATTCTAACCCATTAGAAATGGAAGAAGCAACCCGCACTCCTGACCTGCAAGCGGGGTTGCTTGAACGAACCTAAATACAGAAAATATGCTTGCCAATCGTCATCACTTGCTGCCTCGTCCAAATCCATTTGGACGTTGCCGTCGCGGGATTGAAATAATACAGACAGCCGTTCGTCGGATCCCAGCCTTTGACCGCGGCCTCCACCGCTTGTCTGGCTCTCTCATTGGGCTCAAGCCAGATCTGGCCGTCGGCCACTGCCGTAAAAGCAAGCGGCTCAAAGATGACGCCCGACACCGAGTCAGGGAAATTCTCGTCACGGACCCGATTCAAAATAACGGCGGCAACCGCTACTTGCCCCTCGTAAGGCTCGCCGCGCGCCTCGCCATAAACGGCGTTGGCCATCAGCTTCAGATCGTTTTCGGACAAGCCCAATTTGTTGGACTGCGCCAGATTGCCGCCGGAGCCGCCACCGCCCGAGCCGCCGCCTCCATTGCCGCCGGTCGTGCCTCCCGGCAGCTCGTCTGCTGCAGGACGCCAATCCTTGGTCGCCTCCCACAGCTTCAGTTTTGTTTTGCCGCCGACGACGCCGTCGGATTTCAACCCGAATTTCCATTGAAACCAGGTGACGGCATTTTTCGTCTTCGCTCCAAACTGGCCATCCACCTTGCCGTCATAATAACCGAGCTTCTTCAGTCGCCCTTGCAGCTCGTAGACGTCTTTGCCGGATGAGCCTTGCTTCAAGATCGCTTTGCTGAACGTTTCGGTAGAAGCGCCGTGCTCCTGCTTGCTGATTGCGAAAGAGCCGAAGAGCAGACAGACGATCACGGCTGTTGCAATAACCAAACGGGTTTTCATAGGTGGATCAAGCCTTTCTGTGCGTAATGAGCCATCATCATGCGAGAAGCTGCTTGATCCTAGTATGAGGCACGGATTGTACTTCTATGCACCTTTCTCCATTTCGCAAATCGTTTTAGGACGTTATTTTGCCGGCCTGGAATTGCTCGGGGCTCATCAGCACCTCGCGGGGCTTGCTCCCCTCGTACGGTCCGACGACGCCCTTCGCCTCCATCGTATCGATCAGCCGGGCTGCCCGTGTATAACCGACCCGCATCCGGCGTTGCAGCAAGGACACCGATGCCTGCTTGGCCTCGACGACGATCGATACAGCCTGGTCATATAGCTCATCAAGATTCTCGTCTTCCTCCTCGGCCATCTCCTCCACCTCTGGCACCAGATCCTCTTTATATTCGGCCTCCGCTTGGCTGCGAGCATAGCCGACGACGCTCTCTACCTCCTGATCGGAGAGGAATGCGCCCTGGACACGGATCGGCTTGGACATGCCGACCGGCAGGAAGAGCATATCGCCGCGGCCGAGCAGCTTCTCTGCGCCGACCATGTCGAGGATCGTCCGGGAGTCGACCTGGGAAGAGACGCCAAAGGCGATCCGCGACGGGATATTGGCCTTGATCAGACCGGTGATGACATCAACGGACGGCCGCTGCGTAGCGATGATCAGATGGATGCCCGAGGCACGCGCCATCTGCGCGAGACGGCAGATCGCATCCTCCACATCGTTGGCAGCGATCATCATCAGGTCGGCGAGCTCGTCGACGATGACGACGATATAAGGCAATAGCGCAGCCGGATTATCGGCCATCAAGCTGTTGTACCCTTCGATATTGCGCGTCCCGGACTTGGAGAACAACTCATACCGCTTCTCCATCTCGACAACGATCTTCTTGAGCGCAAGCGAGGCGCGGCGCGGATCGGTGACGACCGGAGCCAGCAGATGCGGGATGCCGTTGTAAACATTCAGTTCGACCATCTTCGGGTCGATCATCAGGAAGCGAACCTCGTCCGGCTTGGCCTTGTAGAGGATGCTAGTGATGATGCCGTTGATGCACACCGACTTGCCCGATCCGGTCGCCCCAGCGACCAGCAGATGGGGCATCCGGGCCAGATCGCCGACGATCGGCGTGCCTGCGATATCGCGCCCGAAGACGATCGACATCTTGGAGGCAGCACGCTGGAAGGCAGTCGTCTCCATCACCTCTCGCATCGTCACGACCGAGACCTCAGTGTTCGGCACCTCGATGCCAATCGCCGACTTGCCGGGGATCGGCGCCTCCATCCGGATATCCTTGGCGGCCAATGCAAGCGCGATATCGTCGGTCAAGCCGACGATCCGGCTGACCTTGACTCCGGTCGCAGGCTGCACCTCATAACGCGTAACAGCCGGACCGCGCACAACGTCGAGCACATTGGCCTTGACGCCGAAGCTCTCGAGCGTCGCTTCGAGCTTGCGTCGCGACTCCAGCGCGCCCTCCGGCCCCGATTTTCCATGTCCTTGCGGCTTCGCGAGCAGCGAGAGCGGCGGCAAGCGATAAGGCTTGGCCGTAGGAACGATCACTGGCGGCTGCTCGCCGTCGCCAGCAATCACAACAGCCGTCTCCTCTCCGCCCTCTGGAGTCTCGTCGGCCACAGCGTCGATCAACAAGGCCTCGTCAACGGGATTCGGCTCCATCGCCTCGCCAGTATGGGGAACCAGAGCCTCCGGCCACGTCGTCGTCTCCTCTTCGAGCGGTATGGCCAAGGTATCCGGCGGCTCTACCAGCCACGTCGGCTTTTCCTGAGCATCGCCATAAGGGTCGGCTTCGGGCGGCCAGCCGGTTTCCGATTCGTCGTCCCCCTTGCGGCCTTGCTCCTGCGTCAGTGCCTGCTCCGGCTCGCGCCGCAGCTTGTCCGCGTAATCCTGCAGCCAACTGAAGAACGCCGGCTTCTTGCGCTGCACGGGCGCGGGTGGAGGCTCCGTACTATATGGGTCAAAAGTGTCGTTATCGTCTTCGGAATAGTCATCATGCTCATTATGTATGGGAACCGCCGTTGTCCGCTTGCCGCCAGGCTTCTTCGCAGCAGCGGCAGAGCGGCGGCTCTTGAATTTAACGCGGAGCAAGGTGTAGAGACGGGCCGTCTTGCTGGATAGCGTCTGGATCAGCTCGACATAGGATTTGCCTGTGACGAGCATGACTGCAATCGCGAACATCACGATCAGCACGAAGCGGGCGCCGATGTTGCCGAACAGCCAGAACAAGATCGAATATTGCACCGCGCCGGCATAGCCTCCGCTGATCGCCTTGCTCATCATCGGTAGTTCCGGCTGTACGCTGGCCGTCAGCAGCTCGCCCCGAATATCGCTCCCGAGTGTCTGCAGGATCGTACCGGCCGAGACGACGGTCGTCTCCTCGAGACCGGCGAACTTGGCGTTAATCTCCGCGATGGAGCTCATTAGCGTCAGCGCCAGCACGAACAGCAGCAGTCCGCTTTTGCGCGAGGACCAGCCCTGTGGCCAGGCTCGCTTCACCATGACAGATAAGCCGATATAGATGCCGACCAAGGCCAGCACAAAATAAAACTTGCCCAGCAGCAAGCCAAACAGCTTGGACAGCGAACGCCCGACGACGGCCTCTCCGGACAAGGCAATGACCGAAATCGTAATGAGCAGAATGCCATACACTTCATATTTTAACGTCATGCCGATCGATTTCTTTTTACGTTTTCGCTTTGCCAAAATGGTCACCTCTCGATAACCCATTATAGCATAGCTGCTGTCATGTTCCTATCACTCCGAACCAGCTCTGTCCGTCGGCGCCAGCATGATGAGCGTGCCTGGCGCAAGCCCGGGATCGAGGTAGCGGTGCAAGTCGCAATCGAGCAGCCGGACGATGCGCCCGACGCCAGGAGACACCGCTTCAACCTGCATGCGCACGCCGTCGCGCACGAGCTCCAACGTCGCTTCGCGCTCCTGATCCCAACCACTCAGCACCATTTCCAAGGGCATACTTGTATACAGGATCATTGGATCACCGCCGACGCGCGAGCCCGATTCTCCTCGATCCGGCGATTCAGCTCGCGGATCGCTGCCCCGACACCGCCGACTGCGTCGATAAGCCCATAGGTCACGGCGTCAGGACCGATTACGGTTGCGCCGATGTCCCGGGTCAGCTCCCCCGTTTTGAACATCAGCTCCTTGAATTTCTGTTCGGTAATTCGTGAATGCGACATCACGAAACGCACGACCCGCTCCTGCATTTTTTCGAGGTATTCGAAGGTTTGCGGCACGCCGATGACGAGTCCATTCAGACGGATCGGGTGGATCGTCATCGTAGCGGTCTCTGCAATAAACGACATGTCGCCCGCCACCGCAATCGGCACCCCGATTGAATGGCCGCCCCCCAGCACGATCGTAACCGAGGGCTTGGACAGCGAAGCGATCATCTCGGCAATCGCCAGACCTGCCTCGACATCTCCACCGACCGTATTCAAGACGATCAGCACGCCTTCAATTTTCGAATTTTGCTCCGCTGCGACCAACTGCGGGATCAGATGCTCGTATTTGGTCGTCTTGTTTTGCGGCGGCAACACGAGATGACCCTCAACCTGACCGATAATCGTCATGCAAAAAATATTGGAGTCCATGACAGGCACCGTCGTCTGCCCAAGCTGCTGTATCGTATCGACAACCGGATTGCGCGGCTTCTCCGTCGGAACGGGCACCGGCTCGGGCTGCGGTTCCTGATTCGTATAATTGCCCTTATGCATCATGCCTTTTGCCTCCTATACTCCTGATAGTTGAGATCACTGATCGCAAGCGAGCAGCTTGTCATAGTATGGGTTCCATTGCCGCTTTTATGCTTCATCCGGCCGAACGCCGCCCGCAGGCCATTCGTCGTTGAACGCAAAAATGCCATTGAAGGCTCCTGGAGAAAGAGCGCATCAATGGCCAGTGGCTAGGTAGTGTGAACCATTAAACTTCCATTATAATAGGCAAAATCATCGGGCGACGACGCGTCTGCTCGTAAAGAAAACGGCCGAGCGCGTCCTTGACGTTTGTTTTGAGCGATGCCCATTCATTTACCTTGTCATTCATCAGTTTGTGAAGGGTCGAGCTGACGATACGATTGGCTTCATCGAGCAAACCTTCCGACTCTCTCACATAGACGAAGCCACGCGAGATAATATCCGGTCCGGAAAGGATCTTGCCGTCCTGTTTGCTGAGCGTGACGACAACGACCAGGATGCCGTCCTGCGAGAGCAGCTTGCGGTCGCGCAAGACGATGTTGCCCACGTCGCCGACGCCTAGCCCGTCGATCAGGATGTTGCCCGATGGGACCTTGTTGCCCTTACGCGCCTTGCCGCCCTGAACCTCGACGGTGTCGCCGATATCGCAGATGAAGATGTTCTCGCGCTCCACGCCGACCGATTCGGCAAGCAGAGCATGCTGGCGCAACATCCGGTACTCCCCGTGAATCGGGATGAAGTACTTCGGCTTGATCAGGTTAAGCATCAGCTTCAACTCTTCCTGGCTGCCATGTCCGGATACGTGAACGCCCGATACCGAGCCAGGACCGTAGATGACTTTGGCGCCGAGACGGAACAGCTCGTCCACCGTACGACCGACGTATTTCTCATTGCCTGGGATCGGCGTAGCGGCGATGATGACCGTGTCGCCCGGCAGAATGTCGATCTTGCGATGTGTCGAGCGAGCCATCCGGGTCAGAGCCGACATCGGTTCGCCCTGGCTGCCGGTCGACAGCACGACTACGCGATCCGCTGCCAGTCGGTTCACTTCATCCGGCTCGATCAGCATACCCTCGGGAATGTTCAGGTACCCCAGCTCCGAAGCGATGTTGACGACGTTGACCATGCTGCGTCCGATGACAGCAAGCTTACGTTTCGTAGTCATCGCTGCGTTGATGACCTGCTGAATCCGATGGACATTCGATGCGAAGGTCGCTACGATGACACGTTGTGTCGATTTGCGGAAAATATCCTCGAATTCGTTGCCGATGTTGCTCTCCGAGGGGGTGAAGCCGGGACGCTCTGCGTTGGTGCTGTCTGAGAGCAGCGCCAGTACGCCGCGGCTGCCGATGGCTGCCATCCGTTGCAGGTCCGCGTATTGGTCGTTGACCGGCGTATGGTCAAATTTGAAGTCGCCTGTATGGACGACGATCCCTTCCGGGGTGTCCAAGCAGACGCCTACCGAATCAGGGATACTGTGGTTTGTGCGGAAGAACGTCGCCTTGATCTGACCCAGCTCTACTTCCGAATCGGCATTGATCAGGATCCGTTTCGTCTCGCCCAGCAGGCCCGCTTCCTTCAGCTTGCCCTCGATCAGACCGATCGTAAGCTTCGTGGCGTAGACAGGCACATTGAGGTTCTTGAGCACATAAGGCAAGCCGCCGATATGGTCTTCATGACCATGGGTAATGAGAATGCCTCTCACCTTGTCCCGATTTTCTTTCAGGTAGGTGATGTCCGGGATGACAATATCGATCCCCAGCATGTCCTCCTCTGGAAACTTCAGTCCGGAATCGACTACTACGATATCGTTTCCATACTGGATGACATACATATTTTTGCCGATCTCACCTACTCCGCCCAATGCAAAGATCAGCAGCTTGTCTTGATTATTCTTTTTTGACACGTCGATCTGTACCTCCTATGTTCGTGGAACGCTTCTCCAAACGTTCAAGATTGATTTCAAAAAATTGCCGCACCCAGTCACTTGAAATCCATTATACATGATTCATTTTGCAAAACACAAGTCAATCCGCTGGCATCCATGTCAGAAAAAAAGCCGATGCTCGTCGCACCGGCTCCATAATTAGGCATGGCTAAGGCGAAATTTACAGTAATTTGCGCAAAAATTCGGCTTCCTGGTCGGTCACATCGACAAGCGGCAATCTGACGCCGCCGACATGCATGCCGCTCATGCCCAGAATAAATTTGATCGCCACAGGATTAGGCACCGGGTCCGGAGCTTCGAAAATGCCCTTGAACATCGGGTGGCATTGCGCATGCAAACGCGCCGCCTCCTTCACATTGCCTTGCAGATAGGCTTCGATCATCCGCTTCATCTGCGGGCCGATAATATGGCTGGCGACGCTGACGATGCCGTGGCCACCAATGGCCAATACAGGCAGCGTCATGCTGTCATCGCCGCCGTAGACGAGGAACCCTTCCGGCGCCGCGCTAATAATATGCGTCAACTGGTCCAGCGAAGCGCATTCCTTGGTAGCCACGACATTCTCGATATGAGCAAGCCGTAACGTCGTTGCGGCACTCAGATTAGCGCCTGTCCGTCCCGGGACATTGTAGAGCATGACCGGTAGCTTGGTCGACTGCGCGACCGCCTTAAAGTGCTGATACAGCCCTTCTTGGCTCGGACGATTGTAATAAGGCACAACCAATAGAATCCCGTCGACGCCAGCCTCTTCGGCAGCCTGGGTCAGGTGAATGGAATGCGCCGTATTATTGCTGCCTGTCCCTGCGATAATTTTGCAGCGTCCATCGGCATGACGAACGGCGAAGCGGAACAGCTCCAGCTTCTCGTCGTCGGTCAGCGTCGGGGATTCGCCCGTCGTCCCGGAGACGACCAGACTTTCGCTCTGTTGCTCGTCTATCAAGTAATCTATTAATCGTCCCGTCGTGTCCCAATCGATCTGACCATTGACATCAAACGGGGTGACCATGGCCGTCACCAATCTCCCAAAATCCATCTTGAATCCTCCTAAAGTCATCGCTCAGACTAAGCTTAGTTATCCTATATTTATACCATTAAACCTGATCGTTATGGAAGATGAAGTTTAAACTTTTCATGAAGAGATCGCAAAGCAGCCGCCATCTCCTCCTCGCGAACGAGCACCCAGATCGTCGAGTTCGAATCTGCGGACTGAAGAATCGTAATGCCCTTGCCAGTCAGCGCCTCCACGATAGAAGCCATAATACCGGGCACGCCATTCATGCCGCCGCCGATGACCGATACCTTGGCGCAGCCATGCACAGCCTGCGGTTCATAGCCAATCGATCGCAGCACCGCCAAGGCCCGAGAAGCATCGCTGTCGAATACGGTATAGACCGCGCCGCCAGGCGTAACATTGATGAAGTCGACGCTGATACCGTTGCCTGCCATCGCGCGGAATACCTGGAGCTGCATATCGCCTCCCTCGTCCCGCGCCTGCACCGATAGCTGCGTAATCCCGCAGACATGAGCAATCCCCGTCACATAGCGGTCCTGCACCGCAGTCGGGAGCGGCCCGCTGACGAGCGTCCCCTCCTCCTCTAGGAAGGTTGAGCGGACGCGCAGCGGCAGGTTGGCCTGCGCAGCGATCTCTACGGCGCGCGGGTGGATCACTTTGGCGCCTTGTCGTGCAAGATTGCACATCTCGGCATAGCCGACATGTCGGAGCGGGCGGGCATCCGCGACGAGCCGGGGATCTGCGGTCAGGATCCCGTCAACATCTGTGTAGATGTCCGCTCTCACTGCCCCGAGCGCAGCGCCGAGCGCCGTCGCCGAGGTGTCGCTGCCGCCGCGGCCGAGCGTCGTCCACTCGCCGCTCTCGGTCCGGCCCTGGAAGCCGGCGACGACGACGACCTTGTCCCGCTGCAGCTCCCTCGTCACGGCAGCCGTATCCATGCGGATGATCTGAGCTTGGCCATGGTGCTCGTCGGTGATGATCCCCGCCTGTCCGCCAGTGAGCACGACCGCTTCGATGCCCCGCTCTGCCAGCAGACTGCACAGCGTCGTCGCCGAGATGATCTCGCCGCAGCAGAGCAACAGATCGCGCTCTCTCGGCGGCAGACCTTGCCCTCCGCCTGCCAGCGCGAGCAGGGAGTCGGTAGCGTATGGGTCGCCGCTTCTGCCCATGGCAGAAACGACAACCACCAGTTGGTGTCGCTGCCGTTCCCTTTCGATATGGCGCACTACATGCTCTCTGGCGGCGGCGGTGGACACGGAAGTGCCGCCGAATTTTTGCACAAGGATGCTCATCGGTTCCGCCCCCCGGTCAACTGCCATAATTAAAGCGTTCAATGACCATTGGCTGCAGTTGTTCACCGCCGAGCGCTGCTTCGCATGCTTCCATGACGAGGTCCATTCTAGCGACCAGCGAATTCGGCTTTTGCTGTGGGTTGTCTTGGCCAAACGGCACAAAATAGATGTTCTTGGCGACGAGCAGCTTCGCAATGTTGGCGGCGTTCAGCCCCAATCCGTCATTGGTCGAGATGGCCAGCACGACAGGGCGCCCGTTACGCATCTGAGCCTTGGCCGCCATCAGTACCGCGCTGTCGGTCATCGCGTTGGCGAGCTTGCTCGTCGTATTGCCGGTGCAAGGCGCGATGACGAGCACATCGAGCTGCTTGGACGGACCTAGCGGCTCAGCCTGGACGATCGTCGAGATAATCTCGTTGCCCGTAATCGTCTTCAACTGCTGCTGCCAGTCCTCGGACTTGCCGAATCGCGTATCGGTCGTCATGATCGTCGACGTGACGATTGGTACGACTTTGGCTCCTGCATCTATAAATCTCTGAATCTGCGGCATCACTTCCGCAAATGTACAATGTGATCCGGATAATGCATAGCCGACCGTTTTGCCTTGCCAGTTCATCGTCCATCCCCCCGCAATTGTATGTCCTCCAGCATTAAACGAGTCAAGCAATCCGCCATGATGCGTCCTGCTGTTCTGGGAGCGACAATTCCGGGAAGACCGGGCGCGAGCATCGCCTTGATCCCTCGCTTCTCTGCGAAGCGGAAATCGGTACCGCCCGGCTTCGAAGCCAGGTCGATAATAACGGCGCGCGAAGGCAAATTCGCGATCATTTGCGCTGTGACTATCATAGTCGGAATTGTATTAAAAATCAAGTCAGGGTCGCTCATATGAGACAGCAGATCCGTCGTGTAAAAGGGGCTGAACCCCATCTCGTGAGCTCTTGCAAAATCAGCTTCTGTGTGAACGCCGGCCTTCACTTTAGCTCCCAATCCTTGCAAGGTTCGCGCCAATGTAAATCCGGTCCGTCCAAGGCCAAGCACGAGGCATCTGGAGCTGTGGAGCGTAATGTCGGTGTGCTGGATGGCCATCATAACCGCGCCTTCCGCCGTCGGGATCGAATTGTAGATGGCGACGTCATCGCGCTCCAGCAGCTCCACAAGGCGTATCCCTTGATCTTGGCATAACTTGCGCAGATACGGTTTGGCCATTCCTGTGTAGACGGTACTATGCTTGGAAAGTCTGGCGATATGAGACTCTTGCAGCCTTAATTCATCATTGCTAAAAACCGCAGCGATTCGCCCGTCGTCATCCGTCCCGACTGCCGGCAGCACGATCGCATCCGCATTATCGAACAGCGACTCGTCGAACGCCGCATGGACAGCTCCGTCGAGCTGCGTATGCAGCCCGTCAAAGCCCGATAGCGTGACGGCGGCATCCAGCTCGGTTAGCTTATGGATCACCTCCAGCGCGCGGGCATCCCCGCCCAGCAGCACGACTTGCGTACCTGTCAGCATGGCAGCATCACTCCTTTCCTGCACGAGTCATAAGCTATCTTATGCGCGCGCCCAATGCTTGGTGATTACCCCATAAACTGAAGTTCGGCTTTGACGCGTCCGCAGGAAAGCACAAAAAAGCCTTCGCACCGAAATAACAATCGGTGTGAAGGCTATACATCGCGCGGACAGGCTGAAACTAGGTTCCGGTGTGGCCGAAGCCGCCGGCGCCGCGCACCGTATCGCTCAGTTCGTCCCGCTCCTGGAGCTCGACTTGCGGCACGACCTGAAATACCATCTGGGCGATCCGCTCGCCTCTGGCGATCGTAAAAGGCTCCTGACCCAGATTGATCAGCAGCACCTTGACTTCGCCGCGGTAGTCGGCATCGATCGTGCCAGGCGAGTTCAGACAGGTGATACCGTGCTTGTAGGCCAAGCCGCTGCGCGGACGAATCTGCGCCTCCAGCTCGACTGGCATCGCCATCGCAAAGCCGGTCGGCACGAGCTGGCGCTCTCCGGGAGCCAGCACAAGCGGCTCGGCGACTGCTGCGTGAAGATCAAAGCCGCTTGCCGCAGCAGACATTTTTACAGGCAGCTGGATGTCTTCATTGCCCGGCAGCCGTTTAATTTGGACTGGATACAAAATGATTCCTCCCTACGTTTTGGGCCGCCTTGTCGCTTGAGCCGACCATTGCGACAGCAAACGGCTCGGCAAGCATATGCCGCGTCACTTCATGGATCGTCTCCATCGATACAGCATCGATTTTTTGGATCATCTCATCCAGCGTATAATGACGGCCCAGCATCAGTTCGTTTTTGCCATTGCGATTCATCCGGCTGCTGGTGCTCTCGAGCGATAGGATAAGGCTGCCCTTGAGCTGCTCCTTGCCACGATGCAGCTCCGCTTCGGTCAGCCCTTGAGCGCCGATATCGCCGAGCAGCTCAAGCGTCAGGTCAAGCACGTCCTTGGTCTGCTTGGGCGCCGTGCCGGCATAGATCGTGTACAGGCCGCTGTCCGCATAAGACGTATGATAGGAGTAGACCGAATACGCCAGCCCACGCTTCTCGCGGATCTCCTGGAACAGCCGCGAGCTCATGCCGCCGCCGATCGCATTGTTGAGCAGGATCATCGCGTACAGCCGGGGATCGGCGATCGAGCAGCCCTGGAAGGAGAGGCAAATATGATTCTGCTCGGTTTTCTTCTTATGGAACAAATACTCGCCCTTGAATACAGGCGGATGCAGCAGCGCGCTCTCGCCCCGCGCGTCGAAGCGGCCAAAATACCGCTCCAGCAGCTCTAATACGGCCTCCGGCTCGACATTGCCCGCCACGCTGATGACGGTGTTGTCAACCCTGTAATGGCCACGCATATAGTCGCGTAACGTATCGGCGGTCATCCCCATCAGCTTCTCCTCTGCACCGAGGATCGAAAAAGCGAGCGGGTGGCTGCCGAAGCTGGCGCGCGACGCATCGTCATGCACCTTGTCATCCGGCGTATCTTCGTACATGGAAATTTCTTCGAGGATCACGTTTTTCTCCTTGGCCAGCTCTCCCTCGTCAAATTCGGACTCGAAAAACATATCTGCCAGCGTGTCGATCGCAATCGGCAGATGCTGGTCAAGCACTTTGGCGTAATAACACGTATATTCCTTCGAAGTAAACGCATTGACATTGCCGCCGATCCCGTCGAAGACGTCGGCGATGTCCTTGGCTGTACGCTGCTTCGTACCTTTGAAGAGCATATGCTCGATGAAATGCGAGATGCCGCTGTTCTCGGGCGTTTCGTTGCGCGAGCCGGTCTTGACCCAGATGCCGAACGAAACGGAACGGCAGGTCGGGATGCTCTCGACGATAACCCGAAGCCCGTTGCTCAAGGTGTATTTCTTCAAGATAGGTTACCCTCCTAAAATCAATGATCTTACTATAGCAGAATTATGTCCCGCTCTCAACCGAATCAAGCCGTTCCGTCGACAATAGCTCGCTTACCGTGCCCAGCGCCAGCCCTTTGCTCTTGATCACGCGAATCATCCCTGCCAGCGCTTCGCTCGACGAAGCGGTCGGATGCATCAGAATAAGCGAACCAGGCTCGACTCGGGCGGCGATCTTGCGGATGATCGTGTCTGGTGAAGGCTTCTTCCAGTCCACCGTGTCCAGTGTCCACAGCACCGTACCCAAGCCTTGTGAGGCGGCCAGCTCGACCGTCTGCTGATTGTAATCGCCCGAGGGCGGCGCAAACCAGCGATTGGCGACGCCGAGCTGGTCGCGGAGCAACTGCTCGGTGCGTGTGATCTGACGGAGCGCAGCCTCGCGCCCCAACTCGCTCATGTTGGGATGCGAATAAGCGTGGTTGGACATCTCGTGCCCCGCCGACTGAATGGCGCGCGCGATGTCCGTGTGCTTGCTAAGCCATGACCCGTCCAAAAAAAACGTCGCCTTCACTTGCTCGTCCGCCAGCACCTTCAGCATGGACGGGATATATTCGTTGCCCCAGGCTACGTTGATCATCAACGCGGTCATTTTTTTTTGCGGGTTGCCCCTGTAGATCGGATGTGACCCCAGCTCTTGCAGACGGAGCTTCGGTTCCACTTGCCGATATACATAATCGATCTCACCGCCGACCCAGGTAGGCCGATTTTGCGAATAGGTTCGTTCCACATCGACCTCCCGACCATTGTAGCCGGGGATCAGCTTCCATACGCGGTCGACACGAGGTTCGATCGGAGCGACGCGTAGCTCAGCCGCCTCGCGGCGGATACGCTGCATCAGCTCGTCATCGCTGCCCCCGCCTTTGTCGAGCACGCTCTGCGCCTTCACTCGGCTTTCCTTGACGGCATCGACATACCGGGCGACGCTGTCATCTGCCGTCAGCCAGACGAGCAGCAGCACTGCCGTTATCGTCATCGCCACGATTTTATTGCGCCCCATGTCCCCCGCCCTCCTTGTACATTCCATCATATGTGGGACGGGTCCGGATTATGAGGCCACGAAAAAAGAGTCAGACAGAATCTGGCTCTTATCAATCGTGCTATAGAAATGTCGTGACGCTTTTATTTGGAGGAAACTTGAGTCTGCGCAGCAAGTACAGCCTTGCGGGACAGGTTGACGCGGCCTTGCTGATCGATCTCGGTTACCTTCACCGTAATCTGATCGCCGATCTTGACCACATCCTCCGTCTTCGCTACGCGCTCTGCAGCGAGCTGCGAGATATGGACGAGTCCTTCCTTGCCTGGCAGAATCTCGACGAATGCACCAAACTTCTCGACGCGCTTGACCGTGCCGACATAGATCTCGCCGACGACAACTTCCTTGACGATGCCTTCGATAATTTGTCTGGCTTTTTGATTCATCTCTTCATTAGAAGAAGCGATGAACACTGTGCCGTCCTGCTCGATATCGATCTTGACGCCGGTCTCCTCGATAATCTTGTTGATGATCTTGCCACCCGCTCCGATAACGTCGCGGATCTTGTCCGGGTTGATCGTCAGGATGAGGATCTTCGGCGCGTATTGCGACAGGTTCGGACGAGGCTGCTGCATCGTCTCCAGCATCTTGCCGAGGATGAACATCCGGCCGCTGCGCGCTTGCTCCAGCGCCTGCTCGAGGATCGAGCGATCGATGCCGGCGATCTTGATATCCATCTGGATGGCGGTTACGCCTTCTGCCGTACCGGCTACCTTGAAGTCCATATCGCCGAGATGATCCTCCAACCCCTGGATGTCGGTCAGGATCGAGAAGTGGTCGCCTTCCTTGATCAGACCCATGGCCACGCCTGCAACCGGCGCCTTGATCGGCACGCCTGCATCCATCAGAGCCAGCGTGCTGGCGCAGATGCTCGCTTGCGAGGACGAACCGTTGGACTCCAGCACCTCGGATACGAGTCGGATCGTATACGGGAATTCCTTCTCAGACGGGATGACCTTAGAGAGCGCCCGCTCGCCGAGTGCACCGTGGCCGATTTCGCGGCGTCCGGGCGCGCGCAGCATCCGCGCTTCGCCGACGCTGAATGGCGGGAAATTGTAATGATGCATAAACCGCTTGCTCTCCTCGAGCGAGATGCCATCGAGGATCTGAACATCGCCCAGCGCACCAAGCGTACAGATACTCAGCGCTTGCGTCTGCCCACGCGTGAACAGTCCGGAGCCATGCGTACGCGGCAGCTGCGCCACATCGCATTCGATCGGGCGGATCTCGTCGAGCTTGCGGCCGTCGGGACGGACCTTGTCCACCGTGATCAGACGCCGCACTTCTTCCTTGACGATATCGTGCAGCACTTCCTTGACATCGCCCAGCATGTCCGGTGTCTCGGCGTAGACAGTCTCGAAATGAGCGACTGCCTCGTCTTCGATCGCATCGATCGCTTGCTGACGAGCATGCTTCTCCTCGATGCGGATCGCTTCGACCAGACGCGTCTGTGCATACTCGCGTACGGCAGCGTTCACTTCTTCGTTCACCGCATGGAGGACGACCTCCATCTTCGGCTTGCCGGCTTGTTCGATCAGTTGCTCCTGTATCGCAACGATCTTCTTGATCTCGTCGTGACCGAACATGATCGCCTCGAGCATGACGTCCTCAGGCACTTCGTTGGCTTCCGCCTCGACCATCATGATCGCGTCCTTGGTGCCGGCGACGACGACGAAGATGTCGCTTTTCTCTTCCTGATCGATCGATGGGTTGATGATGAACTGTCCATCGATACGCGCGACGACAACCCCGCCGATCGGACCGTCAAACGGTACATCGGAGATTGCCAGCGCCGCCGAGGTGCCGATCATCGCCGCAATGTTGGGCGAACAATCCTGATCCACGCTCATGACGAGGTCGAGGATCTGCACATCGTTGCGGAAGCCTTCCGGGAACAGCGGACGGATCGGGCGGTCGATCAGACGGCTCGCCAGAATCGCTTTTTCGCTTGGACGACCCTCGCGCTTGATGAACCCGCCGGGGATTTTGCCTACGGCATAGAGACGCTCCTCATAATTCACCGTCAGGGGAAAGAAATCAAGCTTCTTTGGTTCCGATGAAGCGGTAACAGTACACAGGACGACAGTATCGCCATAACGTACAGTTACTGCAGCATTGGCTTGCTTAGCGAGACGACCGGTTTCGAGCACCAGACGCTTGCCGCCGAGCTGCATTTCAACGCTTTGTAACATGTTATCCCTCCTGTCTTTCTTAATTCAATTCGACAATGTCCGGCCCAACTCCTTCACCGAACCATTTATATGTACACGATGAAAATAGAAGATAATGCTATAAAAAGCAACCAAGCGACGGCCGTTCGTTGCGGAACGGCTGTCTACCCGGTTGCTTCGGGGTCCCGAATCGATTAACGACGAAGACCAAGCTTCTCGATCAGGGCGCTGTAGCGTCTAACATCCTTGTTTTTCAAGTATGCCAGCAGCTTACGGCGTTGACCGACCATCTTCAGCAGACCGCGACGGGAATGATGGTCTTTCTTGTGCGTCCGCAGATGATCAGTCAGGTTCACGATATTCTCAGTCAGAATCGCAACCTGCACCTCCGGAGAACCGGTATCGGTAGCATGAGTCTTGTGCGTGTCGATCAGTTCATTCTTACGCTCTTGTGTGATAGCCATTCTCTTCACCTCCTAATCATAATCGCCTGTGGCCTCGAAACCGCCGGTGAATCGGGAATCCAAGCCAAGGTTTGGATGAGGCGCCCAAAACGCCGCAACCTGAATCAGTATAGCACAGCAGCCTGCGGAAGTAAACCCGGCGCCGCCGTCATGCGTATAACGCTAGGATGAAAGACTGCCCAGCAGCTTGCGCGCTTGCTCGGCGTCGGCGCCGATCTGGGCAATCAGCTCGCCCACCGAGCCGAATTTTCTTTCTTCCCGGATAAAGAAGCAAAAGTCTACCTGTAATTCCTTGCCATACAAGTCTTGCTGAAAGTCAAACAAGTGGACCTCTGCGGTTGGCGCACCGCCAGGTGCGTTGAACGTCGGCTTAAAGCCGAGATTCATAACCGCCGGATACGTCGCATCTCCTACCGTCGCTCGCACCGCATAGACACCAAGACGAGGCAGCACATATGGATGGACCAGATGCACATTGGCGGTCGGGAAGCCGATCGTGCGGCCTCTGCCGTCGCCGCTCTGCACGATGCCGGAGAAGCGATAAGGACGCCCGAGCAGCGACTCCGCCACGTCGACCGCTCCTTCGGCAAGCGACTTGCGGATAAGCGTGCTGCTCACCTTCTCGGCATCCTGGTGAAACGGAGCGACGATATCGACCGCCAGCCTTCCTTGGCCAAGCTCATCCAGCGTCTCAGCCTTGCCGGATCCGCGATGCCCAAAGGTAAAGTCGAAGCCGACTACAGCCCGCCGAACCTGCAAGGGCAGCAGCACCTCCTCGACAAATTGCAACGGCGATACAGCCGCGAAAGCCAGGTCAAAGCGGAACACGTAGGCAACCTCGATCCCCAGGGCATCAAACAAGGTCATCTTGTCATCGAGCGGCGTCAGATAGGTAAGATACGTCTCCTCCTGCGACAACACCTCTCGCGGGTGAGGATGAAAGGTCATAATCGAAGGGCACAGCCCCTCTGCGCGCGCTACATCGATCGCTTGCCGGATGACTTGCTGATGTCCCTTATGAACGCCGTCGAAATGTCCCATCGCCAGCGTCTGCGGCAACGCGCAGTTTTCCAGCTGCTGCTCTGTCAACGGATAGCTTAATTCGATTACTTTCACTACTACACCTGCATTTCTTATAGAGGTTGTTCAAAAAGTCCGCTTTTGATCACGAAGCTACTCGAGAAGCGGATTCGACATCGAATCTTGAATGCAGTCGGAACTTCCGGTGCTCACGTAGCTCCACTACGCTGCGCTCCTCATTTCCTCCTGCCTTCAACCTTCTCGGTGCTGAAAACCGAACTCAGGAGAAGACCTTGACCGGGGTGATCAGGCCTCGCACCGGCTCCGCGCGGAAAATGCCAAGAAACTGATTGCTCGCGTCATACAGACGGATCACCTGTCCCTCCGCCAGGCGGGCGCCCTCCTCGGTCAGCTTGAGCTTCTGGCCTTTGACTGCCCGGTCTGCCGCATCGGCGTCCACCGACAATCGCGGCAGATGGGTCAGTCCCTCGTCGGGTCCGAGCAGACGTGCGGCCAGATCGCCTCTCTCCTGCAGCTCGCGGATCTCCTCAAGCGTCAGACAGTCGGCCTCTCCAAAGCCGGCCGAGCGCGTCCGCTTAAGCTCCGCCATCGTCGCCGGAACGCCCAAGGCCTTGCCGATATCGACGCACAGGGTGCGGATATACGTCCCCTTGGAGCAAGTAACAGCAAACGCGATCCGGGGACGAGAGCCGTCAGCCTCAAACCGCAACAGCTCCAGCTCGTGAATCGTCACCAGACGCTTCTTGCGCTCGACGACCTTGCCCTCGCGGGCCAGCTCGTACAGTCGCTTGCCGTCTACCTTGACCGCCGAGAACATCGGTGGCACTTGCTCGATCTCGCCGACGAAGGAGGCCAGCACACGGCGCGCCGCCTCCTCATCGACTGTCACTTGATCCACCGACTCAATAATCTGACCGGTCAGATCCTCCGTATCGGTCGCAATGCCAAGCTCCAGCACCGCTTCATAGGCCTTGGGCCTCTCCTGCAAGTACTCGACGACCCGGGTCGCGCGGCCGATACAGAGCGGCAACACGCCAGTCACCTCGGGATCGAGCGTGCCAGCATGGCCGATCCGCCGGATCCGCAGCATCCCTCTCACCTTGGCTACGACATCATGCGAGGTCCAGCCGGCCGGTTTCCATACCGCTAATATGCCATCCATTATGATTGCAAAGACCTCCTGACAGACTCGACCACGGTGGAGATAACGTCCGGCGTCTGGCCTTCCAAGCGGCATCCGGCAGCGCGCACATGGCCTCCGCCCCCGAATTGCTGAGCGATCGCCGCGACATCTGCCTTGCCAGCCGAACGAAGACTGACCTTGGTGTTGCCGTCGCCGCCGATCTTGAACAGGATGCCGACCTCGACGCCTTCCACATTAAGCGCATAGTTAACCAGACCTTCCAGATCCTCGCCAGCTGCTCCGGTCTCCTCCAGATCGGTCGGCTCGATATAGAGCCAGCTAATCCGGCCATCCTCATTAAAGGATAAACGCGACAACCCGCGTTGCAGCAACTTCAGCTGCGGCATCGTCATCTTCTCCAGCAGATGCTGGGCAAGTTGATGGCCGCGGACCCCGATCTGCAGCAGACTGGAGGCGATCTCCATCACATGCGAGGTCGTATTGGAGTAACGGAAGCCGCCCGTATCGGTCAACAACCCGGTGTAGACGGCTGTCGCCGCCTCCAGATCAAGCGCTAGTCCGCCGTGACGGATCAGATCGTATAGGATCTCCACCGTAGCGGCAGCATCAGGCCGGATCAGGTTGACTGCGCCAAAGCCGTCGTTGGTCGGATGATGATCGATATTGAGCAACTGCGCGTCCGGGGCGAACGACCCGCTGACCGTGCCGATCCTGCGGTAATCCGCGCAGTCTACAGAGACGATGCGCGCGAAGGTCCGCTCAAGCGGTCGCTCTGACACAGTCTGAATCGTATCCGCCAAGGTCAGATAACCAAGCCGCGAGGGCACGGTCCCTTCATTGACCAAGACGGCCCGCTTGCCCAGCCGGTCCAACAGCCAGCCGATCAACACAGTCGAGCTGATCGCGTCGCCGTCAGGCTGAACATGGGAGACGACGAGGAAGTCATCTCCGTCCTGCAGGAATGCATACGCCTCCGACAGCTGCTGCTCGTAAAGCGCCGAACGCTCGGTCATTGGCCGCCCTTCCCTTGGTTAAGCTGGTCGAGCAGCGCTTCGATGCGGCTGCCGTACTCGATACTGCTGTCAAACTTGAACAGCAGATCCGGCGTATGCCGGAATCGAATCCGTTTGCCAAGCTCGGAGCGCAGGAAGCCTTTGCCGCGGGCCAGCGCCTTAAGCGTCTCTTCCTTCTGCTCCTCGCTGCCGAGCACGCTCAGGAAGACGCGTGCCTGGGAGAGGTCGCCCGTCACCTCAACGCCCGTCACCGTGATAAATCCGATGCGCGGATCCTTCAGCTCGGCCTGGATCAACTGGCTCAGTTCCTTTTTGATTTGCTCCGCGACGCGTTCTACACGGATTTTAGCCATAGACGGCTCACCTCTCTACGCTTTCCATGATGAAGGCCTCGATGATGTCGCCTTCCTTGAGATCATTGTAATTATCCAGCGTGATGCCACACTCGTAGCCTTGCGCGACTTCCTTGGCATCGTCCTTGAACCGCTTCAACGAGTCCAGCTTGCCCTCGAAGACGACGATGCCGCTGCGTACGACGCGAGCCTCGGCGTTGCGAGCCATCTTGCCGGAGGTGACCATACAGCCGGCGATCGTGCCAACCTTGCTTACTTTGAACAGGTTGCGGACCTCGGCATGACCGATCACAACTTCCTTGTAGATCGGGTCGAGCATGCCCTTCATCGCTTGTTCGATCTCGTCGATGATGTTGTAGATGATCCGGTGCAGGCGCACGTCGACCTTCTCTTGCTCGGCTGCGATCTTCGCTTGCGGCTCGGGACGAACGTTGAAGCCGATGACGATCGCGTTGGACGCTGTAGCCAGAATAATGTCCGACTCGGTGATCGCACCGACGCCACTGTGGATGATCTTGACGCGCACGCCCTCAATCTCGATTTTCTCAAGGGAGCCCTTGAGCGCCTCGAACGAACCTTGCGTATCCGCCTTGATAATGACGTACAGATCCTTGATCTCGCCGTCCTTGATATGCTGATACAGATCGTCGAGCGTCACCCGTGTGTTCGATACGAGCTCGGACTGACGATGCTTCGTCGCGCGCCGATCGGCGATGGCCCGCGCTTTGCGCTCGTCCTCGAACACGAGGAACGGATCGCCAGCCTGAGGCACATCGGTCAGACCGGTAATCTCCACCGGAGTGGACGGACCGGCTTCCTTCAGACGGCGTCCTTTGTCGTTGATCATGGCGCGGATCCGGCCAAAGCAGTTGCCTGCAACGTAAGCATCGCCAACCTTCAGCGTGCCGTGCTGTACCAGGATGCGGGCGATCGGGCCTTTACCTTTGTCCAGCTCCGCCTCGAGAACGGTGCCGCGCGCCCGTTTGTTCGGATTGGCCTTGTAGTCGTTAACCTCTGCCACGAGCAAGATCATCTCCAGTAGCCCTTCCAGATTGATGCGCTGCTTGGCCGAGAGCTCGACGAAGATCGTGTCGCCGCCCCACTCCTCGGGGACGAGCTCGTATTCGGTGAGCGACTGCTTGATCTTCTCCGGATTGGCGCCTTCCTTGTCGATCTTGTTGACCGCGACGATGATCGGCACGCCTGCGGCCTTGGCATGGTTGATGGCCTCAACCGTCTGCGGCATAACGCCGTCGTCTGCGGCGACGACCAGGATCGTAATATCGGTTACCTGGGCGCCGCGCGCACGCATCGTTGTGAACGCTTCGTGACCCGGCGTATCCAGGAAAGTAATTTTCTTGTGGTTGACTTCGACTTGATAAGCGCCGATATGCTGCGTGATGCCGCCGGCTTCGCCGCCGGTCACGTTTGTAGAGCGAATCGCGTCGAGCAACGTCGTCTTGCCGTGGTCGACGTGACCCATGATCGTGACAATCGGCGGGCGCGCCTCCAGATCGGCTTCGTCGTCGATTTCCTCGATCGTTTCGAACTGATCCTCTTCGACCGGAATTTTCACTTCGACCTCAACCTTGAACTCTTCGGCGACCAGATGGATCGCGTCCAGATCGAGCTCCTGGTTGATCGTCGCCATGACGCCGAGGAACAGCAGCTTCTTGATAACCTCCGAAGCGTCCTTGTGGAGCAGCTTCGCTAGGTCGCCGACCGTCATGTTGCCGCGGACGATAATTTTCTTCGGCGTATTGTCGATTTTTTCGCGACGTTCCATTTGCTGATTGTTGCGTCCGCGGTTGTTTTTGCCCCCGCGACCGCTGCGGAAATTGCCGCCGCGATTGTCGTCGAAGCGACGCTGCTGGCCGCCACCGCTACCGCCGCCTGGGCGGGATTTGCCGCGCGAAGCGTTACGGTCGCCGCCTTGACCACCCTGTCCTTGCGTGGATGGACGATTGTTATCGAAGCGCGGCGCAGTGCCGCGACCTGCCGAAGCGCCGCCGCCTTGGCCTTGCGACGGGCGATTGCCGCCTTGACCTTGACCGCCGGGGCGGTTTCCGCCCTGACCTTGACCGCTTGGGCGATTGCCGCCCTGGCTTGGACCGCTCGGACGGTTGCCGCCCTGAGCGCCTTGGCCACCGGGACGAGCGCCCTGGCTGCCTTGAGCCGGACGATTGCCGCCTTGGCCCTGACCTTGGCCTTGCCGATTGCCGCCCCCTTGACCTTGAGGACGTTGCTGTTGATTGCCGTTCCGGTTGCCTTGCGGGCGATTGCCGCCCTGGCTTGGACCTTGACCGGACTGACTGCGTGGTTGATTAGATGTCGTTTGGTTTTGGGTTTTCGATTCAGTACTATTCATAGGCTCCTGTCGTTCCACTGGTTTATTTTTGTTGCCTTGCGGTTGTACGGCCTGACTCGGTTGACGTGTGCCGGACGACTTCGTCTGGGTTGCCGAGGATACGGATGCGCTGCCCTCTTGCGCGCGTTTGGCTGCGGCATTGGCTTTGATATCGCGGAAGAAACCTTCCACTTTATGCACCATTTCGTTTTCCATCACGCTCATATGATTATTGACCGGCAAGTTCAGTCGTTTCAGGATGGTAATAATTTCTTTGCTGCTCATATTAAGCGATTTTGCATATTCATACACGCGCAGTTTATCTTTGTTGTCTTGTTTAGTCAATATACTCCACCTCCGCTTGATCACTCAGTTGATTTTGGATCATCTTCGCAAATCCCTGGTCGGTGACAGCAATCAGCACTCTCATCTCCTTACCGATTGCCTGGCCGATCTGGACTCGATCATAAGCTTCAGCTATCGCAACTCCGTAGGAGGCGCATTTGTCGCGGAACTTCTTTTTCGTGTTGTCGGAGGCGTCGCCGGCGACGAGTACGAGACAGGCTTTCCCTGCGCGGACAGCCTTCAGCACCGTCTCTTCCCCGGTTATCAGCTTGCCGGCCCGCATCGCCATACCAAGCGCCGACAGCCCTTTATTCCTCGTCGTCATCGGATTGCTCCCCTCTGGCGAGGAACTCATCCTGCACCCCGATGAAATCCCGTTCGAGCTGCTCGTAGATCTCTGGAGCGACCGGTTGCTTAAGCGCACGCTCGAGCGCCTTGCTCTTCTGCGCGAGCCGGAAGCAGCTCACCTTGCCGCACAGATAGGCACCGCGTCCGGGCTTTTTGCCCGTCAGGTCGATCTGGATGTCGCCGCTCGGCGTGCGTACGATACGGATGAGTTCCTTTTTGGGCATCATTTCCTGGCAAGCGATACATTTGCGAAGCGGTATTTTTCTCGGCTTCATTTCTCACTACCCCCTGGCCTATCCGTAATTCCTGCGCCCAGGGCTCAGTCGATCGAAACCGAATCCTGATGCATCGTACCCGACTGCGTTTTCGGGCGCCCGTATTCTTCCTCGGCCTGAGTCTCGCTCTTGATGTCGATCTTCCAGCCGGTCAGCTTGGCCGCCAGCCTCGCATTCTGTCCCTTGATGCCGATCGCCAGCGAGAGCTGATAATCCGGCACGATGACGCGAGCCATCTTCTCCTGCTCGAAGACGATGACCTCGACGACTTTGGACGGACTGAGCGCGTTGGCGACGTACTCCTCCACGCTGTCGGACCAGCGGACGATATCGATCTTCTCGCCCTTCAGCTCCGTGACGATCGTCTGCACGCGCATCCCCTTCGGTCCGACACAGGAGCCGACAGGATCGACCTCCTCATTGCGGGAATGAACGGCGATCTTCGAACGGAAGCCCGCCTCGCGAGCGACCGAGCGGATCTCCACAACACCATCGTAGATCTCCGGCACCTCGAGCTCGAACAGCCGCTTCAGCAGACCGGGATGCGAACGGGAGAGGATAATCTGCGGCCCCTTGGTTGTGTTCTCCACCTTGGTGATGAACGACTTGACGCGGTCGCCGTGCTTGAACTTGTCGTTAGGCATCAGCTCGGTCAGCGGCAGCACCGCCTCAACCTTGCCCAGATCGATGAACAGATTGCGCGTATCCTGACGCTGGACGATCCCGTTTACAATGTCTTCTTCCTTGTCTATAAAGGCATTGTAAATGAGACCGCGCTCCGCTTCGCGAATCCGCTGCGTGACGACCTGCTTGGCCGTCTGGGCGGCAATCCGACCGAAGTCGCGAGGCGTAACCTCGATCTCGGCAATATCGTCGAGCGAGTAGTGCGGATTGATCTCGCGGGCGGCCTCCACCGAAATCTCCAGACGCGAATCCAGCACATCGTCCACGACGGTCTTGCGCGCATAGACCTTAATGACGCCGGTGAAGCGATTGATGTCGACCCTGACGTTTTGAGCGCTGTTAAAGTTGCGCTTGTAGCTGGAAATCAGCGCCGCTTCGATCGCTTCCAGCAAGACATCCTTATTGATACCTTTTTCCCGTTCGATCTCCGACAGGGCTTCAATAAAATCCATGCTCATTTGAAATGAGTTCCTCCTTGTGGACAATTAAAAAACAATCGCCAGGCGGGCGCTTGCCACCTTGGCATAAGGGATCTCTACCTGCTTTTTGCCGATCTCGATAACTAGGCGCTCCCCGTCGAAGGCGTCCAGCTTGCCCTCGAATTCCTTGCGCTTGTCGATCGGCTCGTAGGTCGTCACGAACACATGCTTGCCGACCGCCTTGCGGACATCTTCGGCCTTTTTGAGCGGGCGCTCTGCGCCGGGCGAGGATACCTCAAGGAAGTAAGCTTCCTTAATCGGATCCTCCTTGTCGAGCTGCTCGCTTATATATTCGCTGATGACGCCGCATTCGTCGATATCGATGCCGCCTTCCTTATCGACGAAAATACGGAGAAACCAGTTACTGCCTTCCTTGACATACTCAATATCGACCAGCTCGAAACCCCCGGATTCGAGATACGGGGCAACCATGGACTCGATAACGGCTTTAATGTTGGATCTGCTCAAACGTTGTAACCTCCCGGTTGTCTTGCCGAAATTGGTGTGGACAAAAGCTAAAGAGTGGGTTGCCCCACTCTTTACGCGAATACCGATATCATCAGGATTACCAGAAAAATTATACCATAACCCTGTCACAGTGACAAGGGGAGTCCCCGGATGAGGCCTTGCCAGCACTAGAAGAGCGACAGCTGATTGGACTCCGGCAAGCCTCGGAAGCAGCCCATCGACGCCAATACCTCGACGATCGTTTTGCCGACTTTGGCTTTCTGCTGGAAATCCTCCACCGACAGGAAGTCGCCATGATCGCGAGCCCCGGCGATGTTGCGGGCAGCGTTGTCCCCGATGCCCCCGATCGCCGCGAACGGCGGGATGAGCGAGTCGCCGTCGACGATAAAGCGGGTAGCGTCGGAGCGGTACAGGTCGATCGGCTTGAATGAAAAGCCGCGCGCCGTCATCTCTAACGCCATCTCGAGAATCGAGATCATCGCCTTTTCCTTCGGCAGCGCCTGGAAGCCCTTGGCCTCGATCTCGATCAGCTTGCGCTTGATGGCGTCGTAGCCCTGACAGAGCAGCTCCAGATCGAAGTCCTCGGCCCGGACCGAAAAGTAAGTCGCATAAAAAGCTATCGGATGATACAGCTTGAAGTAGGCCGTGCGCACCGCCGAGATAACATAGGCAGCCGCGTGCGCCTTCGGGAACATGTACTCGATCTTCAGACAGGAATCGATGTACCATTGCGGCACCTTGCACGCCTTCATCTCGTCGATCCACTCCGGCGTCAGCCCCTTGCCCTTACGCACGCTCTCGGTAATCTTGAAGGCGAGCGAGGCGTCCATGCCCGCTTTGTAGATCAGGTAGAGCATAATGTCGTCGCGACAGCCGATGACCGTCTTGATCGAACAGGTGTTATTCTTGATCAGCTCCTGCGCGTTGCCGAGCCAGACGCCGGTGCCGTGGGACAGCCCCGAGATCTGCAGCAAGTCGGCGAAGGTCGACGGCTGCGTCTCCTCGAGCATCTGGCGGACGAACTTGGTGCCCATCTCCGGCACCCCGTACGTCGCCACCGGCGACTTGATCTGCTCCGGCGTGACGCCGAGCGCATTCGTCGAGTTGAACAGGCTCATTACCTTCGGATCATTCATCGGAATCGTCGTCGGATCGACGCCCGTCAGATCCTGCAGCATCCGCATCATCGTCGGATCATCGTGTCCGAGGATATCGAGCTTCAGCAGGTTGGCGTCGAAGGCATGATAGTCGAAGTGCGTCGTCTTCCACTCGGCGCTCGTATCGTCAGCCGGGTACTGCACCGGCGTGATATCCTCGACCTCCATGTAATCCGGGACGACGACGATGCCGCCGGGATGCTGACCCGTGCTGCGTTTGACGCCGGTACAGCCGCTGGCGAGTCGGTTCAGCTCGGCGCCCCGCCATTTTTTGCCTACATGCTCCTCGTATTTCTTGGCGAAGCCGTAAGCCGTCTTCTCCGCCACGGTGCCGATCGTGCCCGCCCGGAAGACGCATTTCTCGCTGAACAGCACCTTCGTATAGTTATGTGCATGCGGCTGGTATTCGCCCGAGAAGTTAAGGTCGATATCGGGCACCTTGTCGCCCTTGAAGCCCAGGAACGTCTCGAACGGGATGTCCTGACCCTCGCCCTTCATCGGCTTGCCGCACTTCGGACAGAGCTTGTCCGGCAAGTCGAAGCCGCTCGGGACGCTGCCATCGAGGAACCATTCACTATACTTGCACTCGCTGTTGCGGCACATATAATGGGCCGGCAACGGGTTAACCTCGGAGATGCCAAGGAAGGTGGCGACGACTGAGGACCCGACGGACCCCCTCGAGCCGACCAGATAGCCGTCGGCATTAGACTTCTTCACCAGCCGCTCGGAGATCAGATAGTTAGCGGAGAAGCCATAGCCGATGATCGGCTTTAGCTCCTTCTCCAGCCGCTCGACAACGACCTCGGGCAGCGGTTCGCCGTACAGCGATTTGGCCGTATCGTAGCAGGTGTTGCGGATCTCCTCCTCGGCCCCCTCGATGATCGGCGTGAACAGCTCCTTCGGGAACATATCGAACGGCTCGAAGCGTTCGGCGAGCGCTACGGTGTTCTCGACGACGACCTCATACGCTTTTTGTTCGCCGAGGAACTTGAATTCCTCCAGCATCTCGTCGGTCGTCCGGAAGTGGGCGTCCGGCTTGTTCTGATCCTTCAGCGGGCTAAAGCCCGTGATACCGTGGATCGTAATGTCGCGGAACATTTTGTCCTTCGGATTCAAGTAATGGACATTGCCTGTCGCGATGACCGGCTTCTCCAGCTTCTCGCCGATCTCGACGACCCGGCGCAACGCTTGCTCCACCTCGGCGCGGCTTCCGACCAGCCCCTTGTCGACGAGATGCATGTAGAAGGTGATCGGCTGGATCTCCAGTACGTCATAGAAACGCGCCACCTCTTCGGCTTCCTCGACAGTCTTGTTGAGCACTGTCTCAAAAAACTCGCCCTTCTCGCAGCCGGAGATGACCAGCAGTCCTTCCCGCATCGTCACCAGCTTGCTTTTCGGAATCGTCGGCACCCGCTTGAAATGCTCCGTATGCGACATCGAGATCAGCTTGAACAGATTTTTTTTGCCTGCTGCATTGATCGCGAAGATCAGGCAGTGGAACGGCCTTGCATTGGAGAGATCCAAGCCGACATAATCATTTAATTGATGAAGTCCGGTTATATTGCGGTCTGCCGCATCCTTGATCAACCCGAACAACACGCCGCCCAGCGCCACCGAGTCATCAACGGCGCGGTGATGGTTGTCGAGGCTGACCTTGTATTTGTCGGACAATGTGTTGAGCCGATGATTTTTCATTGACGGATGCAGGAAGCGTGCCAGCTCCAGCGTGTCCAGCACCGGATTTTTAATCTCCGGCAGCCCCAGATTTTTGCAGGAGGCTTGGAGGAAGCCGATATCGAAGCGAGCATTATGAGCGACCAGCACAGCATCGCCGACGAACTCCAGAAACTGTCGCAGCATCGGCTCTAGCTCTGGCGCATCCTTGACCATCTCGTCGTTAATGTTGGTCAGCTGCTGGATATGGTATGGGATTTTCTCATGCGGGTTGATAAAGGTCGAGAAGCGATCGATCTCCTTGCCGTCCTGCATCTTCACGCCCGCCAGCTCGATGATCCGGTTGTTAATAACCGACAGACCCGTCGTCTCGATATCGAAGACGACATAGACGGCATCCGCCAGCGATTCCTCGCGCGGCTCCAGCACCATTGGCACCGCGTCGTTGACGACGTTGGCCTCAAGGCCGAACAGCACCTTGACGCCGTGCTTTTTGGCCGCCTTGACCGCATCGGGATAACATTGCACATTGCTGTGATCGGTGACGGCGATCGCCGGATGACCCCAACGCGCCGCCGTCTTGACATAAGCATCGATCGGCGTCACGGCGTCCATCGTGCTCAGCGTCGTGTGGAGGTGGAACTCGACCCGCTTCTGCTCCGCCTTGTCCGTCCGATCTGCCGGCGCCTTCACCTCATGCAGATCATTGGGCATCATGACGAGCTCCGGCTCCTGCATAAACCGATCATATTCGACGCGCCCGCGCGCCTTAATCCATTTGCCGTTAGCCAGTTGGCTTAACACCTTGACATCCTCTTTGGTCTTGGCAAACATTTTCATGGCGATCGAATCCGAGAAGTCCGTCAGATTAAAGGTGAACAGCGTACTGCCATTGCGCAGCTCCTTGCGATCGAGGCCAAACACCGTACCCTGCACCGTAATCTTCTTCTCTTCCTCGATGATCTGCATGATCGGCACCGGCGGTTCCTTGATGTCGTAGCCGACGACGAGCCGAACATCGCCTTCCTCCTCCAGCGGCATCTCGCTTGGGGCGCTGGCCATCATCTGCTCGATGATATCCCGCTCCTCCTGCTCGAGCCGCTGCCGGAACAGCTCCTGCTCCTCCGCCTTGATCTCTCCGGCGACCAGCTTGAGCCGTCCCGCACGGCCAAAGTGGCGTTCAAAGAAACGAACTGCCTCTTCATCCAGCTTTTTTTTGCGGGCCATCTCTAACGCCGTCTCGTTCTGCAGCGTCACAGTGAGCAGATCGCCGTCGCTGCGGATATCCGCGCGTCCGAGCCAGCCGTTCACCGACGGCAGCTCCTGCTGCGCCCACTGGACGAAGAAGGGCCAATACTCGGCCATCACCTCGCCGAAGGGTACGCTCTCGTCGTACTGCAGGACGAACCGCACCTCGGCGATGTGACTGAACTTGTCCTTGACTTTCTGTGTGAAGCCGGCCCAGGCTTCCGAAGGCACCAAAGACGTTTTGCTCAGGCAAAACGTCCACGCTCGATTATTGGGACTGACCCGCACCTGCTCGATGCGGCCGTCCCGGAAATAGGTGTCGATGAACGCCTCCGTAAGCCCGGCCTGCTGCATCAACAGCACAAACCGCTCGCGCTTTGCTTGTGAAATGTTCATTCCCCCCCTTACTCACATTCAAATCCTAATAAGCTCTCGCAAAAACGACGGTCTCGGTGGCGGCGTCGCCGCATACGAGACAGCTGTGCTTGCGCTCGCGCGGCTCGAACGGAATGTTGCGGCTGGTGGCGCCGGTCTCTTCCTTCACCTGGCGCTCGCACGCCTCGGACCCGCACCATCCAGCCTCGACGAAGCCGCGGCGTTCTTCCATAAACGCCTTCATCTCGTCGAGCGTATCGACGGCCTTGAAGTTGTTATCGCGGAAGTTGAGTGCCCGCTCATACATCTCCTGATGGATCTGCTCCAGCATGCGGCCGACTTCCTCGACGAGCGTATCCTGGGCGATAATCCGCTTCTCGCCGCTGATCCGCGAGACGAGCACGATCTGGCCATTCTCCATGTCGCGCGGTCCGAGCTCGATCCGCAGCGGGATGCCGCGCATCTCGTATTCGTTGAACTTCCAGCCCGGCGACACATCCGTACGGTCGTCGACACGGACGCGGACGCCGGCTTTTTTCAGCTCGGCGTATAGCTCGTCCACCCGCGCGACTACAGCGTCACGCGTCTTGGCCGGACCGATCGGGATCATCACAGCCTGGGTCGGCGCGACCTTCGGCGGCAATGCCAGACCGCGATCGTCGCCATGCACCATGATCATCGCGCCGATCAGCCGCGTGCTGACGCCCCATGATGTCGTATGGGCATGCTGCAGATTGTTGTCGCGATCGAGGAACTTGATATCAAATGCCACAGCGAACTTGGTGCCGAGGTAATGGGACGTGCCTGCCTGCACCGCTCGGCCGTCCTTCATCATCGCTTCGATCGAGTACGTGTCAACCGCGCCGGCAAACCGCTCGGACGGTGTCTTCTGGCCGACGACGACCGGAATAGCCAGGAACGACTCGACGAAGTCGCGATAGATCTCCAGCATCTGCATCGTCTCGGCGCGCGCTTCCTCTTCGTTCTCATGCGCGGTGTGGCCCTCCTGCCAGAGGAATTCGCTCGTCCGCAGGAACGGCAGCGTCCGCTTCTCCCAACGGACGACGTTCGCCCACTGGTTGATGAGCAACGGCAGATCGCGATAGGACTGGATCCATTTGGCGTACATATGTCCAAACATCGTCTCCGAGGTCGGTCGGATCGCCAGTCGCTCCTCAAGTTTCTCGCCCGCCGCTTCGGTTACCCACGGCAGTTCCGGATTAAAACCCTCGACATGCTCCTTTTCCTTCTGGAAGAAGCTCTCGGGGATGAAGATCGGGAAGTATGCGTTGCGGTGCCCGGTTGCCTTGAAGCGGCTGTCCAGCTCCCGCTGGATGTTCTCCCACAGCTCATAGCCTTCGGGACGGAATACGATACAGCCGCGCACAGGCGAGTAGTCCATCAGCTCTGCTTTCTTGATGACATCGATATACCAGCGGGAGAAATCCTCGCTTTGCGGCGTAATTTCGGTAACAAATTGCTTATCTTTTGCCATGAGTAGCCTCCACCTTTGTAATGAACGTGCGAGCCAATGCTTAAAAAGAAGGGGACGCCACAGCTATCCCCTGACCAATCTCAAAATATCGTTGTAGGTGACCGCAAGCATAAGCAGCATCAGCATCGCAAAGCCGATGAAATGGACCATGCTCTCGCGGTTCGGATCGATCGGACGTCCCCTGACCGCCTCCAGACCAATAAAGATCAGTCGGCTTCCATCCAGCGCCGGAAACGGCAGCAGGTTGAAGATGCCCAGGTAGAGACTTAAGATCGCGGTCCAGGAGGTCAGTTGCGCAATGCCTTGCTTTGCAATCTGCCCGGTCACTTCCGCCGTCCGTACCGGACCGCCCAGATCATCGAGTACAAAATCTCCGAGCACCAGCTTCTTCAGTCCCTGCAAGATGAGCTCGGTCATGTTCTTCATCGCTTTACCGGCATAGCTGATCGTCTCGCCCACCGACGCCGAGCGCATCGGGAACGACGGCGAGATGCCGACCTTGCCCTCGCCTGCCTCGGGATCGAGGATCGGCGTAATCTCGACGTTGATCGGCTGGCCGTCTCGCAGGACGGTCCATTGCATCAGCTTGTCAGCCGAAGCGCCGATCAGAGCGATCATCCGTTCATAGTCGCCGCCGATCGCCTCGCCGTTGATGCTCTGGATCTCGTCGCCGACCTCCAGATTGGCGTCTGCGGCGGGACGGCCCTCGATAATCTGGCCGATCATCACCTTGTCCGGCGGATCGATCGGCACGCCGACCATCTGGATGTACACCATGAACAGCACGAACGCCAGGACGAAGTTCATGAACGGACCAGCGAAGATCGCCAGCGCACGCTGGCCGACCGTCTTGCTGCCGAACTGGCGATCCAGCGGCGCGATCTGCGTGTCGCGTCCTTTGCTGACCATAAAGGCCTGCGGATGAACCTTGTACGACTCGCGCACGCCCTCGACATCCATGACGATCTCAAGCGAGCGCTCCAGATCGATTGTCTCGACCTCACCGCGAATGACATCGGTACGCTCCTCTAGACGGTCCAGATAGATACGCGTCACCTGATCGCCTGCGAGGCGTACGGCGATCGTCTGGCCGGGCTGCACCTCGACGATCTCCGGGTCCTCCCCGGCCATCCGCACGAAGCCGCCCGCCGGGATCAGACGCAGCGTATATCGAGTCTCGCCTTTCTTGACGGAGAACAGCTTCGGCCCGAAGCCGATGGCGAACTCCCGCACGAGGATGCCCGCGCGTTTGGCGAAGAAGAAATGTCCCCATTCATGGATCGACACGATAACAAAAAACACAAGCACAACCAATAAGACGGTCTGCACCATTTCCACCTTGTAAAGCCTCCTGTTCGTAATGGCCTGTACCTAGATTATCATTATTCTCCCGGAGGTTACAAGAGAACCATTAGATGCAGTCGGCAGCGGACCGTCTGGCCCAGCGATCGATCTCCTCGATCGTCTCCAGGTCGGGGAGTTGCTGTACGGCATGACGTTCGAGGACAGCGGCGATCGTCCGCTCGATATCCAGGAAGGCGATCTCCCCGGCGAGGAAACGCGCTACCGCTACTTCATTGGCCGCATTATACACCGTTGGTGCCGAGCCGCCAGCCCGTCCGCTCTCGAAGGCCATAGCCAGACACGGGAAGCGCTCATAGTCCATCTCGCGGAAGTGCAGCTTGCCGAGCTCCGCCAGATTAAACGGCTTGGTGGGCGTTGGCAGCCGATCCGGGTAGGTGAGCGCATATTGAATCGGCACCCGCATATCCGGCCAGCCCAGTTGGGCGATCGTGCTGTAATCCGCAAATTCGACCATCGAATGAATGATGCTCTCGGGATGGACCAGCACTTCGATCCGATCATAAGGCATATCGAAAAGCCAATGCGCCTCGATCACCTCCAGACCCTTGTTCACCATCGTCGCGGAATCGATCGTAATCTTCGCTCCCATCGACCAATTCGGGTGGCTAAGCGCCTGTTCGATCGTGACGCCCTCTAGCTCAGCGCGCGTCCGATCGCGGAAAGAACCGCCGGAGGCGGTGATGATCAGCTTGTTCACATCGCGTAAGGACTCGCCATTCAAGCATTGGAAGATGGCGGAATGCTCGCTGTCCACCGGCAGGATGCGGACGCCGCGTTCGGCTGCTCGTTTCATGACGAGATGTCCGGCGGTGACAAGCGTCTCCTTGTTGGCCAGACCAATCGTCTTGCCGGCATCGATGGCAGCCAGCGTCGAACGCAAGCCTCGGCTACCGACCATCGCCGTTACGACATAATCCGATGCAGGGTCGGCCGCCAGCTCGCTCAGCGATTCCTCACCGTGCAGCACCCGGATCTCCGCAGGCAGCAGGCCGGCTGCCTGTTCTGCAGCCTCCTTGGTCGCCAGCGATACGGCGCGCGGACGGAACCGCCGCGCCTGCTCGACGAGCAGTTCGACGTTGGCCCCGGCGGCCAGGCTGACGACCTCGAATTGATCGGGATGGCTAGCGATGACGTCCAGCGTCTGCGTACCGATGGAGCCGGTGGACCCCAAGATCGTAATTTTCTTCATAGTGCCCCCTATTCGTCTATAGCAAGCCTGTCAAGGTCAGGATCGGGAATACGATCAGCCAGCTGTCGCATCGATCCAGCACACCGCCGTGACCGGGCAACAGATTGCCGGTATCCTTGATCCCTTTGACTCGCTTGTAGGCCGACTGGATCAGATCCCCCAGCTGACCGGCGACGGCCGCTATCAGTCCGATGAGCAACGCCTTGCCGAGTCCGATCCACGCGGGAGCGGCGAGCGCGCACACGAGCGCGACCGCAACTGCCAGCAGGATGCCGCCAAGCGCGCCTTCGATTGTCTTGTTGGGACTGATAGCGGGCCACAGCTTATGCTTGCCGAAGGCTCGACCAGTGAAATAAGCGCCGATATCGGAGGACCAGATGCAGCCGAATGCGAGCGCGGTATAAAACAGGCCATGCGGCTCCAGCTCGCGAACGGCAATCATCGCGGAGAAGCCTATTCCTATGTACAAGCTGCCGAGCAGCAATAGCGCCGCCTGATCTACAGCTACCCGATTGCGCGTTACGACTGTGATGCTAAGCAGCACAAACATTAGCAGCCATAGCGAGACCAGCGGGTCCGGGGCGGACAAGCCTGCCTGGGACCAGGGGAAGACGAGCAGCAGCAAGCCAGCAAAGCCGGCTAGCGCGGCCGGATGATGCCAGGCGTAGCCGATCATGCGCGCGAACTCGGCGTAGCCGATCACCGCCAAGAGCAGGATCATCGCCATATAAGCCCAGCCGCCAACGATGGCGAGGCCGACAAACAAGGCGCCAGCTACGACGCCCGTCAGGATGCGTTGTCTCAACGTCAGTTCACTCCAATAAAGGCTATACGCCGCCATATCGGCGAGCGCGCCGCTGGTATTCTCGAATCGCCTCGTAAAAATGCTCGTCCGTGAACTCCGGCCAGTACACATCGGTGAACCACAGCTCGCTGTAAGCCATCTGCCAGAGCATAAAATTGCTGATCCGGAGCTCTCCGCTTGTCCGGATCAGCAGATCCGGGTCCGGCAGCTCGCAGGAGAGCAATCGTTCGCTGAAGAGCGCGTCGTCGATGGCCTCTGGAGCCAGTTTGCCTTCGCGAACATCGATCGCAATCTCGCGCACCGCATCGACCATTTCTTTACGACTGCCGTAATTAAGAGCAAAATTAAGGACGAGACCGGTGTTGCCAGCCGTCTTGGCGATCGCTTCTTCCACTGCGCCCAGCGTATAATCGGGCAGACTTTCACGGTAGCCCATCATTTTTACTTGCACATTGTTTTTGATCAGATCGTCCAGTTCGATCGAGAGAAACTCCTGTGGCAGCTTCATCAGAAAATCGACTTCGGCCTTCGGCCGTTTCCAGTTCTCCGTAGAGAAGGCGTATAAGGTCAGATAACGTATGCCAAGTCGATCTGCAGCCATCGTAATCCGTTTTACCGCCTTCATGCCGGAGTGATGGCCAGCCATTCTTGGCAGTCCGCGTTCCTTTGCCCACCGGCCATTGCCATCCATAATGACAGCGACATGCTGCGGAATATTGTCCGCTTTGAGAGCAGCCTCTACGGGCTTAGCAGGCTTTATGAACCAGCTCTTCACTCGTTCCATCATGTAACTTTCCTCCCTAATGGGACGTGAGACCGTCAAGCGTCGGCGCAAGCGCCCGGCAGAAACCCCAATAAGTACAACAAACCCCACCTGTCGGAGGGGCGGGCTAAGCAGCTATTACACTTCCATAATTTCTTTTTCTTTGGCGGCCAGCAATTTGTCGACCTCGGCCACAAATTGGTCCGTTGTTTTCTGGATGTCGGCTTGATGTCCACGCGATTCGTCTTCCGAAATCTCGCCCTTTTCCAGCTTTTTGATGTCGTCGTTGGCATCGCGACGGATGTTGCGGATCGCAACCTTCGCCTCTTCGCCGATTTTTTTCATCGTTTTGACCAGTTCGGCCCGGCGCTCCTCCGTCAGCATCGGGATGCTGATTCGAATCATGTTGCCGTCGTTGGAAGGCGTCAAGCCCAGATCCGACTTGAGAATCGCTTTTTCAATCGCGCCCAGCGACGTTTTGTCCCACGGCTGGATAAGTAAGGTGCGGGGGTCCGGCGTGTTCACATTGGCCAGCTGAGTAACAGGCGTCATCGCTCCATAATACTCCACCTGCACGCGATCGAGCAGCGCTGGCGCCGCTCTCCCTGCACGCAGGGTCGCAAGCTCGCGCTTCAGTGCTCCTATTGCTTTGTCCATACGCTCTTCCGCATTCGATTTGATCGATTGTGGCATCTTAATTCACGCTTCCTTTCACAATAGTGCCGATCTTCTCGCCTAACACGACACGCTTGATATTGCCGCTCTCGGTGATCGAGAAGACAACGAGCGGGATATTATTGTCCATACAGAGAGAGGTTGACGTGGAATCCATGACTCCCAGGTTGCGGTTCAGCACATCCAGATAGGTCAGTTGCTCGAACAGCTCTGCCGTCTCGTCCTTGAACGGATCCGCAGAGTAGACGCCGTTGACCTTGTTCTTAGCCATAAGGATGACCTCGGCCTCGATCTCGGCTGCGCGCAGCGCTGCAGTCGTATCGGTCGAGAAGAACGGATTGCCCGTACCGGCTGCAAAAATAACGACCCGACCCTTCTCCAAATGCCGAATCGCACGTCTGCGAATGTAAGGCTCGGCAATTTGCTGCATCGCGATCGAGGTCTGCACGCGCGTAGGCACATCAATCTGCTCAAGCGCATCCTGCAACGCCAGCGAGTTCATGACCGTCGCCAGCATGCCCATATAATCCGCCGTTGCGCGATCGATGCCTTTCTCCGTTCCGGCGATGCCCCGCCAGATGTTGCCGCCGCCGACAACGATGGCAACCTCTACCTTCATATCGACGACTTCCTTGACCTGTTCAGCGATCGATGCGATCATCGAGGCCTCGATGCCGTACCCATTTTGACCAGACAGCGATTCACCGCTAACTTTCAATACTATACGTTTGTACACGGGCTGTTCCACGCTATAACCTCCATCTTGCACCTCTTACCAAGAGGTTGATCTATCCTGTCCCTAGACGCGCTTGCCGCGCCGCGTATAAGAAGTTGGCGGGGCGGACGAGCCGCTCCGCCAATTGCGTTCGGTTTACAGTTTTGCTTGCGCCATAACTTCTTCTACGAAGTTATCTTCTTTTTTCTCCAGACCTTCGCCCAGCTCGAAGCGAGCAAAGCGACGGATCGAGATATTTTCGCCGATCGCGCTGATTTTTTCGTTCAGCAGGACGGAGATTGTTTTGTCCGGATCTTTGATGAAGGCTTGCTCGAGCAGGCAATGCTCTTCATAGTACTTGCTGATGCGGCCGTCGACCATTTTGTCGACGATGTGAGCCGGCTTGCCTTCGTTGAGCGCTTGGGCACGCAGGATCTCGCGCTCCTTCTCCAGCTCGTCGGCAGCTACTTCTTCACGACGCACGTACTTCGGGTTGGCAGCTGCGATCTGCATCGCGATGTCTCTGACGAATGTGCGGAATTGATCTGTTTTAGCTACGAAGTCTGTCTCGCAGTTCACTTCGACCAGTACGCCGACGCGTCCGGCACCATGGATGTAAGACTCGACCAGACCTTCAGTCGCTGCGCGGCCCGCTTTGTTAGCGGCCGCTGCCAGACCTTTTTCTCTCAACAGCTCGGATGCTTTTTGGATGTCGCCGCCCGTTTCGTCCAGCGCTTTTTTGCAATCCAGCATTCCCGCGCCTGTTCTTTCACGCAACTCTTTTACCGCACTTGCACTAACTGCCATAGGAATAACCCTCCTGTTAATCTTCGGAATATGTAATGCCTGGGATGAACCGCAGTGGATCTTCATTTCAAAAAAAGGATGGTGAGAGGCTATACAGCTTCTGACCACCCTTCTGTGTGTTCTTTATATTCTAGAACGTTATCGGCGTTAATTATGCAGTCGTTTGCTCGCCTTGGTTGGCTTCAACGATCGCATCTGCCATCTTCGACGTGAGCAGCTTGACTGCGCGGATCGCGTCGTCATTGCCCGGAATCACGTAATCGATCTCGTCCGGATCACAGTTCGTATCGACGATACCGACGATTGGGATGCCCAGCTTGCGAGCTTCGGCAACTGCGATGCGCTCTTTGCGCGGATCGATGATGAACAGCGCGCTTGGCAGGCCTCTCATGCCTTTGATGCCGCCCAGGAATTTATCCAGACGCTCTTTCTCCTTGCGGAGAATGATAACTTCTTTTTTCGGCAGCACTTCGAACGTGCCGTCCTCTTCCCATTTCTCGAGCTGCTTCAGACGGTCGATCCGTTTTTGGATCGTCTGATAGTTAGTCAGCGTACCGCCCAGCCAACGCTGGTTGATGTAGAAGTTGCCGCAACGCTCCGCTTCTTCCTTAACGGAATCCTGAGCTTGCTTCTTCGTGCCGACGAACAGGATGCTGCCGCCTTCTTCCGCGATGGAGCGAACGAAGTTGTACGCTTCCTCAACTTTTTTGACCGTTTTTTGCAGGTCAATGATGTAGATACCGTTTCTTTCTGTGAAAATATAACGATCCATTTTCGGGTTCCAACGACGTGTCTGGTGACCGAAGTGTACCCCAGCCTCAAGCAGCTGCTTCATGGAAATAACCGCCATTTTCACAACACCTCCTGTACATGGTTTTATTTGTGTCCTCCGCCCGTCGCATCTTTTGACAAGACTCGCTTCCATAAGCAAGCACCCTTGGCAAAATTGACAAGCGTGTGTTTTTAACACCGTCAATTACTATACCATATCTCCAAAGCCTGTGCAACCGCAGATGCGCTGCAAATCCGCTAGCAAACCACGATCCGCCCGATCCTGTCAATCCAGCGTGATCGGCGGGCCCGTAATGATCTGCATCACTTCGTCCTCGTCCGGCATGCCTTCAAAATAAAAGGTGCCCCGTCGAATTTTGGCGCCCGCTTCCTTCATCCGTGCCATAAACTGCAGACGGTTGTCGATCAGGCCGTAATCTTCCAGGATGCCCGCTGTCTTCTGCAGCGTCGTGCCGCTCTGGATCCGGACGACGCGCTGCAGCGGCTTCGCATCCGCAACAGCCTCCTCTTCCGCCTTCGCAGCTCCCTCCGCCGTCTCCAGCTCGTGCACAGCGGTGGCCTGCTCCGCCAGCTCGGCCCTTACCCGCTCCGCCTCCTCCGCGAGCAGCGCCTGCAGCGCTTCCTCCGTATACTGCTTGCCCTCCTGGGCCGCAGGCGTCCCGCCGCTATCCTCGAAGCCCAACAGCCGCTCCTCGCCCTGCTCGGCCGCCTGCATAAGCACGAGCAGCAGACAGCCGAGGATAATGCCGGTGCCGAGCCCCAGCATATAGGATCGATTTCTAAACACGATGGCGCTCCTCCTGTCTGGAAAGCTGGAGGATCAACTGGACCTCTCCCTTGTTCAGGCCGGCCTTGCGGGCGATCGCTTCGATCGATTTGCCCTGCTCGTGCATGCGGAACACCTCAAGATAGCGATCCCGAATCATCGGCTGCTGCGGCT
>NZ_BFBX01000003.1:54098-102879 GCF_003851045.1 Paenibacillus sp. 598K | reverse complement strand
CAGCCGATGCAGCGCCGGCCGTTCCAGGAGAGACAGGCGCGTTGGCTTGCCGACCTTGCGTCTGCAACGTCTGCAAGCGCTCCTCGAGCAGCGCCTGCTGATGATGCAGCTGCTGCTCCAGCAAGGCGCAGCGGCGCTCAAGCTCGGCGATCCGATGGTCTCTCGCCGCAGCTGCCTGCTGCCATTCCCTCTGCGCCTTCGATACGACCGACACCAGCTCGCGGTGATCCGTCTCCGAGGAAGCCATAAACTGGTCGAGCGCCTGCTCCACCAGCTGCGCGCTGTTATCTGTCGTCTGCTGTTTTTTGCGGGGGATCAGCAGCCCCATCACCAGCGCAAAGCCGCCGAGCAGCACCACATACTGCCACGTATCCAACATCGTGCTCACCTGCCGTTGCTTTTTAGTTCGTGTTCTTTTGCACTACCTCTTATAATGAAATGTCGATATGCTTGCCTTTGTATGGATGCGGCGCCGGCGGGGCGTCCTTGGCCTCTTCCTGCTCTGCTTCGCTGTGGTTCTGCTTCATGTCCCGGCCACCCGGGTGCCCGTGCTGCTCGTCCTGGATCGCCGTCTCCGCCGCTTCGCCCACTTCGCCGCTCTTGTGCCGCAGCTGCTCTGCGGTCTTCGTCGTCTCTGAGGCCAGCTGCTGCTGCTCGAGACTGGGCCGGTTCATCATCTGACTCTGGATACCGCCCGCCTCCGGGGTGCGCGGTATCGACATCTGCAAGTCCAACGATCGGTAGGTCATCGAAGCTCCCTCCTATTGATACGGCAACATGGCGATATCCCCGTCTGCGTATCGGAACGTGACGCGCTGAGAGGGGTCCTTGATGAATCGGGTATAGTGACCGATGACGATTTTGGTGCCGCCATAGACGATGTTGATCGCATCGACCCGGGCTTTCCCAGTGTCCTCCAACGTCTTTTCAAGCTCGAGGATCTGTTCCTTTAAGCCCTGCTGCTCCTCCAGCGCCTGGCGCTTGGTCGCCGTCAGCTTGGTGCGCATTGCGAGCTTTTCAGGAGACAGCTTGCCGAGCGCCGCCAGTTGGTCGAGCAGGACGAGCGCCTTCTCGGTTTTGTCGAGATTGGTCGCGCTGCTGCGCAGCTGCTGCCGCAGGTCCGTCAGCTCTTCGCGCAGCTCGGGCCGCACGCCGACCTCGATGACGGTTGCCGTAGACATCGTATTGCCGATCGTCCGCGCGCTGACCAACTCGCCCGCTTGGGCCAGACCGCCGACGAGCAGCGCTTTTGCCCCGGAGCAGACGATATTCCGTCCTGCTCGGATATGGGAGTGCATGATGCTCTGCGAGACGAGCACGTCTTCGCCTGCGATGATGTTGCCATCCTGGACGAAGGACATCTTCACGTTGCGCCCTGCCTTGACGTATCCCTTGTTGCCTGCGAGGATGCCGCCGGTAATCTCGATTGAGCCGTCCGACTCCAGCTCGGCCCCTTCGATGCCGCCGATCACTCGGATATCGCCTGCCGCCCGCACGCGGAAGCCGCTCAGCACATTGCCCCGGATGACGACCGTGCCGACAAAATCGATGTTCCCGATTTTGTAATCGACGTCGCCGTTCACCTCGTAGACGGGGAAGACATTGATTTTGTCCCGCTCCGTACGCGTGACCATGCCCTCGATCGCTGCATATAGCGACATTTCGTCGGGCCCGAGGACGACGTTTTTGCCGATTTTGAAGCGCGCTTCCCTGCCGTCCTTGCCGAACAGCTTCTCGCCGGTCACGGCCGTACCCGGCACCGCCGGCGTCGCTGCCGTCTTGCGCGCGATTAGCTGGCCGCGCTGCACATTGCGCAGCTGATTCACCTCGCGATAATCCACCTTGCCGTCGGCTTGCTGCTTTGGACGCGACTGGCTAGCGTCGAGATCATAAGCGAACTGGATGACGCCGTCCTCGCCGTTCCGCGGCGACTCGCCTCTTGCGATCACATATTTTTTGCCCTGGTGGCTACGCAGGTTGGCCGACAGCTCCGTTATCCTCGCCAGATCGACGCCGAACACGATGCCATGCGATCTCAGCCACTTCTCCAACTCCGGGAAGGTGCATTCCGTCCCCTCTTCCAGACGATGCACGAGCAGATAGGCCGACAATTTGTCTTGCGCGATTTCAACTGCCAGACAGGAATCCAGTCCCTGGTCCCCCTTCATTACCATCGCTATCTCCCTCCTAATACTCCATCAATTGGTTTCTATACTTGTCCATTGCCCCGCGCAAGCGGAGAATCGCCTTGGAATGAAGTTGTGAGATTCGTGAGGGAGAAAGCGACATGACCTCGGCAATTTCGCTTAAAGACAACTCCTCGTAATAAAATAGTGAGATGACGATCCGCTCTTTTTCGGTAAGCCGTTCAATCCCCTTTACGATGGAATCCTTCATATACTGCTCATGCACTTTGTAGTCCGGATTTTTGGCTTTCTCGTCGACCAGCAGCGACAAGCGCGTCTCCGCATCCTCCTCGCGGATCGGATCCTCGAGCGAGCATACCGTTGTCACCGCGATTTCTTGCAGCATATGTACAAATTCTTTTTCGCTTACTTGCAGATAGCTGCTAATCTCGGCATCCGTCACCGAGCGAAGATAATGCTGTTCGAGATGCTGATAGGCTTCTTCTATTTTTTTCGCTTTCTCGCGAACCGAACGCGGCACCCAATCGCCTTGTCTCAGGCCATCGATCATTGCGCCTCGGATTCGCCAGGATGCGTAGGTTTCGAATTGTAAGCCCCGCTCATAATCGAATTTCTCGATCGCGTCAATCAAACCCATAACGCCGTTGCTCGCGAGGTCGTCTTTGGATACATTTTTGGGCAAGCCAATGGCCATCCGGTTCGTGACATAATCCACCAAAGGAAGGTATTGCTCGATCAATTGTTTTTTGGCCTCGAGATTATTGTTCTTCTTGAATCGCTGCCACACGTCGATGTTGGACAAATGCGGCGGTTTTGATTTTTGTTCATTCATCGTCTCACCCTCCTGAAGCCTCTCCGGAGATCAGCTTGTCATTGTATGGACGATATCCGTCGTTGGGGGTCTGCGCAAGCTCGTCGTCACTTGTCCCCGTCCGAATCCTGGAGCTTGCGCAGCGCATCGGCCAACTGCTCGGGATTCTGTTGCTTCGACACCAGCTTTGGCGGCGACAAGGGCCGGAACGCTTCGACTTGCTCCGGCGCCGCGCTCGCCTCGTCCGAATCGCTCTCCTCCATCTGGGCGCGTAACAAGCGGTTCAGATCGTCCTCATCATCCGGCGTAGCCATATCCAGCACCGTGCCTCGGCCATCTGCCAGCTCCGTCTGCGCTGCCGACGACTGCGGCCCGATGATCAACCCCAGCGCCAGCCGCAACAGAAAAGCCAATATAAAAAATGCGATCGCCGCATACAAGCCACGCAGCATCGTTACGGCCAGCCCGTTGACTCCGCTCGAGAACAGCATCGTCAGGATAGCGCCGATCGCCGACAGTACAATATTCCATCGCATCGAGCCAACCACATTCACAACTCCTTTGAGCCGTATTGAACGCTGCGAATCGACAGGACGCCGCTCCTGCAGTCGAGCTCGATCGTGCGGCCGTAATTGCCGCCTGTGTCCTCGCCGATGATCGGGATGGCATAGGACAACAAAGCAAGCTTGCAGGACTCTACGTTGCGAGGTCCGATCCGCATCGTCTCGGATTGGCCGGTGAAGGCAAACATCTGCGCCCCGCCAGCCATCTTGGCAACCAGACGATCCGCAGCAGCTCCCGCATAGACCAATCTTCGGATCAGCTCGGGAACAGCGGTGTCTGCATATTTAGCGATATTGACCGTGGACTCGCGGGCAATCGAGGACGTCGGCAGCATGATGTGGGCAAGACCGGCCAGACGGGTCCTCGGGTCATACAAGGTCAGGCCGACGCAGGAGCCGAGTCCGGTCGTACGGATGACCTCTCCCTCTACTGCCGTTCCCAGATCGGCCATCCCTACCTTGATCAATTTTTGTTCGATCGTCATTCGTTCGGCACGCCCAGTGACTGGAAGATTTTCTCGAACGATTCGGGATCGGGGATGAGGAAAAAATGACCCTCCATCGCTTCTCCGCCTTCCAGAAATGCCGTATCGATAAGCAGCGCGCTATCGCCCATCTGTCCATACTGCAGCAATCCGAAGCTGAGGATGGCGCCAGCCATGTCGACGGCGATCGAAGGCACGGTCGGCATCATCGTGAGCTTGGTAAAATCAGCTAGCGATGACAAGTAGGAGCCCGCCAATATATTGCCGATCTCCGAGAGCGCCGAATATTCCATCTCCGTGTACTCGTCCTCGCTCTCCACCTGAATGGAGAGCAGCGTATTCAGCATCGCCTTGGCCGACTTTTGCTCGATGATGAAAAACAGATTGCCCGGCGCCTCGCCCTCCACTCGCAAAAACACGGCGACAACGACCTGCTCCGATCCGCCGACCCGCTCGGCGATCTCGTCAAACTGGATCAGACTGACACGCGGCACCGACATATCGATCGGCCTGTCGAGCAGCCGGGACAGCGCGGTGGCGGCATTGCCTGCGCCGATATTGCCTACTTCCTTGAGCACATCCAACTTGAAGTCATGAAGCTTATGGAAGAGATTCACGGCCTATTCCTCAAGATGCTCGAGACGAATGATCTCGCTCTTGTTCAGCACCTCGGACAGATTGAGCATGACCAGCAGACGACCGTCGCCGAGCTTGGCAACGCCTCGGAGATACTTGGCCTTGATGCCGCCGACGACCTCAGGCGGCGTATCGATCGCATCCGAGTCGATGTCGATGACATCGTTGGCCGCATCGACGATAAAGCCAACCTCCAGATCATTGACAGCGACGATGATGATCCGCGAATTTTCGGTTGGCTCGGTCTCGCCCAGTCCGAAGCGGCCGCGCAGATCGATGACCGGAATGACCACGCCTCTCAGATTGATGACGCCCTTGATGAAATCAACCGTTTTGGGAACACGCGTAATCGGCATCATCCGCTCGATCGTCCGGACTTTATCCACCTCGATGCCGTATTCCTCGGTCGCCAGTGCAAAAACGATGACCTTCAATTCCTCGCCCATGTGCATAGCCTCCTATTTGATAAGTGCGTTCGGATCGATAATGAGTGCGACTTGACCGTCGCCCAGGATCGTGGCGCCGGAGACAGCCTCGATGCCTGTCAAGTAATTGCCGAGCGATTTGAGCACAATTTCGCTCTGACCGATAAAGTCGTCGACGATGACGGCGGCCCATTTCTCGCCTTTGCGAATAATGACCACCTCGGACTCCTCCTCCTGATCCTCGGAGAAGTCCGGCGATTCGAGAATTCGGCTCAAGGACAAGATCGGGATAATTGCGCCGCGGAACTCGATCATCCGGTTGCCGTGAATATTGCGGATCGACTCGCGCTTGATGATCGCGGTCTCGACAATCGACGACAGCGGCACCGCATATTTTTCCGAGCCGAGCTTGATCAGCATCGCCGAGATGATCGACAGCGTCAGCGGCAGCTGGATCGAGAACCGTGTTCCCTTGCCCAAGGTCGACGTGACGCTCACATGACCGCCCAGCGAGGAGATCTTGGACTTCACGACATCGAGACCGACGCCGCGCCCGGAGATGTCCGATATTTTGTCCGCTGTGCTGAAGCCCGCCGCGAAGAGCAGCATATACACTTCCTCGTCGCTCATGCTGTCTGCCTGCTCCGGCGCGATGACGCCGTTTTTGATAGCAATCTTCAGCACCGTGTCGCGGTTGATGCCCTTGCCGTCATCCTCGATCTCGATGAAGACATGGTTGCCGCTATGGTACGCGCGCAGATGTACGGTCCCTGTCTCCGGCTTGCCTGCGGCTGTGCGATCCGCGACTTGCTCGATGCCGTGATCAAGCGAGTTGCGGATGAGATGGACGAGCGGATCGCCGATCTCGTCGATGACCGTACGATCCAGCTCGGTCTCGGCTCCTGCAATGACGAGATCGATCTTTTTGTCGAGCGACTTGGCCAGATCGCGAACCATCCGGGGAAACCGGTTGAACACCGAGTCGACCGGCACCATGCGCAGCTTGAGGACGATGTTCTGCAGGTCGCCGCTCACGCGGGCCATATGCTCCACCGTCTCGATCAGATCGTTGCGCCGGATCTCTCCGGCCAGCTGCTCCAGGCGGACCCGGTCGATCAGCAGCTCGCTGAACAGGTTCATCAATGTATCGAGCCGATCGATATCGACGCGGATCGTCCGGCTAACCGCTGCCGGCGCAGCCGTCGCTGCGCTCTGCGATCGGGCGGCAGCAACCTGGCCGACCGCCTCTGCGCTCGCCTCGATCTCTTGCGGCTGCGGCGAGGCTGGCAGCGACGGCTTGGCCAGCAGCGAGAGCGATTCGGCATCGAGCAATGTCACCGAGGCGCTCTCGATCTCCGAGACGGTCTGAATCTGGGTCTGCAGCTCCTCTGCCGAGAGCTGGGAGATGTAGAAGACGATGAACTCCCGATCGAACTTCTCCTGCTCCAGCTGCTCGACGGAAGGCTCCGACTTGATCACCTCGCCGCCGCGCTCCAGCACATCAAACACCATATACGCCCGCGCCGCCTTCAGCACGCAATCCTCGCGGACTGTGACCTGGATATGGTACACGTTGTGGCCGCTCTCCATCGACTGCTGCATGATCGACGTCTGGAACTCGTCGAGCCCTCCCGAGCCTCCGCCTGCCGCAGTATTGCCGGCAGCTCCCGCAGATTCGGCTGGCTTGCTGTAGTCGCCCTTGACGATCGATTGCAGCGCTTGGACGATAGCGGTTACGTCGGCTTTGCCGGTGCCGCCGCCGACGATGTCCTGCACCATCGATTCCAACGCGTCCAGCCCTTTGAACAACGTATCGAAGATGAAGTTATCCATCTTCAGCTTGCTGTTGCGCACCAGGTCGAGCACATTTTCCATCTCATGCGTAAGCGAGGCCAGGTCCTCAAATCCCATAGTGGCCGACATGCCTTTGAGGGTATGAGCCGAGCGGAAGATGACCTGCACGATGCTAAGGTCCTCCGGCTCGTTCTCGAGGCGAAGCAAATTCTCGTTGAGCGACTGCAGATGATCGTTGGACTCGTCGATAAACATCGACAGATACGCATTCATATCCATTCCAGTACACCTCCTGTTGGGATGATCTTGCTACGGACTAGCGGTCAGGCGGCCGCTCAGTCGACAAGCCCTACCAGATGCCGGGCAATCTGCGTCAGCGGCAATACCTTCGTCACGGCGCCCCGCTCGATCGCCGATCGCGGCATCCCGTAGACGACGCACGTTTCCTCAGCCTCGGCCACTGCCGATACAGCGCCGTGCTCCAGCAACTGCTTCATGCCGATTGCGCCGTCGCTGCCCATGCCCGTCATCAATACGGCATGACGTTTTAACTCGGTGCGGGGGATCAGCGACTCGAACATCGTATCCACGGAGGGACGATGTCCGTGCCTTGGCGCTTGTTCATGCAAATGTATGTAATAGCCGCTCAGGTCCTTGGCCAGCTCCATATGATACCCGCCAGGAGCGATATAGACGGTCCCGCCTCTGACGCGCATCCCTTGCTCCGCTTCGACGACCAGCACCTCGCTGAATGAATCGAGACGATCTGCCAGCGAACGGGTGAAGCGCGGCGGCATATGCTGGACGACCAGCACCGGAGCGGCGAACCCTGCGGGCAACGAAGAGATGACCTCATGAAGCGCCCGCGGACCTCCTGTCGAGGTGCCGATCGCTACGACATGACTGAACACGCTGTAGGTTGGCTTGTCCGTCTGCCTCCTCGCTCCGCCCTGACCGGGCTTCTCGAGCGATGGCGATTCGGGCGGCGCTGGCGGCACTGGCGTTATCGGACGAAACGGAACTTGAGGCGGCGCCGGCTTCGCTTGCGGCGGTGCGGGACGAGACGGCGGCTCTGGCAGACGCACGGTCGGGGCAGCCAGTCGAGTCGCCTTGGCCTTGACGGACATCGCTGCTCGCAGCTTGTCCTGGAGCTGCTGGGCGACCTTCTCGATGCTCGTCGCTCCATCGCCGGACGGCTTGCGGATAAAGTCAAAGGCGCCGAGCTGCAGCGCTTTGATCGTCTCGGTTGTGTTGTCCTCGCTGATGCCCGCGAGCATAATGATCGGCGTCGGCTGGATCGCCATAATCCTTCTTAAGGCGTCGAGCCCGTTCATCTCCGGCATTTCGAGATCCATCGTGATGATATCCGGCTTCCACAGTCTGGCCGCCTCTACCGCCTCCGCTCCCGTCTTGGCGGTGGCGACGACCGCATAGTCGCGGTTGCGGACGATCAGATCGGTAATAATCTTGCGCATAAAAGGCGAGTCATCGACGACGAGCACACGGTGTGGTGTCATTCGCGGCTCCCTCCATTCTTCTCAAAGGATCAAGTTTTGCGACTGAACATACGAAGTAAAAATCCTTTGACGCCTCCGCCAGGCGACGAATCGTCGACGTTCGCTGCCGAGCCATGGACAAAATGACGCGCCAGATCGTGGATCGCCTTGGAGGCGGCGGCGTCCGGAAAGGCGATTGAGAACGGCACCTGCCGTTTGACCGCTTTGGGCACCTGGCTATCGTCAGGAATAATCCCGAGCAGCGGAATATCCGTCTGCAGAAACTGCTTGGCGACCAGCGCGATCTTGTCTGCGGTATGCTTGCCCTCCTTGCGATCCGCAGCGCGATTGATGACGAGCTTGAACGCGACCGGCTCCTCCATGCTGTGGACCATCTTGATGAGCGCGTACGCATCGGTAATCGAGGTCGGCTCCGGCGTAGTCACGACGAGCGTCTCCTGGGCCGAGGTGATGAAGCGTACTGTTTCCTTGGAGAGCCCGGCCCCCGTATCGAACAGGATCAGGTCGTAATGGCCATGCAGCTTGCCGATCTGCTCGCTGAAGTAATCCAGCTCTTCGGATCCGAGCTCCAGCAGATCGCGGAAGCCCGAGCCGCCGGCGATATAATGCAACCCCTGCGGCCCCTCCTGGACGATTTCCCAGATCGTCTTCTCCCGTTTCAGCAGGTGGTACAGGCTATAGGTGGAGCTGCGGCCCATCAGCACATCAATGTTAGCCATGCCGATGTCGGCGTCGAAGACGAGCACGCGTTTGCCCGCCTGCTGCAACGCCAGCGCAAAGTTCAGGCTGAAGTTCGACTTGCCGACACCGCCCTTGCCGCTCGTCACCGTGACGATCCGTGTCGGCCGCTGCGCAGCCGGATCCTCCTGGACGAGCACCATATTGCGTAAGGTTTGGGCCTGGTCATTCATCGGGAATCTCCCCCAATAGCTGTTGAACAAAGTTGTCCGGTCGGAATGGATCGATATCGTCCGGCACCGTCTGGCCGTTGGCGATAAAAGCGACCTTGTAGCTATACGCCAGCACGACATTCAGGATGGTCCCGATCGTATCCGTCTCGTCCCGCTTCGTAAAGATAACCCGCTCGACGCCAAAGGTGGCGAATTGCTCGGCGACCGCAGCCATGTCCCTCGACTTGCTGGTCAGACTAAGGACCAGATAGGTCAGACAATCCTCTCCTGCCTGCAGCAGGCTGTTCACCTCGGATACATACAGCGTGTTGCGGAAGTTGCGTCCCGCCGTATCGACCATGATCAGATCGCGATCCGTAAGCTGATTGAACGCCTTGCTCAGCTCGGCCGGGGAGAAGACGACCTCCATCGGCACATTGAGAATATTGGCATAGGTGCGAAGCTGATCGACAGCGGCGATCCGGTACGTGTCCGAGGTAATGAACCCGGCTTTGCGCTTGTAGCGCAACGTCTGGTCGGCGGCGAGCTTGGCGATGGTCGTCGTCTTGCCGACGCCGGTCGGTCCGACGAACTGGATAATGCGCACCTGCTCATTGATCCCCGCATCGACATGCGGTATGAGCCATTCGCGCAGCAGCCGCGAAGCGACTGCCCAGCAAGACGAGAGCGTAGCATCTTCAGCATAGGCCGGATCGGCCTGCACCTCGGCGATTAGCCTGTCGATCCACGTCTCTGCCACCTCCTGATCCTGCAGTCGCTGCCGCAGCAGGCGGAGCGGCTCGGACAGCGGCTCGGTCGTCTGTTGCTTGGACCACTGACTGACCATCTGCTTCATCTCGCGGATCTCTTCCATTAATAGACGTTGTCCGACGTCATCTGCGATCGACGGTCGAGCGACAGACGCTTTGGATAGCGCTGGCCGTTCGAGCGGCTCCATCGCCGCAGCGGGAGGCGTGACAGAAGACGGGAGCGTCTCGTCCGGCGCCGGCTTGATCGGCGGCTCCGGACGGATCGTCGGGACAGGCGCGGCGGCTGTCGCCGCTTTTCCGCTCGTATAGGCGGCGGTTGCCGTTCCTTTGGCCGTTGTGCGCGGCGGCGGATTTGCCGGAGACTCGCTCTCGACGGCGGCGATAACCTCCATCTTCTTCTTGCGGAACATCCCCATAAAGCCGCCGACGTAGATTTCCTTGGTGCCGAGGATAACTGCGTCCTTGCCCAGCTCGCTGCGGATAACCGGGAGCGCTTCGGGCACAGTGTTGACGATATAACGTTTCACTCTCATAGATTCACCACCCCGACGCTTTGGACTTCAACGCTCGGCTCCAGCTCGCTGTAAGACAACACCGGGATATCCTGCATCGTCCGTTCGATGATCTGACGGAGGTACATTCGGATCGTCGGCGATGCGAGCACGATCGGCTGCTGTCCCGACTGCAGCTGACGGCTCACCTGCTCATTGAGCTTGGAGTAGATCTGCTGCGAAGACAGCGGGTCGAGCGCGAGATAGCTGCCTTGCTCTGACTGCTGCACTGACTCGGCGATTTTCTTCTCCAGCGAAGGGCCGACCGTGATGACTCGCAGCGTGTCGCCAGATGCCGAGTATTGGTTGGTAATCTGGCGGGACAGCGCCTGGCGCGCATATTCCGTCAGGATATCCGGGTCCTTCGTGTAATGGCCGTGATCGGCGAGACTTTCGAAGATCGTCACGAGATCCCGGATCGAGATCTTCTCCTTCAGCAGCTTCACCAGCACCTTCTGCACGTCGCCGATCGCCAGCACCGACGGGATCAGCTCCTCGACGAGCGCCGGATAGGACTCGCGGAGATTGTCCACAAGTGCCTTTGTCTCTTGACGGCCCAGCAGCTCGTGTGCATGCTTCTTGATCACTTCCGTCAGATGGGTAGCGACGACGGACGGCGGATCGACGACGGTATAGCCCGACAGCTCGGCGCGTTCCTTGGTCACCTCGTCGATCCAGAGCGCCGGCAAGCCAAATGCCGGTTCCTTGGTCTCGATGCCAATGATCGAGTCGTCGTCGAAGCCTGGACTCATCGCCAGATAATGTCCAAGCAGCAGTTCGCCCTTGGCGACGGTATTGCCCTTCACCTTGATTACATACTCATTGGGCCGGAGCTGGATATTGTCGCGGATCCGGATGACCGGAACGACGATGCCGAGCTCCAGCGCGCACTGTCTGCGGATCATGATGATCCGGTCGAGCAGATCGCCGCCCTGCTGCGTATCGGCTAGCGGGATGAGGCCATACCCGAACTCGAACTCGATCGGATCGACCTGCAGCAGGCTGATGACACTCTCGGGACTGCGGACCTCCTCGATCTGCTGCTCCTCCTCCATGAGCTCCTCCTCCTGCTGGCGCTTGTTGAGATTGCCGGACATCTTCCATCCGGCGAACACAAGCACGCCAGCCAGCGGCAACGTCGCCACCGGGCCGATCGGAGTTGCAAGTCCGAGCAGCGTGATCGTACCGGCTACGATGTAGAGCAGCTTCGGATACCGCATCACCTGGCTGGTCAGATCATACGCCAGATTGCCTTCGGAGGCGGCGCGAGTGACGATCAGACCAGCAGCCGTAGAGATGAGGAGCGCCGGGATCTGGCTGACGAGACCGTCGCCGATCGTCATGATCGAGTATTCCTCCAGCGCTTCCTGGAATCCCATGCCATGGATCATCATACCGATTACAAACCCGCCGAGCAGGTTAATAAACATAATGATGATCGAGGCGATCGCATCGCCTTTGACGAACTTGGAGGCGCCGTCCATCGCACCGTAGAAATCCGCTTCGCGTTCGATCTTCTGACGCCGCTCGCGCGCTTGCTGCTCATTGATGAGGCCAGCGTTCAAGTCGGCGTCGATACTCATCTGCTTGCCCGGCATCGCATCGAGGGTAAACCTCGCCGCCACCTCGGCGACACGCTCCGAGCCTTTGGTAATGACGATGAACTGGACGACGACGAGGATCAGGAAGACGATGAAGCCGATCGCCACCTGGCCGCCAGCGACAAATTTGCCGAACGTTGCGACCACTTTGCCGCCATTGGCCTCAGCCAGAATGTTGCGCGTCGTCGAGACGGTCAGCGCCAGCCGAAACAAGGTTGTAATCAACAAAATCGCCGGAAAGATCGAAAACTCCAGCGCGCTTTGCGTGTTCATGGCGATCAGCAAAATCATCAGCGCCGCCGAAATGTTGATAATGAGCAGCACATCAAGCAGATGCACGTTGACCGGGATAACCATCATCAGGACGATGCCGATGATGCCGATCAGGATGGTCAGATCTTTGATCTTCATCCTCTTCTCCTCCTCCCCTTCACGATGGCATCGCTATTTGGTTTTGCGTTTCAGCTTGTATACATAAGCGAGCACTTCCGCTACCGCCTGGAACAGGTCGGCTGGGACGACGTCGCCGATCTCGGTCCGGTCATAGAGCGCTCTGGCCAGCGGCTTGTTCTCCATCGTCACAATGCCATGCTCGCGTCCAACCTCCTTGATGCGCTGTGCCACATAGTCCATCCCCTTGGCGATGACGACTGGCGCCTCCATCTCGCCCGAGTCATACTTCAGAGCGATCGCGAAGTGTGTCGGGTTGGTGATGATGACATCGGCTTTGGGCACCTCTTGCATCATCCGCTGCATCGCCATGCGGCGTTGCTTTTCGCGAATCCGGCCCTTAATGACCGGATTGCCTTCGGTTTTTTTGTATTCATCCTTGATGTCCTGCTTCGACATGCGAAGGTTTTTTTCGTAATCATAGCGTTGATAGATATAGTCCAGGATGGCCAATCCGAGCAGGACGCCGCCGATCTTCAGACCCAGCGACAAGGTCAGCGATGCGGCAAAGGAAAAGATGGCATCTACCGACACCTGTGACAATCGCAAAATATTTTCCAGCTCGCCCGATATCGTAATATAGACCAGTACGCCAATAACGGTCATCTTCAATACGCTTTTGAGGAATTCTACCACCGATCGCATCGAGAAAATTTTTTTGAACCCTTCAATCGGGTTAATCTTGGAAAACTTCATTTTCAGCGGATCGCCAGTGAACAAAAAACCGATCTGCGCGTAATTGCCTGCCAAAGCAATGACCATGACGATCAGGAACAATGGCGCGAGCAGGATTAATCCATTCACAATTAGGCTTGAGAAAAGCGGCATCACATTTTGCGGCGTCACTTGCATAACCAGCTGATGCTCCAGCACATAGCCAAGCATGCCGAGCAACCGTTCTTTATAATAACCTCCTAACATAACGAAACTTAGTACGGTGAGCAGCAGGATCAATGCAGCAGGAATTTCCATGCTTTTGGCAACCTGGCCTTTTTTGCGGGACTCCTGCTTCTTTTTGGGGGTCGCTTTCTCCGTCTTCTCCTGCGAGAACAACTGCAAGTCCAACTGCCAGCGATACCTGCTCATGTCGTCCCCCCTGAATCTGCGCTGATGAGATGAAGCAATTGTTCCATCGCTCTGAACATCTGCTCGAAGATCTGGCCGAACAAGGCGACCATCCCTGGCATCAGCATGGCGAGGATGAGGAAGCCAACCAAAATTTTGAGCGGAATGCCGATGACGAATACGTTGAACTGCGGCGCTGTACGGGCGAGAAAGCCGAGACCGACGTCCGTCAGAAACATCGCCACGACGAGCGGCGCCGACATCTGCAGCGACAGCATAAATGTATAGGCAAATGTCTCGACCAGGAAGGTACTGATATTGCCCTGACTGATCTTGGCATACAGCTCATTGCCGAGCGGGATCCATTCGTAGCTCTGCATGATGGCCATGAGCAGATAATGATGGCCGTTCATCGACAGGAAGATCAGGATTAACAAAATAAACTTGAAATTGCCCAGCATCGGCGTCGACACGCCGGTCATCGGATCGATGACATTGGCCATCCCGAATCCCATCTGCAGATCGATGAAGCTACCTGCCGTCTGCACGATCGTAAAAAACAAATAGGCCACAAAGCCTAGCAGCAAGCCAATCAGGATCTCCCGAATGACGACAAGCAGGTATTCCGCATTAAGCGCGGGCATCTGCTCCTGCCCCATCGCCAGAAATACCATCAAGGAGACGAAAAACCCGAGGCCAATCTTGGCCATCGCCGGCACCCCACGCGTCGAAAAGATCGGCGCGACGACGAAAAATGAGGTGATTCGACAAAAAACAAGTAAAAAAATAGGCACTGCCTGTAGGAAGAGATCCATCGATCCACAGCCTATCCGATATAGTTGTGCAAGTTGTTCAGAAGATTATAAGTAAAATCGACCAGCACATTGAGAATCCAAGGCCCAAACAGCAGTACCGCCAACAGGACCGCTACAATCTTCGGCACAAAAGCAAGCGTCTGCTCCTGAATCTGCGTCGTCGCCTGGAAGACGCTGACGATCAAGCCAACGGCCAACCCGAGTATCAACATCGGCGCAGAGGCTTTCAGTACCGTGTAGACGGCTTGGCCCGCGAGACCGACGATAAAATCCGGACTCATCACGCGTTCCCTCCCTGAAAGGACTGAATTTAAGGGCTATAACTAAGCAATAGCGACCGGACAACTAGGTACCAGCCATCTACCAGTACGAACAACAAAATCTTGAACGGCAACGAAATCATGATCGGCGGAAGCATCATCATCCCCATCGCCATCAGTACGCTGGCGACAACCATATCGATGATCAAAAACGGGATGAAAATCATGAAGCCCATCTGAAAGGCCGTCTTCAGCTCGCTGAGCACATACGATGGAATCAACACCGTAATCGGAATATCATCGACGCTTGAAGGGCGCTCCGTGCCGGTATAATTCAGAAACAGCATCAGATCCTTCTCTCGCGTATGCTTGACCATAAAGTCCTTCATCGGCACAGCGGCTTGCGTCAGCGCCTCCGTCTGCGTCACTTCACCCTTCAAATAGGGCTGCAAAGCGACCTCGTTCACCTGGGATAGCGTCGGCGCCATCACGAACAGGGTCAGGAACAGCGCCAGACCGATCAGCACCTGGTTGGGCGGCATCTGCTGGGTGCCTAGCGAGGTCCGGACGAAGCCAAGCACGATAACGATCCGTGTGAAGCACGTCATCATGAGCAGGATCGCCGGAGCCACGCTGAGCACGGTCAGCAAGAGCAGGATCGACAGCGCCGAAGTGCCGGGCTGGCCATCGCCCTCCCCGATCTGGATGCTAATGTCGGGCAAAGGCTCGGCGAAGCTTATCGTCGGTATCGCGAGTGTCAGCAACAGCAGTGCAACAGTCGTATAGAGCAGCTTAATCTTCATTCATCCAACCGATCCCTTTGCTTAGAGTCATCCAGCAGCGTCCTGACCTGCTGCTTGCGCTCAGCTTGACGCTGCAGCTTCTCATCCAGCACATCCTGGAAGGAAGCCGGCGTCTGCCACAGCTCCTCGCCGGGCTGAGGCTGCTCGGCCCGGCCACGCAAGCGGCCGAGCAGACCGCCTAGCGAGACTGCTCCGGGCGGAGACTGCTCCAACTGGGCGAGCAATGCCTCCGCCTCCTCAGGGTCCTCAACCTTGTCCAGCAGCGAGATGTTCTCGCCTACGCCGAGTATGTACACTTTGCCGCCGAGCTCGACAACCTGCAAGGACTTGTTCGGACCAAGTCCGACGCCGCCAAGCGTGCGCATGGCGCGGTTGCTGCCGAAAGTTCGGCTGCGCTGGGCCAAAAACTTCACAAACAGTATAATTAATCCGATAACTAATAACAGGGAGACAATGACCCACAGCAAGCTGCCTGCCATACTGGTATCTGTGAGCAGCTCCGCAGGCAGCTCCTCGCCGCCTCCGTCCGGGACAGAAGCCGAGGCTGCATAGGACGGCAAGACGGTCCAGGCTCCGCCCGCCCACAGTCCGGTCAGAAGCGCCGGTGCGCGCATAAGCGTACGGCCTAGCCGCCGAGCGTCTTCTTGATGGCTTCGATTACGCGGTCAGCCTGGAACGGCTTGACGATAAAGTCTTTGGCGCCCGCCTGGATCGCATCGATAACCATCGCTTGCTGGCCCATCGCCGAGCACATGATGACCTTGGCGTTGCCATCCATTTTTTTGATTTCCTTCAATGCCGAGATGCCGTCCATCTCAGGCATCGTAATATCCATCGTGATCAGATCCGGCTTCAGCTCTTTGTATTTCTCCACCGCCTGTGCGCCGTCTTGCGCTTCGCCGACGACCTCGTAGCCGTTTTTCGTCAGAATGTCCCGGATCATCATTCTCATAAATGCAGCGTCGTCTACGATCAAAATGCGGTTTGCCATCGTTCTTCTTCCTCCTAGATGTTATTGTAATTTTTGTATGCGATCCCACTGGCTGACAATGTCCGTAACTCGAACACCGAAATTCTCATCGATAACAACGACCTCCCCTTTGGCAATCAGCTTGTTATTGACGAGAATGTCAACCGGTTCGCCGGCCAGCTTGTCCAGCTCAATGATGGAGCCTTGGGACAGCTCAAGTATATCCTTGATCTGCTTTTGTGTCCTTCCTAATTCTACCGTTACTTTGAGAGGAATGTCGAGCAATAAATTTAGGTTCGTCTCATCCCCTTGCGCGTACGACGGGCCTTGGAAATTGGCGAACTGCACCGGCTGCACATTGGTGTTGCGATTGAGTCCTCCACCGTAGGTGTGCGGTCCCGGCGGCGGCATCATCGGCGCCCCGTAAGGCTGCCCCTCCGGATAATACGGCGGCGTCTGCGCTTGCTGCGGCGGCATCGCCGGCGGCGGCTGATGCGCAGCTGCGGCAGGCGGCGCACTTGGCGCTGGCGGCGCGTAGTCAGCCGGCTGTTCCACCGAAGCGGCGGCAGGCTCGCTGTAGGCGGCCGGGACGGCCTCCTCCGTCATTCCCGCGCTTCCCATCAACGTCGATACCAGCTCCTTGGCAAAGGAAACCGGCAACAGCTGCATAATCGTCGAATCGATCAGATCGCCGATCTTCAGCGAGAATGAAATCTTGACGAACACGTCGACCGGCGGCAGATTGTTGACCCCTTCCCCGCTATTCACATCGAGAATATCAATGCCCGGCGGCGAGATATTGACGAACCGGTTGAAGATGGTCGACATCGACGTCGCCGACGAGCCCATCATCTGGTTCATCGCTTCCTGGACGGCGCTGATGTGGATCTCGTTCAGCTCTTGCGCGGTCACATCGCCTTCCCCGCCCAGCATCAGATCGGCGATCACTTGCGCGTCGCGCGTCTTGATGACGAGAGAGTTGATGCCCTGGAAGCCATCGACATAATGGACATGCACCGCCACATGCGGCTTGGGGAATTCCGTGTCGAGATCCTCGCGTTTGATGATCGACACCTTAGGCGTTGTAATATCGACCTTGCGGCCGAGCAGCGTCGATAACGCCGTAGCCGCGCTGCCGAAGGTGATGTTGCCGATCTCGCCAAGCGCATCCTGTTCCATCTCGCTTATGTAGGCGTCGATTTCATTGGATTCCGAGCTGACCGACGTCTCTTCCGATTCACCGGCAGACTGGCGCAGCAGAGCATCGATCTCTTCCTGAGAGAGATAGTCCTTACTCGTCATAATCCTCTTCCACTCCTTCGCTCACAATCTCGTCTATCTGCACAGCCAGTCTGTCCTTGACCGACCCCGGACTGCCGATAAACTTCAACTTGTCGCCGACTTTAATATGCAGTCCTTCATCCACATGCTTCTTCAAGGAGATGACATCGCCGACCGCTAGCCCCAGAAACTCCTGCACAGACAGCGACGACATGCCAAGCTCGGCGACGACGGGCAGCTTCGCTTTGTGCACCCGCGCCTGCAGCATCTCGACTTCCTCGGGCGCTCTCGCTTTTTTCTGCGAGACGAACCAGTGGTGCACCGAGAGACGCGACATGATCGGCTCGATGACGACATGCGGGATACACAGATTGATCATCCCCGTCGTTTCGCCGATTTTGGTACTAAGCGAGATCAGGGCGATCGTCTCGTTGGGAGAGACGATCTGCATAAACTGCGGATTGGTCTCTAGCGCCTCGAGACGCGGCGACAGATCGATGATCGTACGCCATGCCTCCTGGAGACTCTCGAAGGCGCGGCTGAAGATGCGCTCCATGACCATCGTCTCGATCTCGGTCAGCGCCGTAATCTTCGACGGCGCGGAGCCTTGACCGCCGAGCAGCCGATCCAGCATCGCGAAGGCGACATTGGGATGCACCTCGAGCACCATTCTGCCCTCGAGCGGCTCCGCCTCAAAGATATTCAGTATCGTCATCTTCGGGATCGAGCGGATAAACTCGTCATAAGGCAGCTGCTCCACCTGCACCACGTTGATCTGAACGAAGGTGCGCAGCTGAGCCGAGAAATAGGTCGTCAAAAACCGGGCGTAGTTCTCGTGAATGCGCGTCAGGCTGCGAATATGATCCTTGGAGAAGCGAACGGCGCGTTTGAAGTCGTAAGCTCTGATCTTCTTTTGCGTCTCTTCTTTTTTGAGCTCCTCCGCATCCATCTCGCCGGAAGAGAGAGCCGCCAAAAGCGCATCTATTTCATTTTGCGATAAGACATCAACCATTTTCTCTCCTCCTCTTACGTTAAGAAAACGGGCTTTCCTTTCATTAGATACGCTAGATACGCTGCATGAAAAATTCCGTAATCTCGACTTTGGTCAGCTTGCCGCCTTCTGGCAGGATCGGATTAATCGTGTTCAGCAGACGGGCAGCCAGCTCATCCTTGCCTTTGGAGCCTTGCATCTGCTCTGACGTCATATCTGCCAGCGTGCGCACGATGATCGGTTTAATTTCGATCTCTTTAATTTTGTCGAAGCCTTCTTTTGTTTTCTTTGAATCCAACTGGAACGCAAAGCTCATCTGTACAAGGAAATTCAGCTCGGACAGATTCGTCCGAATGCCGGTAATCTCTGACGTCAGCTCCACTCGCTTGTCTGCGCTCAGTTGATTCGGCTTGACATCCTGCACGCTGTTTGCCGCCTGCTCCGCAGGGGAGGCCGAGCTTGGATTGAGAAACTGGTTGTACAGAAAAACAGCAACGATGGCAATGAGGGTGATGGATAGCAAAATGGTAATGAGCCAAGGCAACATTCGTTTCATCGCGTCTACTCCTCCGTGAGATTGCTTTTTATTGAAGCTGCATTTACACCAATGGCGCGGAGGTAAGCCTGTACCTGTTCGATGACTTGCTCGGCGCTCTCAAGAACCAGAAACTTCTTGCCCGTCGTCAGCGTGATGAGCGTATCCGGCACTTCCTCGACGAGCTCGATCAGCAGCGCATTGACGGTCAGCTTGGAGTGATTCAGACGCGTTACAGTTATCATGATCTTCCCCCTGTAAAATCAGGCGAGGCGGCGAGCCGCCTCAGCCTTTGATCGAGCTTTCACGATTAACGTTTCAGATTAACGACCTCCTGCAGCACCTCATCCGATGTCGTAATGATGCGGGAGTTCGCCTGGAACCCGCGCTGAGCGACGATCATCTCTGTGAATTCGCTGGTCAGATCGACGTTGGACATCTCCAGCTGGCCAGGGACGATGGCGCCGGAGCCGGCCTCGACGTCGTTGGCAGCGCCCATTTCGAACTCTCCGCCCGCTGTGGCGTTTGGAGTCACTCGGTACAGATTGCCGCCGATTTTCTCGAGCCCGCCTGGATTGGTCACGACCGCTACGCCAATGAAGATGTCTGTCGGCTCGGTCGTACCATCGGCATTGACCGCGATAATATTGCCATTGCTGGAGATCGAGAAGCTCGTCACCGCTTCATCGAGTGTAATGATGCCGCCTTCCGCATCGACGACGAACAGTCCGTCGCTATTGACCAGCTGCCGGTTGGCATCGAGCTTGAAGTCGCCGGCGCGCGTCAGGAACGGCGTCTCTTGATCCTCGTTCACTTTGACGCCGAAGAAGCCGTCGCCATCGATCCGCAGGTCGGTCGGCACATTGGTCGTCATGGCGCTGCCCGGCGTATGCACCGTATCGATCGCGGAGATCGTCACGCCCAGACCGATCTGCTTGGCATTGACGCCGCCGGTCTCTCCCTCTACCGGCGCTGTCACGCCAGCTACCGTCTGGCTTAGGATATCCTTGAACATCACCCGTCCGGCCTTAAAGCCAACCGTATTGACATTAGCGATATTGTTGCCGATCACATCAAGCTTCGTCTGAAAGCCGCGCATGCCGGACACGCCGGAGTACATCGATCTCAACATAAAGGAATCTGCCTCCTATGGATTAAAGATAGTTAGTGTTGCTCATGGACTGCTTCTATCGGTCCACAGTCCCGGGCCCCCTCGTTAGGTCCAGCCCGTTTTCTTTTATGGAATGACAACTGCGCTGTCGATCTGGGTAAACACATGATGCTGCATCGATTGACCGGACATCGCCGTCACGACGGTGCGACTCGGCACATTGACGATCATCGCCAGATCCTTCATCATAACAAGCGAGTCTCTGGCACCCTTGGCCTCTGCCTGATCGATCGCCGTCTTGATGCTCTCGAGCTGCTCGGGCTTTAGCGTAATGCCGCGTTGCTTCATCCTCGTCTCCGCATGGTGACTGAAGCGCAGCTCCGTCTCATCCAGCAGCTTTTGGAATTCGGTCGCTCCAGACGCTGGTTTGGCAGTCGCTGACTTAACGCCAAGCGGAGCGGACTGCGCGGGGAACAACTGGCCGATCCGGATCGACTCATGCATCGGGCTCAACCCCTTCGCTCGAGCTGGAGCTAGCGACGGTAATTGTTTCGATCTCCTCGACAGGCACGAACCAATCGCCAACCTGTGCGTACTGGATGCCTTCCTTCATGACGATCGCGCTCACCTCTCCGGTGTAGCGGACGCTTTGACCGGTTTCTGCGATTTCGCTCCATTCGATCGTCTTGCCGATCATGCTGGAGGCCGTCCCCATGTTATGCCGCAGGTAAGTCATCTCCTTGGCCATGTTCATCATCTGCTCTACAGAGGAGAACTGTGCCATTTGGGCGATGAAGTCGCGGTCCTGCATCGGCTGCATCGGGTCCTGATACTTCAACTGGGTGATGAGGATTTTCAGGAAATCGTCCTTGCCCAGCGTATCGTCCTTCGGCTTCGTCAGCGACACATTGTTTTTGCTGTATATGGGCCAAATGTTTTTCGTTCCTTGAATGTCTGCCATTGACGCTCCACCTCCGTTCTAAGCCGTGACGTTAATCGCGCTGCCGTAATCGAGCTCCTGCCGTACCGCTTCATGGCTCAGCTCTTCCTCAAAGCTGTCTTCGGCTGCGCTGGCGCGCGGCGACTTGTGCTGCTCGGAGGAGGCATGCTGCTGACCGGAGCCAGGCTGACGCTGCTCCTGGAACGTCTGCTGCTGCGGTTGTTCGCTCTGCGTCACCTGCAGCCGCTCGACCTGCAGTCCTTGCTGCTGCAAGGCGCCGCGAAGCTGATGCATGCTGTTCTCCAGCAGTTCGCGCGCTATCCCGTTCTCAGCCGTGAACATCGCCGTCAGCTGGCCGCCGACGATCGTAATCTTCACATCGACTTGTCCCAGATGCTCAGGGAACAGCGAGATGCGCGCCTCGGAGATGCCATTGACGGTTGTCACATCGAATTGCTTCATGACCATCCCGCTCATCGTGTCCGCGAACTGCGCTACAGGCACCGGCTGTGCGACCAGCGGTCTCAGCTGCTGCGGCTGCCAGCGCACCTGATCCTGCAGCGTCGCCGTCATCGCGTGGCCATTGTCGGCTTTGGCAGTCAGCTCTGTCTGCTCTTCAGCAGGAGCGGCTTCCGCTTGTTGGGATGCGGCCAGTGCTGCGGCAGGCGCAGACCACTGGTTCAAGCGCTGCAGATGAGAGCCGGCATGGATGACCGAGGTCGGCTGCAGCGACGCCTGTTGGCTCTTCTGTTCTATCGGTACCTCGGATGTGTCTTGGGACGGAGCGACTTGGATTGGTCTGGAGAGCAGCTCCTGCAGCTTCGTCAGCTGCGGCTCGACAGCCGTTCTGAACCATTGACGCGTAGCAGGATCGCCCTGATCGAGGAGCGCCGCTACCGCCTTCAACACCGCTTGGTGACGATCGGTCGGCAACGCTTCAGTAGCCGTCTGTCCGAGCGCGTCCGCAGCGTCTGGCGACTGAGTCGCTACGCCTGACGTGCCCGTCTGCGCCGGGGACATCATCCCCATCGCGATGAGCAGCGCCTGGATTTGCTCCATGACCGCTTCATATTGCGCTTCCTCCGCTGGAGCCAGATCGGCGGCATCCTTGTCGCTGTAGCGCATTTGCTGGACCAGCAGCTGCAGCAATCCGCCTACCTCGCCCTCCGTGAGGGGCATCTGCCAATGGGGCAGATTCAGCAAGCCAATGTTGCTCCCGGTCGTCGCGGTTGCTGAGACCGTAGAGGGTGTGGCCGAGCCGACCTGCGTGAGCACGCCTGCGAAGCCGCTATTGCCGCTCGCCGCGCCCTGACCTGTTGCCTGACCTTGCGCTCCCGCTTCGGTGGAGATGACCATTGGTGCTGGTATTGCACTCATATTCATTATGTTTCACCTCCTTTCATCCTCTTTCTCGGCGTCCCATCTAGCCCGGCATCAGCTTCGCTACCAGTTGCGCCGTAATCTCCTTGTTCTGCGAAGACATCTCTGCGACGATCGACGATCTGGCATTCGCATTGACCGCATTCAAGATCCGCAACACCTTGCTCGGGCTCAGATCCGCCATCTTCAGCAGCAGCTCGGCAGCGCTTTTCGCATCCATGGTGGAGAAGGTAGCGCTCAGTTGCGCCTCATCGAGCTGGGTCGTTGGCGGCGACGATGCTTTGTCTTGCTGCTCCAGCCGCGCCTGCAACGCGGCGATCTGCTGGTCCTTCGCCGGAATCGCGTCCTTCATCTTGGCAGTGACATCGGCCGCAAACGTCGGCGACAGCTTCTCCATGATCCGTACCCGATCCTCCGGCCGCAACGCGCCAAGGATAAGCACCGCTTCGTCGGTGGTCATGCTCTGCAGGATCGGCGCCGCCTTGCTTGGCGTCATTTGCGCATACATGGTAGCCAGGCTTTTAATATTGTCCGTATAGGCTTGGTCGTCGAGCTGCTGCTCTTCGCTGACCCGCTTGAGCTGATCGACCTCGCGCTGGAGGTTGCTCGCCAGCTCCTCGGCCTTGGCCGCCGCCGCCGTTGCTGCTGTCAGTTCGGCTTCCTTGGCGAGCAGCAATGCTTGCAGGTCCCCTAGCTGATCGTCGTCCTTTTTCGCTGCCGCCTTTTCCTTCTCTGCGGCGATCTGTTCCTCGGTCTGCGGAGGGCTTGGCAGCAGGGAACCGACGAACGGGATTTCGCTGCCCAAGGCGAGCGCTTTGTTGCGAAGATCGTCGTTGAATACAATTACCAATGCGCCGAGGAGCAGCACCGTGAACAGGATCGGCACGATAAAAAATAAAAACCGTTCCCATCCGCTGTACCCTTTCTCAGCCTCTACTTCCGTCACTTTCACCCCTCCTCGGGAAATGCTCAACACCCGCCAGATGCGGCTCAGCTAGGAATGGGCCGGCGATACGTAGCGGACCGACGCCATCTCGTCCAGCTCATTCTGCTCCCGAAGCAGCAGCTCCTGCCGGAACCGGAACGCTGACTTCTCCCTGGCCTTCAACCATACCTTCTCGTCCATCATCTTGTCGGTCAGCTTGCCCTGACTGATCTCGACATCGCGTCTGGCGCTGCATACGTCATCAAGCTTGCGCTCGATGCACTCATCGAGGAAACGGATATAGTCCTGACTGATGCGCAGCTGAGATAACGATACGACACGACTGGCCGAATGCATCATCTCTTCCTGTCTTTGCGCCTTTTCCCGGCGCAGCTCATCGAGCGTCCGCTCCTCGTCCTGCAGCTTGCCTAGCGCCGTGGACAGGATCCATTCGGCCTGCGTGCGCTCGCTCGATTTCAGATCGACGATTTTTTGGTACGGGTAGTGAAACTTCGCCATCGTCCGTGATCAGCTCCTGTAAAAATCGTTTAGCAAACGACGGATCGAATCATCCAACCCGACGTTCTCCGTCGTCTTTTGCTGCGTGTAGCCATTAATCCGGTCGATATACTCAATCGCTCTGTCGATCTCGCGATTGGAGCCGCTCTGGTAAGCGCCGATATTGATCAGATCCTCGGAATCCCGATAGACCGCGAGCAGCCGCTTCAGCTCGTTGGCCGCGTCCTGGTGCTCCTCGGTGACGATCTCCTTCATGACGCGGCTGACCGACTGCAAAATATCGATCGCCGGGTAGTGGCCCTTGTGCGCGATCGCCCGGCTGAGCACGATGTGGCCGTCCAGGATGCCCCGCACCGCGTCGGCGATCGGCTCGTTCATATCGTCGCCATCGACCAATACGGTATAAAAGGCGGTGATCGAGCCGCTTGGTCCGGTCCCGGCCCGCTCGAGCAGCTTGGGCAACGCTGCGAAAACCGACGGCGTATACCCTCTCGTCGCCGGCGGTTCGCCGATCGCCAGTCCAACCTCCCGCAACGCCATCGCATAACGTGTGACAGAATCCATCATCAACATCACGTTCAAGCCGCGGTCCCTGAAATATTCGGCGATCGACGTAGCGATGAGCGCTCCCTTCATCCGGATCAAGGCCGGCTGATCAGAGGTCGCGACGACGACCACGGATCGCGCCAAGCCTTCAGGACCAAGGTCTTTCTCCATAAACTCCAGCACCTCGCGCCCCCGTTCGCCGATCAGGGCGATCACATTGACGTCAGCCGAGGTGTTGCGTGCGATCATGCCGAGCAGCGTGCTCTTGCCGACGCCTGAGCCAGCAAAGATGCCGACCCGCTGTCCGCGGCCAACCGTGAGCAGTCCGTCGATCGCCCGCACGCCGATGCTGAGCGGCTCCTGTACGCGAGGACGCGCCAATGGATTGCCTGGCAGATTGTTGGTCGAGTAATGCGGCATCCGCTTCGGGATGAATGAGCCGTCGAGCGGTTGCCCCAAACCGTCCAGCACCTTGCCGAGCAGCTCCGACCCAACCTGTACGGTGAGCGGCTTGCCGGTACCGACGACATCGCAGCCCGGTCCGATCGACTGCAGATCGCCGAGCGGCATCAAGATAACCTTGTTGTCACGAAAGCCTACGACCTCGGCCTTGATCGGCTTGGCTGCCTTGGCGGGATAGATGAGGCAGACGTCACCGACGCTGGCATCTGGTCCCTCCGACTCCACCGTCAGTCCGATGACCTGGGTTACCTTGCCGTTGACCCGCACCGGATCGATCGTCCGCAGATGCTCGGTATAACGCGACAGATCAAAGGCTTGGCGATTCATCGGCTTCACGCTCCTCGCCCTGCAGCGCCAGCTGTGTCAGCTCGCGCTTGATCTCCTCGAGCTGCGTATCGATGCGAGCGTCGATGCTGCCAAATGACGAACGAATGACGCAGCCCCGATCCTTGACCGAAGCATCCGGAAGAATACGGAGCTCGGCTTGCGAATCGATGACCAGCGCCAGCTCCTCGCGCGCTGCTTGCACGAATGCAAGCTGGCCCGGAGCTACGCAGAGCGTAATGACGCCTTGCTCCCGCCGCCGCGCCAGCGACTTGCGGATCAGCTCGAGCGCCAGCTCGGGCATATCGGCGAGTTGCTTGCCGATCACCTTCTCGGCGATCGCACAGCTCAGATCGACGACGAACGGCTCCGCCTCCTGGATGATCGACTCGCGCATCTTGTACGCATCCTCGAGCATCTGCCTGGCCTCGGCCATGATGCCTTGCCACTGCTGCTCGATATCTGCCTGTGCCTGCTCGTAGCCCTCGCGATAGCCTTGCTCGGCACCCGACTGGCGCGCCTCCTCGACTACCTGGAGATCCGAGCTGCGGCGGGCTTCCCACCACTGCTCGATCGTCTCCTGCGCTTCGGCCAGCTGGCGGTCTGCGGTTGCCCTGCCCTCCTGGATTCGCTCGGCTGCGAAGGCTTCCGCATCACTGATAATTTGATCCCGGAGCGAGATCGTCTCCGCGTCCGGACCCGCAGGCGCCGTATCCGCCGCTTCCTCTACTGGGGGCTGATACAGCGCAGCATAGCGGTCTTCCCATTGCAGCCGCCGCAGCTCCTCGAGCGGGACGACATGCGAGGATTTAATCAAATTAGACAATGATATCATCTCCTCCGCCGCGAGCGATAATGATCTCGCCGGATTCCTCCAGTCTGCGGATCGTCGCTACGATGCGCGTCTGCGCCTCCTCGACGTCACGCAGCCTGACCGGTCCCATAAACTCCATCTCTTCCTTGAAGGTTTCGGACATCCGCTTCGACATGTTGCGGAATACGGCATCGCGCACCTCCTCGCTGGCCACCTTGAGCGCCAGCTGCAGATCGGCATTTTCGATGTCGCGAATGATCCGCTGGATCGAGCGGTTGTCGATGTTGACGATATCCTCGAAGACAAACATCCGCTTCTTGATCTCCTCCGCCAGCTCCGGGTCCTGAATCTCCAGCGAGTCGAGGATCGTCCGCTCGGTGCCGCGATCGACGCCATTTAATATTTGAACAATTGATTCAATACCGCCTGCAGTGGTGTAATCTTGAGTAACAGTCGCAGACAGCTTCTGCTCGAGGATACGTTCCACCTGCGAGATGACCTCAGGCGACGTGCTGTCCATGAGCGCGATCCGACGCGCGACATCGGCTTGCTTTTCCTGCGGCAGCGACGAAAGGATCGCCGAGGATTGCTCGGACTGCAGATAAGACAACACGAGCGCGATCGTCTGCGAGTTTTCGTTCTGGATAAAGTTCAGAATTTGGCTTGGATCGGCTTTTCTCGCAAAGTCGAACGGCCGCACCTGCAGCGTCGCCGTCAGGCGGTTGATGACATCAAGCGCCTTTTGCTCGCCGAGTGCCTTCTCGAGGATCGTCTTCGCGTAGGCGATGCCGCCCTGGGAGATGTATTCCTGCGCCATGCAGATCTGATGGAACTCGCCGAGGATCGTCTCCTTGTCGAGACTGTCCACCTTGCGAACATTGGCGATCTCAAGCGTCAGTTGCTCGATCTCGTCCTCCCGCAGATGCTTGAAGATCTGGGCCGAGACCTCCGGTCCCAGCGTGATCAGCAGGATGGCCGCCTTCTGGCGTCCGGTCAATCCTTGCATTGTTTTGGCCATCGTGGTCACCTCTATTCGTCTACGAGCCAAGTGCGGAGCAGATTGACGAATTCATCCGGCTTGCGCTTGGCGAGCTGTTCCAACTGCTTGCGAACCTGACTTTCGTTGCCGACGTTCTCCAGATCGATCGTCGGATACTCGACCTGCGCTGTCTCCAGCAGTTCCTCTTCCTGCGCTTGCTCTTCGGCGAGCGCACGATTGCGTCTGCGGGCTGCGATCATATAGGCCGCGCCGCCTACCAGCACCAGGGCCAGGGCACCAAGACCAATCATCCATGGCGTCGATAGTCCGGACGATCCTCCCTCCTCCTCCAGACTTACGAACGGCTGGGCGAAGAGCGATACTTTCTGGGCCATCAGATTGGCGTCATCGACATTTTGTCCCGAGTCGCGCAGCTGCGCGACGACGATCGAGGTGAGATAACGATTAAGCTCGGTGCGACTCTCCTCCGAGATGGTGTCTGTCGCCAATCCGACACTAATCGACAAATCTTTGACCTGATAAGGAGCCGACACGATTTGATTCGTGATCCGACTTACTTCATAATTGGTCGTCCTGGACGATTCCTCTGAGCTGGAAGTCCCGGCTCCATCCGCCGCTTGATAGCCTGGCACATCCGTCTCGCCTGTTCCGACTACGCCGCCTGTCGCAGCATCCGATCCGGTAGCCGAGGCGTTCGTCTCCGCCTGGGAGATGATGATGCCGTTGTTGTTGTTTTCTGGCAATGGCACGACGAGCGATTCCGTCGAGTTTTTTTGATCGAAGTTCAGACTGCTGATGATGCTTACGTTGACGCGATCCACACCGTAGATGCGGCCGAGGTAGCTCTGGATCGTCTTCCGCAGTTCGCCTTCGAACTTGCGCTGGATCTGGAACTGGGCGTCTACCGGCTGGGTCGTCAGACTGCTGCCCGCCGACAGCTCGCTTGGGAACAGCTCCCCTTCTGGACTTGTAATCGTGATGTCCTCGACGCTCAGATTGCGCACCGCCGTCTTGACGAGATTAAAGTAGCCGTCGATCTCTGCTTGGCTAGGCGTATGTCCAAGCTTGAATTGCATATTGATTGATGCCGATGCGCGCTCCGGCTCGCCGGGGGTCATGAACACCGTTTCTTCCGGGAGATTGATCAGTACGCGCGAGCTTTGTACACCCTTCATCCCGTTGAGGAGTCGCTGAATCTCGCCGTTAAGCGCGTTTCGATACATGACGTTGAACTCATTGTCGGTCCGACCAAAGGTCGAGGAGCTGGTCCCAAAGGATTCGAAGCCGATGGATCCGTTCTGGATCAACCCTTGCGCGCCAACCTCCATTCTGATCTTGGAGGCGACAGCGCTGGGCACCAGGATGCTGGAGCCATCCGGCCCGAGCTCATACAGAACGTTGTTGCTTTGGAGATATTCTGTAATCGCGGCCGTATCGGCAGCGTCGAGGTCCTTGAACACCATCTCGTATTCTGTCCGGGAGAACAGGTACGTCAGCACGATGACCGACAAGATCAACAATCCAACGGCAACGCCCAACATGATTTTTTGTTTCCCCGTAAAATTCATCCAATACCTAGCCACCCGCTCTCGATATTGGGCGATCCTCTCGTTCACGATTTCACCTCTCTTTGCTTCGACTATGCCGGATTAGAGCTGCATACGCATGATTTCCTGGTAGGACTCGATGACTTTGTTGCGGACCTGGGCGGTCAATTGCAGCGTGAGGTGCGCCTGATTGGCAGCGACCATGACTTCCGATACGTCGGCTTGGCCGACGATGAAACGATCTGTTACGTTATGTACCCCTTTCTCTTGGGCGGCAACACCGTCGATGGCTTCCTTCAGGTACTGACTGAAGTCCTGGGACATCTGGGCCGGTGTCGTCTTGGTCTGGAGGTTGTGCGGCTGCGTCGTGGCCGCAGCGGCTGCCGGTTGCAGCAAAAGGTTGCCTATCATGATCTCGTTCCTCCCGGGGTAATATTAGGCTCTGCCGATCTCTAATGCTTTGGTAAACATGGCTTTTGTCGCATTCAAGGCTGTGACATTTGCTTCATAGGAGCGGGTCGCGGAGATCATATCCACCATCTCCTTGAGGACGTCGACATTGGGCATTTTGACATATCCTTGCGGATCTGCATCGGGATGACTGGGATTATAGACCAGCTTGGGTGGTGTCCGATCCTCCATGACCTGAGTCACCTTTACGCCTCCGGCCTGTCCGCCGGACGACATCTCCTTGCCGAGGATGTCGGCGAACTTCGGCTGGATCGGTGACATCACTGCCATTTTGCGTGTATACGGCTCGAACACTCCGTTGACCAGACGACCTCTGGTCGTTTCGGCATTGGCAATATTGGAGGAGATGATGTCCATCCGGAACCGCTGCGCGGTCAGCGCCGAGCTGCTTGCATCAAACCCGTTCGACAGCTTCATCCGTTATACTCTCCCTTCGATCGCGGTTCGCATCATTTTTACATCGTGGCCCATCTGGCTGATCAACAGATTGTAGCGCAGCTGATTTTTGGCGAGCAGCGACATCTCCCGGTCAACGTCGACGTTATTGACGTTATTGTTCATCGCTGTGGAATGATCCGTGACGACCTGCATCTCTGCCGATCGACTCAATTGCCCAGGAATCATGTGCCTGGCATGGGTCCTTTTTACCGGCAGCCCGTTGCCTTGCGGCTGTTCCATCGCTTTTTCGAGATAGTCCTCAAAAACAAGCTCCGATCGTTTGAAAAAAGGCGTGTCGACATTGGCGACATTATTCGATATGACGCCTTGTCTGAGTTCGGCAGCCTTGATCGCTTGCTGCAATCGGTCAAATGCCGCGCCGTTCAACACTTTCAATGACGAACCCCCCATTTCTCCATAATGCGGTAACTAATACTATTCAACACCGTCCACATCTTTCCTTCTTTCTTCGACAAATCTTTATTAAAATAATGAGAAATGTTTGTCGATCCTTGCCACATAGATAATATTCCATAATTCCCATTTATATAACAATAAGAAAAAAGCCCTATCTTTTATCTCGGATAGGGCGTTCAAGGGTACAAATACCTGTTTTTTTATGACGATTCGCATAATATTGAAAAAAATAATGATGACTATCGCAAAATAATCATCAGTTGCCGCAAGGTGCCCCTTCGGGCTATGTGCCTAATTACATCCCAATTCCATAGCAACTTGCCGCTCGCTTCCAACTCTTGAAATGAGAGTTGAATGAGGAAGCTCTCATATTTTTATTTTGTTCAATTCATGGATCAACTGCTCGTTAAGGATTTTGATATACGTTCCTTTCATGCCGAGCGAACGGCTCTCGATGACGCCGGCGCTTTCGAGCTTGCGTAGCGCATTAACGATCACCGAGCGGGTAATGCCTACCCGGTCGGCTACCTTGGACGCGACCAACAGCCCTTCCCGGCTGCCCAACTCCTCGAAAATATGCTCGACGGCTTCAAGCTCGCTGAAGGACAAGGAACTAACCGCGACCGATACGACGGCGCGGCTTCTCGCTTCCAGCTCGACTTCTTCGGCACGCTCGCGCAATATCTCCATGCCGATCAGCGTCGAGCCATACTCTGCCAGGATCAGGTCATCGTCGTCGAACGAATCGGTTTGGCGTGCAAGCACGACCGTACCTAAGCGGTCGCCTCCGCCCTGGATCGGAATAATCGTCAGGATGCCCTTCATCCGAACATCAGGCGTCGACAGACTGAGCCGTTCGTCCGCCTGCACGTTCGTTGCGGTTTCCTGCACCTGAAGCAGTTGGTCATTGCTCTCCTCCGGGAACCGCAGCTCATCGCCCGAGGAGCGCAGCAGCTCATGCTCCCACACCCCGACCGCCGCGCTGCCCAGCACCTTGCCGCGTCGACTGACGACGAACACATCGGCCTGGATCGTGCTGCATAGCACCTCTGCCATCTCCCGGAAGTTCAGCGCCTTGCCGGCCGCTCGTTGCAGCAACCGGTTCAGCGTTCTTGTTTTTGCAAGTAAAGTCATGCCCTGGCCTCCTACGATCTAAGCAACGTCTTGCCACTGTTGCCGCTGTGAACACTCTTACAGTATATATTGACTCAAATCGCGATTCTGTGCAATATCTCCGACTTTGTCCCGCACATACTCCGGCGTAATCACCATCTGCTCCAGATTGAGATCCGGTGCCTCGAAGGACAGGTCTTCAAGCAGCTTCTCCAGAATCGTGTGCAGTCTGCGGGCGCCGATATTTTCAGTATTGCGATTGACGTCGGCTGCGATCGAAGCGATCTCCCGGATCGCCGATTCGGAAAACTGCACCTCGATGCCTTCCGTCTCCAATAACGCGGTGTATTGCTTCGTAAGCGCGTTTTTGGGCTCGGTCAGGATGCTGACGAAATCCTCCAACGTCAGGCTGCTCAGCTCGACGCGAATCGGAAAACGCCCCTGCAGCTCCGGGATCAGGTCCGCAGGCTTGGCGACATGAAAAGCCCCCGCCGCTACGAACAGCACATAGTCGGTACGAACCGGACCGTATTTGGTCATCACGGTCGAGCCTTCGACGATCGGCAAAATATCGCGCTGCACGCCTTCCCGCGATACATCGGGTCCAGAGCCGCGAGACGGCGCGGCGATCTTGTCGATCTCATCGATGAAGATGATACCCGACTGCTCGGCGCGAGTAACCGACTCCTGGATGACGTCATCCATGTCGATCAGCTTGTTCGCCTCCTGCTGGGTGAGCACGGTGCGCGCATCCTTGACAGGCAGCTTCCGCTTGCGCATCTTTTTGGGCAGGAACTGTCCGAACATTTCCTGCATGTTCATCCCCATGCCCTCGTTGCCCTGGCCGGCGAGCATGTCGAGCATATTCGGCGCATTGTCCTCGACCTCGATCTCGACGATCTCCTGCTCCAGCTCGCCCGCATCGAGTCGCGCTTTCGCCTGTTTGCGGCGGTCGAGGATCGACGTGTCCGTCTCGCTTGGCTGCTCTGCTTCCTGATTTTGCTGGTTGCCGAAGATCATCTCGAACGGATTGCGCTGCGGCTTCGCCTTGCTCGTCGAAGGCACCAGCAGCTCGACGAGCCGTTCGTTGGCCTGTTGCTCGGCTTTGTCCTTGACCTGCTCGGTTCGCTCGACCTTGACCATACGGATTGCCGTCTCCACCAGATCCCGCACCATCGACTCGACATCGCGGCCGACATAGCCGACTTCGGTAAATTTGGTTGCCTCGACCTTGACGAACGGCGCTTGCACCAGCTTCGCCAATCTGCGAGCGATCTCGGTCTTGCCGACGCCGGTCGGTCCGATCATGAGGATGTTCTTCGGCACGATCTCATCCCGAATCGCCTCGTCGAGCCGGCTGCGTCTGTAACGGTTCCGCAACGCTATAGCGACCGAACGTTTCGCCTGTTTTTGACCGACGATATATTTATCCAGCTCCGCGACGATCTGACGCGGTGTCAATGATCCGTTGCTCATCTTAGCTATCCCTCCATCTTCTGCAGGTCGATTCCGCTATCTCAGGCCCTGTCCGACGCTTCTTTAGATTTCTTCGACGATGATGTTATGGTTGGTAAATACGCAGATGTCAGCAGCGATCTCCAGAGCAGAGCGGGCCATCTCCTTGGCATCCAGCTCGGTCGCATGACGCTTGAGCGCCCGCGCAGCCGCCATCGCAAAGCTGCCCCCGGAGCCGATCGCCAGCACGTCGTCATCTGGCTCGATGATCTCTCCATTGCCCGAGACGAGCAGCATGCCGCCTGCGTCCATGACGATCATCATCGCTTCGAGCTTGCGCAGCACCCGGTCCGAGCGCCAGTCCTTGGCCAGCTCGACCGCCGCCCGCTGCAGATTGCCGTGATGCTCCTCCAGCTTGGCCTCGAACTTCTCGAACAAGGTGATCGCATCCGCGACCGAACCGGCGAATCCGGCCACAACCTGACCGCGATACAGCCGCCGAACCTTCTTAGCAGTGCCCTTCATCACCATACTGTTGCCGAAGGTAACCTGGCCGTCTCCGGCAATTGCGGCTTTGCCGCCGTGGCGCACCGCGCATATTGTCGTCGCATGAAACTGCATCTCCATCCGCTTTACCCCCTTTGCAGATTAGCTTCCTGATACCGAGCGAGCGCCTCTAACGCGCGATTGGCGATCTGCTCGTTTTTCTCCTTTTTGTTGCGGATCCGCTGCCCGAGCGGCGGGAACAAACCGAAGTTGGCGTTCATCGGCTGGAAGTGCTTGAAGTCGGCGGTCGTGATGTACTCAGCCATGCTGCCGAGCGCCGTCTCCGACGGCAGCACGAGCGGATCGAGCCCTTGGGCCAGCCGTCCGGCGTTCATGCCGGCTAGCAGCCCGGAGGCTGCCGATTCGACATACCCTTCGACGCCCGTCATCTGACCTGCGAAGAACAGCGTGTCTCTGGACTTGAATTGGTAGGTCGGCTTCAGCAGCCGGGGAGAATTGATAAATGTATTGCGATGCATCACACCGTACCGCACGAACTCTGCCTGCTCCAGCCCGGGGATCAGCGAGAGCACGCGCTTCTGCTCGCCCCACTTCAGATGGGTCTGGAAGCCCACCAGGTTATACAACGTGCCCGCCGCATTGTCCTGGCGCAGTTGGACGACCGCGTGCGGCAGCTTGCCGGTATGCGGATTGACGAGCCCGACCGGCTTCATCGGGCCGAACAGCAGCGTCTGCTTGCCGCGCCCCGCGATCACCTCGATCGGCATGCAGCCTTCAAAGTAGATCTCCTTCTCGAACTCCTTGAGCTCTGCCGTCTCGGCCTCGACCAACGCCTCGTAAAAGCGCTCGAACTCCTCCTCGGTCATTGGGCAGTTGAGGTAAGCAGCCTCACCCTTGTCATAACGGGAGGCCAGATATACCTTGCTCATATCGAGCGAGTCCTTCTCGACGATCGGCGCTGCCGCGTCGTAGAAGTAAAAGTACTCCTCGCCCATCAGCTGCTGGATCTGCTGCGAGAGATCAGGCGACGTGAGCGGACCGGTAGCGATGACAACGATCCCCTCGCTCGGGATCTCGGTCAGCTCCTCCGTGCGCACCTCGATAAGCGGATGCTCGCGCAGCGCGCCGGTGACGGCCGCCGAGAAGCCCTCGCGGTCAACCGCGAGCGCCCCGCCCGCCGGCACGGCATGGCGGTCGGCGCTGGCGAGGATGAGCGAGTCGAGTCGCCGCATCTCCTCCTTCAGCACGCCTACGGCGTTGGCCAGGCCATTGGCGCGGAGGCTGTTGCTGCAGACGAGCTCGGCGAATTTGTCAGTATGATGCGCCGGCGTTCGCTTCACCGGGCGCATCTCGTATAGCGTAACCGGGACGCCCTGCGAGGCGATCTGCCACGCCGCCTCGCTGCCTGCGAGTCCTGCGCCTACGACGGTTACGTGTGGTTTATTTTCACTCAATGTCAATGCATTTCCCTACTTCCTAAAGGTGGTTCAAAAAGTACGCTTTTGATCACGAAGCAACTCTTGAAGCTTAATCGGCATCGAATCTTGAAGGCAGTCGGATGAGAGTTTCCAAGGGAAACTAGCTTCGTAAGCCTCTGCTTAGGTGCTCACGTAGCTGCCACTACGCTCCGCTCCTCATTTCCTCCTGCCTTCAACCTTCTCGGTGCTGAAAACCGAACTTTTTGAACTTGAATTTATGGAGAGGTGGTTCAAAAAGTACGCTTTTGATTTCTATTGCCTCACGCTTCCTGCTCTTCCGGCAGCTCCTCGGTATGGTCGCACGACGTGCATTTGAGCTTTCCGCCGCTCCGGTTGCGCTTCTCCACCATCGCTGAGCCGCAGGAAGGACAAGGCTTGCTGACTGGTTTGTCCCAGGACACATAGTCGCATTCGGGATAACGATCGCAGCCGTAGAAGATCCGACCTTTCTTGCTGCGCCGCTCGATGACCTTGCCTTCCTTGCACTGCGGACAAGCGACGCCGACCTCTTTGATGATCGGCTTCGTATTGCGGCATTCCGGGAATCCGGAGCATGCGAGGAACTTGCCGAAGCGTCCCATCTTGTAGACGAGATGACGTCCGCACTTCTCGCAGATCTCATCGGACACTTCATCCTGGATCTCGATCTCCTTCATCTCTTCCTCAGCGACCTCCAGCCGCTTCTCGAAGGACGAGTAGAACGAAGCCAGCACCTTCACCCAATCCTCGCTGCCTTCCTCGACATGGTCGAGGTCGTCCTCCATATGGGCGGTGAACTCCGCATCGAGGATCTCGGGGAAAAACTCCTCCATCAACTGGATGACGAGGTCGCCCAGCTCGGTCGGTACGAATTTTTTCTCCTCGATCGCCACGTAGCCGCGCTTCTGGATCGTCTCCAGGGTCGGCGCGTACGTACTCGGGCGTCCGATGCCCAGCTCCTCAAGCGTGCGTACTAGCCGAGCTTCTGTATAACGTGGCGGCGGCTGAGTGAAGTGCTGCTTCGGCTCGATCTCTTCCCGCTCCACCTTATCGCCTACGGCGAGCGGCGGCAGGAATTTGTCTTCCTCGGTCGTGCCGTCGTCATTGCCCTCGACGTACACCTTCATGAAGCCGGGGAACTTGAGCTTGGAGCCCGTCGCCCGAAAGACGACGGAGCCGATGTTCAGATCGACGGTCATCGTGTCCAGCACGGCCGAAGACATCTGGCTGGCCAGGAACCGCTCCCAGACCAGCTTGTAGAGCCGAAACTGATCTCTCGAGAGGAATGGCTTCATCTCCTCCGGCTCGCGTAACGGCGACGTCGGACGGATCGCCTCATGCGCATCCTGAGCGCCGGCGTTTTTCTTCGTGTAGACGCGCGGCTGCTCTGGCACATAGTCGGCGCCATACTTATCGGTAATGTAGACTTTGGCCTCTTCCTGAGCGATCGGCGAGAGGCGCGTGGAGTCGGTACGCATATAGGTGATCAGACCGACGGTGCCTTCCTTGCCCAGATCGACGCCCTCGTACAGCTGCTGGGCGACGGACATCGTCTTGGCCGCCCGATAGCCGAGCTTGCGGGCAGCCTCCTGCTGCAGCGAGCTCGTGATGAACGGCGGCGCAGGGTTGCGCAGGCGCTCCTTCTCCTTGACCTCGGCCACTTCAAAAGCGCCATCCTTCATCGCCTCAAGCACTTGCTGCATCTCCGCTTCACTGCCGAGCTCCCGCTTTTCGCCGTCGATGGAATAGTACTTCGCCTCGAAAGCCGCTTTGCCGTGCTTCAGCTTGGCTGTGATCGACCAATATTCCTCGGGTACGAACGCATCGATCTCGTTCTCCCGGTCGATAATCAGCTTCACCGATACCGATTGGACCCGACCGGCAGAGAGCCCCTTCTTCACTTTCTTCCATAATAAAGGGCTGATCTTGTAGCCGACGAGTCGGTCGAGGATACGCCTCGCCTGTTGCGCGTTGACCAGATCCATGTTGATCTTGCGCGGCGTTTTGAATGCGTCCTTGACCGCCTGCTTCGTAATCTCGTTGAAGACGACGCGACAGCTCTCGGTCTCGTCGAGCTCCAGGTAGTGCGCCAGATGCCAAGCGATCGCTTCGCCTTCGCGATCCGGGTCAGCCGCCAGATAGACGCGCTTGACCTTTTTGCTGGCATCCTTCAGCTCTTTGAGGATGCTTCCTTTTCCTCGAATGGTTATATATTTGGGTTGAAATTGATTTTCGACCTCGACGCCAATCTGGCTTTTCGGCAAATCTCGAATATGGCCCATAGAGGCTTTGACGATATATTTGCTGCCGAGGTACTTACCGATCGTTTTTGCTTTTGCCGGTGATTCGACAATGACTAGTGAATCCGCCATCAAGCGTCCTCCTCTCTCTCCTAGTTGCCTTCTACAAGGCACAGTAAATGGAACCGGGATGTTGCTCAATCTTACGTTTTATAGTTAAATTTATCAGAACTGCGTGCAAAAGTCCAAACGGCATCCCCGTCTTGGCATGCAACGCGTCCGTCGAAGCCGGCTCCTCCTGTAGCAACCGGTAGATTCGACGCTCCTCGGCCGTCAGAGACGACGCCTCTTCATCCGGCTCCTCAGAGGCCGTCTGCAGCCCTCCGAACGCTGTCAGCGGCACCTCAAGCTCGCACAGAATATCATCCACCCCGAGCGTCAGCTTGGCCTTCAGATCGCGAATATAGGCATTGGTGCCAGCGCTCTTGGGAGAGTTGGCCGGTCCGGGCACGGCAAACACCTCGCGATTCATATCAAGCGCCTGATCGGCTGTAATGAGCGAGCCGCTGCGGGCAGCAGCCTCGATCACAAGCGTGCCGAGCGACAAGCCCGAGATAATCCGGTTGCGTATGGGAAACAAGCCGGGATGGCACTTCGTGCCGATGGGATACTCCGAGAGGACGAGTCCCTCTTCGCCGATCCGACGCTGCAACGCGGTATGCTCCCTGGGGTAGGCAGTATCGATCGGCGTACCGAGCACGGCGATCGTGCCGCCAGGCTCCGTCAGCGCAGCCTCGTGCGCACAACGGTCGATCCCGCGCGCCAGGCCGCTGACGACGGTTATGCCGCGTGTTGCCAGTTGTCCCGACAGCTCCCGGGCCATATGCTTGCCATAGGCTGTCGGTCCGCGCGTCCCTACGACCGCCATCATCGGTCCCTGCAGCAGCTCGGTCCGCCCTAGCGCATACAGCACCCACGGCGGCTGTGGGATATCCCGCAGCCACTCGGGGTACGTCGGGTCTAGACGCGTGATGATTTGTACGCCCAGCTTGCGATACAGCGCCTCCCGCTCCGCCGCATAGCCCGGTCGGAGGCGAGCGGCCAGCTCCCTCGCTTGCGCGGGTCGGATATCCAGACGCTCCCAGTCTTCTGCTTCATAAGCAACGCATGCCATGAGGGAGCGCTGCGCAGCCTTATTAATCGTATGCCATCCTATGCCCTGCATCTCATGCATGGCAAACAGTACTTGTCTTTCATTCCAGATGGAAGCATTCATCTCGGACACTTTCCTCTCCGTCAGCCTGCATCCTTTTCCTATTTTGCTTGACAATGTTGCAGAATGCAAGAGACCTGTTAAGTTATAGGATAAAAAAACAGCCTTTCAAGCCCCTATATAGGGAATTGAAAGGCTGCTTGCCTTTGCTGCGCGATGCCAAACGAGCACACACGCATGTATATTATGAGTATGCGATTAGCCTTGACGGGTAATGCACTTCTCCAGCAGACCGCGCTCCTCGAGGACGCTCACAAGCGTCGAGCCCATCTCGGACGGCGTAGGAGCAACTTTGATGCCGCATGCCTCCAGCGTAGAGATCTTCTCGGCTGCGGTGCCTTTGCCGCCGGAGATGATCGCACCGGCATGTCCCATCCGCTTGCCCGGAGGCGCCGTCGCGCCACCGATAAAGCCGACGACCGGCTTGGTCATGTTGGCTTTGACCCACTCGGCCGCTTCTTCCTCGGCTGTGCCGCCGATCTCGCCGATCATGATGACCGCGTACGTCTCAGGGTCGTCGTTGAAACGGCTCAGGATGTCGATAAACTCGGAGCCCTTGACCGGGTCGCCGCCGATACCGACTGCCGACGATTGACCGATGCCACGCGTGCTGAGCTGGTGGACGGCTTCATAGGTCAGCGTACCACTGCGGGAGACGACGCCGACATGGCCCTTCATATGGATGTAGCCCGGCATAATGCCGATCTTGCACTCATCCGGCGTGATAACGCCCGGACAGTTAGGTCCGATCAGGATGGTGTCGCGGCCTTCCATATAGCGCTTCACTTTCACCATGTCGAGCACCGGGATGCCCTCCGTGATGCAGATCGCCAGCTCCATGCCAGCGTCCACCGCTTCCATGATCGCGTCAGCTGCGAACGGAGGCGGTACGTAGATGACCGATGCCGTTGCGCCGGTTGCCGCTTTCGCTTCCGCGACGGTATTGAATACCGGCAGCGAGACGACCTCGCCGTTCTCCAGCGTAATCTCAACCTTGGTGCCACCTTTGCCCGGCGTGACGCCGCCGACCATCTGCGTGCCATAATCCAGCGCGCCTTTGGCATGGAACAAGCCGGTTGCTCCGGTAATGCCTTGCGTTATGACTTTTGTATTCTTATCTACCAAAATACTCATCGAAGGCTCACATCCCCTAAATGAATTCGTATGTTGACGTGCGGTTTATTTAACGAGGGCTACAATCTTCTGAGCGCCGTCCGCCATCGAATCGGCCGCTACGATATTGAGTCCCGATTCATTCAGAATCTTTTTGCCGAGCTCTACATTGGTGCCTTCCAGACGTACGACGAGCGGACGATCCAGCTCGATCTGCTTGGCCGCTTCGACGACGCCGTTGGCGATGACGTCGCAGCGCATGATGCCGCCGAAAATATTGACGAAGATGCCTTTCACTTTTTCATCCGAGAGGATGATCTTGAAGGCTTCCGTTACTTTCTCTGTCGTCGCGCCGCCGCCTACATCGAGGAAGTTGGCCGGGTCGCCGCCGTAATATTTGATAATGTCCATTGTCGCCATCGCCAGACCTGCGCCGTTGACCATACAACCGATGTTGCCGTCAAGCGCGATGTAGCTGAGGTCGAATTTGGACGCTTCGATTTCTTTTTCGTCCTCTTCGTCGAGGTCGCGCAGCGCCACGATATCCTTGTGACGGTACAACGCGTTGGAGTCAAAGTTAAGCTTGGCGTCGAGCGCGATCACGTCGCCGTCGCCAGTGACGACAAGCGGATTGATCTCGGCGATCGAGCAGTCCTTTTCCACGAATGCGGTGTACAGCGCAATCATGAATTTGACCGCTTTGTTGACAAGCTCGTTAGGAATGTTGATGGCATAGGCGAGCTTGCGCGCCTGGTAAGGCTGCAGGCCAACCGCTGGATCGACGATCTCCTTGAAGATCTTCTCCGGCGAATGCTCAGCGACCTCCTCGATCTCTGTGCCGCCCTCCTCGGAAGCCATCATGACGACTGCGCCGCTGGCGCGATCGACGACGACGCCGACATAGTATTCCTTTTTGATGTCGCAGCCTTGCTCGATCAGCAAGCGCTTGACTTCCTTGCCTTCAGGTCCGGTCTGATGCGTGACCAGCACCTTGCCCAGAATTTCGCTTGCGTAAGCGCGTACCTCATCCAGACCTTTGGCCACCTTGACGCCGCCGGCTTTGCCGCGACCGCCTGCATGAATTTGCGCCTTTACCACAACAACCGGCGTTCCCAGAGCTTCTGCTGCAGCTACCGCTTCATCGACGGTAAAGGCAACTTTGCCCTCGGGTACCACGACACCGTATTGCTTCAGGACTTCTTTGCCTTGATACTCATGGATATTCATTCACGAAATCCTCCTATCCGAAGCTGGATCCTTGATATGTACACAAACCTTATTTATCATATCACTTTTCGTCCGAGCTTTCCTTAGTTTTCAACAAGATTGGTCAGTTTTTTTTGAGATCGCATTCATTTTCTCAGAGAACGGTTGCAAATGACGTCGACAACGCTCATATTCTCCTCCTTTATACCTATTGTGCACTTCCTGTCACCGCCTTAAACTGGGGAGGATTTCATACTGTGCGGGGTAAGGTGAGACGAAGCGTGAAAAGATGGTCCCCGGGCGCAGCGCTGCGGCTGATCGCCCTCCTGATGGCGCTGCTGCCAGCGAGCGCCTCGCTACTCGCTGGCAACCTCCCAAGCGGAGAGCCGAATAGCGCTGCCATGAATGCAGCGATCCGACAGCAGCTGCTCGAGACGCCGCTGGCACCCTATGATGCGGCCGAGGCAGAGCGGATGGCCTCGCGGATCCTCGAGCTGCCGCAGGGATTGCTCGATGCACTGATCGATGCGCATGTCCGCATCCGCCTCATCAATGGACGGCTGACCGATGAGCCGGAGATGCTTGGCTTGCGCGGCCAGACGCCGCGAGGCTGGGAGCACAGCGGTCTGACATGGGACGATATCCCCGGCATCGGCGGCAAGCTGGTCATCCTGCGGATCGGCTACAGCGACCATGGGCGCGGTCACGGCTCCGTCAACCTTGAGCTGCACGAGACGTTCCATGCGGTCGATACGCATGTGCTGGGCCGTCTCTCCGCCTCGCGCATCTGGCGACTGCTCTTCGAGCAAGAAGCGCAGTCGTTGTTTGCGGGTACGCGCTACGAGGAGCGTTATCCCGAGGAGTATTTCGCCGAAGCGTCGGCGATGATGTTCTACTCGCCCGAGACCCGCGCGGATGTCGCGGTCAAGGCGCCGGCGACCTATCGGTTCCTGCACGGGCTGTTCCGCGTCTACGAGTAAATGCAGAGGCAGGATGTTGACCGGTCAACACTGTCCACCTCCCCCGAAATACTCTCTTAAAACCGCTAGCCGCATACCCGGTTGACAAGATAACGCATTGCGCGATACGATAATGCCATACAAATGGGAACGTAAGGAAGCACCTTCATCCGATACTGATGGGGGTGCTTTGTCTATGTATATGAAGCTATGCAGCGCCAGCGTGCTCGGCGTCGAGGGAATGCTGATCGAGGTAGAGGTCGATATCGCGAGCGGCTTGCCGCAGGTGTCGCTCGTCGGCTTGCCCGACCCGTCGGTGCGCGAGTCGATCGAGCGGGTGCGGGCGGCGATCCGCAATGCCGGCTGTCGCTTCCCGCTAGAGCGAATCACAGTCAATCTGGCCCCGGCCGATCTGCGCAAGATGGGAACAGCCTATGATTTGGCGATCGCGATCGGCATCCTGGCAGCCAGCGCGCAGCTTGCGGGAGCGCGCTTCGAGCGGCTGCTGATCCTCGGCGAGCTCGCCTTGAGCGGGGAGATCCGGGCTGTGCCCGGCGTGCTGCCGATGCTCGAGGAGGCCCGACGCCAGGGACTGAGCCGGGTGCTGTTGCCTGCGGGCAATGCCGCAGAGGCAGCGCTCCTGAGCAGCCTGACGCTGCATCCGGTCAGTCACCTGAGCGAGCTGCTGCACGCTGGGGCCGAGGAGGAGCTGCCGGTATATGAGCCGTCGCTCCAGGATGCCGCGCCTGCCGCCCCTGCTCAGTCAGGTGCAGGGGCGGCAGGCGATTATAACGAGGTGCTCGGCCAGCACCAGGCCAAGCGAGCGTTGATGACGGCGGCAGCCGGTCGTCATAACATCCTCCTGCTGGGCCCGCCAGGCACCGGCAAGACGATGCTGGTGCGGCGGCTGCCGGGCATCCTGCCTCCGCTCGAGGAGCAGGAGGCGCTGGAGGTGACCAAGATACGCAGCGTCGCCGGACAGCTCGAGCAGCCGCAAGCCGGGCTCGTCCGGGAGCGACCGTTCCGCGCGCCACACCACACAATCTCGGCGGGCGGCCTCATCGGCGGAGGATCGATCCCCAAGCCCGGCGAGGTGACGCTGGCTCATCATGGCGTGCTATTCCTCGATGAGCTGCCCGAGTTCTCGCGCAACGCCCTTGAGGTGCTGCGCCAGCCGCTGGAGGAGCGCAGCGTCACGATCGCCCGGACGCGCGCTGTCGTGCGTTTCCCCTCGCACCTGATGCTGGCGGCCTCGATGAATCCTTGCCACTGCGGATATCACGGCGATCCGCTCTACCCCGAGCGCTGCGTCTGCTCGCCGCTCAAGATCGCCTCCTATCGCGCCAAGATCTCCGGACCGCTGCTAGACCGCATCGATCTGCAGGTCGAGGTGCCCCGGCCAGCCGACGCAACGGCCAGCCAGCCGGGGCTGAGCTCGGCGCAGATGCAGGAGCGTGTGCTCGCCGCCCGCGAACGCCAACACGCCCGTCGGCAGATGACGGGCGTGAGCTGGAACTGCGAGCTGGAGGGCGAGGCGCTGCACCGGGCCGCCCCGCTGGATAGCGGCTCCACAGCACTGCTCGCCGAGGCTTATGAGGCGCTTGGCCTGAGCATGCGCTCGCACGACCGCGTCCTCAAGCTCGCCCGCACGATCGCCGATCTCGATGACGCCTCGGCGATTCGCACCGAGCACCTCGCCGAGGCGATCCAGTACCGCTGCCTGGATCGCGAGCTGCGGTGAGAAGGGGAACTAGCGCGCGGGCGCGGCGACAGGGCGCAAGAGGCGCTTGGACGCATAGTGTCGTGACTTGCGACGCGAGCTGAGGTGAGACGACAACAGGCGTACAGACGCGGCAGGACCTGAGAAGCACCTCTACGCGCAGCGCCGCGGAGTGCGGCGTAAGGTGCTCCAGAGTGGAAGATGCCGTAAGTCGTGCAACAATAGCCGAGCCATCCGTCGCCATCTCTAAACGCTCGCCACAGGGCGAGCGTTTAGAGAATCGTAGAAGGACGGACAGGCTAGCTTATCACGCCCGCTTGCCGACCAGACTGCTGCTACGTTCGCCGGATGACACTCGCTGCTGCTTGGCTACGCTCAGGATGAGCCCAATAGCCAGCATATGCAGCAGCATCGAGTTGCCGCCGTAGCTCACCAGCGGCATCGAGACACCTGCGAATGGCGCCCACCCAAGCGACATCAGGATTGACCAGACGAACTGCAGACCCATGATCGAGACCAGACCGGCGATCAGCAGCTTGCCGAATGGATCGCGCACCTTGCTGCCGATAATAGCGGCACGGACGATAAAGGTTAACACCAGCGCGGAAAACCCGATTCCCATAAGCCAGCCGTACGTATGAATCATTACCGAAAACAGACCCTCGCTGTGCAATCCTGCTAATCGTTCGTCAAGCGCCACCGGTCCGTTACCAAACCAACCTGCTTCTTTGATATGTGCAGATAACAATGAAACAACGAAATTCTCTCCCTCAGCCGAAGGGAAGATTTGTGAGAGGAAGCGTTCCAAATGATAAGGTTTAAGAAGCGCCAGAAGCGTCATAGCCGATAAGCCTGATGCAGTAGTTACCAGCTTTTGTTGCCAACTGATCCTCAGTATCCACAGCTGTACTAACGATGAGCTAAGATAGAGCGCAAGCAGCACAAAAGCATTGGTCGCAGCGAAAAACACAATTGGAACGACTACCCTCGCCAATAACTCTGCGCCTGTTCTCTGGAAGGTCCACTCGCGAACCGACGTCACAGAGGCATTGGAGACGATCAGAAGGAACATCACAGCCATCATCGCATGGATACTCCCAAACGGCAAAGCAATAAACACTCTCGAACCATTCATTGCGGGGGCTAAAAAGGCCGTGTATAGCATAAGTACAACAGCTAATGCATAGAGTAGCCAGGATTTGCGAGCCAAGCTGCGATAGTCGTAAAGCCAAATTGCGCCAGCTAAAATAATGCCAATTACGGCGAACAGGACTTGATCAGCAAACAAATCCGTGTTAGTAAAGCTCGTGCCCATCCGGAGATCCAGAACGTACATATAAAACAAACCAAGACCCAGCATTGTAGCAACGATGCCGATCAGTCCCCACTCGATGACCGGCTTATGTACCTCATTGAGCTGCCGTCCAATATCGCGGGCATCGCCCATCCGGGCGACGGCGACTCGCTCAGCCTCTTGTCGCTCCATGCCCTCGGCCATCAGCTCCTCCACCAGATCGGCGATATGCCCCTCCAGCTCGCGGCGGACGCTGCGGTGCGCCTTCTTCGTACGGATCTGCTCGCACACCGTCTGCAGAAATGCTGTGATGGGCTGGCTCATCGTCTCCTGCTCAGGAGCTGTCTGTGATGCGTTTGCAGTCATCCGTGACTCTGACGCCTCCGCCGTTTGCTGCATCAAGGACGCCAACGCAGGAGATTCTGACGCTTTCGCTGCCGGCCGCTTCCACCATCGCTTCATGCCCAGCCCTCCCCGACGACCCGTTCTACAGCCACTTTGTACGCTTGCCATTCCTGTTTTTTCTCCTGCAGTCCCTTAAGTCCCCGCTCCGTAATCCGGTAATACTTCCGTTTGCGTCCCTGCTGCTCGGACCAGTACGATTCGACCCACTGCTCGGCCTCGAGCGCGTGCAGCAGCGGATAGAGCGTCCCCTCCTTCAGCGCAAACACACCCTCCGATCGCTTCTCGATCTCCTTCACCAGTTCGTAGCCGTACAGATCGCCGCGCGCAAGCTGCGACAACAGCAGGATCGAGGTGCTGCCTTTCAATAGCTCCTTGCTTATTTTCATCTTGTTCTTCCTTTCTTTCCATACATCAAAACGAAGGAGCTGGCGTTGCAAATGAAGCGAACGTGCCCAAGAACAGCCAGCAAATGTGTTGCTTTCTAATTATGATACTTGTCAAACCCGCTTGCCGACCAGACTGCGGCTACGTTCGCTGGATAACGTCCGCTGCTGCTTGGCTACGCTGAGGATGAGACCAATAGCCAGCATATGTAGCAGCAGCGAGGTTCCGCCGTAGCTCACCAGCGGCATCGAGACACCTGCGAATGGCGCCCACCCAAGCGACATCAGGATCGACCATACGAACTGCAAACCCATGGTCGAGACAAGTCCTGCTATCAGCAGCTTGCCGAATGGATCGCGCACCTTGCTGGCGATAATAGCAGCACGGACGATAAAGGTTAACACCAGCGCGGCGAACCCGATCCCCATCAGCCATCCGTATGTATGGATCATGAGCATAAACAGTCCTTCGCTTTCAAGGAGGGGGAGGCTCCTTTCCATAGCAACGGGACCATGTCCAAGCCAACCGGCTTGCTCTGTGACGGATTGAAAATTAACCTGCAAATAATTCCCGAAATCGTCAGGTCTCAGGAATGCGGTCAACCGCTCCAAATAAAAGTGAACGCTCGTATGCGTCATGAAGAGGACCGGCAATGCCAGTAAGCCCGAGCTTGTAATCAATGCGGTCACTTGAAGAGCTGATCTGCGGGTGAACCATACCTGAACAAAAAAAGCTGCCACATACAAAACAAGCAACGCCCTCGTATTCGTCATTATAAACAACACGGAAGGCACGCCTAATCGAAGGATCAGTTGCATCGCCGCTGTTCTGAGCGTCCACTCGCGAGCGGGCTCCATCGCTGCCGCCGAGATGACGAGCAGGAACAAGGAGAGCAGCGCGCCGTTAAAGGAGATGAAAGAGAAATTCATGTAGGCTTTTGATCCGTTGACCGGCGAAGTGAATTGTAGTAACAACAAGAGGCCGATGGCAATAACGTAACATGGCTCGCCCAGCGCTTGCAGCTTGCGATAATCCACCCACCAGATCATCGCTGCCATAAGAAGACCAATGACTGCAAATACGGCTTGCTTTGCAAATAAATTCGACTGACTGACAAAATACTGTAATTCAGCCACGTACATATAGAAGAGACCAAGACCTAGCATTGTAGCCACGATACCGATCAGTCCCCACTCGATGACCGGCTTATGTACCTCATTGAGCTGCCGTCCAATATCGCGCGCATCGCCCATCCGGGCAATGGCGACTCGCTCGGCCTCTTGTCGCTCCATGCCCTCTGCCATCAGCTCCTCCACCAGATCGGCGATATGCCCCTCCAGCTCGCGACGGACGCTGCGATGCGCCTTCTTCGTACGGATCTGCTCGCACACCGTCTGCAGAAATGCCGCGACGGGCTGGCTTTGCGCCTCTTGCTCAGCAGCTGGCGGTGAGCCAATCGTTGCTCCATCCAACACGGTATGCGTTGACCGAGACTCCGCTACTACTGCTTGCGACGCTGTCATCCGCTTCCACCATCGCTTCATGCCCAGCCCTCCCCGACGACCCGTTCTACAGCCACTTTGTACGCTTGCCATTCCTGTTTTTTCTCCTGCAGTCCCTTAAGTCCCCGCTCCGTAATCCGGTAATACTTCCGTTTGCGTCCCTGCTGCTCGGACCAGTACGATTCGACCCACTGCTCGGCCTCGAGCGCGTGCAGCAGCGGATAGAGCGTCCCCTCCTTCAGCGCAAACACACCCTCCGATCGCTTCTCGATCTCCTTCACCAGCTCGTAGCCGTACAGATCGCCGCGCGCAAGCTGCGACAACAGCAGGATCGAGGTGCTGCCCTTCAATAGCTCCTTGCTTATCTTCATGCTGCCCTTCCTTTCTTTGTTCCTGGACTATGAAAATGATTATACCTCAACTTACTATGCATCGCAAATCTATGTATAAGAGTATGTCGAGAAACAGACAAAGCCTCAGTCTCGATCCACATTGTGGGGAGACTGAGGCTTGTTCGTGCTGTAGACCTTCACCTAAAACGCGCCTTCGTAGTGACGAATATCCTGCACTTGGTGCGTCTTGTCCAACATGACGGTGATGACATCAAAGCGGATCTTTCGCTCTTGCATCCGCTTGCTATACATGTACATCTGAGCCATGCGACGGAGCTTCAGCTGCTTGCGATAATCGACAGACTCGGCGGCTGTGCCGAAGCGACCGCCCTCCCGCCGTGTACGAACCTCGATAAAGACGAGCGCCTCTTCACCCTCCGGCAGCTCGGCGACCATATCCAGCTCACCCGAACGGCATCGCCAGTTCGCGTCGCGGATGCGCCAGCCGATTGCTTCCAAGTAATCGCGCGCCGCCCCCTCGCCCAGCTTGCCTATGGCAACACGTGAAAGCGGCGGCTCAGTCATCCCACATCCCGGCCTTCTGATCCGATTGATAGATGAAGCTCAGCACCTCGGCAACGAGGGTATACAACTCTGGTGGGATCTCCTGGTCGATATCCAGCTGCGAGAGCACCTCCACCAGCGAGGCATCCTCCTGAATCGGCACGCCGTGCTCGCTTGCTTTGGCGACGATCTTGTCGGCCAGCAGTCCTCGCCCCTTGGCGATCAGCACCGGCGTCGCCTGATGCTCCGGGTCGTACTTGAGCGCGACAGCCTGCTTGGGCTCCTGCTCCCTGTCCCTTGGTTGTCTCATGCGCGCAGGTCCACCCCCCGATAGGGCTTGGCGGCATAGCCGCCGCGATCCGGCAGCTGGGCGCTGCCCGCCAGCGCCCCCTTCTTGGCCTGCGCATCCTCCCGTTCCTCGGCGCTCGGCAACGGCGTGCTGCGCAGCGTAAGCAGTTGGTAGCCGCTGCGCGTCATCGCTTCGGCGAGCTGGCCGCGAGACGTCTCGAGCAGTCGAGCAATCGCCGGATGGTCGTTCCAGATCGTCAGACTGACGATCTTGTCGACGACCTGCACATCGACGAGCGTATCTCCGAGCTGCTTCATCTGCAGGTCAAACAGTAGTCGGCAGTTGCTCGCATCGATCTCGCCCTTGCGTCCCCGGCGCGTCTGGATATGGACCGATGCCGTCTGATTGCCGTCCTGCGCGTGGAGCGGGATGAAGATCGACAGATGCGACATCATCGCTCCGCCCCGCTCCGCCGAGAGCAGCAGCTGCTGACCCGTCACCTGCTGCAATAGCTGCTGCGCCGCCTCGCGTAGCGCTGGCGGCGCATCGTCCCGGGCCGCGAGCTGCAGCAGCGCGCCCTTGAGCGTCTCCTGCGCCGCAGCCGGCCTTCCGGCCTCGGCTGCGTGCGCAGCAGCGGCGCCAGCCGGGCCGCCCGATGGCAGGCCCGGCGCGCGATCCGCCAGCGCAGCCGCGCGATCCGCCAGCGGCTGCGGC
>NZ_BFBX01000003.1:44683-53964 GCF_003851045.1 Paenibacillus sp. 598K | reverse complement strand
GCGGGACGGGCGGCAGCCGCCTGCCCGTCCGCGCCGGAGGTCGCCGGAGGCTGCGCTCCCCCGGCGGAGGCCCCTGCGGCCCCGGGAGCGGAGCCCGGGGCCGGGCGCATGAGCAGCTGGCGCTCGTGATCCACGCCGAGCCAGCGCAGCATCTCCCCGACCCAGCCGGAGGCCCCGGTCGGGGCACCTGCGCCCGCCGCGCCTGCAGCGGCGCCCCCTGCGCTCGCCGAGCCGCTCGCGGCCTGTCCGGCAACGCCAGCTGGCGAGCCAGCTCCAGCCAAGCTGCCTGGCAGCGCAACGCTGCTGCTCGGCCCGCCGGAGCCCGCCGATGCGCCGCTACCAGCGGACGGCGTCTGGCTCGCCATTGCATTCCCCGCTCCGGCAGCCTGACCGCTCGCGCTGCCGGGAGCTGACTGACCGACGCTCATCGCCGAGCCAGCCGGATTGGACGGCGAGCCTACCGCCGTCATCCCTGCCCCTGACGCTCCGCCGCCCGGCAGGCTTGCCGCCGACAGCCCGCCATTCATCGACGCGCCTGGCGCCTGCTGCGCTGCCGCATTCGAGCCCGCAGCGCCAGCAGCGCCTGCCGCCGCATTCCCTTGCGAGACCGAACCGGCATTCCCCGGCGTGGTCAACGCAGCATTGCCTTGCCCAACAGCCGCACCTAGCCCCGCTGCCCCGGCTCCCGCTGGCGCAGCGGCCGCGTTCCCTGATCCCGTTGAAGCCGCATTTCCCGGCAACGCCGATGCCGCATTCCCCTGCACGGCAGAGCCGGCGTTGCCCTGCCCCGCATTAACGGCAGCCCCCGCGCTTCCTGACGAGCCTGGCGATGTCTGCCCGCCTTGGCCAGACTCGGCCGCCAGACGCAGCAACGGCAGTCCCTGCTCCAGTAGCGCCAACAGACGCGTGGCCAGCTGTTGCGTCCCGGAGCCTCCCTGCTGAGCCCCTGCAACAGTGTCTGCTCCCGCCAGGAACGCCCGCAGCTGGCTCTGCAGACCGTCCAGCAGCTCATGCGCCGGACGGCCGAACATCGCTTGCTGGAGCGCCGAGATCGTCGTCGCCGTCATCGGCAGTCCGCGCTTGAAGGCGAGTGCTGCCGCCTGCAGCCATTGCTGCGGGTCGGCTTGCTTCGGCATCTCCGCCGACGCCTGCGTGAAGGCAGCAGCCAGCTCGCGATTGAGCGGCACGCCCTCACGCTTCATATCGAGCATCAGCTGCCGCGACCATGACTTGTCCGGCAGCCCGAGGCTGCGAATCAGATCCCGCATTGCCGCCTCCGGCATCTGCGCGCTGCCCGGGTCGACCGGCCGCAGGACGACGATGCCATTTTGCGTCTCTGCCTGCACCTGCAGCATCGTCGACTGCCCAGGCTGGAGTGGCAACTCCAGCTTGGCGCGCACCTGCTGCCCGCCGAGCTGGACGATCGCCTCGTCGCCCTCGAGCAGATTGACGACGACGCCCCGCAACGTCTGGCCAGGCTTCAGCTCGATCGTCCGACTATCCCCGGCCTGGAGATCGCCTAGCAGGCCGCGCATGATCCCCCCGATATTCATCCCTGTTCCCCGCTTTCCTTATCTCACTGCGATCTACTACTTTGTATATCGTCGGCCGACCCGCTTTTCGTTAGCGCCATCGCGCCAGGCCAGCAGCAACGCGTCATTATACGCAAGACAGGCCAAGCCGCGATGGCCTGGCCTGTCTCTATAGTTCCCGTATACCTCTTATGTTCGCTTTTGTCCTTTCGCTAGAACAGCTCCTGCTGCTCCGCCAGCAGCTTCGTCAGGAAGGATTGGCGATGCAGCGGGCTTGGACCGAACGTGAGGATGCGCTCGCGATGCAGCTTGGTCGCGTACCCTTTATGTATGGCGAGTCCGTATTCCGGATAGAGCGCGTCCCATTCGCCCTTGCACAGCCGATCCCGCGTCACCTTGGCGACGATCGAAGCGGCTGCGATCGACTGGCTGACCGCGTCGCCGTGGATGATCGCCAGCTGCGGCAACGGATCGTCGATCCGCTCGGCGTCGATGAGCAGATAGTCAGGCGCTTGCGTCTCATCTGTGGCCGACAGGCCAAGCACCGCCTGCTTCATCGCCAGACGCGCTGCCTGCTTGATGTTGATCCGGTCGATCGTCGCGCTGTCGACATGGGCGACCGACCAGGCGAGCGCTTGGTCGAGGATGATCTCATACAACTGCTCGCGCTTCTTCTCGGACAGCTTCTTGGAGTCGTCTACGCCCTCCAGCACCACCCCCGGCGGCAGGATGACGCTGGCGGCGACGACATCGCCGAACAGACAGCCGCGCCCGACCTCGTCGACGCCGGCGATCCGGCTGTAGCCTTCGCCCCAGAGCCGCTCTTCGTACTCAAGCATAGGGCTCCTCCAGCGTAATCCGTCCCAGCTTGCCCGCCCGCAGCTCGCGCAGGATGATGCCAGAGGCTTTCTCCAGATCGACCTGACCGCCGCTTACCAGACAACCCCGCTTGCGGCCGATATCCTCCATCACGCGGACGATCTCCAGATTGTTGTCTGGATCGGTTGGCGGCTCGTCGATGCCGAAGCGCTCCTCCAGCGCATCCCAATACCGGAAGGCCAGCTCGCGCACCGCGAAGTAGGCGATATCCTCGATATTGAGGATCTGCTCCTTGATCGCGCCGGTCATCGCCAGACGATAGCCGACCAGTTCGTCCTCGAACTTGGGCCAGAGGATGCCGGGCGTATCGAGCAGCTCCATTTCCTTGCCGACCTTAATCCACTGCTGCCCCTTGGTCACGCCCGGACGGTCGCCGGTCTCGGCGATATTGCGTCCGGCCAGCCGGTTGATCAGCGTCGACTTGCCGACATTGGGGATGCCTACGATAAGCGCCCGTAGCGCGCGCGGGTTCATGCCCTTGCTCCGCATCCGCTCGATCTTCGCACTCAGGATCTCCTGGACGCGGCCAGGAATCTCGCTGACCCGCGACCCTGTCGACGAATCGACAGCGATGCAAGCGTGGCCTTCCCCGTCAAAAAAAGAAATCCACCGGTCGGTTGCCCGTGGATCCGCCAAATCGGCTTTATTCAGTACAATGAGTCGAGGCTTATCCAGCAGGATCTCGTCAATCATTGGATTGCGGCTGGACATCGGTACGCGCGCATCCAGCAGCTCGATCACGATATCGATCAGCTTCAGCTTCTCCTGAATTTGACGTCTTGCTCGGGTCATATGCCCCGGGAACCATTGGATGGTCATCAGTTACTCACCTCATTGAGCCATTGTCTACGATCTTTATCTTGTCCATCGGCCAGAAGATAATATCCGCCCGTCCGACGATCTCGTCCATCGAGACGAAGCCGATCGAACGGCTGTCGCGGCTGTTGCCACGGTTGTCGCCGAATGCCAGGATCATCCCCTCCGGCACCGTATCGCTCGTCACCCGGCTGTTGGGGAAATTGTCCTCGGTGTTGTACAAACGCCCCTCGCTCTGCGCCTGGGCGATCGCTTCCTTCAGGTAGGGTTCCTCAACGAGCTCGTCGTTGACATACAAGCTGTCACCCTCGAGTCTGACCTTGTCGCCCGGCACGCCGATCACCCGCTTGATGAAGTCGCGATTCTCCTCTGGCACGTGGAAGACGACGACCTCGCCGCGCTGAGGGCTGCGGATATCATAGAGGATCTTGTTGACGATCACGCGCTCTCCCGACTCGAAGCTCGGCAGCATCGACGAGCCATCGACGATGAAGGGAGAGAACAGGAAGGTTCGAATAACAAACACAAGCACCCCCGCGATCGCGAGCGCTTTGATCCATTCCACGATTTCTTTCTTCGCTCGGGCCGGCTTGGGAGGATTGCCGTTGCCAACGGTTGGTTCCGTATCCGTACCTGTAGGCGCTTGTTCTTGCGGGTTCAGCTCTTCGTCTCGGTTCTGATTCATAGCTACGCCTACCTTTGCTCAGCATATGTAATCACGATAATAAAAAAACGAAAAGGGACTTGTTTGCGCAAGCCCCCTTGTCGTTCATTAGCGAATTTCTTTAATTCTGGCTGCTTTACCGCGCAGTTCACGAAGGTAGTACAGCTTGGCGCGACGTACTTTACCGCGACGAGCTACTTCGATTCTATCAATTTTCGGCGAGTTGACCGGGAATGTTCTCTCCACGCCAACACCGTACGAAATTTTGCGCACTGTAAAAGTCTCGCTGATTCCACCGCCGCGACGTTTGATTACAACGCCTTCGAAAAGCTGGATCCGCTCGCGCGTACCCTCGATAACTTTTACGTGTACCTTCAGCGTGTCACCAGGACGAAAGCTAGGGATGTCTTTCCGAAGCTGTTCTTGCGTGATTGCTTGTACGATATTCATAGTGCAATTCCCTCCTTCCATCATAGACGTTCTTGTAAGCTCGACGGCTCCCGAGGAGCCGGGTCATGGCCGACAGAGGACCGCCCGACTATTACAGACAACATTTGAAATTTTACCATATCCAGCGTCAAAACACAACAGACAATTATCAAAAGGCATCTGATGCCCCGATGTCGAATTTATCGTGAAGCCATCCTGTTGTAATTCCGGCTATGCACAAAAATTGTGAAAGGAGAGGCTGCAAGCTTATGACCCTAATACCTGAAAATTTTCATGATACAATGGTAGGCATTTACGGCTCACGCGCTGAGGAATGGGTTCGTTCCTTGCCTGACCTGATTTCCAGAAGCGAGGCGCAATTTGACATTAAGCTGGAGGCCCCATTTAAAAACTTGTCTTATAACTATATTGCCCACGGCAAGACTGGAAAGGGTCGCCCCATCGTACTCAAGCTATCCATCGAAAGAAAAGAGCTAGCTCAAGAAATGCAAGCCCTGAACGCATTCGCAGGCAGAGGTGCTGTCGAGGTTATCGAGCGAAACGATCAGCTCGGCGCCGCTGTGCTTGAACAGGTTCTTCCCGGTACGCCGCTGTCCGCCATGCTGGATGACAGAGCGTCGACTGAGATTTTTTGCGAGGTGCTTGGACGTCTTCGCAGTCTTAGAGTCCCCGAGGAGAGCGATTTCCACCAGATGCGCAGATGGTTCGAAGCCTTCGTCCGTTATCGCAACCGTTTCGGCACGGAAGGCCCGCTTCCCGATCATTGCCTTGCAGAGGCGGAAGCAATATTGCAGGAGCTGCTCGCGACGACCACCGAAACCTCGCTTCTTCACGGCGACTTGCATCAGGACAATATTTTGCAAAACAGCGAGGGCAATTGGGCAGTAATCGATCCGAAGGGAATTATAGGCGATATTCACTTCGAAACCATACAGTACTTGCTCAATTACGTCAATCGCGACGGAGACAGCAACACCGTTCTTAACCGTCGCGTAGAGATGATATCGCAGCGGCTCAACCTGGATCGTAGCCGCATTGCACGGTGGGGTATAGCACGCGGCGTACTTGAAGCATGCTGGGCTATCGAGGGTGGCGCAGACTGGAGACAAGGCATCAGCATCTCAGAGCGATTTGCAAAGCTCTGAGCCGCTAGCAATCGAACGGCCCGTGTCACTAAGTTCGGCCAGACGGACCGCCAAGAGGAATACAGTCGAACAAGCACCCGCTATTAGGTCGACTGCTCCCCCTGGCGGAGCGCCTCCAGCATCTGCCGCTCTTTGAGCGTCAGGTCGATCTGCTCCAGCAGCTCCGGGCGACGGGCCAGCGTGCGGAGCAGTGACTGCTCGCGCCGCCAGCTCTCGATCCGAGCATGATGGCCGGACATGAGCACCTCCGGCACCTCCCAGCCGCGAAACTCCACCGGCCTTGTATAGTGCGGGTATTCCAGCAGCCCGGTGCTAAACGAATCCGTCACCGCCGACGATTCATTGCCCAGCACCCCGGGCAGCAGACGGACGACGCTGTCGATGACGACCATCGCCGGCAGCTCGCCGCCAGTCAACACATAATCGCCGATCGACAGCTCATCCGTCACCAGATGCTCGCGGATCCGCTCGTCATAGCCTTCGTAATGGCCGCAGATGAACACGAGATGCCGCTCCTGGGACAGTTCCTCGGCCTTCGCTTGCCGGAATGGCTCGCCCTGCGGACACATCAGGATGACACGCGGACGCACGCCCTCCTCCTGCGGCAGGTCCTCGACCGCCGAGAAGATCGGCTCCGCCTTCAGCACCATCCCGCCGCCGCCGCCGTACGGATAATCATCCACCGTATTGTGCTTGTTGTTGGCATAGTCGCGGAAGTTGACAGCGTTGAGCTGCACCAGTCCCTTATCCCTTGCCTTGCCGAGGATGCTCGCGCCGAATACGCCCTCCAGCATCTCCGGGAACAACGTCAACACATCGATCCGCATCGCTAGATCAGTCCTTCCAGCAGCCGGACGGTGACCCGCTTCGCCTGCACATCGACCCCGATCAGCACCTCGTCGATAACCGGCAGCAGCAAGGGCTTGCCCTTCGGTCGTTCCACGACCCAGACGTCGTTGGCGCCGGGGCTGAGGATTTCCGTAATCTCTCCCAGCTCCTCGCCGTCCTCGGTGACGACGCGACAGCCGACAATCTCATAGTAGTAATATTCGTCCGGCTCCAGCTCGACCTGTTCATCTCTCGCGACCTTGACCGCCCATCCTTTGTATTGCTCCACTTCATTAATATGGTCGAGGCCTTTCCACTTGACGATGAACATGCCTTTGTGCTCACGGGCGCTCTGCACGGTCAACGGCACGACACGGTCGCCCTCCGGGGCGTGGAGAGCCAGCTCGCTGCCCGGCGCGAACCGCACATCCGGAAAGTCCGTCTGCGAGAGAATCTTTACTTCGCCGCGCAGCCCGTGTGTATTGACCAGTTTGCCTACATTTAACCAGGCGGTCGTCATCCCGCTTCCTCCCTTGCATGTACAGACGTTTGAAATTTAAAAAAAGGCTAGGAGCAACTCCTAACCCCGCGTGCCTTATGATGTTACGAGACGATGTCAACGATGACGCGCTTGGATGACTTGACAGCCGCCGAGGCGACCACTGTTCGCAGCGCTTTGGCAATCCGGCCTTGCTTGCCGATTACTTTCCCTACATCCTCGGGATGAACAGAAAGAGCGTACACGAAGCCGCGATCGTCTTCCTTGACCTCGACCCGCACATCATCCGGATGGTCCACCAAAGCCCTAGCTATGACAAGAATCAATTCTTCCATGTCTAGGCCTCCGCAGTACGCGGTCGTTCAAAAGGGGCCAAGACGGCTCCTTTTGAACGTGCGTTTTAGGATTGTTTCTGCTGCTTGAGCTCATGAAGCTTGGTCATCACACCAGCTTTGCTCAGAAGATTGCGTACGGTATCGGAAGCTTGCGCTCCGGTTTGCAACCATTTCAACGCTTTCTCTTCATCGATGTTCACTTGCGCCGGTTGTGCAACCGGGTTGTACGTACCGATCTCCTCGATGAAGCGACCGTCACGCGGCGAACGGGAATCGGACACAACAACGCGGTAGAAAGGCGATTTATGCGCACCAATACGTTTCAGACGAATACGAACTGCCATGGAAATTTCACCTCCTTCAAATACTCCCCGCAAAGTGATGCAATTGCTTCGAAGCTTATTCAAGTACTTTGCGGGGGCCCCAAATTAATATAAAAGTTTAAAAGTTCGGTTTTCAGCACCGAGAAGCTTGGAGGCAGGAGGAAATGAGGAGCGGAGCGTAGTGGAAACTACGTGAGCACCTAAAAGTTTCCGAAGGAAACTAGCTTCGTAAGCATATGCTTAGTTTCTCCTGCATTCAAGAATCGATGTCGAACCCGCTTCCTGAACAACTTCGTGATCAAAAGCGGACTTTTAAACCTCCTCTAAAACGGGAATTTCATGCCTTTGCCTCCGAGTAGCCCTTTGAGTCCCTTCTTGCCGCCCTTCGGACCTTTGGGACCCATCATCGACGAGAATTGCTTCATCATCTTGCGCATGTCGTCGAACTGCTTGATGAGGCGATTGACCTCGGCTACGCTCGTGCCGCTGCCCGCGGCGACGCGCTTGCGCCGGCTGTGATTGAGGATCTCCGGCTTTGTCTTCTCTTCCTTGGTCATCGAGCGGACGATCGCTTCGATGCGACCGATCTGACGCTCGTCGACCTTCATATCCTTGAGCCCCTTCACCTTGTTCATGCCAGGCATCATCTCCAGCAGTTGGTCGAGCGGCCCCATATTCCGCACTTGGGCCATCTGCTCAAGGAAGTCGTCGAAGGTGAACTCGGCGTTGCGCATTTTGCGCTCCATCTCGGCTGCCTTCTCGGCGTCGATATTGGACTGCGCCTTCTCGATCAGCGAGAGCATGTCGCCCATGCCGAGGATCCGCGACGCCATCCGTTCGGGATGGAACGGCTCCAGCGAGTCGATTTTCTCGCCAAGCGCGGCGAATTTGATCGGAAGGCCAGTGACCGCCTTGACCGACAACGCCGCGCCGCCGCGCGTATCGCCGTCGAGCTTGGTCAAGATGGCGCCGGTCAGCTCGAGCTGCTGGTGGAAGCTCTCTGCGACGTTGACCGCATCCTGACCGGTCATCGCATCGATGACGAGCAGCACCTCATCCGGCTTGGTCGCCGCATGGATCTGCTTCAACTCCTCCATCAGCGCCTCGTCGATATGCAGTCGGCCTGCGGTATCGATGATCACATAGTCGTTGCCGTTGTCCTTGGCATGCTGCAAGCCGGAGCGCGCGATATGGACCGGGTCTTCCTTGTCTCCCATCGAGAAGACAGGCGCCTGGATCTGCTCGCCGAGCACCTGCAGCTGCTTGATCGCGGCCGGTCGATAGATATCGCAAGCGACGAGCAGCGGCTTGTGGTTGCTCTTCTGGAGCAGCTTCGCCAGCTTGCCGGTCGTCGTCGTCTTGCCCGCGCCCTGCAGACCCGCCATCATGATGACGGTTGGCGGGCGGTTCGCCTTGGCCAACTTGCTCTGCGTGCCGCCCATCAGCTCGGTCAGCTCTTTGTTGACGATGTCGATGATGACCATGCCCGGCGTGAAGCTTTTCATCACTTCCTGGCCGATTGCCTTCTCCTTCACCTTGGCGATGAATTCCTTGACGACCTTGAAGTTAACGTCGGCCTCGAGCAGCGCTAGCCGCACCTCGCGCATCGCTTCGCTTACATCTTCCTCGGATACCTTGCCCTTGCCCTTCAGCTTGCTGAATACATTCTGAAGTCGGGCGGACAATCCTTCAAACGCCATTGCTGTCACCTCCCGTTACCGATAGTGCCCTCGCCAGGAGCGGGCATCTTGGCTCACTGGCCTGTAGGCTGTTGCCTCTCGCGCAGCAGCGATGCCAGCGGCTCGCCGGC
>NZ_BFBX01000003.1:15699-44591 GCF_003851045.1 Paenibacillus sp. 598K | reverse complement strand
CCGCCAGCCGCGTCAGCCACTGCTGCTCGCGCTCGTGACCCGCCAGCAGACCCAGCTTCGTCTCGTAGCTCTCGAGCGCGCCCTCGGCCCGCTTCACATGCTCGTAGACAGCTTGTCTGCTAATCTGGAACTCTGCCGCGATCTCGCCCAGCGAGAAATCGTCGTGATAATAATATCGAAGAAACGTCTGCTGCTTCTCAGTCAGCAGCGGCTCGTAAAAATCAAACAATAAATTGACGCGATTCGTCTTTGCAAGGGCTCCCGGTTCAGCTGTCACTGCCAGTCCTCCCTGTTCCGTACTTGGATCGCAGGTGTAAAGCTCCAATGCTTGACACCTGTGCAACGAATCTTATTCTACCTCATGCAGCACATGGTGTCAAGCGTTGAACCTTGTCAGCTTGTCATAGCCGAAACGGACGGTCTTTCGCCCCCGATCACACCTCGGCTTCGGCTTCCTTCTGAATCAAGCCGGCGAACAGGGCGTGTACGAATTGCTCGGAATCGAACTGCTGGAGATCGCCCATCTTCTCACCGAGCCCAACCAGCTTCACCGGCAAATTCAGCTCATTGCGAATCGCGATTACGATACCGCCCTTGGCGGTGCCGTCCAGCTTGGTCAGCACCAGACCGGTGACGCCGCTTTTCTCGCCGAACAGCTTGGCCTGGCTCATCGCATTCTGCCCTGTCGTCGCATCGAGGACGAGCAGCACCTCATGCGGCGCGCTTGGCACCTCGCGCTGGATGACGCGGAAGATTTTGTTCAGCTCTTCCATCAGATTGTTTTTGTTTTGCAGCCGTCCCGCCGTATCGCAGAGCAGGACGTCGACGCCGCGCTGCTTGGCCGCCTTGACGGCATCGAACATGACCGCAGCCGGGTCGGCGCCGGAATGCTGCTTGATGACATCGACGCCGACGCGCTGCCCCCATACCTCGAGCTGCTCGATCGCGCCTGCCCGGAACGTATCGCCCGCCGCCAGCAGCACGCTTTTGCCCTGGCTCTTGAAGCGATGCGCCAGCTTGCCGATCGTCGTCGTCTTGCCGACGCCATTGACGCCGACGAACAGGATGACCGTCATGCCGCTCTCCGCCATCTTGAGCTGCGGGTCCTCTACACCGCGCAGCATCTCCACCAGCTTCTCCGAGAGCACCGGCTGCAGCTCGGCCGCGTCCTCGATCTTGCGCTTCTTCACTTCCGTGCGCAGATCGTCGATCAGCTGCATCACCGTATTGACGCCGACATCGGCGCCGATCAGGATCTCCTCAAGCTCCTCAAAAAATTCCTCGTCGATTTTTTTGCGGCGAGTGATTAGCTCCTCCACCTTCTCGACGAAGGCGGTACGGGTTTTGGTCAAGCCTTCCTTGAATGCCGATGTCACCGCTTCGGTCTTGCTGGCGATGCTCTCCTTCAGCCGTTTAAAAAAGCTCATCTCTCTACTTCCTTCCTTGGTCTGTTGCTACGCTGGTCTATCGATTACGCGGATACGGCCTCCTCGTCCTCCAGCCGGACAGAGACCAGCTTGGAGACGCCGCCTTCCTCCATCGTGACACCGTAGAGCACGTCCGCCTCCTCCATCGTTCCTTTGCGATGGGTGACGACGATGAATTGGGTCAGTCCCGAAAACTCGCGCAAATACTGCGCGAAGCGGGCGACATTGGCTTCGTCTAGCGCCGCCTCGACCTCGTCGAGCACGCAGAACGGCACCGGCTTCACCTGCAAAATGGCGAAAAGCAGTGCGATCGCCGTCAACGCCCGCTCGCCGCCGGAGAGCAGCTGCAGGTTTTGCAGCTTCTTGCCAGGAGGCTGGGCGACGATGTCGATGCCGGTGTCGAGCACTCGCTCCGGATCGACCAGGACGAGGTCGGCGCGACCGCCGCCGAAGAGCTTCGTGAAGACGACGCTAAAGTGGCTGCGGATCGCCTCGAAGGCAGTGCGGAAGCGCCGTCCCATCTCCTGCTCCATCTCGCGTATGACTTCATAGAGCGTGGTTTTCGCCTCGATCAGATCGTTTTTCTGTTCATTGAGGAACTCATAGCGCTCGCTAACCCGCTCATACTCGTCGATCGCGCCGAGGTTGACCTCGCCGAGCGCGGCGATGCCGCGCTTCAGTTCGCGCGTCTCCTGCTGGGCCGTTGGCACGTCCTCCGGCACCGGGTAGCGCTCCTTGGCCAGCTCGAAGCTCAGCTCGTACTCCTCGCTCAGCTTGCGCAGCAGGTTGTCGAGCTCGACATCGAGCCGATTGGCCGCGATCTCGGTCTGGCGCAGCCGCTCCTCGACCTGACGGAGCTGGATACGCTGCTCCTTGGTCTCGCTCTCGCCCTGTTCCAGCTGGCGGACCAGCTCGGCGCGCGCCGCTCGCTTGAAGTCCGTCTGCTCGGCGCATTCCTGCTTCTTCAGACGGTTGTGATTGAGACTTTCGGTCTGGCTCACCGACTCCCGCTCGAGCCGCTCGCGCTCCTCCTGCTGATTGGTCAGCAAGCCGCGCACCGACGCGAGCTCCTGCTTGGCACGAGTCATCTCGGCATGGACACGCGCCGCCTGATCCTCGCAGGAATGTTTTTCTTGCTCGGTCTTGGCGACCCGGATCTTCATGTCGGTCAGCTGCCCTTGCAGCTGCTCCTTGGCCGACTCGCTCGCCTTGCGCATCGCTTCGGCCTGCCGGATCGCCTCCTGCAGCCGCGCCTCCTCCTGCGTCTGTTGCGCGAGCCGCTGACGCGCGGTATCGGCCGCAGCCGCGAGATCCTCCTGCTCCGTCGCATGACCTTGCCGGTCCTCGACGAACAGCTGTTTTTGCTCCTCGAGATGCCGCGACTCGTGATCGAGCTGCTGCAGCTCGGCCCGCAGCTGCTGCTCGGCGATTCGTGCCTGCTCGCTGCGGCTGCGCAGCTCCTCCAGATTCTGGTTACGGATCGACAGCTCCTTGCGGATATCGTCCATCTTGTCCTTCACTCTTGTCAGTTGCTCCGCAGTCTCGCGGATATCGCGATCGAGCTGCTCGATCTGACGACTGCGGCCGAGCAGATTGGCGCCCTTCTTCTGCAAGCTGCCGCCTGTCATCGAGCCGCCAGCGTTGACGACATCGCCCTCCAGCGTGACGACGCGGAATCGGTAGCCGCATCGCGAAGCGATCCGGTTCGCCTGCTCCAGCGTCTCAGCGATCAGCACATTGCCTAGCAGATTGTAGATAATCGAGCGGTAACGGTCGTTGCAGCTCACCAACTCGGCAGCTACGCCGACGAACCCTTCGAGCGATTCCACCATCCGCTTATCCTGCTCCGGCAGCTGACGCGGCCGGATGACATCGAGCGGCAGGAACGTCGCCCGTCCGAGCTGACGCTGCTTCAGGAAGCCGATCGCCGTCCGAGCCGAACGCTCGTCCTCCATGACGACATGCTGGAGCGCTCCGCCCAGCGCCGTCTCGACGGCTACCTCGACGCGCTCGGGCACCGTCATCAGCTCGGCGACTGCGCCGTGCACGCCCTGCAAGCCGTTCTGGTTCCGTCTCGCCGCCTTCAGCACCTCGCGCACGCCATGCATGAAGCCATCGAGGTCTTGCTGCATCTCCTTCATCGTATCGCGTCTGGAGGTTAGCGCATCCTGCTTTTGCTCCCATTTACGTGTGGCGCTCTGCGCCTCCTCCAGCAGCTTTTGCAGCGATTGCAGCTGCTCGCTCTCGCCGATGTAGCCGTTGCGCAGGCCATCCAGCTCCTTGAGCGTGCTCTGCAGCCGGCGCTCGAGATCCTTGCGGCGGCCGAGCAGCTTCGCATGCTGCTCCTGCCACTTCGTCTCCTCGCCGCCGAGCCGCTCGACGCGGCGCTGCACCGCTTCCTGCTGCTGCTCCGCGTAGCGGATCTCATTGCGCAGCTGCGCCATCGCGCTCAGCACCTCGAGCAGTTCGCCCTTCAGCGACTCCTCCGCCGTGCTGCCGGCTTCTCCCGCGACGCCGGCGAGTCTCGCTTCCTCCGCATGGAGCTGGCTGCGCAGTCCGCCGAGCGCTGCCTCGAGCTCGGCCGCCTGGGCACGGAACGCTGCCTCCTCAGCAGTCAGTGCGACGATTCGCTCATCGTGGGCAGCTGCCGTCTCCTCCAGCTGCGTCCGGTTTTGCTGCAGATTGCGCTTGCGCTCCTTCAGCACTTCGCCGTAGCCCTCGGACTTCTCATACTCCTCGCTATAACGGAGCATGTCAGCATGCAGCCGCTCCAGCGCCTCCTCGACCTCTCTGAGCTGCTGCCGTTCTTTCTCCAGATGGGCGTCGTGCTTGCCGACGATCGCCTGGAGCGCGAGCTGCTCCTCCTCGAGCTTCTTCATCTTCTCCGACGCTTCGTTCCAGGATTTGTGCACCTCCTCGATCTGATGCACATAGAGCGAGATTTCCTTGATCCTCAGCTCCTCGCGCAGCGCTTTGTAGCGGATCGCCTTCTCCGACTGCTCGCGGAGCGGCCCTACCTGATCCTCCAGCTCCGAGACGAGATCGTGGATGCGGAGCAGGTTTTGCTCCGTATCGTCGAGCTTTTTTTGCGCTTCGCGCTTGCGCGATTTATATTTGACGATGCCTGACGCTTCCTCAAATATGCCCCGGCGGTCCTCGGAACGGGTGCTCAGAATCTCCTCGATCCGACCTTGGCCGATGATCGAATAGGCTTCCTTGCCGATCCCCGTATCCATGAACAGCTCCGTAATATCCTTCAAGCGGCAAGCTTGCTTGTTAATGAGATATTCGCTGTCGCCGCTGCGGTGGACGCGCCGGGTTACCGTCACCTCGTTGAACTCGAGCGGCAACGCTTGATCGGTATTGTCCAGCGTCAACGACACCTCGCCATACCCAACGGCCTTGCGGGCGTCGCTGCCGGCGAAGATGACATCCTCCATCTTGCCGCCGCGCAGACTTTTGGCGGATTGCTCCCCCAGCACCCAGCGGATGCTGTCGGAGATGTTGCTCTTGCCGCTGCCGTTTGGTCCGACAACGGCGGTAATTCCGGGCACGAATTCCAGCTCGGTCCGGTCGGCAAACGATTTGAAGCCTGCCAGTTCTATACGTTTCAGGAACATAGTCGTACCTTCACCTCACCAGCTATTGTACCATAACCGGGCTGCCCCCGACATAGCCTATCCCGCGTGCAAGCAAGCGCAACCGACTCACCGCTCTGCAATGAGCCGTGGCTAGCATCGTCCAATGCGCGCAAAAACCAATTCATTCCTACAAAGCAAGCGAAGGCCCCGGAGCACCGGGACCTTCGCTTGCTTGCGTTGCGTGTGTTTGGTACCGCGCGGCTCGCGTTGTCAATCATCCATGAACGATTAGCTCCCCGCAGTCAGCCGCTCCCAAGCTTCGGAAGCCGCTTGCTGCTCGGCCTCTTTTTTGGTGCGGCCGCTGCCGTTCCCCCAGCGCTCCTGCCCGACATACACCTCGACGATAAATTCGCGGTCATGTGCCGGTCCGCGCTCCTCTAGCACCCGATATTCGACGCTGCCGAGCGATTGATGCTGCGCATGCTCCTGCAGCTTGGACTTGAAGTCCTTCACCAGCATCGGACCATCGTTCTCGATATGCGGGAAGACGCGCGACGCAAGGAACCTCCGGACGGCCTCCAACCCCTGATCGAGATACAAAGCGCCGACGAACGATTCGAACAGATCGGCGAGCAGCGCCGGTCGATGACGTCCGCCGAGCTGCTCCTCGCCGCGTCCGAGCAACACATACTCGCCAAAGCCGAGCAGCTCGGCGAATCTGGCAAGCGAAGGCTCGCAGACGATCGAAGCCCGCATCCGGGTCAGCTCGCCTTCCGGGCGTTTCGGATACGCGCCGTACAAATATTCCGAGACTAGCAATTGCAGCACAGCATCGCCGAGAAACTCCAGCCGCTCGTTGTCCTTGGCGGAGCCGTGCTTGTGCTCATTGACATAGGAGGTATGCGTGAACGCCTGCTTCAGCAATCCCGGTCGCTCGAACGTCAGTTGCAGCTTTTGCTGAAGCAAGCCAAAATGATCATGCTTCATACTTCTTCATCACGATAGTCGCGTTATGTCCGCCGAACCCAAAGGAGTTGGACATCGCTACCTTCACGTCCGCCTGACGCGGCACGTTGGGCACGTAGTCCAGATCGCACTCGGGATCCTGGTCCTCCAGGTTGATCGTTGGCGGGATAATACCGTGACTGAGCGTCAATCCCAGAATGACCGCTTCGACGCCGCCAGCCGCACCGAGCAGATGGCCCGTCATCGACTTGGTCGAACTGATCGCAACCTTGTAGGCATGTTCGCCGAAGGCGCGCTTGATCGCCGTCGTCTCCGAGCGGTCGCCGACTGGCGTCGACGTACCGTGCGCGTTGATGTAATCGACCGCCTCCGACTCGATGCCAGCGTCCAATAACGCTCGTTTCATGCAACGTGCCGCACCGTCCGGATCAGGCTCGGTCATATGATGCGCGTCGCCGCTCATGCCATAGCCAATAATCTCGCCATAGATGCGCGCGCCGCGCGCCACCGCATGCTCCAGCGACTCGATGATGAGCACGCCAGCGCCCTCGCCCATGACGAAGCCGTCGCGTCCGGTATCGAATGGCCGGCTGGCCTTCTCCGGCTCGTCGTTGCGGGTCGACATCGCCCGCATCGAGCAGAAGCCTGCCATGCCGGTCGGCCGGATCGTCGCCTCTGCGCCGCCGCAGATCATCACATCAGCTTCGCCGCGCTGGATCAGCTTGTAAGAGTCTCCGATCGAGTGCGTCCCCGTCGCGCAGGCCGTTACCGCCGTGCTGTTAGGGCCCTTCGCGCCTGTGCTCATCGACACTTGGCCGGAGCCCATGTTGGCGATCATCATCGGGATAAAAAACGGGCTTACCCGCTTGGGTCCCTTCTCGAGCAACAGGTTGTGCTGATCCTCCCAGGTGCCAAGTCCGCCGATGCCGGAGCCGATCATGACGCCGATCCGCTCGGCGTCCACGTTGCCGCCGATCTCGATGCCAGAGTCGCGCAGCGCCGCCTGGCTGGCGACGACCGCGAACTGGACGAACCGGTCCATCCGCCGCGCTTCCTTCCTGTCGATTCCGAAGTCCTCGGGATTAAAGTTCTTGATCTCGGCTGCGATGCGAGTCGGATATTCGGAGAAGTCGAACGCTTCGATCTCCGAGACGCCGGAGCGGCCTTCGAGCAGATTGCCCCAGAACGCATCGATCTCGTGCCCGAGCGAGGTCATGACGCCCATGCCGGTAACTACTACTCTCTGCTTCACAACATATCACCCCTACAGGTTGCATTAGTATAAAGTCCATCTTTAGGTGTCGCTTGCATACAGCAAGCGCTTGCCATACGCCGCGCCTAACGGTCAGAAATGACGCTTGGCGCCGGAAATATCGATCGCTCGTTCGGCTAACGGTCACATATGACGCTTACCCGTACAGAGAACGCGTCAAGCGCCGCCCTCCGCTCGCCAAGCTGCAGATTTCCGTTAGCTTCGTCCGCTTCGTCAAATCCGCTTCTAAGCCACATATCTGACCATTAGGTGCATTCTATTTATAAAAAGGCTCCAATGCCTTGCGTTCCCTAAATGATGCGCTGCTTCAACGTCGTGTAGATGGAGAGAAGTCCCGCTATTGTGTCGCGGGACTCTGCTAATCTTACGTATGAGATTGTATGTAATTCACTACTTCTCCCACAGTGGTGATCTTCTCTGCATCTTCATCAGAGATCTCCAAGTCGAACTCGTCTTCGAGTTCCATGACCAATTCTACAACATCGAGAGAATCAGCGCCTAAGTCATCCTTAAAAGATGCTTCCAGTGCTACTTCAGCTTCGTCAACGCCAAGGCGGTCAACGACGATGCGTTTTACGCGATCAAATACATCGGACATCCGGTTCACCTCCTCTTTGGTATTATACGAGAATTGAAGATAAAATGCCATACGACCGAAAAAGGAATCTTGAGGTTGTTCAAAAAGCCCAATCAGCCCATGTACATGCCGCCGTCGACATGGACGGTCTGACCGGTCATATAGGCGGCTGCGTCGGAGGCGAGGAATCGTACCGCCATCGCGATATCCTCGGGCCGTCCGAGACGGGCCAGCGGGATCTGAGCGCCTAACGACTCTCGCATCTCGTCCGAGAGCTTGTCCGTCATATCGGTCTCGATGAAGCCCGGAGCGACGCAGTTGACCGTGATGCCGCGCGAAGCCAGCTCGCGCGCCGCCGACTTAGTAAGGCCGATAACGCCCGCCTTGGCCGCGACATAGTTCGCCTGCCCCGGGTTGCCGAGCACGCCGACGACCGAGGAGATGTTGATGATCCGGCCCGAGCGCTGCTTCATCATCGGACGCGTCACCGCCTTGATGCCGTTGAAGACGCCCTTCAGATTCGTCTCGATGACCTGGTCGAACTCTTCCTCTTTCATCCGCATGAGCAGATTGTCTCTCGTTATCCCTGCATTATTAACCAGTATATCCAAAGAACCAAACGCTTCAATCACTTGCTTCGTCATCGCTTCGAATTCGGCCGGCTTGCCGACGTTGGCCTGGAACGCGACCGCCCGTCTGCCGAGCGCCTCGATCGCCTGGACCGTCTCGGCGGCAGCAGCCTCGCTGCCCGCATAATTGACCGCAACGTCAGCGCCAGCCTCGGCCAGCGCGAGCGCGATGGCGCGGCCGATGCCGCGCGAAGCGCCGGTGACGAGCGCCGACTTGCCTTGCAAGCTTGCGAACATAACGGCACCTCCTCTAGATTAAGTGTGGGACTTACCCAGTATAAGTCTCGATCGCTTCAACGCTGTTGATGCTGACGACTCGCGCGGATCTGTCGATCTTGCGGATCAGACCGGTCAGCACCGTGCCGGAGCCGATCTCGACGAAGGTGTCAACGCCAGCCTCCAGCAGATAACGGACGCTATCCTCCCATAGCACCGGCGAGACGACCTGCTCGGCCAGCAGACGGCGGATCGTCTCCGCCTCCGTGACGGGAGCGGCAGTCACATTGGCGACGACTGGTACGACCGCATCCTGCAGGCTCAGCCCTGCCAGCACCTCGCGCAGTTGGTCCGCCGCCGGTTGCATGAGCGATGAATGGAACGGTCCGCTCACCTCCAGCGGGATCGCCCGCTTCGCGCCGGCCTCCTTGCAGCGTTCGACGACCGCCGCGACGCCGGACGCGGTGCCGGAGACGACGATCTGGCCCGGGCAGTTGACATTGGCCAGCTCGACGCTGCCGCTCTCGCGGCTGACCGTCGCGCACAGCTCCGCCAGCGCCGCGCGCTCGGCGCCGAGCACAGCCGCCATCGCGCCTGCGCCGCCCGGCACAGCCAGCTCCATGAATTGGCCGCGCGCCCGCACCGTGCGCAGCGCGTCCTCATACGAGATCGCGCCCGCCGCGACGAGCGCGCTATACTCGCCGAGGCTATGCCCGGCCACGAAGTCCGGTTGGACGCCTCGAGCCTTGAAAGCCTCGAGCAGCGCGACGCTGACCGCCAGCAAGGCTGGCTGGGTGTTCGCCGTTTGCTTCAGCTGCTCCTCGGGGCCATTGAAGATCAGCTCGCTCAGCGGGAAGCCAAGCGCCGCATCGGCGCGATCGATGACCTGCCGCGACGCTTCGATCGTATCATATGCATCCTTCCCCATGCCGACCGCTTGCGCGCCCTGGCCGGGGAAGACGAAGGCTATCTTGCCCATATCATTCTCTCCTCCCTCTCCTTCCTTACCAGGTCAGCACCGAGGCGCCCCACGTCAAGCCGCCGCCGAAGCCGACCATGACGATCGTGTCGCCTTCCTTGACGCGGCCCGACTCGACAGCCTCCGCCAGCGCGATCGGGATCGAGCCTGCCGACACATTGCCATAGCGATCCAGATTGATCATGCATTTATCCTCCGGCACCTGCAGCCGGTTGATCGCCGACTGGATGATCCGGATATTCGCCTGATGCGGCACCAGCAGATCGATGTCCTGCTTGCCGAGTCCGGCTTTGCGGAGCGCCTCCTCCGCCGCATTGCCCATGATCCGCACCGCGAACTTGAACACCTCGCTGCCGGCCATATGGATAAAATGCTGACGCGCCTCGAGGCTCTCCGGCGTCGCCGGCACGCGTGAGCCGCCGCCGCTGACCTTGAGCAGCTCGCCGCCAGCCCCGTCCGCGCCCAGCTCGAAGGAACGGAAGCCCCGTCCCTCCGGCACCGGTCCAAGCACGACCGCGCCTGCCCCGTCGCCGAACAGGATGCATGTATTGCGATCCGTAAAATCGGTAATCCGTGACAGACACTCCGCTCCGATTACAAGGGCATGACGGTACATGCCGGAGGCGATCATGCTCGTCGCAGTCGCCAGGCCATAGATGAAGCCTGAGCAGGCTGCAGACAGATCAAAGGCTGCCGCGCGCGACGCGCCAAGCTTATCCTGAAGGATACACGCCGTCGAAGGGAAGAACATATCCGGCGTAATCGTTGCTACGATGATCAAATCCAGCTCCTCGGCCGTGATTCCGGCTGCCTTTAGCGCAACCGTGGCTGCCTCGTACGCAAGATCAGAGGTCGCCTGCTCCGGCGCGGCCAGACGCCGCTCCCGAATCCCCGTCCGACTGACAATCCATTCGTCGTTGGTCTCTACCATCTGCTCTAGTTCCTGATTGGTCAGGATTCGCTCGGGCACATATTTGCCGGTGCCGAGGATGCCAACTGGCTGTAGATTCATTGCTTCACTCTCACTTCCCGCTTATTTCCGAGGCGATGGCCTGGATCAGCCGCCCCTCCACGGCAACTCTCGCCTGCCGCACGGCATTTTTGACAGCGACGGCGTCCGAGGAGCCGTGACTTTTCAGCACGAGTCCGTTCACGCCGAGCAGCGGCGCGGCGCCGTGCTCCTTGTAGTCCATCTTGCGGCGGAACTCGCGCAGTCCGGGCATCATGATCAAGGCGGCCAGCTTCGTCAGCCACGAACGAGTGAACTCCTGCTTGAGCACACCGAATACCGTGCCTGCCGTGCCCTCCATCGCCTTGAGCAGGATGTTGCCGACGAAGCCGTCGCATACCAGGACGTCGCAGCCCCGCGTCAGCACGTCTCGGGCCTCGACATTGCCGACGAAATCGATTGGCGCGGCGGCCAGCAGCTCATACGCCGCCTTGGTCAGTTCATTGCCCTTCTTGTCCTCCGTGCCGACATTAAGCAAGCCGACGCGCGGCTTGGCCAATCCGTGCACCTTTTGCCTGTAGATACTGCCCATGACGCCATACTGCTGCAGATGCTCCGGCTTGGCGTCCATATTGGCGCCCAGATCGAGCGCCAGCAAGCCGACATCGTCGAGCGTCGGCATCATCGGCGCCAGCGCCGGACGCTCGATGCCCTCGATCCTGCCCAGGATGAGCAGACCGGTCGCCATCAGCGCGCCGGTATTGCCGGCAGAGATCATCGCATCGGCAGCCCCTTCGCGCACCAGCGTCCCGGCGACGACCATCGACGAACCCTTCTTGCGTCTGACGGCGCGCACCGGCTCCTCATCGGGGCCGATCAGCTCGTCGGCATGCCGCAGCTCGATATTGGACGGCGCCGACGACAGCAGCGGCGTCAGCCTCGCCTCGTCCCCGACCAGCACGATCCCCGTATCGGGCCAGGCTCGCGCTGCGTCGAGCGCGCCTTGTACTATTGCGTCCGGGGCGTGGTCTCCCCCCATCGCATCAATCGCGATCCGTATGGTGATCTCCCTCCCTCTGCTTCTCTCTCGAACGGAACACAACAAAATGCCCCTGGAAGACCATCTCTTCCCCGACATATGTAATGACTTCAACCTTGGCCTTGCTCCGCTCGCCTGGCCCGGAGCGGACGTACGCCTTGGCGATGCATTTCTCATGCAGCCGGATCGGCCGGACGAACCGCAGATCCGCCGAAGCGGTCAGCGCGATCTCGTCGTCGATGACGGCGACAGCCAACGAGTTGGCTTGGGCGAAGATGTGATGTCCGCGGGCGATGCCGGTCCGGGAGAACACATGCTCCTCGCGAATCTCGAAGATCGAGATGCCGCTTTTGTCCAGCTGAAGGTCGATGATATCGCCGATAATCTCGTGCAAGGGCAGCGAGCGCACCGGATCGTAGGAGCGTTCCGCCATCAGCTTGAGCCGCTCGCGCAGCTCCGGGATCCCGAGCTCCAGCCGATCCAGACGGATCGTCTGGATGCTGACCTTGAGACGTCTGTTCAACTCGCGATCCGTCATGAACGGGTTGTCTTCAATGAGCTTGGCCAGCTGCTGCTGCCGCTCACGCTTGGGCAGACGTTCGATAGCCCTGCACCACCTTAATCGTCTAGTATCAGATCATATTATCACCAGGTACTAACCCAGTATAATGAAAAATGCTATCGGAAGCAACGGTATCCCGCGCAAATGGCTGCCTCATCCGATAGCGACGCATTTTCGGCCCAAAAAAAATAGCACCTCATCATAGATGAAGCACTACTTAATGAAAACTATTGCTTGATGATCTCTCTCGACTTGTAGGTTCCGCATACTTTGCAAACGCGATGAGCCAGCTTCAGCTCTCCGCACTGCTCGCACTTAACCATGCCAGGCACGACAAGTTTAAAGTGCGTACGACGCTTGTCGCGGCGAGTTTTGGATGTTCTTCTTTGTGGTACTGCCATCTCTCTCCCACCTCCTTCACAGAATCGGGCGCGCACGCCCGGTCAATCCTTAAACAAATCCTTCAATGCCGCCATCCGGGGATCGATCCGCTCTCCGGAGCAGCCGCAGGACGTTTCATTGCGATTGGCTCCGCACTCGGGGCATAGTCCCTTGCAATCCTCGCTGCACAACGGTACAAACGGCAGATGCAGGAGCAGCGACTCCTCGAGATAAGGCACCAGGTCGAACTTGTCTTCCTCGACGAGGATCACATCTTCGTCTACCGGTACGACAGACTCGGGTACGGCCACCTTGAACCGCTCCGAGAATGGCACGTCCACATGAACGGCTGTCGACTCCAGGCAACGCGAGCAGGCAAACACGGCGTCGATCGACATCTCCCCCGCTACCCTGACGACACGCGCCTCGGGGGTCGCTTCCAGTCGAACCGCGAGCGGCCCGGTCTCCAGCACATCCCGACGGCCTTTCATCAGATCGGCGACGTCCAGCGTAGCGTGCAATGGTATCGGCACGCCCTTGGACAGCACCTCTTGAATTCGCACTATCATCATTGATCACTCCATTAGGTTCGCAAAGGCCGTCGTCCAGCTGACAGTTCAGTTGACGCACCTTTCCAAACAAACAAAATTTATTATATCGATCTGGGCTATGCTTTGTCAACATTTTCATTGCATTTATGGGCGAATCGACACATTCATGCTATATTTAAGAAAATTCCGCCACCTAAGGAGGGTCCCCCTTGCGGACAGTCGGGCTTATCGTCGAATACAACCCGTTCCATAACGGTCATCTCTATCATGTGCAGCAGTCGGTCAAACATACCGGCGCGGCTGCCACGGTCGCCGTCATGAGCGGCAACTTCCTGCAGCGCGGCGAGCCGGCGCTGCTGGACAAATGGGCGCGGGCCGAAATGGCGCTCGCCGGCGGCTGCGATCTCGTCATCGAGCTGCCCATCGCCTATGCGACCCAGCCAGCGGAATGGTTCGCCTACGGCGCGGTCTCGCTGCTCGAGGCGACGGGCGTCGTCGATACGCTCTGCTTTGGCAGCGAGAGCGGCGATCTCGACGGCCTCGCGCAGATCGCCGAGCTGCTGGCGGACGAGCCGTCCCGCTTCCGCGAGCTGCTGCGTTCGCTGCTGCTGGAGGGGCGCAGCTATCCTGCGGCCTACGCCGAGGCTGCTATGGCTTATATGGGGGAGCAGGGCATCGCCCGCGAGCGGCTCCCCGATTTATCCAGCCCCAACAATACGCTCGGGCTGCATTATCTGATGGCGCTGCGGCGGATCGGCAGCGCCATCCGTCCCTACACCGTGCTGCGAGAGAAGGCCGGCTACCATCAGACCGACATCACCGACTGCCGGATTGCCAGCGCGACTGCGATCCGCCAGCTGCTGGCGAGCGGCGACGCGCTGGATGCGATTGCCCCCTATGTCCCCGCTTCAACGCTGCGCATCCTGCAACGCGAATGGGACGCCGGGCGCGCCCCGGTCAGCTGGCAGAGCTTCGCTCCGCAGCTGCTGCACACCCTCGCCGTCTCGTCGCCGGAGCGGCTCGCCGCCCTGCACGGCATGACCGAAGGACTCGAGCACCGGCTGCTCGGCGCGCTGCCGCGTCTGACCGATGCCGACTTTGAGTCGCTGCTCGCCGCCCTCAAGACGCGCCGCTATACGCGGACCAAGCTGCAGCGGGTGCTGCTGTCCGTCCTGCTCGGCCATGCCGCAGCCGAGCTGACGCCCGCCCGGCTGGGGGCAGGCGTCAGCTATGTCCGCGTCCTCGGCTTCAGCTCGGCTGGACAGGCATTGCTGGCGCAGATGCGCCGTCAGGCTCGTCTGCCCATCCTGATGAGCGCAGCCCGCCCGCCGTCGGAGTTGCCCTATCTGGCGCTCGATGTGCAGGCGTCCGCGGTCTACTCGCTGGCGCAGCACCGCCCGAACGGCGAGACCATGTATCGGGACTACCTGCTGCCGCCGATTCGCGCCTAGCCTTGTTTATCCTGGAGTCTCGCGATCGCCTCGTCGATTGTAGAGACGGCGATCACCTCCATGCTGCTGCCGATCCGCCGCGCCTTCTCGGCGGCTTCTTCGGCGTTCTGGAGGGGGGCCAGGAACAGCTCCGCGCCCATCGCATCCGCCGCTGTAATCTTGAGCGAGATGCCGCCGATCGGACCGACCTTGCCCTCGGGATCGATCGTGCCAGTGCCCGCGATCTGGCGACCGTCAGCGAGCACGCCTCCCGTCAGGTCATCGTAGATCTGCAGCGCGAACATCAGCCCCGCCGACGGGCCCCCGATCTCGCCAGCATCGATGCGAACCGTCTGTCCGGGATCGTCGGGCTCCAGCTTGCGCAGCTCGGCCAGTTGCAGTCCAAGCGCAGGCGCAAGTCCGTCCGCCGCGACCAGCTGCCGCAGCGTCGAGATGGCCTGATACTCCTCGCCCGACCGTACGACCGTCCAGGTCAGCTGCTCTCCTGCCTGGCGCTTGCTCAGCTGATCGCTCAGCGTCTCGGCATCTTGGACGGTCTGACCGTCCAGCGCGAGCAGCCGGTCGCCGGGCCGCAGCTCATCCTCGCTGCCAGGCGCGATATCCGTTACCGCCAGCTGCTCGGTTGCGATGCGATACGGGACGTCCGCCGCCCGATAGGCCGCCTCCACGGCATTGCTCTGCGACTGCTGCATGACATAGGTCAGACGCGCCGCATATTCGACCTCGCTCTTATCGCCGATGACATCCCGCTTGCGATAGAGCATCATATCGCTATCCCACATCGATTGCAGCGCCATCCAGTAGTTGGCGTACGTCAAGCGGATCGTCGTCAGCATGAACGCACCCTCAGGGTCCCGCTCGCTCCCGTCGATCTGTACCATCGGCGCTACCGGCGCCACCAGACCCGGCGTATAGACGGCATACGGCGTCGGAACGTAAAACAGGCAGAGCATCACGATTGCCGCTGCCAGCGCCGAACGCAGGATGATCTGACCGCTTCCGCGTTGCCTTGCTTTCAATCCTACCCCTCCTCTTGCACCGATCCGGCAGGTCTACCCGATGACTTGTTCGCGTACTATGATAATGTCTGTATGTTTGTACACATGCCAGGTTGGAGGTGAAGACCATGCTGCGCACATTGATGCTCGCACTCTCGTCGCTAATCGTCGTCGGAGCCGTTGTCAGCATGCCCGAAGCGGCTCTGCAAGCGGCGCTCCAAGGCATCGCGCTCTGGTGGGGCATCGTCTTCCCAGGCCTGTTGCCCTTCTTCGTCCTTGCGGAGCTGCTGCGCGCCTTTGGCGTCCTGCATGGCTTGAGCGTCCTGCTGGAGCTGCCGATGCGGCGGCTGCTCGGTTGGCCGGGCGGCGCCGCCTGGGCGATCGCGATCGGCTGGATCGCCGGGTATACGGCAGGGGCCGAGGCGACTGCGGCGCTGCGCGCCACCGAGCAGATCAGCCGCCGACAGGCCCAATGGCTGCTCGCCTTCTCCCAGATGCCCAGCCCGATGCTGGTGCTGATCGTCATCGGCGCCGGCTTCCTGCATGAGCCTCTCTACGGCCTGATGATCGCGCTTGCCGTCTGGCTGTCCGCAATCGCTGGCCTGCTCCTGCTGCGGGTAGTCCGAGCCACGGACCGCCAGATTGCCATAGATAACAGGACGCACCGCCACAACCTCATCAGCAGAGTGGTCATCGCCATCCGCGATGGCCAGCGCAGCGATGGCCGTGGCCTTGGCCAGGTGCTCGGCGAAGCCGTCACCGGCAGCATCCAGAAGCTGATGACGATCGGCGGCTTGATCATCCTCGGCTCGCTGGCGTCGCGCCTACTGGCGATTGCCCTGCCCGAGTCGTTGTCGGCGCTCGCCTTTCCGGGATGGTTCGACAGTCATCTCGGCGCCTATGCGCTCAGCGGGCAGCTGCGCGACCATTCGACGCCGCTCGTCCTCGCCGCGATCGCCGCTACGCTCAGCTGGGGCGGCTGGAGCTCGCTGCTGCAGGCGCGCAGCGTGATGGCCCGCACCGATCTGCGCTTCGCTCCGTTCATCTTCGCCCGCGCCGGACATGCTGCCCTCGCCTTCGTGACGATGCTGCTGCTATGGCAGCCCTTTAGCCGACTTGCCAGCTCTGCCGCATGGGCTCCGATCGCTGACAGCCCGCGTCCGCCGCTCGGCCAGCTACGCCTACAGGATCTGCCGCAGCTATGGTCGCTTATGCCTGCCGTCTTGCTCAGTTGGCTCGCCCTATGGGCGATCATCCTGTTGCTGGCGGGCTTGTACTGGACCGTTCATCGCCGCTCGCCGGCCTGATTCCGCTCGCGGAACCGCTGCCGCAACGCTTGCTCCACATGAGACGGCACCAGCTCCCGCACCTCTCCCTCGAACTGGGCGATCTCCTTGACGATGCTTGAGCTGAGATACGAGAACTTCGGATTGGTCGTCATAAAGATCGTCTCGATCTCGTCGTCGAGATGCCGGTTCGTCGAAGCCAGCTGCAGCTCATATTCGAAGTCGGTGACGGAGCGGATGCCCCTGACGATGACGCGCGCATCGACCGAGCGCATATAGCGGACGAGCAGATCGCGGAAGCTGTCGACCTCTACATTCGGCAGATCGGCTGTCGCCTCGCGCAGCAACTGCTTGCGTTCCTCCACGGTGAAGAGCGGGTTTTTGCTCGTATTGTTCAGGACGGCGACGATCAGCTTGTCGAACTGCTTGGCCGCCCGGTGAATAATGTCGAGATGGCCAAGTGTCACCGGGTCGAAGCTCCCGGGATAGACGGCGATCCGTTGCAGTGTAGCCTCAGCCTTCATCTGTTGTTCCTCCTGTCGTCTCTTGCGGCATGTGCTGCACAAAGTCATAGATCGTCACGGCGATATCCCCGTATAACGCTTGCCGACGCTGTCGAAATGCGCCAAACTGCTCGCCGTAAGCGTGTCGCGCATCATGCTCGACTACGATAACGGCGCCATCTGCGAGCAGCCCTCGCTCGGCCATCTCGGCCATCAGCTTGTCCGCTTCCTTCATCTTATAAGGCGGGTCCAGGAACACCAGGTCAAAGGCCAGCTCGCGCTTCGCTAGCAGCTTAAGCGCTCGACCGGCTTCATTTTTGTAGATCTCCGCGCGATCGGTCATGCCTGCCGCTTCCACATTGCGGCGGATCACCTCGATGCTCTGGCGGTCGAGATCGATGAAGATTCCGCGTTTCATCCCCCGGCTGATCGCCTCGATGCCGAGCCCGCCCGTCCCTGCGAACAGATCGAGCGCCAGACCCCCTTCGAAGTACGGGCCGACCATGCTGAAGATCGCTTCCTTTACCTTGTCGGTCGTCGGTCTTGTATTGGCGCCGGGGACCGCTTTCAGCGGTCGGCCTTTGGCTTCCCCTGCGATTACTCTCACACGTTGTCGCTCCTTCGTTTCATGACAGATTTTGCTTTAGCTATCGTACCACAATTTGCTCTCATTGCAAGCAGGACGGGCGCTTTCGGACCTGCTTTATTAATGTAGGAAAAAATATATTTGAGCCACAGGTATAAACCCGCTCCGCTTTGGCCATCCTTACAATATCGGTGTCGCGAGATGCCGTAAGCAAACCGCGGAGCAAGCTTACGTTTCCCCATAAGCTCTTCGTCCGGTTTCTCCTCTCCCATTGAAAGAGGCCCCTGAAAAGGGGCCTCGATTTGTGTTTCTGTAGCGACGGGAACCATTGATACATAAGGGTTTTTCCGAATCGGTCATTTTCATGAAAACACCACAAAAAGCCAGTTGTCTACGAAGTCTACAAAATTCACAAAAGTAAGCTTAATCGAACCATCAGAAACAACAAAGTAAAAGTGACCGGTAAACAATTAGTTGTACTCCCTACCACTAAGTTGCAGAAGCGCTTCCCTATACGGTTCTTACCAACTATACGCTGAATGGTCTCAAATACTCCAACAACGCGGCTAACTTCACTCGCTTGTTTGCCCTAACCCATCAATTTTATTGTGAGTATTTTTGTATTTTTTCTCAAATCCAACCAAAAACTTGAGCTATTGCAATTCCTGCGGCTGACGCTTGTACTGTTTCAGATAGCAATCCAAATAGGATCTTTGAAGTGTCCCATTTTCTGTCTTTAACACCTATTTCTAATTCCTTGGCGATTTGTTCGTCTTTAAAGTTTGAAGTTTTACTTATTTCTACATATAAAGCTTTAAACAATTCCTCTATTCTTTCATTTGACACTTCAATTTTAAACGATTCGATTTTTCCATTATCACCGATTTGCACATTTTCCCCATTGATACCACTTATGTTGTATGTCCTATTATCCACAAATACTAAACCCTCCCTTACAAGATCACCAATACTCTTACTGGTTGAATAATTGACTATCGGAGTATCAGGCTTTGCTGCATTTGACGTTTTTTTTTTACACCCTGAACGTAACTATCAGTAAAATTGAATACTAAGTAACTGTAATCCAAATCGTTCATTATTTCCTCGCCACATATATGGCAAGTAGGGAGATCGTAATCATCAATTTCTTCATCGACAGAGCAATGGAATGCTTTATGTGAATTAGGACAGAGATAAATGCGAGACAGTTCTATTTCAAAGCCATCTTTTGAGTTAAGGAAGCGAAATACATAGTCATAAGTAGATTCAAAATTAATAGCATTGAGTACTGAATCAACCGTAAAATCTCTTAATGGAGGATTGAAAGATGCCCATTGTTCTAAAATATCATTTATTTTAGCAAACGACATTTCTAATCCCCCCATTAACATTACACCAATTTTGATTCCATTTTACTTTGACGCTTAAGAAACACTTTGATCAGTGCTTCAAAAATATTATCAATTACTAGTTGGGTAACCACCTTGGTAAGAAACTTAAACTCACCTGTTTTCACATTAATTTCAAACGTAACACTAAATTCCAATCCAGATACACTATCGGTAAATTTTTCAATATGACATACTACGTAAGCTGTATCATCTGACGGTAAATTAATTTCTTTTAGCTTCTTCTTTATTTCAATTAAAGTTTGATCATTTGCTAAATCAATTGTTCCTTTTGCACTGTTAAATTTTATACTCCCCACTGAAGAAGGAAAATCGACTTGCTCTGAAGAATAGGTTGCTTTCATCATATCCTTAATTTCTTCAGCCTCACTTTTGGTTACGTGCGTAATTCGATCTTTAGTGATTTCATTTTGTATTAAAAGTAAGTCTTTAACAAATGGTTCGAATTTCTTTAGTTGTCCTGGGGAACAACGGTACTCAATTGCTTCACTTGAGAAGTGTATTGCAAAGGGTACTATATAAGCATATTCATCAACAATAATTTCATCCCAACCATTTTTACGATTTGCTGTCCTTCTTTGAACTGTATTAATAAACACAGATTGTCCATCAATGAGGATTCCACAAATACGAATGTTATCATCGTACCTGATTCTCCAATTGATTTTTTCTAATGCATCTGGGGGAATCAGTTCTCTCTCAATAAGTAATCTCACAAACTTTTCAGGAGAATTTATGGCTTCAGGAAATCTGCTTTTGATTTTATCAATTGTGAAACCACCAATATTTTTTGTAAATGCAAATTGTTTTCGCAAGTGTTCCAGTTCTTTATTGTAACCGGCTTCGAGTAGAGCCGAAACAATTTCCTCGATGCTTTTTCCATAACTTTTTATTCCCTTTAATTTCGCTAATTTTCTGACCATTGATTCTGGTATGCTAAAATAAATGTTCACTATTTAGGCCCCCCCCTATATTGCAGGACCTTAAGGAAAAGTGTACAATTGATTTGGAGAGTAGACTAGGGCCTTAAGGTTCTGGTCTCTTATTATTTTATACTATTATTCTACTTTTTTCCACACCAATCTGCTACTTTTGAACCATCTTTAATTTATTAGTTCACAGCGTTTACAAAACAGCACATTCAGATTTCAATATAGATGATAAATCTCCCCCCCTTCAAACCATTCAAAAGCTGCCGCCCTCTTTTCGGTCCATAGCGTCATTCTCTGCGTCATTGGGAACGAGCAAGCGTGAGAGGAACAGGTACTCGTTGCGGTAGCAGGGGCCGGACAGGGTGCCAGCCTTCGTAATGATCACCACGAGCGGCTGCGCCTGTAAGATCATCCCGAAGTTTAGCACTTAGAACATTTACGATGGAATGCATAAAAGCCAAGTGCCTCATATCTTGCCATCGAGTATAGCTCGGTGACTCGCACTTAAGATCCCGACAAGCAGCATGAACAATTCTTCACAACGATAAGGTACAACTAAGATCATGTAATAGCGAAAGTACGTCGTTCTGCCGTCAATCTCTCAGCCATAACAGCGCATCGGCTACGGACGATATGCCTCGGTTCAACTTTCGGTCGATCGTCCCAAAATGCGGTGGGTACTTGTTGCTGGCGTCCAGCACATAACACCAGAAGTTCTCCCTAGCGGGATTTCCCGCCAGATAATCACTCCAGTCGTTCACCAACCGGTACTTGTTGGTTATTGACCACTAGCAAGGGCAACCGACGAAGTAGCCCTTCATTGGTTATGCCTTGCCAGGCATCCAATGCATTCAGAATGACATACTCGAAATAGCCACAGGGTATTGATCCTCTTCTCTCTCGAGGTTCGTTCGTCATGCAACTGGCGAATGACCTTGGTAACGAACTCGACTGCTATGCTTTTATAATTCACTTCGCTCACAACGTTGTTGTCCGCTGCGCAGCGAAAACTAACCCAAAATTGTATTGGCTGGCATCAAGAAGATGACCTCCATTAACTACCGACAAGGGTGATCTTATTTTGTTACGTTTCACCCCCAACAAAAACGGGTAATTTTCCTATAAATTAGGCGGCTCCCGCACGCCGCGCCAGCCCCAGCGTACACAGGCTGGTGGCGATGCCGCCGCAGAAGATGGTCACGAGGGAGAGCAGGAACGTATCGCCGCGCAGCAGCGCGCCGCCGACCGTGACGACCAAGCCGTCGGTGAGCGCGATCAGCAGCCCGACGTTGAAGCCTGTCCGTCTGGAGAGCATATGTGCGAGCAGGTCAGTGCCTCCAGTGCTGGCTTTGTAGCGCAGCATCAGGCCCAGCCCGGTGCCGATCAATAGTCCCCCTAGCGCCGCGCGCGTCAGCGGGGTCCACTCGACGTAGTACAGGAAGACATATTGATACGGCTCCAGCAGGTCGATCACATAGCTGGAGAAGACGATGCCGAACATGCTGTTGTAGACCATGGACCGGCTGTAAAACCACGCAGCTATAAAAATCGGAATACTGCATACGATAATAGTAAGCCCAATTTTGATCTGGAACATATAATTGACGATCAGCGCGATGCCGATCACTCCTCCGTCCAGCACCTGGAGCGGCACCAAAAACAGATTAATACCCAAGGCGATCAAAAAACTTCCCGCTACGACGGCGACTGCTTTTTTGAGGAGAGACAATGGCAACCAGCTCCTTCAGACTCACATGTCTGAGTATATGCCAGTCCATTTCCATTTACGACAGGAGAGTGAAAGTGATGAATGTATCCTTCGTCAAAGTATTTGACAAGTACGAATTGGCTGTCATCGAGCACGACAACAGCAATTACGAGGTACGCGTCCTGCTGCGCAATTTGCCGGTCAGCTTCCCGATCTGCAGCGCCGACCAGTATGACGACGCCCACGAGAAGGCCAATCGCTTCCTCGATATGTACGAGGCCGCCAAGCAGTTCAATTTTCAGGCCGGTAACGGCGGCATGGTCAACGAGGAGGGCCAGACGGTCAGCTACGACGATCTGTTCATCACACCGCCGGACCAGTTCTCCTCCGTCTTCGGATCCAAGCTGCAATAATTTTTGCAACGCAGAGGCGCCTCGTTCCGTACTAAGGAGGTGGAATGGAGGTGTCCTCTTATGAAATTGAACCCGATCGGGATCTCGCTCTTCTCGACCATCCTGATGGTCGTCGGCTTCGTCCTGTATAGAACCGAGACTGGCAACCTGGGGCTCCCCCTGTTGATTGTCGGTCTGTTCCTCAGCGTCGCCAGCGTCGTTGTCCGCTGGAGCCAGATGCGCAAGCAGCAGCCGCCCCAGGAATAATCGAATCCTTACCCGCACGTGAAAAAGCCGCGCTTCGTCGAAGCGCGGCTTTTTGTCACTTATAAGCCCCGTAGCCCGTAAGCTGTCACTCATGCGGGGCTTATATCTCCAGCGTCACGGCACTGGCCGCGACGCTGGGATCGGGCTTTACAGCAAGAATGTTTTGGTGATAATAACGAGCAGGATGAACAGAACCAGGATCGCACCTGTATTGGTGAACGCCCCGCCCACGCCGCCCGGACCGTAACCGGCACCAGCAACATAGCCCATCTGTACGACCACCTTTCAGTAGGAATAACCTATCTTATGACGGTGAGCACCCAATGGATTGGACGAATGACTATCTTAGCTCCGCTACAGACCGTAAAATCTGTAGGTGTTGTCCCGGATGCGATGGACGGCCTCCTCCTCGTCCAAGCCCTTCAGTCTGGCGATATGGCGAACCACATCTGCCGTCATGCCCGGCACGGTCTGACGACCGGCATAGGGTCCCTCGAACGGCCATGGACCGTCTGTCTCGGCCATGATCAGCTCCAGCGGATATTGGGCGACGAGCGCCTGGATCTCCGGCTCATAAGCGACATCCGGCGTCACCGAGATGCTGTAGCCGCTGTCGATCATCCGCCGCACCGTCTCAGCCGGTCCCTTGAACCAATGAAAATGCGCCGCCTGCACGCCGTAACGCTCCAGCAGGTCGCACACGTGCCACGCATCGTCGTAGACCGCATGCAGGGCGATTGGACGTCTCAGCTCGGCTGCCAGCGCCACGAACCTCTCCAGCAGCTCGACATAGGGCACTATGTCGAATGGCTCGCCAGAAGCCAGCGAGCTCTCGCGCCGATAATACGGCAGACCGACCTCGCCGATCGCGAAGCGCTCGTCGGCAATGGCGCGCTCGCGTATCCAGCTGATCAACGCCTCCAGCTCCGCTCGGTCCGGTACGACCTGCTCCGGATGATAGCCGTAGGCTGGCAAGATTCGCTGCTGCGTCTCCTGCCTGGCCAGCTCGCGATTGACCTGGCAGCTAGCCAGATCCATCGACACCGCCACGATTCCCGTTACGCCGTCCCTCCACGCTTGCTCCAGCAGCCCCATTCGCTCTGCGGGCGAATACAGATCGAGATGCAGATGCGCATCCACCCAGCCCTTAAGCGTCTCTGTCATGCTACAACTCGCCTCCCTTCTCGGCCGCCATCTTGGGGGCGCCGCCGCTGAGCAGCTCATACAGCTCTTGCTTCCAGGCGTTGAACTGCGGATCGGCCCATAGCTCCGGCGAGCGCGGCCGTCCGAAGGGCACCTCCAACTCGCGCAGGATGGTCGCTGGCGAGCTCGACATGACCAGGATGCGGTCGGAGAGCAGCAGCGCCTCCTCGATACTGTGAGTGACCATCAGCACGGAGCGACGATTGGCCTCCCAGATCGAGAGCAACCATTGCTGCATCTGCAGTCGCGTCAGCGCATCGAGTGCGCCGAACGGCTCGTCGAGGCACATCAGGCCTCGCGGCGCCAGCAGCGCTCTCAGGAACGATACCCGCTGCTGCATGCCGCCGGATAGCGTATGCGGGTAGTTGTCCCCGTAGCCCGCAAGGCCGATGCGCGGCAGCCACTCGGCGCTCAGACGGCGAGCTTCGCTCTCTGTCACGCCCGCGATCGTCAGCGCCAGCACGATATTGTCCGTCACCGTCCGCCACGGCAGGAGCGCTGCTTGCTGCGGCATGTACGCGATATGTCCGCGCTCGCCGGTGACGATGCGGCCCTGGATTCGGATCTCGCCGCTATCAGGTCGCTCCAGTCCGCCGATCAGCCGGAACAACGTCGTCTTGCCGCTGCCCGAGGGTCCGATGATTGAGACGAACTCGCCTTCGCCCACTGTCACATCGACACCGCCCAGCACCTGCTGCGCGCTGCGGCCGCTGCCGAACGTCTTGCTCGCTTGTCTCACTTCCAACACAGCTGTCATATTAGGAGACCTCCTTGTGCCGTTGCCAGCGCATGCACCAGCGCTCGAGCACGACGATGACGCCGAATACGGCCAGACTGAGCAGTACGATGATCGCCACCCCGGCGAACACCCGCGTCACCAGGAAGCCGCTGTACGACAGCTTGATGTAATAGCCGATGCCGCTGCTCGCGCCGAGCCACTCGGCGACGATAACGCCGGTGATGCTGTAGGCGGCGGCAATCTTCAGTCCCGAGAACAGATAAGGAATCGCCCCCGGCAGCTCGAGATCGCGGAAGATCCGCCACTTGCCGGCGCCGATCATCGCCAGATAGTCGAATAGCCTCGGGTCGCGCTGGCTCAGACCGCTCAGCATCGCCACGGCGATCGGGAAAAAGCAGACGAGCACGATCAGCACAAGCTTCGGCAGCAGCCCCAAACCAAGCCAGATCATCAGCAGCGGGTAGAGGACGATCGTCGGGATGTTCTGAGTGAGCACGAGCAGCGGATAGAGCCCGGAGCGCGCGCCCGGGAGAAGATGGAGCACAGCGGCGACGAGCACGCCTGTCGCTGCGCCCAAGGCGAAGCCGAACACCGCCAGCTTCGTCGTCGCCCACGTATGCTCCAGCAGACGCGGCCAGATTGCTGCTGCCTCGCGGATGATCTCTACCGGCCCCGGCAGCTTCCACGCCTCCAGCTCGAACAGCCAGACCGCGCCTTGCCACACGATGAGCAGCAGCAGCATGACCGCGACCGGCGGTCCTGCCGAACGTAGCTTATTGCCCACCGGGATAATGCTCCAGCAGGCGATCCATCGACGCGCCTTCCCGGGGATTGTGGTACAGCTTGATCTGCGAGATGACGGATGGGCAGCCCAGTTCGGTCATCGCTTCATTCATCTGACGGACGAGCTCCAGCAGCTCTGCCAGCTCGCCTTCGATCGTCGTCTCGAGCGGCGCTACCCGGTACGGCAGACCCGACGCCTTGATGACATCGATCGCCCGATCGACGTAGCTGTACACTCCTTCGCCGTCCGGGGTCCGCGGGAGGATCTGGATACTTAGCAATGTTGTGGCCATTTTATCGGCACTTCCTCTCTGTGTGTCGGCTTATTCCGGCAAAAACTCGTTCGTATACGCCGCCTCGGTATCGATGCGGCCCTCCAGCACGCCTTGCTCGAACATCCATTCCATATAATCCGACCATACCGTCGCCTTTTGCTCGCCCCAGCGCGGAGCGTCGTCCTGATAACGAGGGCTCAGCCAGGTCTGACTCGCCCGCACCAGCTCTGCATTCAGATCGGGCTCCGCTGCGATCAACAGCTCTGCCGCTTCCTCCGGGTGCTCGATCGCATACTGATAGCCCTCCGAGGTGGCTGCCATGAACGCACGCACCAGCTCCGGCTGCTCCGCGATCATCTTCTCGCTGGTCGCCAGCACCGGCGTATAGTAATCGAGCGCCTCGCTATAATCCTTCACGTAGAGCATGTCGATCGCCACGTCGCGCAGCTCCGCCTCGATACCCGTCCAGGCGTAGAAGATCCAGGCAAAGTCGATATCCTTCTCCGTCCCGGTGAAGAAGTCTGTGGTGCTATTAATGAATTCCACCTTGCCGACATCTGCCTTCTCCTGTTGCATTAATGAGGCGATGACCGCCTCTTCGACCGGGTTGCCCCATCCGCCGTAACGCTTGCCTTCGAAGTCTGCCGGCGATTTAATATTTTTGTCCACCGGGGCGGCGAACCCAGATGTATTATGCTGGATCACTGCGGCGAGCGAGACGATCGGCACGTCCTGCAACCTCGCCTGCGTGATCGACTCCTGATAGCTCACGCCGAACTCGGCGCCACCGCTGGCGATCAACTGGTCCGCGCCCGTCTCCGGCGGCGAGATAATCTCGACGTCCAGACCATGCTCGGCATAGTATCCTTTATCGCGTGCCGCATACAAGCCGGTATGATTCGTATTGGGCGTCCAGTCCAGCACGACCTTGACCGGCGTCAGCTTCTCGCCTGCCTCCGGCTCGCCGGATGCGCCGCCCTCCTGCTGCGGGCTGCCCCCGCAGCCCGCCACGCACAGCATCGCCGCCAGCATGACTGTTCCCCATCGACTTGCGTTTCTCTTCCCCATCCTTCGTTTCCCCTTTCGTGATGCCAACCTTGGTTCATCGTCTCCTGTTCCGCGAGCAACATAAAAAGCGTCCTCCTGTCGTGGAGGACGCGCATTGGCATAGCTTATGCAGCCGTATCCGCGCACATCCAAAAAAGAACGGCGACGGCGGCCAAACCTTCCTACGCTGGCATTATCCAGATCAGGTCAAGGGTCGGTATCTGAATGCAGGATACCCTCTCAGCCGGCTTCACCAGCTCCCCGGAACAGTATGCGATTGTGAACTGATTCTCATTATAGCAGAGCTGGGACCAAAACACATCCTTTATTGTGTCGCCAATTCATCGATCATGCCCGGTCCCGCCAGGCGGAGTCATCCCCGTCTGCTCGGCCGCGAGCACCGCCAGCTCCAGCTTGTCCAGCGCGAAGCCGTATTCATTGGTCATGACGAAGGACCGGGGCAACGGCAGCCGCCTGAAAAAACCCGCCAGCTCGCTCGGCCTGGCCGTCGCCAGCCAATCTCCCGGCTCGGCTGGCGCGAGCGGACGCTCAGGCCAAGCCTGGGCCAGCTCGGGGCTGCGCAGCCGTGCCGAGCCCTCCAGCAGCCGCAGCGCGTGCAACCGCTCCCTGTAACGCGTCTCCTCCCGGTCGCCGTACGCTTCGCGGCAGAAAAGATGCGAGGCATAGTCGGCGCGCGAGCCGCTGTGCGGAACCCGGCAGGCGAAGGCCAGCGTCCCGCTCGCTACCTCCGGGATGCCGAATAGCAGGGCGTACAGCCGCTTGCCGAACTCGATCCGCTCATGAATGTTCGTGAAGTCCTCCAGCACAAGCCCCGCCAGGGCGAGCGACTCCTCCGTAGCGCGATAAGGAAAGACGACCTGATTGAACTGCAGCGCCGCCTGCAGCTCGAAGTAAAACGCATCGAGGACGCGCGCGCGATAATACGGATGATTGACGACGCGCGACTCGATGACATGCTGCTCATTGACGATCAGCGCCGTCGTCAGCAGCCCCGAGCAGCGCTGCTCCAGGAACCGCGACCAGATCGGCGCCATGAAGCTGGAGACGCCGAGGCCCGGCAGCAATCGCAGCAGGTCGCGGCGGTCCTGATTCGCCAATTCGTACAGCAGCAGCTGCGGATACGCATCCCCGAAGATCAGACCATTAGCCCGCTCCAGCATCTGATACGTCTGTTGGCGTTGCTGCTCCGTCAACAGACGGGGCAGCAGTTCCCCTTGCAGATCCGTCATGTTCCAGCCGCCGTTGCGCGACACCATATGGGCCAGCAGCGCCCAGTGCACCTCGGGGCAGCGGCGATAGAAGTCCAGGTAGGCGGCAGTGCGCGTCACATTGCTGCGGTTGGCCTGCGCGGTGCGCCACCGGATATCCGCCAGCAGCGACTCCTCCTCGCGGGAGAGCCGCGAGAGCGATGACTGGACGGGCGGCCTCTTGCTGTGCCATACCGCGACCAATGCCCGCAGCTCGCTCCTACTGGGCGTCGGCATCGGCTGGGCGGTGCGACGAAGCCGGGCCGAGCTACGCCATCCCGCGCGCTTGCCGCGCCAGTACCGATAGAGCTCCTCCGGCCAGCGCGCCAGTCTACTCCACCAGTTGCGTTCCCTCGGCGGCTGTCGAAGCTCGGCTTCTCGATCCCGCATGCCTGTCATCCCTCCTCGCGTTTCGTAGCCTCACACTCCCCATTATGGACCTGCGCTTCTCCCGGCATTCGCTGACGGACACATTCCGCCAACATTGATCCGGATAGCCGAACAGACTATACTGGAGACAACTGAGCGCGAGCCAGTTAGCTGCGACGCGACCCTGGACGAGAGGAGCTTGTACGATGTGCGGACGTTATACGATTACGATCTCGCTGGAGGAACTGATGCTGTTCTACCACATTGCTGAATCGCGGATTCCCCATTATCAGCCACGCTACAACGTAGCGCCGGGACAAGCCGTGCCCGCCATCATCCATGACGGCTCGGACAACCGGCTTGGCGAGCTCCGCTGGGGGCTGACTCCCGCCTGGATGCAACCAGGGGCTGCCAAGCCGCTCATCAACGCCCGCTCCGAGTCCGTCCACGAAAAGCCAGCCTTCCGCGAACTGCTGCGCACCAGACGCTGCCTCATCCCGGCTGACGGCTTTTACGAATGGCAGACGCTGGACGGCGGCGCCAAGC
>NZ_BFBX01000003.1:15282-15683 GCF_003851045.1 Paenibacillus sp. 598K | reverse complement strand
GGACGGCGGCGCCAAGCAGCCGATGCGGATCGTCCGCAAGGATCGCCAGCCCTTCGCGATGGCCGGGCTTTATGAGCTCCGTCAGACCGAGGACGGCCAGCGGCACGCCAGCTGTGTCATTATGACGACGGCGGCCAACGAGGTGATGGCACCGATCCATTCGCGCATGCCAGCTATCCTGGATGTTGATGAAGCGGCGAGCTGGCTCGATCGCGACACGCACGACCCGGCGCAGCTTCTGCCGCTGCTTCGGCCTTGCCCGGACGACTGGCTGGAGGCTTATCCGGTCGACCGCCGCGTCGGCCAGACGCGCTTCGACGAACCGACATGCATCGAGCCGCTTGCGACCTGACGGCTCGGCCGCATGATGCATGACTCAAGCTAGGGCGTGTTTGCATACT
>NZ_BFBX01000003.1:1534-15123 GCF_003851045.1 Paenibacillus sp. 598K | reverse complement strand
AGATTGGGCTGAATTTTCGTTCCATATGCTGAGGGCCCATCGAGCCTGGCCCACAATCAAAAAAGGTACTGCTGCCCGAGCATTCAGGCACAGTACCTTCTTTTGTTTCTCCCGATCCCAAACCGGCATACCTAGCAGCTCCCGGCTAATTAACGGAACATACTCCACAGCTTGAGCAGATGGAGCGTATTGTTCGGGTCGATCTTTTGGGCGAGGACAAAGGCGACAATTTGTTCCTCCTGCGTTTCCGTCAGCGGCTCGCTTAACGTTTTGGCGATCGAACGCACGAGCTTGCGCACCTTGGTCCGATCCCGCAGATCATATTTGGTGACCTGAGACAATTGATCCTTCACTTTTTCTTTCGTCGCCGAGTTTTTCATCTTCGCTTTGACTCGCTCGACGAACTCCGGGCGAATACCGTATTTTTGATAACTCAACCGCCACACCTCCATGAGCGCCCCGAGGGCAGATCACTTCAGTATATGCGCACGGACGGCCGATGTTGCCCTCGGCATCGACGGGCTTGTCCGCCTGCTAATCGAGCCGATCGGCCTGCATCACCTGGTCGCGCTCGAGCCGCTCCCTCAGTCTAGCGAAGACCGCTTCCTCCCAGAAGTCCGGCAGCGCCACCAGCTCGGCGGCATCGTCGCGCGCCGTCTCGAGCACGCCATAATCGCTCACCATGTCCGCCAGACGGAACTCGGGCAAGCCGCTCTGCTTCGTCCCGAAGAAGTCTCCCGGGCCTCGCAGCTCCAGATCCCGCCGCGCCACCTCGAAGCCGTCGTCCGTCTCGGTCATCACCTTCATCCGCTCCTGGCCCGTCTCCGACTTCGGATCGGCGACGAGCACGCAGTAGGACTGATGATCGCTGCGGCCGACTCGTCCCCTCAGCTGATGGAGCTGGGACAGCCCGAAGCGCTCGGCATCCATAATAATCATCAGCGTCGCATTGGGCACGTCCACACCGACCTCGATGACCGTCGTCGACACGAGCACATGCGTCTCGCCGCTGCTGTAGGCGCGCATCGTCTCCTCTTTCTCCGCACTGGTCATACGCCCATGCAGCAGCCCGACCCGCAGCTCGGGCAGCGCCTGCTGCATCTCGAGGTGGAGATCGATCGCATTTTGCACATCCAGCTTGTCCGACTCCTCGATGAGCGGGCAGATGATATAGGCTTGCCGTCCGACCGCCACCTCGCGCCGGATGAAGCCCTGGATGCGCTCCATCATACTATGCTTGACCCAGTACGTCTTGATCGGCTTGCGGCCCTGCGGACGCTCGCGGATCGTCGAGATGTCCATATCGCCGAACGCGGTAATCGCCAGCGTACGCGGGATCGGCGTCGCCGTCATCGTCAGCACGTCGGGGTGCATCCCTTTGCGTCTGAGAATACTGCGCTGATTGACCCCGAAGCGATGCTGCTCGTCGATGACGACCAGCCCGAGCGCCCGGAAGTCGACCCCTTCCTGGATGAGCGCGTGGGTACCGACGAGGATATCGACCACGCCCATCTGCAAGCCGGCCAGCACATCGCGCCGCTTGCGCTCCTTCATGCCTCCGGTCAGTTGATCGACCTGCACGCCAAGCGGCTCGAACAGCGCCTGCAGCGAGCGCGTGTGCTGCTCGGCGAGGATCTCGGTCGGCACCATCAGCGCGCCTTGATAGCCCGAGCGGACGGCGGCATAGAGCGCGATCGCGGCCACCACTGTTTTGCCCGAGCCGACATCGCCCTGCAGCAGCCGATTCATGCTGAACGGCTGGCGCATGTCATGGATGATCTCGTTGATCACCTTCTTCTGCCCGTCCGTCAGCTCAAACGGCAACCGTTGCGCCAGCTCCAGCACCGTCGCATTGTCGATCGTATGGGCGACGCCGTCGTCGCGCTCGCGCCCCAGCTTGCGGAACGCATGCAGCTTCAACTGGAACAGGAACAGCTCCTCGTAGACGAGACGCTTGCGCGCCGCCCGCCCCTCCTCGCTGTCCTCGGGATGATGGATCCGCATGATCGCCTCGCGGCGCGGCATTAGCTGATGACGCTCCAGCAGCAGCGGCGGCAGCACCTCCTCGATCATCGCGCCGAATTGCTCGAGCGCCTGCGCGATCGTCTTGCGCATCCATTTCTGCGTGATTGAGCCGCCTACCGAATAGACAGGCTGCAACGTGCCGGTGCGACCAGACGCCTTGTCAGCAAATTCGGAGCCTGTGACCGTCATATGCATCCGCCCCTGATCCCACTTGCCGGTGACGATCAGCTCGCGGCCCTGCGTCAGCTGATCCTTCAGGAACGGCTGGTTGAACCAGATGCAGGTGACGAGCCAGCGATCGACCATGATTTTGCAGGTCAGCCTCGATTTGCGGGCCCCGTACCTTTGCAGCACAGGGACGCTGGAGACTGCGCCCTGGATGGTGATGCGCTCGCCATGCTTCACCTCCGTGAGATTGCGGATCCGATAATCCTCATAACGAAACGGATAATACTCCAGCAGATCGGCGGCCGAATGAATGCCAAAGGCGTGAAGCTCCTGTTCCTTCTGAGCGCTCACGCCTTTGATCTGCCGCAGAGAGGTTGAAGAAAATAACATCGTCTCTCTCACACCCTAAACATAAATATCGCGGCAGTCCCTGGACCGACATGGGTGCCGATGACCGATCCGATCGTCGTATAGTCCACCTGTTGGACATTAAAATGCGATCTGGCCAGCTCGTACAGCTCGGTTGCCGCGCCTTGGTGCTTGGAATAAGCCATCATGACGCCGACTGGCTCGTCCTTGAAATCCTCTCGCAGCAAATCGACGATTCGCTGCATCGCCTTGCGCTGGCCTCTAACCTTGTCCACGGAAGCGACGAAGCCCTCCTTGTCGACGGTCAGGATCGGCTTGATGTTGAGGATCGAGCCGATCAACGCCGATGCTTTGCCGATCCGTCCGCCCTTCTGCAGATACTCCAGCGTATCAACCAGGAAATAAAGCCGCATATTGTCCCGCAGCCAAGCCACCCGCTCCAGAATCTCTTCCTTGCTCTTGCCCGCTCGCGCCATCCGCGCCGCCTCGACGACCCGGATGCCAAAGCCGAAGCTCGCCGACTTGGAGTCGATCACTGTAATATCGGCCTCCCTCTCGATGAGCGATTCCGCCAGGACGGCGGATTGATAGGTGCCGCTCATCTCCGAAGAGAGGTGAAAGGAGAGAATCTGCGCATCCGGCGTCTCTTCCAGAATCCCGTTATAGACCTCGATGAAGTCGTTGGGCGACGGCTGGGAGGTCGTCGGCAGCTGGGAGGACGCCTCAAGCTTGGCATAAAACTCGTCTGTCGTAATCGTCACCGCGTCGAGATAGACGTCCTGGCCGAAGTGAACCTTAAGGGGCACCATGACAATGCCAAGCTCCTCCCGCAACTCCTGCGGGATGTCCGCCGTACTATCCGCAACTATCCGGATGGTCGCACTCATCTGCAATCGCCTCCTCTTTCAATCTCTCTGCCATGCTACTCTTACTCTACGGCAAATAAATACGGGTACAAAGGCTGATCGCCGCTATGGACCTCCAGCTCGACCTCCGGATGACTTGCCTCGATCCAGGCCGTCAGTTGCGCCGTCACCGCCGGGTCCGACTCCTCCCCGGTCAGCACCGTGACGAGCTCGCCGCCCTCTCCGATCATTTGGTCCAGCAGCGACTTGCACGCCTCCAGCAGTTCCTGATGCGCGACGACGATCTGCTTCTCGCGGATGCCAATGCAGTCGCCCTCGCGGATCTGCAACCCGTCGATGACCGAGTCGCGCACCGCGCGCGTCACCTGACCGGACTGCACCTGCTCGGCCGCCTGCTTCATGAAGGAAGCATTGCGCTCCGGCGACTCGTGATCCTTGAACGCCAGCAGCGCCGCCAGGCCCTGCGGGATCGTCTTCGTCGGGATGACCGTGACGCGACGCTCGCTCAGCTCTGCCGCCTGTTGTGCGGTGAGGATGATGTTGCCGTTGTTCGGCAGCAGGTAGATGTGCTCTGCCGGCAGCGCCTCCATCGCTTGTACGAAGTCCTCCGTGCTCGGATTCATCGACTGGCCGCCGCTGAGGACGACATCGACGTTGTTATCGAGGAAGATATCCGAGATCCCTTCGCCGATCGCCACGGCAATGATGCCGTATGGCGCCAGCTCGTGCACCACAGCGGGCGGCTCACTCATGGCGGGAGCGCCGCTCAGCAGCTCAGGCAGCGCCTCCGCCAGATGCTGCTCGTCCGGCGCAATCGACGGCATCGCTGTCGAATCGTCCGGCGCGCCCTCGATGAACACTGTACCGTCATGGAGCAGCTCGCGGTGCTGGTCGCGCATGTTCAGGATATGGATATCCGACAGCTCTCCGTACGGAAGCGCCAGATTAAGCACATCCCCCGGCTTGCGGGAATGAACATGCACCTTGATGATCTCGTCATCGGCGATGACGACGATCGAGTCGCCGTCCTTGGCGAGCGCCGCCTTGAAGGCCGTCTCGTCAAAGCGGCGTCCGGCGCCCCCGCCCAGCTGGCGATTGATGAAAAACTCCATATCGTACAAAAACTCGATCGCTCCAGTCTCCAGCCGTGACTGGGCCGTGACCGGTCCGGAAGGCGCCGCAGCCGCGGGGACGCCGCCTGCGGCACGCACAGTCGGAACGGAAGGAGCAGTCGCATACGAAGCCGTCCCTGCGTCCGGAGCACCCTCCAGCGCAGCTACAAACCCTTCGTAGATGTATACAAGTCCCTGGCCGCCCGAATCGACGACGCCGACCTGCTTCAATACTGGTAACAGCTCCGGCGTCCGATCTAGCGCTTCCTTCGCCTTGGCGTGCACCTCGCGCATCAGCTCGACCACATCTCGCACCCGACGCGCGCTCTGGATCGCGTGCCGCGCCGCTTCCTTGGCCACGGTGAGGATGGTGCCCTCGACCGGCTTGACCACTGCCTTATAGGCCATATTGACGCCATGCTGCAGCGCGTCGGCGAACTGCACGCTGTTCATCTGCTCCAGCGTGGCGGCGCCTCTGGCGAAGCCCCGGAACAGCTGCGACAGGATGACGCCGGAGTTGCCCCGAGCGCCCATCAAGAGACCCTTGGAGAGCACCTCCGAGGCGCGGGCGATCGATGCCGACGGCTTGGACAGCAGCTCCTGGCGGCCCGCGGTCATCGTCAGGTTCATATTCGTGCCCGTGTCGCCGTCGGGCACCGGAAATACATTCAGGGCATTGACATGCTCTGCATGACGCTGCAGGCAATCCGCACCACGGTTAACCATGTTCGTAAAATCGTTTCCGTCTATTAAGCGCTTACTCAACGGAGTCCCCTCCCTACCGAGATACGCGTACGCCCTGGACAAAAATATGGACAAAATCGACTTGAATGCCGACTACGTCATTGAGCACATATTTGACTTTGGACTGAATGTTATGCGCTACCTCTGATATTTTTGTGCCGTAGCTTACGATGATGTATAAGTCGATGTGCATCTGATCATTCTCCTGGCGAACCTCCACGCCGCGCGAGAGGTTCTCGCGTCCGAGCAGCTCGGCGATGCCGTCCTTGAACTGCTTGCGGGAGGCCATGCCGACCAATCCGTAGCATTCCATAGCTGCCGAACCGGCTATGAGCGAGACGACCTCATTGTTGATATGAACAGTGCCGAGTTCCTGTTTGAGCAGCGGCATGGCGCACACTCCCTTCCCTATGTATACGGACTAATCCTCATTGTACTATAAAAAAAACTGATATTGAAGCCTTAACATGCGTTCTTCTCCACGTTTCTAATTATTGCTCTTTTTTTCGCCACTTATCCTATAGGTAACCCGCGCTGCGACACTTGAAGCGCGAGCCCAGCGAAACGTTGCATGGGGGTAGATTTAGACACCTGATTATGGTATGATATTTCAGTGTTTGTTTTTCCCGTTGAAGGAGGTGTATCGCATGTCCCGCAAATGTGTTATTACTGGCAAAAGCCCAGGCTCTGGTAACCACAAGTCACACGCCAACAACAAAAACCGCCGCACTTGGGGCGTTAACGTTCAAAAAGTTCGGATTCTCGTTGACGGCAAACCAAAACGTGTATACGTAAGCGCGCGCGCGCTGAAATCCGGCAAACTGACTCGCGTCTAGTTTACGGTCCTTCAGATTCGCCGCCTTTGCGGCGCAGCAACCGCTTATCTCCTGGCTCGCCCGGCGCAAGTCGCTTGCGCGGCCCGGACATCCAAAAAGCACCTGACCACGTTCAGGTGCTTTTTTCGTTTCCCTATACAAGGGCAACGGACTGATCCTTCGACAGCGGGCGGGCCGGGATCAGCTTTTTTGGAAGGTATTCAGGATCGCTTTTACGAAGCCGCCCAGAAACTTTGGCAATCTGATTGTGTAAAATTTCATGCTCATCCCTCCTCGGCCGCGATTGTCGAGTCAGCAAGCCGCCCCATCGCTTGGCACAATAAAAAATGGCTACATAAGAAGAGCGCTTCTCATGTAACCATCCTATGCGAATTCGAGTTGTCCTATGCCAAAGACGGGCGCGCGAAAGGCGCGGTTCGATCATCCCGCCTCAGGTATATCCAGCTTGCCCTGCGCGTACAACACCATAATAATAATGATCGTAATCAGCACATAAAACACAATTGCAAGCGCAATAAAGGTAATCCGCGAACGAAGCGACTCGAAATCCCGAAAAAAACGAATGCCGAGCAGCAGCGCCCCGAGCGAGAAGGCAAAACGAAGCAAGCTATCCATCTGCGCAAACACCGCCAAAAGCAAGCCGCAAGCGAAGCTGTAGGCCGTCAGCAGCAAAGCCCGCTTGAATGTGCTCCCCTCGTTCATCGCTGTCCCTCCGGTCGCAGGACGCGAATCGCCGCTGCCCGGTCAGTCTCGGTGAACACCGCATTGCCGGCAACGAGCACATCGGCGCCAGCCTGTCTGACCAGCTCTGCAGTCTCGGCGTTGATGCCGCCGTCTACCTGGACGAGCGTATCGCCCTTGCCGCATGCGATCAGCTGCTGCCGCAGCTGCCGCAGCTTGCCGAGCGAGCTGGGGATGAACTGCTGCCCGCCGAAGCCGGGATTAACCGTCATCAGCAGCACCATATCGACATCGGCCAGCACGTACTCGATCGCCTGCAGCGGCGTCGCCGGATTGAGCGCTACCCCTGCCGGCAGTCCCAGCTCCTTGATCATATGGATGACACGGTGCAGATGGACGCACGCTTCGGCATGCACGGTGATCCGGTCGGCGCCAGCCTTGACGAACGCTTCGATCAGTCTCTCCGGCTGCTCCACCATCAGATGCACGTCGAACGGCAGCTGCGAATACGGCCGCACCGCCTGGACGATCGGCGGACCAAAGGTCAGGTTGGGCACGAAATGTCCATCCATAATATCGATATGTATCCAGTCGGCGCCGCCGCGTTCCACATCGGCGATATCCTCCGCTAATCGGGCAAAATCAGCCGATAGGATCGAGGGTGCAATAATGGACATGATTCAATACCTCCGCTTTTTATCATTCATCTCGGCGAGGAAGAGCAGATAATGCTCATGGCGACTGGTCGCGATCTCGCCGTTCGCCAAGGCCTCCAGCACCGCACAGGAAGGCTCGTGTGTATGCGTGCAGCCCCGGAACTTGCAGCCGCCAGCGCGCTCCCGGAACTCCGGGAAGCAGGTAGAGAGCTCCTCTACGCCAAGCTCCTGGAAGTCGAGCTGGCTGAAGCCAGGCGTGTCGGCGACATAACCGTCGCCAGCGATCCGGATCAGCTCGACATGGCGTGTCGTATGCTTGCCTCGCCCGAGCTTGTTGCTGATCTCGGCCGTGTTGAGATCCAGACCAGGGACGATGCTGTTGAGCAGCGACGACTTGCCGACCCCGGACTGACCGGCGAATACGCTCAGATGACCGGCGAGCCTCGCCTCCAGCGCTGCGGTACCTTCGCCCAGCCGGGAGCTGGTGCTGTAGATCTCATAGCCGATCGGCCGGTAGATGCGCTCGATTGCCTCCAGCGCCTCGCGGCCCGCCGCATCCTCGCCTGACAGATCCAGCTTGCTCAGACAGATGATCGGCTGCAGCCTCGCATGCTCGACATGGGCGAGGAACTTGTCCAGCAGCTGCAGATTAAGCACCGGCTCCGTGACCGAGAAGACGAGCACGGCCAGCTCGACATTGGCGACCGGCGGCCGCACCAGCTCCGAGGAGCGGGGCAGGATGCGGTTGACCGCTCCTTCCCCGTTGTCGGTCTCCTCGTAGGCGACGAGGTCGCCTACGAGCGGAGATTCGCCGCGTTTCTTGAAGATGCCGCGCGCCCGGCACTGGATCATGCCGTCACTGGTATCTCCCTCTGGCCGCACATAGTAGTAGCCGCTCAGCGCTTTGACGATCCGACCGATCTGCTCTTCATCCTTATTGCTCATTCTGCTCGCCTTCCTCTCCGCTGCCGCCGTTCTCCTCGGTCGTCGGCGGATCCTCCGGCGTGCCAATCACCGGCGGTGTCTCGCCCTCCGGCGGCACCGTCTCTATTGGCGGCTCCTCCTGAGGCGGCGGATTGCTCTCGATCGGCTCGGCGACAGCCGTGCCGGAGCGCGCCGCATCATAAGAGATATGATAAGTGCGGATGAAGATCTCGTCGCGATAAACCGATACGAGCGCCTCCGTCCGCGGATCGAGCACAAGCTTGACCGGGAAGTTCTGCATGCTGTTGATGCGACGCTTGCCATAATCCTGATTGTCGCCTTTGGCATCCGAGAATTCGATCCGGATCTCGCTCGTCCCGTTCACCTCGGCAGGCGAGATCGGGATGTTGAACGTATACTCCAGCGCATCGTCCGGCAAGCCGGAGCTGACGGTGAGCGATACCTCGGCGCCGCGTGTCACTTTATCGCCAGGATTATAAGGGAATTGCTCCAACACTTGACCTTTCGGCAGATAGCTGGGCTTATAATCGATACCGGTGCCTGGTCCGAGCAGCAGTCCGAGCTGGGTCAGCTCGTTACGCGCCTCGCTTTCGGTTTTGCCGACCAGCGGCGGCATATCGAACGGCTGCAGTCCCTTGCTGACCTCAAAGGAGAACGAAGCCTCGGCAGGGTTGAACTCCTCGCCCTTCGGGATCGACTGGCTGACGACTTTGCCCGCCTCAAGCTCTTCCGAGAATACTTCCTCGGCGACGATCCGGCTGCCGTCGACGCCAAGCGCGATCAGAGCGGCCCGTGCGTCCTCATAAGGCTTGTCGTAAAAGTCCTCCATCTTCTCCATGTCGGGTCCGGTGCTGACGACAAGCTGGATATACGTGCCGACCTTGGCCCGCATATTCGACTTGTTCTGCCTGAGCACGATGCCCGGCTCGACCTCGGGATCCTCCTCGTAATCGATCGGGTCCGCGATTCGCAGACCGGCGGCTTCCAGCTCCGCCTGCGCCTCGGCCAACGTCTTGTTCACCACATAAGGCACCTCGACCTCATCGGTGTCCAGCTTGTCGACGAAATAGAAGAAGGCGGCCAGCGCCAGCCCCAGCACAAGCAGCGTCACGCCAATCGTCACGACCGGCTTCACCCAGCGCTTCTTGGCCGGCGTCGCGGGCGTGCTCGGCTCGCGCGCCTCGAGAGGCCGCTCGCCGTGGCGGGTGTGCATCGTCTGCGTGTTCATCGCCTGGGTATCCATCATCTGCGTCTTCATCGTCGAGGTCGGCACGCCTGGCTCCTTGCCTGGGCGGATCGCCGGCATGGCGCGCGTCGCCTCCAGATCGTCCTCGAATTCGAGCTTGGGCTCATGAAGACGCTCGGGCAGCAGACAGCTGTCTAGATCCTCAATCATCTCCTCAGCAGAGGCGTAGCGCTCTGCCGGGTCCTTGCGCATCGAGCGCAGGATGATGTTCTCGAGGCTCTGCGGGATATGCGGGTTCACGCGCCGCGGCGGCTCGAACTCCTCCTGCAGATGCTTGAGCGCCACGCTGATCGGGCTCTCCCCGAGGAAGGGCAGTCGGCCGGTCAGCATCTGGTAGAGCACGATCCCTAACGAATATAAGTCCGACTTCTCGCCAGTGTTGACGCCTTTGGCGTGCTCCGGCGAGAAATAATGAACCGAGCCGACGACCGAGCCCGTCTGGGTGATCGTCGAGGAGGTGACGGCGCGGGCGATGCCGAAGTCCGTTACCTTGACCCGGTTGTTTTTGCCGATCAAAATATTATGCGGCTTAATATCGCGGTGGATAATCTGGTGATGATGCGCATGCTCGAGCGCATCGCAGATCTGCAGAGCGATGTGAACCGCTTCCTGCGCCTGCAGCGGCGCACGCTCGAGGATCACCTCGTTCAGATTGCTGCCCTCGACATACTCCATGACGATATAATGCGTCTCGTCCTCCTGTCCGACGTCATAGATGCTGACGACATTAGGATGGGAGAGCGAGGCGGCGGACTGCGCTTCGCGGCGGAAGCGCCGGATGAACTCCTCATCGTGGACAAATTGCTGACGCAATACTTTGACCGCCACATTCCGGTTCAGCAGCACATCATGGGCTTTGTAGACAAGCGCCATACCGCCGCCGCCGATCTGCTCCTGGATCTCGTAGCGCCCGCTCAGCTTCGATCCGATCATCATATCTGTCACCCCTCTTGAGCCCTACCGGCGTGGCTTTGCAGCAGCACTACGGTAATATTGTCGTCCCCGCCCGCCTCGAGCGCCAGCTCGACCAGCCGGGCCGCCTTGGCATCCAGGTCGAGGTCGGGCATCTGTATCGTCTCGAGGATGCGGGCGTCGTCGACCATATTGCTCAGGCCGTCGCTGCACATGAGCAGCACGTCGCCGGGCCGCCAGTCGATCTTCAGCAGATCCACCTCGACGTTCGCCTCCGTGCCGAGCGCTCGCGTGAGCACATTGCGGCGCGGATGGTTGGCCGCTTCCTCGGCTGTGATCTGGCCGCTCTTGAGCAGCTCGTTGACCAGCGTATGATCCTCCGTGATTTGATGCATCGCAGCGTCTCGGATGTGATAAGCCCGGCTGTCGCCGATATGGCCGATGACACCTTGATCGCCCTGGATCAGCGCAGCGACGACGGTCGTACCCATATTGTGGTACTGCTCGTTTTGCGAGGCGATGCCGTACACGACCTCATTGGCCTGCAGGATCGCCTGGCGGATCAGCAGCTCGGCTTCGGCGCCGCTCAGCGTGCTGGCGACGCTCGCTTGCGTCGCCTCGCGGAACGCCTCGACGGCCAGCTCGCTCGCCACATCGCCAGCCTGATGGCCACCCATCCCGTCGGCGACGATCGCCAGCGCATGGGCCGGGCCGCCGCTCACCGCCCAGGCGCGGTCCTCATTGACCGTGCGGATCCGTCCGATATCACTTCGGTTTGCCGTTATCAATCGCGGTCACCTCGTCTTTGATTCCATATGTTTGGCGCGCAGCTGCCCGCAGGCGGCCGCGATATCATGCCCTTGCTCCCTGCGGATCGTAACGTTGATGTTTTTGCGCTCGAGGATGCGCTGGAACTCGAAGATATCCTCGCGCGGCGTGCGCACATACTTGCGCTCCGGCACGTGATTGACCGGGATCAGGTTGACATGGCAGAGCAGCCCCTGCAACACATCTCCCAGCTCCTCCGCATGCTCCGGCTGGTCGTTGACGCCGCCGATTAAGGCGTACTCGAACGTCAGCCGACGTCCCGTCTTGGCCACATAGTAGCGGCAAGCCTCCATCACATCCACGAACGGGAAGCGGCGGTTGACCGGCATCAGCTTGGAGCGCAGCGTATCGTTGGGCGCATGGATCGAGATTGCCAGATTGATCTGCGTGTTCTCCTCGGCGAACTTGTACATGCTCGGCACGATGCCGCTCGTCGAGACGGTGATGTGGCGCTGCCCGATGTTCAGCCCCTTCTCGTGGATCATCAGCCGCAGGAAGGTCATCGTCGCGTCATAGTTCTCGAACGGCTCGCCCGAGCCCATGATGACGATGCTCGAGACGCGCTCGTCCGTCGCGTCGAGCATCTGCTGCGCGGTTACGACCTGAGCGACGATCTCGCCGGCCGTCAGATTGCGCTTCAGCCCGCCCAGCGTGGAGGCGCAGAAGGTGCAGCCGATCCGGCAGCCGACCTGCGTCGTGACGCAGATGCTGTTGCCATAATTGTGCCGCATGATGACCGTCTCGATCGCATGGTCGTCATGCAGGCCGAACAGGAACTTGACCGTGCCGTCCTTGGACTCGAAGCGGGTAATCTCCTGCAGCGTCACAAAAGCGAACTGCTCCGCCAGCTTGGCGCGCAGCGGCTTCGGCAGATTGGTCATCTCCTCGAAGTCGCGCACCCGCTTCACGTACAGCCAGTCGAACAGCTGACCGGCGCGGAAGACCGGCTCGCCCTGCTCCTTCATCCAGTCCTGGAGCTGCTCGAGCGTATAGTCATATATAAATGGTTTCATCCGTTATCACAACCTGTTTCCCTGAGATTGGCCTTGCCAGGCCATCAGTTCATTGTACCACAAAGGCACGCTCCGGGCCACAGCCGCTCCGCGCGGCGGCCAGCGTCAGGCGCGCTTGCGCAGCCGCGCAATATAGAAGCCGTCGGTGCCAAAATGCTGCGGCAGCAGCTGCAGGCGACCGTCAAAATCGTCGCCGACGACGCCGCCCTCGCGCAGCCGCGCCAGCAGCTCCGGCGGCCAGGCGGCATCGAGCTCGAACTCGGAATGCGCCTGCAGGAAACGCTCGATCTGCGCGTCGTTCTCGGACGGCTCAACCGTGCAGGTGCTGTAGACGAGCCGTCCGCCCGGCCGCAGCAGCGGCGCGACCGCCGCAAGCAGCCGGGCCTGAATATCGGTTACGGCGGCAATGTCGTCCTCCGACTTGTGCCACTTGATCTCCGGCTTGCGGCGGATCACGCCGAGCCCGGAGCACGGCGCGTCCAGCAGGATCAGGTCGAGCGAAGCGGCAGGCAGATGCTCGGCGAGCTCGGCTGCGTCCCCAGTCGTTGTGCGAATGCTCTGCAAGCCGAGCCGCTCGGCCTGCGCCTCGATCAGCTGCCGCTTGTGCGGATGCAGATCGTTGGCCCAGACGACGCCTGCATCGCCCATCCGCTCGGCCAGATGCGTCGTCTTGCCTCCCGGCGCTGCGCAGCAATCCAGCACCTGCATGCCGCTGCTCGGGTCAGCCGCCTCCGCCACCAGCATCGAGCTCTCGTCCTGCACCGTCCACCAGCCGTTGCGGAAGCCGATCGTGTCGGCGAGATTGCCGCCGCGCGAGACGACGATGCCTTGGCCAGACAATGGCGAGGGTTCAGCCTCGCAGCCCTCCTCCCGCAGCAGCGTCAGCGCGTCCTGGCGACTCTGCCGGAGCGGGTTGACGCGGATGCTGGCATGCGGCGGCTCGTTGTTGGCGATGCACATCGCCTCGGTCTGCTGCTCGCCGTAAGCGGCCAGCCAGCGGCGGACGAGCCATAACGGATGCGAGTGCGCGAGCGCGATCCGCTCGTCCGCAGGCAGTCCCGCAGGCAACGCCAGCTTGTCGTCGCTCCGCAGCAGACTGCGCAGCACGCCGTTGACCATGCCGGAGATGCCGCGATGACCGCGTTGCTTGGCCAGCTCGACCGCCTCATTGACCGCCGCATGCGGCGG
>NZ_BFBX01000003.1:1164-1380 GCF_003851045.1 Paenibacillus sp. 598K | reverse complement strand
TTGACCGCCGCATGCGGCGGCACTCGGGTGAGGTAGATCAACTGATAGGCGCTCATCCGCAGCAGCTGCAGCACCCACGGCTCCAGCTTGCCGAGTCCCTTGGCGACGAACCGCCCGAGCGCATGGTCGAGCGTATTGAGCCGCTGGATCGTGCCATAGACAAGCTCCGTCGCCAGTCCCGCATCGGCCCGCGACAGCTCCGCCTCCTGCAGCGCC
>NZ_BFBX01000003.1:0-975 GCF_003851045.1 Paenibacillus sp. 598K | reverse complement strand
GCTCCGCCTCCTGCAGCGCCTTGTTCAGCTGCAGATTGCTGTAGGCCTGGCGGCCGGCAATCTTGACCAGCGTATCGAGCGCTAACGAGCGGGCTGTGGCGGACTTGCGGCGTCTGTCCGTCATTGCGGCTCACCGCCCAGACGCGTGCCCGCCGGCAGACGCGCACCCTGCAGCCAGGCTGCGGCGTCCATCGCCCGCTTGCCGGCGGGCTGGATCGTCAGCAGCCGCAGTGCGCCGCTGCCCGTCTGGACGAGCAGAGCATTATCGGCCTTCAGCACCGTACCCGGCTCGACACCGACCGAGCCGCCGTCCGGCTCCGCCTCGCATGCCCAGATCTTGAACACCTCGCCGTCCAGGTACGTGAAAGCTCCCGCCATCGGCGCCAGCCCCCGCACCTGGTTGTACAGCGCCTCAGCCGGGCGGCTCCAGTCGATCCGTTCGTCTTCGCGGCTCAGATTGGGCGCATAGGTCGCTGCCGCATCGTCCTGCGGCGCCGCGACGGCGCTGCCGTCGATGATCGACGGCAGCGTCTGCAGCAGCAGCTCTGCCCCCGCCTCGCTCAGCTTGCCGAACAGATCGCCGGAGGTGTCGGCCTTCTCGATCGGCACCTCGACGCGGCTGATCATATCGCCGGTATCGAGTCCCTCCGCCATATACATGATCGTGACGCCGGTCACCGTCTCGCCGTTGATAATCGCCCGCTGGATGGGCGCACCGCCGCGATATTTAGGCAGCAGCGAGCCGTGTACATTAATACAGCCCAATCGAGGGAGCTGCAGCACCTCCTTGGGCAGGATCTGGCCATACGCGGCCGTGACGATCAGCTCAGGCTGCAGCTCGGCGACCGCCGCGATCGCTTCCGGGCTGCGCATCCGCGCAGGCTGCAGCACCGGCAGTCCACGCGCCAGCGCAGCCTCTTTGACCGGCGGCGGCGTCAGCGTTTTTTTGCGCCCCTTCGGCTTTTCAGGCTGCGT
>NZ_BFBX01000002.1:12887-13110 GCF_003851045.1 Paenibacillus sp. 598K | reverse complement strand
CGCGGTCGACGTCCAGCTTGCAGAAACCCAGATCTTCGAATGAACTCACGCGCCCGCCTCGCTTTCCAATACCCGATTCATGCTGCCGCTCTTGTAGCCCGACAGGTCCATCGTCACATACGTGAAGCCAAGCGAACGCAAATGGTCGGCTACTGTGCCGCCTACCTCGGCAAGCGCCGTCAGCATCGCCGGCTCGACCTCGATGCGGGCCGTCTCGCCATGC
>NZ_BFBX01000002.1:12220-12584 GCF_003851045.1 Paenibacillus sp. 598K | reverse complement strand
CGACAGGCAGGCAAAGGACGGCTTGTCCCAATTGCGCAAGCCAAGCTCCTGCGCGAGCGCCCGGATCTCATGCTTGTGCAGCCCGGCCTCCTGCAGCGGTCCGCGCACGCCCAGCTCGGCGGCGGCGCGCACGCCGGGACGATGCTCGCCCATATCGTCGGCGATCAGCCCGAACACGATGGCGCGATACCCCTCGCGGGACAGCAGCGGCAGCAGCTCCTCGAACAGATTGCGCTTGCAAAAGTAGCAGCGGTTCGGTGTATTCTCGGCGTAGCCTGGGATCGACAGCTCCGACGTATAGACGACCTCATGACGCGCTCCCAGCTCAGCGGCGAGTCGACGGGCATCCTCCAGCTCGCGGGAG
>NZ_BFBX01000002.1:11578-12024 GCF_003851045.1 Paenibacillus sp. 598K | reverse complement strand
CATCCTCCAGCTCGCGGGAGGGATACGTCTCCGAGTCGGCGGTAACCGCCAGCACCCGCTCCGGTCCGAGCGTATCGAGCGCTACCTTCAACAGTAGCGTGCTATCGACGCCGCCCGAGAAGGCGACGACGACCCGGTCCATCGCGACGAGCAAGCGTTGAAGGTGCTTATGTTTGTCCTGCAGCATCGTTATCACAACCTTCATCAAAGTAGCGATAGAGGGAAACGCAACCTGCGGCGCCGCCCTCTATCTCTCGTGAACCCTGTTAGTTCAAAACGCCGGTCAGCTGCGACGAATCGGCCGCCTGCAGCTTCGTCACTTCGCCGAAGGTATCCTTCAGCCCCTCGAATACCCGGGCATGCAGCGGCAGCAGACGCGCATACACCTCGCGATGCGCCGGATTCGGCTCGTAGCGCACTTCTGATGCAGCGACGCTGGCAGCAGA
>NZ_BFBX01000002.1:10999-11343 GCF_003851045.1 Paenibacillus sp. 598K | reverse complement strand
TCCTCGCCGAGCTGCATCTTCAGCCCGACGGCCTCGAAGCCGATCATCGCCGCGCCAAGCCCCGAGCTCTCGATGACCTGCGGCACGATGACCGGCAGACCAAGCATGTCCGCCAGCAGCTGGCAGATGAAGCGCGAGCGAGTCAGACCGCCGGAGGCGCATACCTCCTGCGGACGCACCTCCATCCGCTCCATGAGCTGGACGATCTGCGCGATCTGCGCCAGGATGCCCTCGATGGCTGCCCGCACCATATGCGGCTTGCCGTGCGAGAGCGACAGGCCGAAGTAGACGCCGCGGCTGTCCGCCTGCCAGTAGGGCGCGCGCTCGCCGGTCAGCATCGGCAG
>NZ_BFBX01000002.1:10579-10884 GCF_003851045.1 Paenibacillus sp. 598K | reverse complement strand
TCGCCGGTCAGCATCGGCAGGAACAGCAGGCCGTTGGCCCCCGGCTGCACCTGCTCGGCTTGTGCCAGCAGCCGCTCGAACGGGTCCTCGCCCGCTACGCCGTGGATCGCCGGATCATCCTTGAGCAGTTGATCGGCGAGCCAGCGCAGGACGATGCCGGCGTTGTTGGAGGCGCCGCCGATCGCCCAGCGGCCCTCGTCCAGCGCATAGCAGAACAGCTTTCCCTCGCGATCGAACGTCGGCTCAGGGACGATCGTCCGCACCGCGCTGCTCGTGCCGATCGACACCGCTACCCGCTCCGGCGA
>NZ_BFBX01000002.1:9588-10302 GCF_003851045.1 Paenibacillus sp. 598K | reverse complement strand
GCCGCTCAACTGATGCGACACCGGGACAGGCGTTGGCAGCTGACGCTCGGTGACGCCAGCGACGTCCAGCGCCTCGCGGTCCCAGGCCAGCTCGCGCAGATTGAACAGTCCAGTCGCGCTGGCAACAGAGTAGTCGACGACGCACTCGCCGAACAACTGCATCAGCACATACTCTTTGATGCCGACATAATGCCGGGCAGCCGCTGTCACCTCGGGACGATGCTCCCGCAGCCAGATCAGCTTGGGCAGCGGCGACATCGGATGGATCGGCGTGCCGGTCCGCTCATAGATCGCCAGCCCTTGGCCGGATGCCTGCAGCGCCTCCGCCTGCGGTGCCGAGCGCTGATCGGCCCAGATGATGCTGCCGGTGAGCGGCCGTCCCGCCTCGTCGAGTACGATCAGGCTATGCATGGCGCTGCTGAAGGCGACGCAAGCGACGCGCTCCGGCGCGCAGCCCGTACGCGCCATGAGCGAGCCGATGCCTTGCTTGACGGCGGCCAGGATGACGTCGGGGTCCTGCTCGGCCATATTCGGCTGCGGCAGCATCATCGGGTAGCCGACGGTGACGCAGTCGACGACCTGACCCTCGCGCGTGATGAGCAGCGATTTGACGCTGGTCGTTCCTATATCTACAGCTACTACGACTGGGGATTGCTTATTCATTTCGGCAGATATCCTTCCTCGTCAAAAGTCCATTCGAACGGCTCGCCGACC
>NZ_BFBX01000002.1:4620-9442 GCF_003851045.1 Paenibacillus sp. 598K | reverse complement strand
TGCTGCCGCGCCTCCTCCAGCAGAGACTCGGAGATCTCGATCTCGCCCAGGTGCAGGGTGTCGCGGATACGGATCAGCTTGCACGTCGTATAGTCCAGAATGTTGCATGTCTTGACCGCCGCCTTGATCGCATCGCGATCGTTGGCCAGCGTCGTCGCCTGCTTGGTCGGCGCGCACACGGTCGAGGTCAGACCGTTGGCATAGGTGCCCGGCCAGTCGGCCTTGGCGACGAGTCGAGCGGTCGTGAAGTCGGCGGTGCCGACGCCGTTGGCATTGCCCTTGGACTCGTGCGTCAAGTCAAGCACGACCATTTTGTTCACATCCGGTCCGCCATGCGCATATGGGGTCGGGTAACGTCCGGTAATGTTCGGATCGGCGCCGTCGCCGCTGATGTTCTTGCCGATGTAGTCCATGACCAGCACGTCGAAGCTATCGAAGAAAAACTTCGGCAGATTGGCCTTGGCCTCCTCCAGCAGCACCTCCTCGCGCGCTTCCATCTGCTCGGCCGGGATCGCCTCGACGCGACGGATTCGATCGTAAGCATTCTCGACGACCGCCACGCCGAAGACGATCGGCAGCTTTTGCAGCATCACATTCGCCATCGCCGGCACGTTCTCGGCCATATACTTGAATCCGAGCTGATGACACGCCTCGGCGCCCTTCTGCTTGCCCAGACCGATCGCCACCATCTTGAGCAGACCGCTCTCGATCCGCCCGCGGAAGGCGGTATGCGGCTTCACCCGGTTGATGACGATGATCGCATCGGCCTCCTCGGTTGCGATCCGGTCGGCATAGACGGGAAGGCCGTTAGGCAGCTTATCCAGCAGAACGACGTCCATCGACGAGCGCACCGGACAGCCCATCCGCTCCTCGCTCATCCCCAGATGCGCCAGCACCTCGATCTGCCCCTCGGCCGTCGCGCCGCCGTGACTGCCCATGCACGGCACGAGGAACGGCTCCCCGCCCGCCGCCCGCACGGCATCGACGGTACACTTGGTCAGCTCGTCGATCCGCGAGACGCCGCGACTGCCGACAGCGATCGCGACCTTCATGCCGGGCTTGATGCGATCGATGCAGCCTGCGCCGCCGAGCTGCTCCTGCAGCACGGCGATCGGATCGGGCAGCTCGGTATCGTCGAACCGCTGCCGGATCTTGACCATGCGCGGCAGCGGGATGTCTTGCACCAGTCTAGTCAGGAGATCGCTCATATCGTCATCGCTCCGAATCCGCCGTCAACACGCAGCAAGGTTCCTGTCACAAACGAGGACGCGCTCCGCGAAGCCAGGTAGACGACTGCGCCCTGCAGCTCCTCCGGCTTGCCGAAGCGATCCATCGGTGTATGCGACATGATCGAGGCGATGCGCTCCTCGGAGAGGATCTTGCGATTTTGCTCCGCCGGGAAGAAGCCCGGGATGATCGCATTGACCCGGATCTCATGCGGCGCGAACTCACGCGCCAGAAACTTGGTAACGCTGTTGACGCCGGCCTTCGACGCCGAATACGTGAATACGCGAGACAGCGGCGGATCGGAGGAGACGGAGGAGATGTTAATGATCGAGCCGCCGCGCCCTTGAGCGATCAGCTGCTTGCCGAAGATTTGGCTGGAGAGGACGACGCTTTTCAGGTTAACGTCCATGATGCGATCCCACTCCTCCATCGTAATCTCCATGAACGGCGTCGCGCTGTTCGTGCCCGAGCAGTTGACGACAGTGTCGATGCCACCGCTCCACGCGACGACGGTCTGCAGCGTCTGCTCCAGCTCCTCGGCTTTGGTGACGTCCGCCTGCACGCATAGCGCTTCGCCGCCCGCCGCTTCGACGCGCTGCTTCACTTCCTCCGCCTTCTCCATGTTGCGTCCGACGATCGCTACGCGCGAGCCATAGGCGCCGAGCGCCTCCGACAGCGCGCCGCCGAGCACGCCGTTACCGCCGAGTACGACTGAGGTTGTTCCTTTAAGGTCAAATAAGTTCATCCGTTATCGCTCCTGTTCTTGTCATCATTACGCACAGCATAACGCAATCGCCTCGCGACCGCTTATCTGCCATTGCCTAAGATAGAGGTCGACTTGTCTGTCAGTGCTGTCTTGGCCACCGTCTCGGGAACGCTCTCACACCGGCCGATCGAACTGTCTGCGATATGCCTCCGGCGGCATCCCGACATAACGCTTGAACACCCGGCTGAAGTGCGCCGGATGCTTGAAGCCGATCCGATAGGAGATGTCGGTCAAGGTCGTGTCCGGCTGCATCGCCATCATCACGCACGATTGATTGATCCGGCGCTCGAACAAATAGTGGAACACGGTGACGCCCATCACTTGCTTGAACAGCTTGGACAGATAATGACGGTTCAAGTGCAGCTCCCGCTCCAGATCGTCGAGATGAAGGTCTTCCATATAATGTTGCTCTACAAAGGTGATCATATCCTGCACGTGCTGCAGCTTCTCGGTCGAGGCGGTCGGCGCCTGTCCGGGAAGCGTCTCGGACCATCGGCAGATGCGGGCCAGCAGCTCGCAAAACAGGAGATGGTACTGTACATAAGCGAGCTTATCCTGCGGTACGTTGTGCTCGCTCAGCCGCGCCAACAGCCGCTCCGCCTCCTCTCGCTGAGCGGGGGCCAGCCGCAGCCGCGCATGCCGCAGCCGCGTGAACGGCTCCAGCAGATCGGCCCCGCCGGGGATGCGCAGCAATCGCTGCACGTAGCCGGCATGGAAGTGGCAGACGGAGCGGATATACGGTCGATCCATCGCGGCATTGGCGCAGTGGAGCGTCAAGCCGTCCATGAAGATGAGATCGCCGGGCTCCAGCTCGTAGATGCGATCGCCGATCAGGAAGCTGCATGCGCCTTCGTGAAAATAATAGATCTCGTATTGGGGATGCGAATGAAACAGGGCTTCGATCGGCTGCTCGTCGCGATACCGAAAAAAAATCGTCTCCGTATGAACGCTCCGTCTGGAAGCCAGCATGCGATCCACCCCTCATCCCCATCTGCTCATAGCCTCTCAATTATACCAAATAAACCGGCGGAGCGTACATCCGCCGGTTGAGCGACCCCGCAGCGCCGGAACTCGCTGCGCGGCAAGGCTAAGTCAGTTCGTGCAAACCGGAGACAGACGGCCGGTCGAGGCACAGGGCCTGCAATCGAGAATGCTATGTCTGAAGACGCAGACTCATCGTTAGCAGGCCCGAGCGTGACCTCGCAAGCGAGCCGCTAGGCCAGCTCGATGAGGAAGGTGAGCAGCTCGTACGGCTTGACCGGCGTCCGCAGCTCCGCCTCGGCGCGCCGTTCGCCCTCCGGACGCTCCAGCAGGTCGCAGGCTTGCCAGGCGCGGATGCCATAGTCGCTGACGATTCGAACCTCGCCGCGGCTGCCGCCGTACTCGTGCAGGCGCAGCACGACGGCCGTGCCGTCCTCGCTCTTCTTGATCGCGTCGATCATGACATGGGCGTCGCCCGTCACAGTGAACAGCGCCTCCGGCAGCTCCGAGGCATCGCCGCGCGAGACGGACAACGACTGGTTGAGCGCAAAGGCCGACGGCACGGCGCCGCCCTCCAGCCAGTCGCCGCGATGAGGCAGCAGCGCGTAAGTGAACACATGCTCTCCCAGATCGGCTGTCGGATCAGGCACGATCGCCGACTTGATAAGCGTTAGCCGCATCGTATGATCCTTGATATCGTAGCCATACTTGCAATCGTTCAGCAGGCTGACGCCGTATCCCCGCTCGGACAGATCGGCCCACTGGTGACCGACGCTCTCGAAGCGCGCATAATCCCAGCTCGTGTTCCAGTGAGTCGGTCGCCGGACATTGCCGAACTGGATATCGTAGGTCGCCTCGGTCGCCCGGATGTCGACGGGGAAGGCGACCTTGAGCAACTGCCGCTTCTCCTGCCAGTCGGCCCGGGTGACGAAGTCGATCCGCCGGTCGTCGGCGTACAGACGCATCTGCTGCTCGATCCGCGAATCCATGTACGTCCAGACGAAGGAGACAGCAACGTAGAGCGGTCCACACGCGACGACGCGGGCCTCGAGGAGTTCATCGACCGTCCGTTGCTTCTCCTGATAGAACAGATCGATATCCCACGCCTCGTGCCGGCTCTTCGGCTTGTCCTCGAACACCTGCAGCACATTACCCTGCTCGCCGGGGGCGAGCACCTCGCGCTGCGCTGTCTTGTCGTAGATCCGGATCAGACGGCCCTGTGCATCCCAGGCGACAATATAGTACGGCGATTCGAGCTCTCGCTCGCCGATCCGGAACGGATCGCCGCTGGCGGTCGCAGAGGTGAGCTCGCTCGTCGGCAACGCCGATTCGTCCATAACTCGGGATACTGTCTCGTCGGTTGCCGTGGACGCTATGTCGGCGGCGACCGAGGAGGCCGCCTCCTCCCCAGGTCGGAAATAGATCGTCCGCTGCCCAAGTCCCGGCACTTCCGGCACGAGCACATGCCAATCGCCGCTATCGCTATTATGCTGGGCGGCCAGCGCCGTACCTTCGCTGTCCTCCCAGACGCCTGCCGACGCCTCGACTCCAGACAATACAACCTGCTCTGTACGCGACCAGCCTGCGCTGTTCCAGACGGTGTAAGCCTGCCGCTCCACAGCATCTGCCGACGCCCCCGCTGTCAATGGCATTCCCTCTGCCCCGCCAGTCAAAGCCGTGCCCACCGCCGTTGTCGTCATAGCCGTCGCAGCTCCTCCGGCCGTCAATGCCGTCGCTGCCGCCTCCCATGCCTCGCTTGCGACGCGCTCGGCCTCCGCGTATTCCTCGCGGCAATCGTCGTATACTTCCTTGATCGACGAGCCCGGGATGATGTCGTGGAACTGGTTG
>NZ_BFBX01000002.1:4158-4472 GCF_003851045.1 Paenibacillus sp. 598K | reverse complement strand
TGATGTCGTGGAACTGGTTGCGGAGCACGATATTCCACCCCTCGTAGAGCGCCTGCTGCGGATACGTCTGCCAGCCCTGCGCCAGCGCTTGCCGGACCGCGAGCCACTCCGTCTCCCGATATAGCAGCTCGAGCTTGCGGTTCATCCGCTTGACGAACGCCTGACTCGTATACGTGCCGCGATGCAGCTCCAGATAAAGCTCTCCGTCCCACGTGTGGACGTACTCGTCTGTGCCCGCCACCGTCTCGCGCAGCTCGGCGAAGTAGTCGTCGGCGCGGCCGGTCGTCACCTGCGGCAGCCCCGGCATCTCGGCG
>NZ_BFBX01000002.1:0-3995 GCF_003851045.1 Paenibacillus sp. 598K | reverse complement strand
CGCCGTAGCCGTAAGCGAGCAACAGCTTGCGGTTGATGTTTTTGTCCCGATAAGCGTCCCAGATGCCCTGGATCGTCTCCGGCATGATCGCGCCGTTGTACGTGTAGTAAAAGCTGCCCTCAGACCCGCCGGGGTCCGGGGTCGTGATGAAGTGCGTTAGAATCTCGGTGCCGTCGATGCCGCGCCAGGTGAAGGTGTCATGCGGCATCCGGTTGTATTGATTCCAGCTGATCTTGGTCGTCATGAACGTCTTGATGCCGCTCTTGACGAGGATCTGCGGCAGCGCCCAGCTATAGCCGAAGACGTCGGGCAGCCACAGGTAATCACAGCTCGCCCCGAACTCGCGGTCGAAGAAACGGATACCGTGCAGCAAATGTCTGACGAGCGATTCGCCGGAGGAGAGATTGCAGTCGGCCTCCAGCCACATCGCCCCGCCCGCCTCCCAGCGGCCCTCCGCTACCCGCTGCTGGATGCCTGCGTAGATCGCCGGGTAGTCCTTCTTGATATACTCATACAGCTGCGGCTGCGTCTGCAGGAAGACATACTCCGGGTCTTGCTCCATCAGTCGTAGTACGGTGGCAAAGGAGCGCGCCGACTTCTCCCGCGTATGCTGCAGACGCCACAGCCAAGCGACGTCGATGTGCGTATGGCCGATGCACTGGACCGTCACCGGATGATGCTTGGGCAGCCCGTTCAACGTGTCGCGGAGCAGCTGCTGCGCCGCCTCGGCCGACTGGTAGAAGGCGTCCGAGCCGGGGCGCGACCAGTCGAGCAGCCGGAACGCCCGGTCGAGCGCCGACAGCAGCTCATGATGCTCCGCCGTCTGCTCGGACAGCTCGCGCACCGTCGCCAGCATCGCCTTCGCCGTATAGTACAGATCGTCGACCGCCTCGTCGAGCCAGCACAGCTCCGCCTGCTGCAGCTGATGCTCCAGCACGGCCTGGCTCTGATAGCCGCCCAGCCCCGACCAGAGTCGGAACGCCAGCTGCAAGCTGCTCCCTGCCGCATCCGCCGGGAAGAATACCTCCTGATGATTCGTATCGACGCCCTGGTACGGCTCGCCGTCCACGAACAGCAGCGACTCGAAGCCGCTGGTGCCGGCGCCGATGCCGAAGTTGAAGCGGCCCAGCACCTTGCGGCCTTGCCAGGCCGCCGGGATCGCCGCATCGGCCATCAGCCAGATGTAGCGATCCTTGCCCCGCCAACGAGTGCCGAGCTCGACAGGAACAGCGTCCGCCGGATGAGGCGGCAGCGCGCCGATCGCCCCTTCCTCGTCATCAAGCCAGCGACACGCCAGCTCCAAGCTGTCGCGATAGCGCAGCGGCTCCAGCATATTGAGTCGATCCTGCAGCTTTTCCTTGGTCCAAAACATCGTTGTTCCTCCTTCGAGAATATGAGATATAACGTGTTATCATAAGGCATAGTGAATCCTGGCGAGCGCATCCTATCGGCATAATTCCCCTTTCTCGACTGCTCTCCCGCGAGCGTTAGAATCGCGGGACGACCTACTGGTGAGCGTTCTACCCAGGAACGACCCACTGCGAATCGTGTCCTACTAAGGAGCGCCTGCCAGGAAGCGCTAGCCGCCGCTCCCTGCAGAAGCAGTACTTGCCCGGACGCACAATGCCGGGGGCACCCAGAGCTTGGCGGGCTCCGGCTGTTGCGCCTCAATCATGTCTAGCAGCCTGACCGCCCCCGCCCGGCCCATCTCCAGATAGGGCACCTCGACAGCCGATAACGGCGGCACGAGGTAGTCGTTGACGTGCTGGGTGTTGTCCGCCGCCATCACGTACAGATCGCTGCCGACGTAACGTCCGAGCCGATAAGCAGCCTCGTACAAATGGCGGCTGCCGCTCGACCAGTTGGTCAGCAGCGCTGCGCCACCCTCACAGCCCGCGAGCAGCCCATCCCACCACTCCGCTTGATCCGTGCCGTCGTCGCACACCTGATGGATAACCGGCTCCCAGCCATGCTCCCGCATCCAGGCGACGTAGGCCGATCGGCGGCGCACATCGCCCCAGTTGGGCGCGTAGACGGGCGGATTGTACTGCTCGATATAGATCGGCTGACGCCCAGTCGCAGTATGTAAATGCTCCACCGCCATCCGGATACTCGCTTCATAGTCCATCAGTACCGATGTCACGTCTGCGCGCTCGGGGTAGCCTTCGACAGATACGTAGGGCACGCCCGCCTGGTGGACGCGCTCGATCCATTCGACATTATTGTACCCGGTTACATCCTTGGTCAGCAGACCGTCGATGCGGCGCTGATTGTACAGCTCGATCAGCGAGCGCTGGCGCTCCTCCTCCTTGGTATGCCCGTAGAGGAGCAGATGGTATCCGCGTTCGATGCATACTTGCTGCACACCCTGGATCACCTGAAGGAATAATGGGTTGTCCAGATTGCCATAGGCAGCGATACACTCGCTCCTGCCGATGCGCATGCTGCGAGCTTGTGCGTCGACGGTATAATTCAACTCCGCGATCGCCTCCAGCACGCGCTGCCGCTTCTCTTCGCTGACGCGAATGCCGGGCGTGCCGTTGATGACGGCCGAGACAACGCCGCGCGAGACGCCTGACAGCCGAGCGACATCATGGCTTGTGACCCGTTTCTTCATGGCAATCACCTCGCACTTAGGATAACACGTGTCAAAACTCGTCGCAAGCAGAAATATATGTCGTCAAGAAAAAGCCTTCAAAGCCACGCCCTGCGTGAAATTAAAGGCTGGTCTGTTGGGTTGGTGGCTTCGGATGGTCGTCTACTTCTCCCGATCATCCGACGAGTTGACCATAATCCGGGCCACCTGACTGAGTCGATCATACAATATGTCTCTGGTCTTGCCCGTCAGTCCGATCTCGTCCATCGCTTCGCGCATACAACGCAGCCAAGCAGCCGCTCTGCGTGGCGTCACCTGAAAGGCCATATGACGGTATCGCATCTGCGGCGAGCCATGCTGCTCGGAGTAAAGCGCGGGACCACCTGTAAACTGAGTGAGGAACAAATATTGCTTTTGCATGATCTCATCGATACCTTCCGGGAACAACGGCGACAGATCGGGATCGCAATACACTCTGGGGTAAAAGGCTTTGACCAATCTATAGATCGTCTCCTTGCCTCCGACCGCTTCATACAAGGTTTCGACTTCTGGCTGGATCACGTACATCCCCTCCGCTTGATAAACAAGTGTCAAACTACACTCTTTATCATAGAAGCAGAGTCGTCAGGCTGCTGTGATGCGGGTCACACAAAGGATAATCCACCCGTAAAGTTAACGCCCTGAAAGGTTATGAAAAACAAAAAAACCCTTCGCTCATGATGAGTTAAGGGTCGTATTACGATATGCGCATGGAGGGACTTGAACCCCCACGCCAAAGGCGCTAGATCCTAAGTCTAGTGCGTCTGCCAATTCCGCCACATGCGCGAGTGAAAAAAAGTGAGCCATGAAGGACTCGAACCTTCGACACCCTGATTAAAAGTCAGGTGCTCTACCAACTGAGCTAATGGCTCATAAAACAAAAAAATGGCTGGGGCACTAGGATTCGAACCTAGGGGTGACGGAGTCAAAGTCCGTTGCCTTACCGCTTGGCTATGCCCCAACAGCATATGGTGGACGCTGACGGGATCGAACCGCCGACCCTCTGCTTGTAAGGCAGATGCTCTCCCAGCTGAGCTAAGCGTCCTCGTTATGGTGACCCGTAGGGGATTCGAACCCCTGTTACCTCCGTGAAAGGGAGGTGTCTTAACCCCTTGACCAACGGGCCTAGAAAAATGGAGCTCTCAACCGGGATCGAACCGGTGACCTCATCCTTACCATGGATGCACTCTACCTACTGAGCTATGAGAGCAAATATGGCTCCCCGAACAGGACTCGAACCTGTGACAACTCGATTAACAGTCGAGTGCTCTACCAACTGAGCTATCAGGGAATGGAACAATTCAGCGCTTGCACACTGAAAACTGGATGCGAAAGTCAAGCAAAAGGTCAATCTTAGCTG
>NZ_BFBX01000001.1:36823-157082 GCF_003851045.1 Paenibacillus sp. 598K | reverse complement strand
CGTCGGTATCGCCCTGGCCGAGCAGCACGGCCGCCATCTCCCGCAGCGGGATCGCGACCGCGCCGAGCGCCAGATTGAGCAAAGCCAGAAGCAGTAGCGCTCCGAGCAGCAGCAGCACAATCAGCCGCTGCCGACGCTTATCCCTCAGGCGTACGGCGGTCACGGCCAGGCCATCGGGACCGATGGCCGAGCTTCCGGCGGTCTGCTCTGATCTCATGACCCAACCCCCTTCCTGCGTGCCAGATAGATGAAGTAGGGCGTCCCGAGCAGCGCCGTTACGATACCGACCGGCGTCTCGCCGGGGTAGCTGATCATCCGCGATCCGACATCCGCCAGCGTCAGTAACAGCGCTCCGAGCAGGCCGCTGACCGGGATGACTCTGCGATAGTCGAGACCGACCAGATATCGCGCCATATGCGGTACGATCAGCCCGACGAAGCCGATCGGCCCGGCGATCGATACCGATACACCGGCCAGGATAACGACCGCGACCAGCACTCCGACCCTCAGCAGCTTCACACGCTGGCCCAGCCCTCGAGCCAGCTCATCGCCGAGCCCCATCACCGACAGCGAGCGGCTCAGCCAGAGACTGCCGAGCAGACCGATCAGACTCCAGCTTGCCAGCACAGACACCTCGTACCATCGATTGCCGACGACCGAGCCGGCCAGCCAGAACAGCAGCATATCGGTTTTGCTCTCGTTGAACAGCAGCAACGCCTGCGTCCCCACGGCCAGGAAGGTCTGGGCGGTGACGCCGATCAACGCCATATTCAACTCGATCTTGCCCCAGCGTATCATATGACTGACCGCATAGACGAGCACGGCAGTCGCGAACGCCCCCGCGAACGCGCCATAGACGCGCCAGGCGGCGGAGAGGCCGGGCAGCAGCAGGGTCATGCTGACGACAGCCAGCGCTGCGCCGGCGTTGAGGCCAAAAATGCTCGGCGATGCGAGCGGATTGCGCGTCATCGCCTGCATCAGCGCGCCAGCAATGCCGAGATTGGCACCGATCAGCACGGTGACCAGCATACGCGGCAGCCGCAGCGTCGTCAGGATGAGCTGTGCCTTGCTAGACGCTGGCTCGACGAAGGCTGCGTATACCTCGCGCAGGGAATAGATGGTCGAGCCGTAGACGATCGACAGCAACGCGACAACCACGAGCAACGCGCCTCCTGCGAGCAGGATCGGCCACAGCTTCCGTTGACCGCTACCGCCCGGTTGGCGAGCGTCGGCTTGCGAGGCATGATTCATCGACTTGCGCACTCCTTATCCTTAGTTACTTGTCAGGGCTTGATCTGCGACGTGAAGGCCTGCAGCTCCTCGAGGACAACCTGGGCCCCCGGGATGCTCCGGTTAAACGACCATTTGCTATGTCGCACCGTGAACATTTGATCGTCTTGCACCGCCTTCAATTGCAAGAATAGCGGGTCCTTAAGCCACTGCTCGAGAAACTCCTCATTGGAAACGAATATGACGTCGGGGTCGATCTCGAGCAACTGCTCGATGCTCGCTTTCATCGCCGTCTCATCGGGCGCGCTCGCCTCCAGCGCATAAGTCAGGCCAGCCTGCTCCAGCATATTCGGCTGGAAAAATAGATTGGTCCGCAGGTTGAGCGCCTTATCCCCGAGACTGACGAACAGATATCGCTTGTCCTTGGGCAGTGCGGCAACAGTCTCTGTCAGCAATGCCTTATGGGCCTCTACCAAGGCGGCGGCCTGGTCGGATTTGCCCAGCGCTTCGCCGATCACCAGATGGTTGTTCAGCGTATCGTCATAGTTCGCCTTCGTATCCGGCAGCAGGATCGTCGGCGCGATATCTGTCAAGGCGGCGTAGACCTCGCTGTGGCGAGCATAATCGCCGATGATCAGATCCGGCTTCAGCGTCCGGATCACTTCCAGATTGGGCTGCTGTCTGGTGCCGACCGACGTGTAGTCGCCCATCGCTGTCAGATAGTCCAGCTCCTTGAGCGTCTCCTGTTTGCCATCATCGGCGAACCCTACGGGCTGTTCCCCGAGCGACAGTACCGAAGCCAGCAGCCCATACTCCATTACCACGATGCGCGACGGCGTGCCGACGAGCTTTGTTTCGCCCGCCAGATGGCGGACCGCCCGCTCGCCTGCCTGGTCAGCGCCGGCATTGGTTTCTTGATTGGTTTCTGCCGCTTCGCTATCGCCTCCCGTTTGGGAAGATGTATTTTGCCCCGCCCCCTCAGCTTCTGGACCGACAGGCGCAGGCGAACCGCAGCCAGCAACCCCGATCAACACGACGATCATCCATACGAGCAACAGACTTCCTTTACGTTTCATGCTTATGTACACCCTTTTCTATGAGATTGATAATCTTTATCATTAGTGAATTATAGAGTACCTGCGTTGAGTCGTCCATGACTTCTTTATCCTTATTTGGCATGGATTATTTTGCAGCATGGCCTCCGAACAACGTCACCGCCTGCTCCAATTGCCACTCCAGCGATAACGGCGCATACACCATCCAGCGATGCCAATCCAGCAACGCGTACCGCTCATCCCGCACTGCAGGATGCCGCCGCCATGCGACCGTCTCCTGCAGCCGCCGCCTCGTCTCGGCCTCGCCTTGCTCGGATGCGGTGACAAAAGCGATGTAGTCGGCCTCCACCTCATCCAGCCGCTCCGGGTCCAGCTCCAGCCAGGTGAACTCCGTACCGGGCGCATAATCGGCCATCGCGCTGCGCACCTGCTCGGGCGGCTGAAATCCTAGCGAGCGGTAGAATACATGACCGATATTCCGCGCCCCGTACAATCGCCAGCCTCTGGCATGCAGCACACAGATCGCCAGCGTGGCGCCGATCTGCTCTTCGGGCAAGGCTGCGCGGGCCTCCTGCTCCTGCAAGGCGTAGCGCTCCCTCCATTGTGCCAGCTCGCGATGCCGTCCGAGGGCATGGGCCAGTTGCTCCTGCAAGCCATACACATCGCAGCTGCGCCAAGAGAACGAGAGCACCGGAGCGAGATCCCCGAGATGACGGCGGGCCTGTCGGACGACATTATCCTTGCAGACGATCAGCTCTGGCGCGCAGTCGACGAATACATTGCGGCTGATCTCCCACGAGTCCTTCTCATGATAAGGCAAAGGCAGCATCGGCAGGCTGTCCTGGAGCGAAGCCGTCACTTGGGCCGCGCGCGGGACCAGTCCAAGCGACAGCAGTTGCTCGGTATATGGATACGAGAGCGAGACGATCGATGTCGCTTCCGTAACCTCCAGCCGATAATGCGTTGGAGCTACCCCGTGCTGCTTTTTGAACCTGCGGCTAAAGTAAAACTCGTCATGGAAGCCGCAGCTTTGCGCGACCTCGCGCATGTTGGTCCAGTTGCCCTTGATGAGCAGCTCCTTGGCCCGATTGGTACGCATCTGGGTCATGTAGGCAACGGGCGACTTGTCGTATAGCTGACGGAACCGACGGGAAAAGGATGACAGCCGCATGCCAGCCCGTTCGCTGAGCTGCTCAATCGTCACTTCCTCATGACAGTGATCAGTCGCATACATGATGGCCTCCAGCATCCGTTCATCGGTCGGCGCCTCCTCCCGGGGTTGCTCCTCTGTCAGCAGCAGCTCTAATAGCTTCAGCATCCTTTGGCATTGCACCAGCTTGTGTGATGTATTCATCTGCTCATCTCTCGAAGCGTAGAGCTGCAAGACGAGCCGCTTCAGCGCATCCGTCCGCCAGCCGATCGGGCCGCAGACCGCTAGTTCATCCGAACGTTCATAGTACAGCCCGTCCATCGCCGTATCTGCCGGTGGTCGACTGCTACTATAGAGGTGAAAGTCTGTCACGTAGGCTTCGATTGGCTTTTGCGGCGGTCGCTGCGACTCCAGCTTCATGCCTGGCTTCAGCAGATAGAGTCCCGGAGAACGCACCACAACCGGCTGACCGCCGACGAGGAACTGCGCCTTTCCCTGTCTCACCAGCAGCAGCCGGTAGCAGGTCAGCTCCACCAGATCTTGTCCGTGATGGGGAAATGCAGCTACTTTGTCGACCGCGATCAGCTGCGGCAGCCACGCCCTCTCCCCTAGGCTATCTATTGAATGATTCATGTTGTCCACTCCCTGGTGATAATTATTCTCAATCCAGTATAGCCGATAATGCCGGTGAAAGGAAACAAGAAATCTACGAGGCTACAAGCTGCGCCGTAGCGATAAAAAAGCAAATGCCCCCTGCACGGCAGCCGGTCGGCTCTGTAGGGGGCGATTCAACGCTATACACTTCTCTTGGCGATATCGCAACGACCTGTGCGATGGGGCGCCGCATTGGAGGTTGCTATTCGATCACCTTGAAGTGCGGCTCATTGCCCTCCAGTTTAGCGAGCTGTGCAGCATAGGCTTGTTCGGCTTCTGCTACGGTGAGGACGCGACTATCGGTAAGCAGCGTATAAAAGTTGCTCAGCATTTGACGGGATATGAGGTAAGGAATCTGTTGACTGGTGATCATCATCCGTTGCCCGTCCAGTAGCATCGATGCAAGTCTTTTGGCCTGCACCAGTTGGAGCTGCACGCCGTTTCCGTCGAAGACAAAGTAGATTTCCTTGCCCTCGCCGAACTCTGCATACTTGACCGTTGCTCCATCAGCGAGCCGCTGCTGCATTTGCTTCATACTGTATCCCGGGATGGGATCGTTCCATAGCAGCCAGTCGGCGTAATACGCGGTATCGACATCCTTGGTTTGCAGCGTTTCCCATGTCGCTCCAGCATCCAGACTTCGCCAGATCACATCGTCCTGATCGACACGAAGGAGCATATCCTTGTCGAGATAGATTGCCTGGTAGCTCGAGTCCGCTAGCCTCTCCATCTGCAACGGAACATCTCTCTGGCTGAAGCTGATATCGATTGGCATCGACGCGTCGGGTATCGGTTTCGAGCTTTTAGCTAACTGGGCTAGCCTATCCGAATAGATATACGGCTCGCTCGTCGCCATGTCGTTGTCGGCTACTGCCTTGCTCGCATGGATCGGGAGCATGGCCCATACCGCAATACCAGCCGCTATCGTCGCTCCTGCCAGCAGAGCCGAGGTTATCGAGCGCTTCTTCAGGTTCATAATGGCAATAATCCTTTCTTCGATCGGTTTTTGGGCCAAGGAATTGACCAGTGACGGCCCGCGACTTTTCTCCTCCCATTGCAAGAGAGTCAGCGCATACGTTGACCTGTGTTCCATACCAGCTGCTCGAACCACTGCTTCATCGCAGGACAGCTCGAGATCCCGGTTCGCCAGTCGGTACATCACCCACACGAGCGGATTGAACCAATGTACGCACAGGGCGAGAGCTAACAGCCATTTGACCAGTACGTCAAAGCGGCGGATGTGGGTATACTCATGCCCTAATATAAACGCAAGCTGCTGCTCGTCGGCGTCGGCAATCGACTTGGGCAAGAGCACTACCGGGCTCAGCAGCCCGTAGGTAAGCGGAGTCGCGATGACATCCGACTGTCGAACCTGGACGGCACGCCGCAGCGGATGACTCTGCTGCCAGCGGCGAATCGCCTCCCGTTCGAGAGGCAGCGACATCCTGTAGCTACGACGGCTGCGCAGATGCGGGATGATGAACGATAGCAGGCTAAGGAGGAAGCCGACCAACCAGATCACCAGGAGCGGAGATAGCCATTGCGTCGGCGGGGCACTCCGATCCTGTGCGGTCAGCGGCTCCAGCGCGATCGACGGCGTGGCGATCGCCCCCTCTTGAGCAGTCGAAGCGCCAGGCGTGACGATGCGCTCTACTTGCTCGGCCAACGGAATGCTCCACCCATCCAATGAAGGGAAGGCGTAGAGCGATGTTGGGAGCGATAACGGAACGAACAGCCGGATCAACACAACGCCCCAGAGAATAACGAAGACGAGCTTTGGCAGCTTGTGCAAAAACATCGCGCGCATGGCGATTATGATCAGGATGAAGCAGGCTGCAGAAAGGCTCATCTCCAGCAGCGACATGTCCATCTTCATCGCATACGCTCGATGAGTTGCTTGAGCCGCTCGATCTCCTCGGGCGACAGCTGCTTGTGTCCGAGCAACGAAGCGACCAGCCTGTCCGGCGCGCCCTGGTACAGCTTGTTGATCAGCTCCGTCGTCTCCTGCTCCTGGATCTCCTCGCGCGTCACCAGCGGATAGCAGACGAAATTGGGCTCTCGCCGCTCGATTGCGCCCTTGGCCAGGCATTTTTTAATGACGGTGTAGGTCGTCGTTTTGCTCCAGCCGACTTTTTGCTTGGTCATCTCGGCTAGCCGTTTGGCCGTCGTGGCTCCTTCTTCCCATAAAATGTTCATCACATGAAGCTCGCTGTCATACAGTTTCATCCTCGCCCTCCGTTCTACTGCAATAGAATCAACAAGTCCATTCTATTGCAGTAGAATATTTTTGTCAACCGCTCGCCTGTCGCCAGATGAATCTCAACGCTTGCCCCCATCAAAAAACACGCCTAAAAGCGAGCCCACTCTCGGCCTCGCTCCCTCAGGTGTCGAGATGCGCTGCAAGGGAAGATGACCGCTAAGTCTCTGCATTTTCTCCTCTTCTCCTTCCCACCATCGGGTAGATACGGCAGCAGGCGCGATGCAGTTCACCCGGATCTCCGGGGCCAGCGCATGGGCCAGCGATTTGGTCAGCCCGTGAGCCGCCGCCTTGGAGACGGCATAGGGCAGCGAGGAGCCTGAACCGGTAATGCCGGCTATGCTCCCGACATTGAGAATCGAGCCAATCTTGTTCTCCTTCATATAGGGAGCGACCGCACGCGCACAGTAGAACATCCCTTTCAGATTGACATCCAGCAAGGTGTCCCATATCTCGTCTGTGACGGCATCGAGATCGGATAATGCGATCTGTTTGGTGATGCTTGCGTTATTGACCAGATAATGAATCGTGCCGAAGCGGGAAGCTGCTTGTTCAACCATCTTGCGAACCTCTGTCTCTTGCGAGACATCGGCCTTCAGGAGCATGACTTCTGCACCCATGTCTTCAAGCTCGCTGGCCGTACTCATCGCATCCTGCTCGGATCGGTTATAATTCAGACCAATCCTCGCGCCATTCCGGGCTAGCTTGATACAGGTCGCCCTGCCAATCCCCGTGCCTCCGCCAGTCACCAGAACGACCTTGTCCTTCAGTTCCATCTCCATTCTCCCTCTCTCTTCTATTTCATCTCCGCTGTGCGATAACGCAACGACAAGCGGCGATCTCCCCGAGGTGCTCCGACGAACCAAGGATAGATTATCCCGCAGTTGGTCGGGGTATGCCCTCGGATAAAAGTGTTGGCGCCGGGAAACATTATAGGCAATCTGTTGCCGGAGGTGTACGCGCTTGTGGTATGTGGCCAGCTTTGCCCTGTTGTTTGCGGGGTTGACTTGCATCAATGTCATTTTTGCGTATCAGGGCAAGCATATCGATCCGCATTTCTGGACGACCGTCAAATTTCAGCTGCTCCTGCTGCCCCTGATTTTCGCAGCTAATCTCTGTATCGGCTATGGCGTCAAGCTCGGGCTGAAGGCGACCCATCAACTGGGCTATGTACTTATCACCGCCAAATGCATCGAGGTACTGATCTCGGTCGGCGTAGGCTACTGGTTCATGAAGGAGATGCCTACTTGCAAAACCTGGGTCGGACTACTTGTCATCGCTCTAGGCGTCATCCTCGTCAAGCAGAAATAGCGTTGATCCAGCACCTCCCGACGCATCTACTAACAGGTTGACGCAATGGCCATAGCCAACTACGCCTCCTGCCGCTCTCTTGCCCGATCACGCGTCGAGCGGCCCGATCACCGAGCCCAATCCATAAGCCTCGAGCGGCTGCTCGGGCTCCAGATCCAGCGCCAGCCTCGCCAGCTGGCCGCCGAGCCACGGGCCGACCGTAAGACCGCTCGAACCGAGGCCGTTGGCGGCGAGCAAGCCGGCCCAGCCCGGGACTCGTCCCAGCACCGGCAGGTAGCCGGGCGCATGCGGCCGGAAGCCGACCCTTACCTCCAGCAGCTCCGCCTCTCGCAGCCCCTCCGCGACCTCGATGCCTCTGCTCAGCACCTCATGGACGCCGCCCGCGGTGACGCGCGTATCATACCCGTCGATGTCGTCCTCGTGCGTAGCGCCGATGACGATCCGCCCCTCCTCGAACGCCAACACGTACTGCGTCGACGGCGGCATGACGACCGGCCAGTCGCCGGTCTCCATCTGCTGCGGCAGCTGCAGATGAACGATCTGCGCCTTTTGGTAGCTCACCGAAAAGCGCAGTCCGAGCGGCTCCAGGAGCGAGGCCGCCCAAGCGCCAGCGCAGACGATCACCTCATCGGCCTCATAGCGGACATCGTCTATGCGGACGCCAGTGACGCGCCCAGCTATTACAGACTCGCGCGCTCTATCCCCATCATAGATATCGGCCACTCGCCCTCCGTCGCGCTGCGTCGCTGCACGGTCGGCAGGCTGTCGCGCCCCGTCGGCGACAGCCTCCGGCAGCAGCACCGCATCGCCCGTCAGCTGTCGCGCGCCGTGGCGCACCGCCGAGCGTAGCAGCGCATCGCGCAAGGCGCGGCCGTCGACACGCGCAGCGCCGCTCACCGCGAGCGCCTCGTACCCTGCGCTCAGCAGCGGGAAGCGCTCGCGCGTCTGCGCCTCGTCCAGTCGGGCGAGCTCGCCGATCTCCGGCGCCTCCTCTCGCCGCTGCCGCGCCCGCTCCTCCTGCGCCGCCAACCGCTGCCCGTCGGTATGCAGGCTAAGCGCGCCGACCCGGGCATAGCCCGTCTGCGTCTCGCCCTCCGCCTCCAGCTCGGCGATCAGCTCAGGATAATAGCGTGCGCCAGCCGTCGCCAGTCGATACCAGTCGCGGTTGCGCCGCTGCGAGAGCCACGGGCAGATGATGCCCGCTGCCGCCTGCGTCGCCTGTCCGGCGTCCTGACGGTCGACGATCAGCACGTCGGCTCCCAGTCTGGCGAGCCGATAGGCGGTCGAAGCGCCGAGGATGCCCGCTCCGACTACGATACATTTCTTCATCACATGTCTTCCTCTCTATTCATTAACCGGCAGCTGTTTCGTGAAGAACAGGTTCAGATCGTCATCGACGCGTACCATCTCGCCTGGCTCAACCAGTCGGCCCTCGTACGAGACCCCTAGTCCATCCGGCAGATATCCTCTACGACAGTACAAACGCTGAGCTGCGCCATAGCTGGCAAACAAGCCTACGCCAATGCCGATTGACGACCCAGACCGGGCCGCGATCGTCTCGAACTCTGCCAGCAATCGATCGGCGATGCCCTGACGCCGGTAGGCAGGGAACACATTCAAGTCATTGATCTCGGGGATGCCTTGCTCTGCGAACGGTGGATACTCCGAACGATACTTCAGATGCGCGCAGCCCGCGAGCCGCCCCTCCACCAGCGCGAGCAAGGTGACGCGTTCTCCGGTATGGTTCTCCTCCAGACAACGGGTGTAATATTCATCCGGTCGATGATACTCATGGACGCGAAATGCCTCCCGCCACAGCTCGACCAAGAGCGGCGAATTTAAGCTTCTGATCTCCAATCTAACGCCCCTTTTCTATTAAACGTCTCAGAAAACCAACCTCAGCGCGATATAGCCGAGCAGACCAACGACAAAGACGATGATAAATGCCACTCCGAAATAATACCACCATGGCTGCTCGGCCCTGTCTCGTGTCTGCTGCTGCAATTCGTCCAGCTTGAGTTCGATCCGATCTATTCTCGCTTGCAGCGGCTCGCGCGATTCCTCGTCGTTATGCACGAGTACACCCCCTATCAGATTACAAGTGACGCTAAGATAGCTCCGTCCTCGCTAGGTCTAGGTATGTGTGTATTTGTCGCATCAGTTGCTTACCCTTCAGCGTCCGCTGCCAAGGCCTGCTCGAACAACAGCTCATAATATGCCTCTGTGTTCGGCGTCAGATCTTGCAGGCCGATGCTACGACGATCCTCGCTCCGGACTCCTGTAGTCTCATCAATCCGTATGCCCTCAATCCATGCCTCCTTGATCTCGCTCGCCGTTAGCTGCCGGAAGTCATCCAGCCCGATGTAGTAGAGCCCCGAAATCTCCTCCTCCTGGAACCGGTAGGCGGCGAGCGGCTGGGTCGACGCATACAGGAACACATGGTTGAATTCCCGGTCGATCAGGTCGGCGGCGATGATACTCTGCTGCGGCACGACGCCGCAATAGCGCAGCTCCTCGAATCGTACGGCCAAACCCAGCTCCTCCTCCAGCTCGCGCACGCCGTCCCGGACGCTCTCGCCCGCGAGCAGATGACCGGCGGACGATACGTCCAGCTTGCCGGGGAAGGTATCTTTGTCCCGATGTCGCAGCTGCAGCAGGACATGCTTGGTCTGCGGCTCGATGACCCAGCAGTGGAACGTCTGATGCCATAGCCCCTTCGCATGCGCCTCGGCGCGGCTCGCCGTGCCGATCCAGGTCTGATCCGGGTTGAAAATATCCAATATTTCATGGCTTGCCATCGTTGTCGACTCCTCTTTGTTTCGTCTGTTCGCATTGGTAAGCCTCTACATAGGCGAGCGCCTCCGCTTGATCGCTGACGACCGCGCGCTTGTCGGCGCAGCGCTCGGTCAGCTCCATAACGATGGCATACCCTTCGCGGTCGTAGTCGCGATTCCATACTCGCAGCATCCGGATCAGGTCGGAGAACGTCTGTCGATAAGGCGACGCCTCCAGGCCGAGCCGCGTCCGCACGAACCGGCGGAAGACCCGGAAGTCGCGGAGCAGACGATGCGGTTGCAGGATGAGGATGACGTCGGCCAGCTCCAGACTCTCGCGCCCCCACGTATGCTGCGCGCCTTCGATGATCCATTTGTCTGCGGAGACGATCTCCTGCAGCAAGCGGTCCCGCTCCTCGACAGCCCGCCTCCGGCTGGGCCCCTCGCTCCGATCCCATGTCAGATTGTCCAGCTCATAATACGGCACATCATACGTTTGCGACAACGTCCGCGCGAGCGTCGTTTTGCCGCTGCCACAGGCGCCGACGATACGAATTTTCATTCCATGACTCTCCTTGCAGGTCCAACTTGCTCCTTACTGTATTCTGGATCGTACCACCAATCTCCTCTGTTAGTCGGATGTACCAAGGCACTGTAGCGAACGTTGCATTGTCATTTTTTGAAACTTTCAGCGCCCCAGAGCGTCAAACATATAGGTGCATATACGAAGTTAGGGGGAAATACAAGGTGTCCAAAGAGAAAAAGAAACGCCGGTTTATAAAAAGTCGCCGGTTTTGGGGAGTCCTCGCGCTCCTTGCGCTTTTGATCTGGTTGAACAACACGAGTCTTTTTTACGCGGGCGATCAAGGCTTCAAGCTGTTGGCCCATCGCGGACTTGCCCAAACGTATGATGCGGCCAATACGGACTGGAGTACCAATACAGCAGCTATCATACATGAACCGGAGCATGACTACCTCGAAAACACGATTGCTTCGATGCAAATCGCCTTTGATTACGGAGCGGATGTCGTGGAATTTGATGTCAAGCTGTCCGCGGACAAAATCCTGGCTGTCTTTCACGACTCTCCGATCTCTTACCGCACAGATAGAGAAGGCGAGGTTGGGGATTACACGATGGAAGAGCTGAGACAGATGGATATCGGGTATGGCTATACTGCCGATGGTGGAAAGACGTTCCCGTTCCGGGGCAAAGGCGTGGGCCTGATGCCGACCATAGACGAGGTTTTTGACGCCTTCCCCGACAAAGAGCTGCTAATTCATGTCAAGGACGGAAACGTCGAAACCTATGAGGTGCTCTGGTCAAAGTTACGCTCCTTGCCCCAAGAACGGCTGGCTCAACTTACCGTCTATGGCGATGACGAGGGCATCGCCTATCTGAGAGAGCAGAGCCCGTCTCTGCGTCTGCTGTCCATGGCCATGATGAAAAAAGCGCTTCTTCAATACGAATTGATCGGCTTCACGGGATATGTCCCGAAAGCCCTGCATAATATGGAGCTGCACCTCCCCCTCAAGTACGCCCGGGCGCTGTGGGGCTGGCCATATAAATTCAACAAGCGTATGGAGGCCGTCAATACACGCGTAGTAATCGTGGAAGGGAATGGCCAGCTGTCTTCGGGGTTTGACACGGAGGAAAGCGTGGCCTCGATTCCCCGAAAATATGAAGGCTATGTCTGGACCAATCGAATCGATAGATTAGGGTCCCTGACAGATTAAGATCCCGATAACACACCGCTATCCTGAACGTTCAGTACCGCAGAGAATGGCAAAGCCCGGCGCTCGCAAAGCAAGCGTCGGGCTTTTTATGGTCTGCTTTTTACTGTCGGCTAATAAAATCCCCTGCCTACCTCGCAGCGCCGAACACGATGTCCGTGTAGTAATAATGCGGGCCCGGCATCGTCGTCTCGGCCGGAGCAACCGGCAGCACATAGGTTGCGAGCGGCTGGCCACTGCGCTCCACCTCGACCTCCAGATTATAGCGGCCGGCGCGCAAGACCCGCTCGGCCCGCTGCCCCTCCGGCGCCCGATGGTACGCGGGCATGAACTCAGGCACGGTCCGGCAGTCGAAGAGCGTCTCGCCCTCCAGCGTCAGCCGGACCGGGCTGTTCGCCGCAGCGATCAGGCGCACGCACCGCTCGGACGGCACGTCCAGCGTCGTCCGCGCCCGGTAGACGCCGTCCGCCTCGGTCCCGGCGATCCGCTCCCAGTCGATCCGGTTGCCCGCTACGAAGGCTCGCACGCCATCTCCATCTCCCTCGCCCGGTCCCCAGACCGTCCAGGCACTGGCCGCCAGTAGACGCAGCGTCACCGTCTCGACAGACCAGATCGCGCCGTCATGCCGCCTCGTCCAGCGCAGGACGAGGTCGCTGTCGCCACGCATCGTCTCAGACGCCCGGATCGACTGCGCCCAGCTCAGCCGCTCGTCCGGCTGCAGCGTCACCGTCCTGGCGTCCGGACCTTGCCAGTTCTCAGGCAGCTCCAACGCCAGCTCGCCGGTCAGCGTCGTCCGCGAGCGGTTGACGAGCGTCAGACGCAGCGTCTGCTCCTGGCCTGCGCCGATGGCCGGCCCCTGCTCGCCATACTCGACGAGCAACTCGAGCAGCGGCTGCCGCTGCGTACCCTGCGGCAGCAAGTAGCGCGCACTCGTCGCCGAGCGGCTCCATAGCGACTCCAGCCCGGCAATGTCCAGCTCTCGCTCCTCCCAGCGGCTCGGCTGATCGGCGCTGATGACGACGCCTGCATCGCAGTGGGCGAGCACCTGCTTGCCGATCCAGATCGTCCGGCGTGTCAGCTCGTCCAGATCGCGCGGCGCGTCGAAGCCGTTGATCGGCGGGCTGACGACGACCCGGTCGCCGACCGGCCGCACCCACTTGTCCGGCAGTCCCTCCGGCCCGAGCAGCATGCCGAGGATCGCGGCGAGCGTCGCGGCCGTGCAGTCCGTGTCGTAGCCGCAGTTGACCGCCTTCAGGATACAATCCTCAAAGTCGCTGCCATACAGCCAGCCGAGGATCGTAAAGGCGATATTCTGCGGAGCATCTGTGAAGTTGTGATGTCCGTGATGCTCTAGGATAAGCGCCCGGGCCTCGATCCAGTCCTTGCCCTCCTGGTGCCAGCGCAGCAGGTCCGCGAGCGCGCGATAGGTGCGGCTCTCGGTCGGGATACACCGCATACCGATGGCGATCAGCCGGTCGCGATCTTGCTCCACGAAGATCGCGCTCTCGATCGCGGCGAAGAACATCTCCCCGTACACGCCCTCTCCGCCCGCATGGTCGACGATCGCGTCCTCATAGGCGTATCGCGCCGCTTGCTCCGGCAGGCCCGGCGACACCATCGCCCAGATCTCCGAGCGGATCGGCGAGCCCATGCAGTCATTGAACGGGTTGTTGAAGACGCCGCTGAGCGGCGGCAGCAATCCTCGGCGCAGATTGGTGAGCGCGACCCCGTACTCGTCGAACGGGAAGAAGATATGGTCCAGCCATTCCTGCCCCAGCTCGCGCGCCGTCAGTCCGGGGCCGTATTGCTCGAGCGCATGCAGCCAGACGAGCTGCAGGTCGAGGTCGTCGTTTTCCAACGGGCCGTCTGGCAGCTCCGGGTAGTATGTCAGCGACAGCAGTTCCTTGGCTCCCTCGACAGGCGCGCCCAGCGTGCCGCCGATGTTTTTGCCGAGCCAGCCTCCGTATACGATCCGATAGTAGTCTGCTTCATTAATAATATTCACCTTCATCCGCCTCTCCAGCTAAAGTAACGAGGCCCGAATCCGAGCCTGTTCTTGTGTGGGTATGGACACCCTGAGTGTACGCTTCAGAACAGCCGCAGCAGGTCCTCCACATCGGCGGTCGCCAGACAGACCACCGCGTCGGCCGCCCCGTAGTACAGCTTCACCTCGCCGTCCTCCTCGAGGATCATGCCGCCCGGGAAGATGACGTTGTTGCGGAAGCCTCCGCTCACCTCGTAGTCGGCTTCGGGGACGAGCAGCGGCTCCTTGCACAGACCGATCACCCGCTTCGGATCGTCCAGATCGAGCAGCATCAGCCCGGCCGTGTAGCGCTTCTGCCAGCTCGGCTCCCAGCCGTTTTTGCCGCGCGCCGGATCGAGATCGACCGCATGGAACGTCGTCAGCCAGCCCTTGCGCGTCTTGATCGGCGGCGCGGCGGGGCCGACCTTGTCATTGGCGAACGGCACATGCTCGACGCCGAACAGCAGATCGGAGTTGCCCCAGTAGCGCAGATCCGGCGACTCGGAGATCCAGGTGTCGAAGCGGTCCCGGCCGCCGCGACTGTAGACGGTGAAGGGACGCTCGAGCCGCACGTACTTGTCGTTGATCCGCTCCGGGAACAGCACCATATTGCGCAGATCGGGGCTGGAGAGGCTGAGCACCTCGAACGTCTCGAAGTCGTCGGTGACCGCGATGCCGCCGCGGATGCCGTGCAGCGTATCGACAGCAAAGCACATATAGCAGCGACCGTCGATCACGGTCAGACGGGGATCGTAGGCGCGGACGATCTCCTCGTCATGCATGCGGAAGCATGGGCGCGGACCGGCCTGCCAATGGACGCCATCCTCGCTGAAGGCGATGCCGAGGTCCGTCGTCGAGCCCGGCTCCAGCGTCTGCTCAGTCAGTGAGCCGTAGTCGTTGCGGAATACCATGACATACTTGCCGTTAAACTTGGCGACGCCTGCATTGAAGACGAGCGCCGTCGGATAAGGGACGCGGGATGCGTCCAGCACTGGGTTGGCCGGATGCCGGACGATCCATGGACTGGAGCGGAGCGGTTCGGTTATCGGTTGGATCATATGTACCTCCATTGCGGGTTACTGTTCTTCGAATAATCGGGATTTGGCGAAGCGGTATTCCTTCGGCGTCGTGCCGAACCTCCGCTTGAACAGCCGAAAAAAATAGCTCTGATTGCCGTAGCCGACACGCTCCATGATCCCGTTCACGGTGATGTCGGTCTGCTCCAGCAGGAGGCGGGCCTGCTCCAGCCGCACCTCGTTGATGTAATCGGCGATCGACATCCCCTGGCTGGCCCGGAACAGCTTGCCGACATAATTTTCCGACATCCGTACCGTGTCGGCGATATGCGCCAGATTGAGCCCCATGTCCATGTAGCTGCCCTGGACGATGGCCTTGATCGCCTCGACGATCATCTCATGCTTGCTGTCGGTGCTCGGCGCATGGGTGCGGTGAATCGCCTCGAGCGCTGTATGCAGGACACGGCGGACGTCGCGCAGCGTCCCCTGCTCCATCACGGTGCGGGACAGCTCGCTGTCGTTGATCGCATAGGCTTGCATCCGATGCTGATTCATCTGCTGCAAGGTCTGCTTGAGCAAGAGCAGCAGCTGGAGCACATGCTGCAGGATACAGTCGTAATCATAAGCCGACAGCCGCTCGAGGATCTGATCCAGCGCCTCGCCGGCCTGCGCCAGATTGCCGTCCTGGATGCCGTTCACCCACTTCTTCCTCAGCTCCTCCGGCAGTTGGAAGTCATAGTTGCCGACGTTGGATGCGACCATGGCGGGCGTGATCATCGCCCCATAGCCATACACCATCCGATACGAGAGCTGCTGCACGACCTGATTATGGTACTCGGAGATCGCCCGATAGGAGCGGAAGCGGGCGCTGATCGCACAGCTGATCGAGCGCTTGTAGTAGCCACTCACCACATCCTGCAGCTGCCCGCACAGCTCGAGCAGCGCCTGCTCGCTCTCCTGCTCCTCGCCCTCGCTATTGAGCAGGAGCAGCAACCGCTCTCCCCGCGTGTCGGCGACGCAGCATGCGAACCGCTGCGCGAGGATCTCCTCAGCGATGTTGCCGACGGCAAACATGAGCAGCTGCAGCTCGGAGCCCCGCAGCTCTCCTCCTCGCGAGCCGGGCAAATCCAGCTGGATCGCGACCAGTTGCAGCGGCTTGGCCAGATCGACCGGGCAGCTGTAGTCCCGCAGCGTCTGCTCCCACTCGGCTTCGTTCATCGAGTCGCTGTTCGTGATCAGCCGCCGCAGATAGAACGCCTTCATGATCTGACCCTGGTCGCGCTTCACCTTGCCGATCTCTTCCATCGCCTTGCTGTAGTGCGCCGAGATGAAGCCCCACTCGTCGCGATGCAGGCTGTCGCCCCCCTGCGCGCCGTAGCCTCGGATCAGCTCGAGCGCGTCGTCGACAGGCTTGTACAGCCGGCGGGAGAGGATGAACGAAGCGGCGATCGAAGCGACCAGGAACAGCAGCGTCACGCCTAGACAGATCTGCTTGAGCAGCGTCACCTGCTTCATGATGATCGCATAGTTGTCGACGATGACCAGCTTCCAGCCCATATCGCTGACAGGCAAGGTCGTCACCCGATACTTGACTTCGCCGACCACGGCATCGTAGACGAGCGGCTTGTCGTTCGCCTGCTGGCGCACACTGTCCACCGGGAACGGCGGGATCGCCTGGTCCGGGCTGACGATGAGCGGCTGGTCGTTGGCATCGACGATATAGACCGACGAGGAGGCGTGATTCATGCCGTTGAGCTCCTGGACATTATCGATGATCCAGTCGGGCTTGATGTTGAGCACGAGCATGCTCTCTCCCCGATAGACGTCCAGCGAGTCGTACATGAACACAGAGAACAGACTTGCCGACCCATCCGTCGGGGGCCCGCCGGGATACAGCGGCACCAGCTTCATATTGGAGATGCCTGCCGCATCGCCCTGGATGACGGACTTGACTGCTTCGATTACCTCGTCGGCAGGCGACATGTAGCTGACATCTCCGCCCCCGTAGAACGTATCCGTCACCTGATTGTAGATGAGGATCGAGTGCAGCAACGACGTCGAGCTGACGATTTTGTCGAGCTTTTTGGCCTTCATGAGCGCCTCGATCGTCTCGTTGTCGGCGTAGAACAGCCCGCTCAGGTCATTGTCAAAATAGATCGAGGTCGCCAACGTTTTGATGCTTTCGTTCATGTATTGCAGGTTGTAGGAAATTTGCGCCAAAACCTTTTCGTTCGCTTCCTGCTGCGTCCGCTTGACGATCTGGTCCGCATAGTAAAATACTGTACCGGTAGCGGACAGCAGGAAAACTGTGACCAACGAGACGATTGTCAGCAGTAGTTTTTGGAGGTATTTTCTCGTTCTCAGCTTGGCGCGCATACGATGATCACCCTTGACATGGCGGAGGGCGCCCAGCGCGCCTAAGACGCGCTGAGCACCGCTCTTGCCGTTATTGTTTGGTCTTCAGCCACTCATCGAGCTGACGTTGCTTCTCGGCCAGTATTTTCTCGCTGCCTGCCTTCTTCATCTTGTCGATAAACTCGGGCAACAGCTTGGCCGGATCGCCGACGCCGACGCCGAGCGCCTTCAGGTATTGCTCCTCGACCGCCTTGACGCTGGCGACCTCGGTCTTGATCGCATCCAGGTTCGGGTTAAATCCGAACGTCGCCGGCACCTTGGCGCTCTCGTTCAAGGCTGCGGTCTGCTCGAACATATCGGCAGGCTGGCCTTCGAGCAGGTAGCCGTTCATAATGTTGCCGAACACCCAGTTGGTGAGCGGCGCATACCCGCTGTCCGCGATCAGTTGGATCGTATTGTCGCCGATCTTCGTATAGTGCTTGCCCTCGATGCCGAAGCTGAGCAGATTGTACAACTCGCTGTCCGAGTTGACCAGGTCGAGCAGCATCATCGCCCGCTCCGGCTGCTTGGAGTTGCGGCTGATCGCCGTCATGGACGGCTGTACGCCGGTGAACTCGGCTGGCGTCAGCGGCACGAATACGACCTCCTGGCCGCCGAATTGCTTCTGAGCCTCCGCCTCGCCGCCCGGCTTGAGCGTGACGTCGATGCTTGAGGCCACATTGCCCTTGGCCAGCAGCGTCGAGCGGTCCTTGAGCGTCGCCGCATCCTGGTTGATATACCCCTTCGTATACCAGCGATGAGCCAGCTCCACCTGAGCCTTGTACTCCGGGCTAGCGTAGATGTCGAACAGCTTCATCGAATCGTCGTTGCGATAGTACGAATAATTGCCGTTGGAGTAGATGCCGTCGACATCCGGGATCATAAAGTTGGTGTTCGTGCCGAACGGGATGATGCCTTCCTCCTGCTGCAACAGCTGGTCGAAGAACGGCTCCAGATCAGACAGCTTCTTGATCGACGCGACATCGAGATTATACTTGTCCACGAATCGCTTCTGGATGACGACGCCAGCCCGCTTGGCCGCGATCTGATAGTTCGGGACCGCATAGAGCGCGTCGCTCAGACGCACATCGTCCCATACGAACTCCGGCATGCTTGCTTTAATATGCTGGCCATGCGCGTCCAGCAGCTCGGTCACATCGAGGAAAGCGCCCTTGGAAGCGTTTTTATTGTAGACGAAGCTCCAGTTGGACGTCCAGACCAGATCGACGTCGCTTGCTCCGGCGGCGAATACGGTGTTCAGCTTTTGCTCATAGTCGCCGAAGTCCACCGGATTCAGCTTCACCTTCGCGTTCAGCTTGTCCATCGTAATCTGGTTGACCGCTTCCTCGACCGACCTCAGATCCGTCTGCTCGCTTGGCTGCGGATAATACCAGTTCAGCGTTACTTCCTCGAGCGAAGCGCCCTCGCCTTCGTTGGTTGTCTGGTTGGTCTCCTTGTCCGGATTGGCCGGCGTCGGGGCCGCTGTCGTCCCCCCGCCGTTGCTGCTGCATGCGCCGAGGAGCAAGACAGCGATCATACCTGTGATGACGGTCAGTTTTCGTTTGTTTTTGGTGTTCAAGACCAAAACCCTCCCTGTATTAGCTTCATTATAATAACTGGACCGGTACTCGCCTAGCGTTCGATTTTGATCACGGCCGCAGCCGGTCCAGGCGTTGCCTCGGTCTTAGATACCCCTGAGCGGGTGTGCAGACACGCCCTAGCCCTTCAGCGCGCCAACCGTCAGACCTTTGACGAAGTAGCGCTGGAAAAACGGAAAGACAAACATGATCGGGCCGGCGACGACAATCGCCATTGCCATCCGGATCGACAGCGACGGGAATGCCGTCATATCGATGCCAAGCGAGCCGACGAACTCCTGATTGACCGCCAGGAAGTCGATCGTGTTCAGGATGCGCACGAGCAGCAGTTGCAATGGCACGAGCCGATTGTTGTCGATGAACAGCATCGCGTTGAACCATTCGTTCCAGTAGCCAAAAGAGATGAACAGTCCGATCGTCGCCAAGGCTGGCTTGGCAAGCGGCAGGATGATGGATACGTATGTCCGCCACTCCGATGCGCCGTCGATACGCGCCGACTCGACGATCTCATGCGGGATTTTCATCAGGAAGCCCTTCATGACCATGACATAAAACGGACTGAGCAAGCCCGGGATGATGAGCGCCAGCAGACTGTCCTTAAGATGCAGATACTGGGTCATCAGGATGTAGAACGGCACAAGACCGCCGCTGAACAGCATCGTGAAAAAGACATAAAATGTCGTCGCGCCAGCATAACGATAATCTCTGCGCGAGATAACGTAGGCGATTGACGAGGTAATCATGAGGCCGCCAAACGTGCCCGCCACGCACACCAGAATCGTCACGCCGTAGGCGCGCAGCAGGATGCCCGGCGCATCGAAAATATACCGGTATGCCTCCAAGCTCCACTGCTGCGGCCAGAACTGATAGCCATGCTCGATAATCGAACGCTCCGATGACAAGGACACCATGACGATGAGCGCCATAGGCAGGACGATAGCCAGCGTGACGACGATGAAGAACAGATTAATGCCGAGGCTTGTGAGCCGCTGCGTCGTTGTAGTCGATTGCATAGTCTCCTCCTACCATAACGAGTTGTCCGGATTGATCTTGCGAATGATCGCATTGGCGGAGAAGACCAGGATCAGTCCGACGACCGACTGGTAGACGCCGACCGCAGACGACATGCCGATGTCGCCGATCATGCGAAGCGCTCTGTACACGTACGTATCGATGACATCGGTCGTGCTGTAGATCAGTCCCGAGTTGTTCGGGATGAAGTAGTGCAGACCAAAGTCGCCTCTGAACATCTGACCGATCGAGACGATCAGCAGGATCAGCACGAGCGGCGTCAGCATCGGCAGCGTAATCCGAAGCGCCATCTGCAGCCGGTTCGCCCCGTCAAGCTTGGCCGCCTCGTAGTAGTCGCTGTCGATCCCCATAATGCCGGCATAATAGACGAGCGCGGAGAAGCCGACGGTCTTCCACAGATGGACGAGATTAAGCAGATATGGCCAAGGCTCAGGCTCGAAATACCAGTCTCGGCTCTGCAGGCCGAGCCACGCCATGATCTGGTTGGCAAAGCCGTTCTGCTGGTCGAGGAAGGCGTACGTGACGTAGCCGACCACGACCCAGGACAGAAAGTGAGGCAGGAACATCGCGGTCTGATAATAGCGGACCCATCTGCCAGTAATCTCGTTCATCAGCAGGGCAAGCAACAGCGCCGCGCTCGTGCCGATGAGGATGTAGCTTGCATTGTACAGCACGGTGTTGCGGGTAATGATCAGCGTCGCCTCCGACGCGAACAGGAACTCGAAGTTCTTGAAGCCGATCCACTCGCTGCCCGCAATGCCCAGATCGTAGCGGTAGTCCTTGAAGGCTACCACGATGCCGGCCATCGGAATGTAGGCGATGATGAGCAGATACAGCACGCCGGGCAGCGACAGCGTGAACAGCGCCCGATGTTTCATCCACAGTTTCCATTCCCGCCCGATTCGTCTCATAGGGTCATCTTCCTCCTTCTCGCTGACTTTCTCGTATCAGCTTGCGACCCCATTGTGCCCGATCATCGGCGGTTTTGGATACTGTACAATCAGTGCTTTACTCTACAAACCCGCACCACAGCTGGATTTTATGGCTGATCGGCCTCATAGAATCGGAACCAATCGATATTGCCCGCTCCACCGTTGGCAAAATACAGATAGACGTCATGCTCGCCGGAGATGCCGGTCGGCAGCGTCAGATCGACGCCTTGCACCGTCATCGTGCCCCAGTCGCCCGTGCTCGCCACGACGAGCGAGCCGATCGTCGTCCCGGTCGGGCTATCCAGGCGGACCTCGATCGTCTTGCCCGCATATTGGGCCGGAACAGCGACGCGAACCTCGAACCGATCCGGGCCGGATGCGCCGAAGTCGAGGCGGCGATATCTCGCCCAGCTCGACGGCGTCGTGCCGCCGATGATCGTCGAATATTTGGTCAGCCCATGCACCTCATCCGCCGACTCGGCCTGGATGCTGCTGTATGGATCGCGCACCGGGACGATGATCGCAGCGCGGAAGGTCGCCATCGCGGATTGCAGCTCGCTCGTCGCCGCATTCGCTTGCTGCTGCGTCAGCTGCGTCGCCGCCGCATCCTCCGCCGTCTCGATTGCCGTCTGCAACGCAGCGGCCGCCGATGGCGGATATTGCCCTGGCGCAGTGCCGACGACAGCGGTGCCAAGCAGCGTCTCAGCCTCCGCGATCGCAGACGTCAGCGCCGTTGTGTCCGCCTCTTCATAGAAGCGGAACCAGTCGATATTGCCCGCCCCGCCATTGGCAAAGTACAGATAGACATCATGCACGCCAGTGACGTCGCCATTCATCGACGCCGATTGCGTCTGCATCGTCGACCAGCCGCCGGTGCTCTGGATCGTCATCGTAGCGATCGTCGGTCCGGTCTGGCTATCCAGCCGCACTTGCACCGTCTTGCCTGCGTATTCCAGCGGTACGGCTACGCGCAGCTCGAACTGCGCCGGGCCGGATGCGCCGAAGTCGACGTCCTTGTAGCTCGCCCAGCTCGACGGCGTCGTGCCGCCGATGATCGTCGTATACTTGGTCAGTCCTTGCACGACATCGGCCGACTCGGCCTGGATCGTCGCATACGCCTGGCGCGGCTGGATGACCTGGATCGTCAGCGATCCGGTCACCGTCGTCCCCTGGATCGTCGCAGAGGCGCTGATGACGGCTGTGCCATAGCCGGTCGACGTTACCGTCCCTGTCGCATCGACGGTTGCGACCGATGTATCGCTGCTGTTGAAGGCAACGGAGCTTAGCGGGATGTCGATCGTCGTACCGGCTGCTGTGACGCCCTCCGCCGTCAGCGATGTCGTCTGACCGCTTGCCCATAGCCGTTCGGTCGGTGCAGTCAGACGCAGGCTTGACCATTGCAGCGGTGCCTCCTGCAGCGCGACCTGGGAGAATACCGCTTCGGTCGGCAATGAGTCATGCGAGAATACGGCCAGACCAGCCGTCAACGGATGCGTCGACTCCATCGTTGCCCTGCCGACCTCGGTCCATACGCCGCCACGCTTGTAATAGCCGATGTACGTATCAGCTTCCTTAGTCAGCTTGATCTCCACAGGCAGGCTGACCGTCGGTCCCATGATGAAGCTCGTGCCGGGATGGTCAGCGTTGCGGTACGTCAGGCGCAGCCCGCCGCCCGGGATGACTCGCAGGTTGACATTGTTGGCCGAGGCCGACGTGCCGTCGCGGAACATCAGACCTGCTGCGGCATCCTTGTCCGTCTCCACGAGCGAGTGCAGCTTGGCGCCGATCGATACGCTCGACTCATCGCCCGTCGGCTCGGCGTCGCGATACGCATAGCTGAACGAGTCCGATGCGCCCCAGATGTTGTCGCCGCTGCTGATCAGCTTGGTCGGCTCGCCGCCGCTCCATTGCGCATACCCTTGGGCCGTGCCAAAGGTCGTCACTTGCCATGGGGACGGCACGGCTGGCGTCGTCGCCGGGAAGACGACGGTCTCGCCGACCGCCGTCAGTGCGACGCCATCCAGCGTCACGGCGATCGATATCCGGGCACGCCCCTCGGCGACAGCCGTCACCTCGCCCGCTGTCGTGTCGACGCTGACGACGCCGCCCGGCGTCGCCGAAGCGGCCAGCGTAGCGCTGCTCAGGTCGGCAGCCGTACCGTCGGTCATCTGACCGCTGAGCGTATAGGCTGCCGTGTCGCCCTCCGTCAGCACCGGCTGAGCCGTAAGCTGGACCGAGCCAAGCCGGCTTGCGCGCACCGAGATCGGCATTTGCGCAGTATACGTCTGCCCGCCTGCAGTATAGGTCGCCGTGATCGTCGCAGAGCCTGCCGCCTGCGCCTCGACGACACCTGCGCTATCCACGGTCGCGATACCCGGCGCGTCGCTGACGAAGCTTACATCGCCATTGTTCAGCACCTGCCGGGCCCCGTGCAGAGTGGAGGCGATGGTGCGAAGACTGGCCTGCTCGTCGATCTCCAGCACCGTTCGGCCGCTCGTCAGCCCGATCGCCGACAGCTCATCATCCACGAGCACATCGAACGCTGCACTCACGATGCGGCCGTCCAGCTCGACCGTTGCGGTGATCCTGGCGACGCCGTTGCTTACGCCGGTGACGACGCCGCTCGCATCGACGGTCGCGACAGCCGTATCGTCGCTGGCGAAGCTGATGTCGGCGTCGGTCAGATCCGCAACATAGCCGGTCTCTGTACGCCCGAGCAGCTGCAGCGCTGTTGTCCCCGATGCAGGCATCGACGCATAACTGCGATGATCTGCCGTAGCGATATAGAGCCGATCGAGCGGATCGCTCGTCTCGGCATAGCGGAACGTGTCCGTCAGGCCGATGCTCGCATAGTCGATATCCTGCCATCCCAGCGTATAGGCCGGCGACAGATAGCTGAGCCGATAATCGGCTTGCGCCGGATTCATGAACAGCGGAGCAGCAACCTGCGAGGCAGCATCATAACGTCCATGCTCGTAGGCGAGCCATTGCTCCAGGTAAGACACGCCCGTGACGCCCGTGACATTGTACTGGCCGGAGGCATTGTAGAACAGATTATCGTCCGAGCCGGCCAGCCGGGTCGGCGTCCAGTCGTTGAAGGTATACAGTGTGTTGCCGTTGTTGTACAGGATATTGCCCTTGTACTGAGCCGCTCCGCCCGCTGCGGGCGAATCGCCATAATTGCCCGAGAGTCCGATGACGCCGCGCTTGGCGTTCGGATTGTCGGCGACGACATTGCCGATAATCCGGTTGCTCGTCCCTTTGACGCGGATCGGACTGTACAGCTCGCCGTCGCCCTCTACCTGCAGGTGATCGATCACATTGTAGGCGATGATGAAGTCATCCGAGTGGTCATCGAGGTAGATGCCAAAGCCGAATGAGAAATGGATGCCGCTATGGTGCAGACGGTTGTAGCGGATCACATTGCCGAGCCCCGCACCCCACGCCTCGATCATGCCGGTATCCTGCGAATCAGTGTTGACGTTGTACACCTCGTTGTATTCGATGATATTGTTTTTGGAGTTGGCGAATTCCTTGGCATTGGCGGCCGTGACGACGATGCCGTCGATCGTCTTGCCGATAATATTGCCCGGCGTCATCCCCTTGAGGCTGATCGCATACCGCGGCGCCTCGTGGATCAAATTATGCGACACGGTGTTGTCGCCGCTGCCGACGAGCTGGATGCCTGCGCCATGTCCGACCAGTTGGCCGACGTCGCGGATATGATTATTGGTCACCGTGTTCTGCTTGCTGATATACGGATGGGAAGCCCAGGAGCTGGCAGACTGAATCTGCACCCCCGTATGTCCGATGTTATAGATGAGATTGCCGCTGATCGTATGCTGCTGATTCCATCCGAATAGATACATCGCATGGATGCCGCCGTTGCGGATTACATTGTCCGACACCTCGATCGAGCGGGCGTTCTCCATATAGATGAGACCATCCTGCGCATTCGGGGCAAAATCGCTGTCCTGCAACGTCATGCCAATCCAACGGATATGCTCCACCGGCGTCGTCTGGCTGCCGCCCTTGAAGGCGATCAACCGGCTCATTGCCGGCGCAACGATGAGCTGATCATCGATCGGAAGCGCTTTCGGTTTGTAGTACACTTTGCCTTGGGCATCGTCGAGGTAAAACTCGCCCGGCTGATCCAGCAGCTCCAGCGCGCCTTGGATATAATATCGCGCGCCCGGTCCGAGCGGGTAGGTAGCCGGCGATTGCAGCGCGACAGTACGCGTCGTATAGTTGATCGACTGCACGCGCAGCGTATCCGATGTCCAACTGATGCCGTCGCCCGGCCAGATGAACAGCTCCAGACCGGCAGTGGTCGTCAGCGTCGGCAGATCGCCCGCAGCAAAGCGGAACTGCTGCGCCGGCTCGGTCTCAGCCTCCTCGGCGACCGTCAGATAGCCTTCTCTCGGCTCGCCTTTGTCGGGATAGCGAGCCTTGACGGCACGCTCGCCGTTCTCGTACAACGTCTGGAAGCGTAGGCTCCCGACCTCGGCGCTGTAAATGCCGCCGCCGACACTCTCCCATCCCGAGAGCGGTGCGCCGCCGATGATCGTCGGCGTCTCGCCGGGATAGCTGCGATACGTGATCGTGTGGCCGTCCCGACCGGAGTCGCGCTCGTCGAACACAAGCATCGAGGATAGCGGGTATTCGCCGCCGCGCACATAGACGGTGATATCCTCGTCCATTCCGTCCGCGATCAGCAGACGGACCGCGTCTCTGGCCGCCGCGAGCGAGTGGAATGGCGCAGCCAACGTACCCTCCTCAGCGCCAGCGGCTGACGACGATACATACAGCTCGGTGCCAGGGCTGCTCGCCTTGACAGTTAGGACGATGATGCTTGGCGCGACGAGGCTGACCATCACAGACAGTACAGTTAGCGCGCATAACATCCAGGTTGACTTGCGGAGGAGCGTCTTCAGCTTGTTCTTGTTGTTCACGTTACCCTTCCCCTTTACGATGGTAGTGGTGGACTCGGACCGGATAGCGTCGCTTGCGGGGCCGGCCTTCTGCGCTTCCCTCCCTTCTGCCACTCTCATACTAGGTCAGGGGCTTGCAGTAGAGAAACTGTATTATGTGACGATCGCTATACTCGAGCGGCTGGGGGCAAGGTCGGATTGTACAGTCAAGCGTCGGCCTGACGTAGTCGGTAAGCGTGGGGCGGCGTACCGTACTGCTTTTTGAACAGGCTGTAAAAATGACCTGTACTCTCGAACCCGCACTCCAGCCCGATCTCCACAATCGGGAGCGACGTAGCCGCCAGCAGCCGCTCGGCATCGGCAAGCCGCAAGCCGTTAATATACTGAACAGGCGTCATCGCCTTATGCTTCTTGAAGGCTCTGCACAGATAGGCGTGAGACTTGCCGGAGAGTCGAACCAGCGCCGGTACGCCCTCGATGTAATGCGCCTGTCGCTCCACTGCCTCCGTCAGCTCGGTCAGCCAGGAGGGCGGCTGAGCTGACGCAGCCGCGGCAACGCCTGCGACGGCGCTCGCAGCGGCGTTCATGGCAACAGCGATGGAGGCCTCCCCATTACCTTTCATTCCGCTGACCACGCGGGATTCCACAGGAGAGCGCGGCGCAGGAGCTGTCGATGCAACGGCTGCTCGCGGCAGATAGTGCGCGAACAGCTCGGCGAGCAACGCCCTCGTCTGCGCTCGCATGCCAGACTTGTCAGTGCGCTCGATGGAATGGAGCACCCCCATCCGGGCATGCAGCTCGTCCGTCTCAGCCTGTGACAGCAGGATGGCCGGCGGATCTTCACGTCCCAGCAGCAGGGCGCGCGGGATGCCGTCGCCCAGATAATCGAACAAGTCGTCCAGCATCCGTTTGTAGAAGGACAGGTTGAGCAACTGACAATCCCCCTCCTCCGTTCGCTCGTAGCAATGTACGTCCCGGTCTCGGATGAAAACGAGCGTATTCGACTCCAGCCGCTCCCGCTCGCCGTTAATGTTATGGACGACACTGCCATGCAGCACTAGGAACACCTCAAAAAAATCATGGGTATGGCGACCGCTCGTCTCATCCACGGAATTGAGCCGCCGACAATGCGCCTCGGCCGCCGGGTCAATGCCAACGCTCGCTTGCAATTGGGGAATCGTCATCTGTTGGTCCTCCGATCCTTGTGGCATTCGTTCTTGCTGTCAGGTCAAAATAACGGAATCGCGGTCAAAATCGGATAAGACGGAAGACGGGCCACTCGTCTACTATGGAAGCGAAAGAAGTACTATTACTTGTTCAAGAGGAGACTTTTACTCATGTATGATTTGGCTGCACAACTGCGACGCTTCCAGTCCGACACGGTCTACGAAAGCGCAAAGCTCACCTTCCATGGCGCCGATGACTTCGATGTGTACAACATCTCCGTTCCGTTTGAATGGAATGGTCGTCGTTACCTGTATGGCCGACTGGAGCGACGCTCGAACTGGGCGCGCTCCTGGGTCCGACTGTTCGAATGGCAGCACGACGATGTATGGGCAGCGGTACCTGAGGCGATGCCCTACCAGCTCGAAGACCCGTTCGTGTCGCGGATCGGGGACGAGCTGGTGCTCGGGGGCACGCATGTCCGCTTCAGCAAAGGAAAGATCGACACCGTTTTCGGCTACTTTTATCGCGGACGCGAGCTGACTGACCTGACCTACTTTACGACCGGGCCCGCAGGGATGAAGGATATTCGGTTGGTCGAGCTGCCGGGTGGACGGATCGGCGTCTTCTCCAGGCCGAAGGGCGAGGACATCCGCAGCCGGTACGGGAGCCTCTCGCTCGTCGGCTTTACGATCATCGACCGGCTGGAGGAGCTGTCTGCCGAGGTCATCGCGTCTGCGCCTTACATCCCCCATCTGTTTGGTCCCGATGAGTGGGGCGGCTGCAATCAGGCTTATTATCTCGACAGCGGGCTGATCGGCGCGATCGGACATATCGGACATGAGACGCGGAGCGCCGAGGGCGAGCTGCTGTGGGCGTATCATAACCTGTCCTTCGTCTTCGATCCGACGACGCTCGAGTTGCACGATGTCCGCATCATCGGCACTCGCGCTTCCTACCCGTCCGGTCCGGCCAAAAAGCCCCGGCTCGCCGAGTGCGCCTTTGCCGCAGGCATCGTGATGCGTGCCGATGGCAAAGCCGAGCTGTACAGCGGACTGGGCGATACGGAGACGGGCCGGATCGTCATCGACGATCCGTTCCGCGAGTTCGGCCGCATCGTCGACTTCTCCAAGGTCGGCGACTGAGCGATATGCTATAATGCCCTTATCATATCAACATTGCATTGTCGACGATAAGGGACAGGATTAAGATCTGTCGGCAAAAAAAATGAGAGGTGTCCGGGTGACTATGCTATCGATCTCCAGTCTGGCGCGGCTCGAAGTGAAGTGGGCCAATGTCCATCGGGGCAATGACGGCTTCTATGAGAAGTGGCATGCCAACCCCTACTATGAGCTCATCGTCGTCACCGACGGTCCGATCTATCTGCAGGTGGAGGAGGAGCGGCTAACCGTGCACGCGGGCGAATGCCTGTTCCTGCTGCCATGGCAGCGCCATTGCGGTTGGAAACCAATCGACGAGCACAGCGGCTTCTTCTGGGTCCAATTCGCCATCGATCCAGAGCCGCTGCTGTCGCATTCGAAGGATGGTACAATCGCCAAGACCGCCCCGCCTTTGCCGGAGTTCTCCTCCGGCGAGCTGCGCACCACAGCCGCCAACGGCGTCCCACTCTGGCTGGCCGCCCGCATGGAGACGTCGCGCCGCTTCGAGATATCGCTGCTGCTGGAGCAACTCGTCGCGGAGCTGCGGCGCCCGCAAGCCTACTACCAGCTCCGTCTGGCGATCAAGCTGTGGACGGTGCTCGAGCTGCTCGCCAGCGGGCTGCTGCAACAGCATTATGTCGATCCTGCCTTGCCTGGCTCGTTTGTCTTGTATCGCCGGATCGTCAATATCCTGGACGAATATTACGACAAGGAGCTGACAGCCAGCCAGCTCGAGGAGCTGATGGACCGCAAGTATGAGTACCTGTGCTCCATCTTCAAAAGGTATGCGGGCCTGACGATGACGACCTATGTCCAGCAGCTGCGTATCCAGCGCGCCTGCCGCCTGCTATCGGCCAGCTCTCGTACCATTAGCGAGATTGCCGCAGAGGCGGGGTTCCAGGACCCTTCGTACTTCGGTCGGCTTTTCAAGCGACATGTAGGCGTCACTCCGCAAGCCTATCGCAACCGCCATCGCCCCGACCCGCCTCAATTATGAGAGCGTGTCGGGGTAATGATTTTTTTTGAAAAGCTTGCACTTTATTAAACGCGCATCATCTATCGCCCGACTGCCACTCGCTCTCCAGCAGCGCATAGAAATATTGATCGCACCATTGCTCTTTCCACTGAAGCTCTTGTCGGAAGATGCCTTCTCTTTGCATTCCCACTTGCTCCATTAATCGTATAGACCTCACATTATGAGCGTTGCACATGGCAACAACCTTGTGCGCCCCCAGCGAACGAAAAGCACAATCCAGGAGCAGTGCGACAGCTTCAAGCCCGTAACCGCGACCCTTCGACTCTATATATTTAATGTCATTAATATTTAATGTCCTATCAGTCAACACGGGCCGGGCGACCTTCTCCTCCCGCAATTATACCGTGCAGCCCCATACAACCCGAGGTAGTTAATGATATTAATGAAGTATGGATTCCCTCATCTCCGCTCTTGCCTGGATCAGCCATTCATGGACCAGCTTCAACTGGTCGCGCTGCGACCATACATGATCGAGATAAAGCAGCACAGCCTCGTCGAGCTGCCCCTCCTCCACCTTGGCTCGGATCGCCGCCAGTTCGGGATGCTCCCCGGGCAAGTCCCAGGAGATCTTGTCCGCGATGAAGAGTACCTTGTCAAGCTGCGAAGCGCCAGGCTTCAATGTCGTGTGGCACTCGATTGCCGAGAGGATGTCTCGGTCTGTAATGCCAAAGGCGCAGGCCGCCATCGTCCGCGACAGCTTCTGATGGATAATACGAGGATAAAGGCGCTCCTCCGGAGCGACCTCGACGGACAATTGCGCAGCGACTGTCAGCATCTCGCCCACAGGGATCACATTGCTAATATCATGCAGCAGCGCCGCGATCTCGGCTTGACGCGCATCGACGCCGAACCGACCGGCGATCCGCTTTGCTTCAGACGCCACCTTGAGGACATGATCCAGCGTCTCCTCGTCGCCATGCGCACGGAAAACCGCAGCTATATCGGTTTCCAGGATACCCGTAAGCTCCACAGTAATATAAGTTTTAAACGCTTGATTCATCTCATAACCTCGCTTATGTAAAAGTATCGAAGGACGCATTGCCGGCTTTAAAACCGGCATGCATACGCTCCACACTCGTAATTAACGAGGCGAACCAAGCTTTCGTTTCAAAAATCTGGATTTGCTATCCATTTCGGAATAGGCGCGCCATGCTGTGTCCTCAATCACGTTTCAGATCCAGATTTGGCCTTACAATGGATAGGATCTTATTGAAGGACTAGGGCTAAAAGGGTACGAACATTTGAAGTCATTCTCGTTACTGCGTGGAGGGGTTCTACCATGAAATATTATATCCCGAATCAACACGGCGCCTGGTCGATGCTGGCGCTGCCATTTGTCTATGGACTGATGGTCACGAAGATTACGTGGTTGCATCTGCTGCTGTTCGTCTGCTGGCTGCTCGTCTATTTGTTCAGCTTCCCGCTGCTGCAATGGGTGAAGACGAGGCGGGCAGAGCGTTATCGCAAGCCGGTGCTCGTCTACGCCGCGCTGCTCGTCCCATGCGCCGCTGCGATGATCATCGCCAAGCCCGGGCTGCTCTGGTTCGCCTTGCTCTTCCTGCCACTCTTCGGAGTCAACGCGTACTATGCGAGGAAGCGTCGGGAGCGAGCGCTCATCAATGACATCGCCGCCATCGTCTCGTTTTGCCTCATCGTGTTCCCTGTGGTGTATGTTGGGGACGGCGATTCATGGCGGCTGGCAGGGTTGTTATTCGCTCTGGCGCTGCTCTACTTTATCGGAACCGCTCTCTATGTCAAGACGATCATCAGGGAGAAAAACAACCCTGTCTACTACCGCGCCTCCATCCTGTACCATGTCGGCTTTGTCGTCTGGGGGTTGTTGTTGCCGTTCGCAGTCCTTCCCTTCCTGTGCGTCTTGCTGGCCCGCGCCGCCATCGCGCCAAGATTGGGGCTGACGGTCAAGCAGACGGGCATCCTGGAGATCGTCTTCTCCGCGATGATGGTCGCTGCCGGGCTGGGTGCGATCTAGCCTATCCCTGTACATTGTCCTCAAGCTGCCTACAGGTTGCCTACATGACCGTTTTCGCGCATACTAGAGGATAAGGGAGAGATGAATACCTATTGAATACAGCTCATATCAGCACAACCTGCACTGGCGGTGTCATCGTTACCCAGCTTACAGGGCGCATCACTATTGCTGATGTCGCTGCATGGTTTCAAGGGTTTGAAGCCGCTTGCCAGTCCTTCATCGCCGAGGGACGGTCATACAAATTGCTGGTCGATCGCCAGGGCTACACGCCCGACCATTTTTCCGTTCAAAAGGAATGGAAAGACAAGTTTTTCAATGAGACGTTATTGAGCCACAGCGCAGCCATTGCTTTTGTTATGGAAGCAGGGGAAATTCTCACGCACTTGCAGCAGTCCAACACGAAAGAATCGGTGAGGTTTTTTGAGGCGCATGATGAGGCTATAGCGTGGTTGAATGGATATTCAAGCGAATAAGATGAACTGTACCCGTTGATCGGAATCAACGGGTACTTTAATTTTTTAGGTAAATTTTGGGGTAGATGCAACTAACATACAGGAAAGCGGCACCAGGAGTCAGATCCACCGCTCCCTCCTACACGCTTCCCCTCACATACTCTGACGGGCTCTTGCCGGTAATCATCTTGAACACCTGGCTGAAGTAGGTCGGGTTGTTGAAGCCGACCATCTCGCTAACCTCGTAGATCATGTGCTGACCGGACTGGAGATAGTGGATCGCCTTGCGGACGCGGTAGTTGTTCAGATATTGGACGAAATTCTGCCCAGTCACCCGCTTGAATAACTGGCTCAAGTACTTCGGGTGAACGAACAGCTCGGCGGCGATCGCGGCAAAGCTGATCTCGCGGCTGTAGTGCTCCTCGACATAACGCTCCACGCAATCGACCAGCCGGTTGCCGCGACGGCCCGACAGCTCCTGCGTCATCTGCTCCAGCCAGCCGCAGATCAGCCCGTCCAGCCAGCCGGTCAGCCGTTCGAGGCTAAACTGCTGCTGAATCTCCTGCAGGAAGCGGCTCATCGAGCAAGGCGGCTCCTGCTGCGGGAAAGCATCATTCCAACTGAGCATGAGCGAGCTGAACAGGCTGACGCAGATCGTCTGGACGTCGACCATCGAGCCGCCGGACTCGCCGCGCAATCGCTCATGCAGCTCGCGCCATAGCTCTCGCACCTTCTCCGGCTCGCGGGCCGCGACGGTCTCGCTCCACCGCTTCAACAGCGAGCCGTACCGATCGAAGTCAGTGTCGAGCTTGGCCCACTCCGTATACGGATGGACGCGGCTTGCCCCCAGAAACTCTGCTGCCTCCAGCGCCGAGCGGCTTTCCAGGTACGAGTCGATGAGCTCGTGCAGGCTGCTGCGGCTAGCGCCGATCCCGGCCACCGCCTCGATCTTCAGCAGCGCTGCGATCTTCTCCGTAGCGCTCAGCGCGAGCCGCTCGGCGAGCTCGGCTAGCCGTTCCGCCTCATCCTCCTGATCTGCCGTCTCTATCTCCCCAGCCTGGCCTGTATCCTTTGTATCCTCTGTATCCTCTGTGTCCATCAGCAGCAGAACGAACAGATTATCCGAGTCATTCACAAGATCGCCCTGCACCGACGTCCCCGTCGTCATCTCTTGCAGCAGCTCGCGCAGCATGTTGTCTGCTCCGAACCTCAGCAGTTGCCAGTCCCGCTCGCCGAGGCGGACGAGCAGCGCCGGACGGGTGATCCGCAGACTGACTGCTATTGCCTGTCTCGGCATCCGGATACCGAGGAAGGCGAGCCGCTCCTCATCCAGCTCATGGCTCTGGTAGCGGGTCGTCAGCAGGTCGTACAGGAACTTCTCCCGCAGGTAAGGCAGCATCCGGTCCAACTCGTGACGATAGCGTTCCTCGAGCCGTCGCTTCTCCTCTGCTGTGTCCAACTCCTGGACGATCTCCTCCAGCACGGCTTCGATCTCGATGACGCTGGCAGGCTTCAGCAGGAAGTGATGCACGCCGAACCGCATCGCCTGCCGCGCATGCTCGAACTCGTCAAAGCCGCTCAGGATGACGATCGGCAGCTCGGCGTCCTCGGCGCGCAGCGCCTCCGCCAGCTCCAGTCCGTTCATCCCCGGCATATTGACATCGGTGATGATCAGCTCCGGCCGCACAGCCAGGAACTGCCGATACGCCTCCTCGCCGTCCGCAGCTGTACAGACGACGCGCAGCTGCAAGCGCTCCCAGCCGACATGACGGCTGAGCGCATCGACGATATGAGATTCGTCGTCGACCAGCATGACGGTTCTCATCGATTATTCACCTCCAGCCATTGCTGCAGCTGCTCCTCGGTCTCGATGACCGGCAGCCGATAGGTGGCGAGTACGCCGCCTGACGCGCGATTGGTCAATTGCAATCCGTAGTAAGCGCCGCAATACAGCGCGATCCGCTGATGCACGTTGCGGATGCCGATGCCCTGCGCCTGCTCCATATCCCATCCCTCCGGCAGCCCTTGCCCATTGTCGCACAGCTCCAGCACGATAGCGGGAGGCTGACCGGGGCGGCTCTGTTGCAGCCGCGCCGTCAGCTCGATGACGAGCGCAGCTTCCGGCTGCTGCGGCTTGGCGTAGAGGACGGCATTTTCGATGAGCGGCTGAAGGATGATCTTGGGGATATAACAGCCGCCCAGTTGCGGAGCGATCTGCTCGTTGTAGACGATAGAGAATGGCAGGCGCTCTTGCTGGATCCGTACATAACAGCGCGCATGCTCCAGCTCGTCGCGCAGCCGGATGAAGATCTTGCCGCCGCTCAGACCGATCCGCAGCAGCTTCCCGAGCTGGGTGATCATATAGCTGATGTCCTTGGCCTGATAGTCCATCGCCCGCCAGTGGATCATATCCAGCGTGTTGTACAGGAAGTGCGGCTTGATCTGCGCCTCGAGCAGACTGGTCTGGGCGTCGCGCCTCGCCTTGCTCTCCCGCTCCGTCTCCTCGATCGACGTCCGAAGCTGGCTGACCATATGGTTGAAGCTATAGGAGAGCTGCTCATATTCCTCTGTGAAGCCGCTTGCTGCACGCGCGCCAAAGTCGCCGCGCTCGAGCCGCCGCATCTCCATCATCAGCCGCCGCAGCGGCCGGATCATCGCCGAGACGAACAGATAAGTGAGCAGCACCGACAGGAGCAGGATGAGCGCACCGAGTCCAAGCACCATCCAGCCCGCCTTATCGGTCGAGGCGAGCAAGACGCGCGTCGGGATGAGCTGGACGAGCCGCCATTGTACAGAGCTGGGCCTGGAGTAGAGCGCCAGCGTCGACTGGCCATCGATTCTCATCCTCTCATAGCCGCTGGACCCCGCAGCATGCTCGCGCAGCCAGCCTAGATCCGGCCGGTCCTCGGACGCGCTGGAGTCGGCATGGACCGCAGCTACGATACGGCCCGCCGAGTCGACGATCATCACCTGTCCATCCATCGCCATCGGGAGGTCGGCGAAGTGGCTGAGCACAGCCTGCTGCGACATCCGGACGACCAGATAGCCGACCGTCCGTCCCTGACTGTCGAACATATGCTGGGCGTAGCCGATTAAGGCGTCGGACGAGGCGCTCTCCAGCTCCGAGATCCAGACGGCGTCGGCTTGTCGCAGACGGGCGAACCAGCGCTCGCTGGCGATCGTTGCTGTCGGGTAGACGAGATCGGTGCCGCTGTACGGCAATCGATTGAACAGATCGCTATAGATCTCGATCGAGCTGATCTCGTTATTCACGACCAGCGTATGATGGAGCAACTCGGAGATCTCGCGGCGTCTGACCAGCGTGTCGTAATCCGACGCCGGACTCTCCTCGAGCCGCTCCTTTACTTCCTTGTTGCTGATGACCGAGTACGCCGTCCGTGTCATATTGGTCATAAAGTCGAAGCCGCGGCCCGAGCTCTCGTCGAGCAAAGCCAGTCGCGCCCGACTAATCTCCGTGAAGGTCACCTCGGAGAAGGATCGGTAGGCCAGCAAGCTGATCGCCAGCAGGAACAGCAGATTCAACGTGAAGAAGCAGGCAATCATCAGCGTCGCCAGCTTCCGCCGCCGCCCGCTCCTTCGTCTCTGGTACCACTGGTATATTCGCTTCATCCGTCAACACCCTCGCACGTGGATTTAGCCTGAGCTTACCCTTTTAGGCCGGATGTGGCAATCCCTTCGACGAAGTACTTCTGGCAGACGATGAAGATGATGAAGCAAGGGACAAGCGACAGCACCGACATCGCGAACATCGGTCCCCAGTCCGACTGGGAGCTGGAGTCGAGGAACAGCCGCAGGCCGAGCGGCACTGTGAACTTGGCGACATCGCTCAGATAGATGAGCTGGCTGAAAAAGTCGTCCCACGTCCACAGGAAGGTGAAGATCGTCGTCGTGATGAGCGCCGGCACCGACAGCGGGATGATGATCCGCCAGTAGATCTGGACCGGACCGCAGCCGTCGATCGTCGCCGCCTCGTCGAGCTCGCGCGGCAAGCCGCGGATGAACTGGACGATGAGGAAGATGAAGAAGGCGTCTGTCGCCAGCCATTTCGGCGCGATCAGCGGCAGGAACGAGTTGATCCAGTTGAGCTGATTGAAGAGGATATATTGCGGGATCAGCGTCACGTGATGCGGCAGCATGATCGTCACGAGCATCAAGGCAAAGGCGACCGCCTTGAAGCGGAAGCGCAGCCGGGCAAACGCGTAAGCGGCCATCGAGCAGGAGATGACATTGCCCAGCACCGCTCCGGCGGAGACGAGCAGCGAGTTGCCCAAGAACAGCGGAAACGGTTGGCCCTGGATGCCTGTCCAGCCCGAGCTGTAGTTGCTCCATACCCACTGGCCCGGCCATAGCCCGATCTCCGAGAAGATCATATAGCCCGGCTTAAAAGAGCTGCCCACCATCCACAGCACCGGGTATAGCATGATGAAGGCGATGCCGATCGTGACCGCATGCTTCAGCCAGATCGTCCCGCGCAGCGAATCCGTCATCTCTATCTCCCCCCATCCTCATAATGCACCCATGCCCGGCTGGAACGAAACACGAGGAATGTAAACAAGCCGATCAGCGCCAGCAGCACCCATGCCATCGCCGAGGCATAGCCCATCTGGAAGAAGGCAAAGCCCTTCTTGTACAGATAGAGCGAATACATGAGCGTCGAGTTGAGCGGTCCGCCGGTACCGTTGCTGATGACGAACGCTTGCGTAAACGACTGGAACGAGGTGATGACCTGCATGACCAGGTTGAAGAAAATGACCGGCGTCAGGATCGGCAGCGTGATGCTGACGAACTGGCGAATCTTGCCCGCGCCATCCACCGACGAAGCTTCATAATAGTCGCCGGAGATCTGCTTGAGCCCCGACAGGAAGATGATCATCGAGGAGCCGAATTGCCAGACCGACAGCATGACGATCGAATAGATCGCATACTTCGGATTGGCTACCCAGTCGGGAGCATGGATGCCCAGCTTGAGCAGCACCTGATTCACCAAGCCGTCGCCGCCGAGCATCTTGCGCCACAGCATCGCGATGGCGATGCTGCCGCCGAGCAGCGACGGGATGTAATAGACCGTGCGGTAGATGCCGAGACCGCGCATCCCCTTGTTGAGCAACAGCGCCACCGCGAGCGCGAAGACCAGCTTCAGCGGCACCGAGACGAAGACATAGGTGAAGGTCACCTGCAGAGACTTCAGGAACAGCTTGTCATCGACGAACAGCTCTGTATAGTTGGCCAGCCCTAGCCAGCGGGGCGCCTCAAGGACGCTGTAATCGGTCAGCGACAGATAGAGCGAGGCCGCCATCGGGCCGAGCGTTAGCAGCACCAAGCCGATCAGCCATGGACTGAGGAACAGCAAGGCTGCCCAGCCCTGCTGGCGGTTCGCGCGGATGCGGGCTCGTCTCTTGGCGAGGCTGGGGGATACTGCGGCTACAGGTTGCGAGTGATCCATAGATGTGTATTCTCCTTTCGGGTGCGGCCGCACCGAGCGCTGCGGAGCCGCAGCACCGCAACGCCACAACAGTGCTGCTTGATGCGATCATGCGGCCGCGCGTCGTTCAGTTGCGATCATCAGAAGATAATTAATGACATTAATTATTTTTATTTAATGTCATTAATTATTTTGTTTTGCCGAGGATCTGGTTCGCGCCAGCGATGAACTCGTCGATCGCCGCCTCCATCGTGCCTTGCTCGAAGGCGATTTGCTCGCTTAACGTTTTGAAGCTTTTGTCGATCTCCGAGAAGCCTTGCGGATAAGGCGGGTCGATGGGGCTCGCGTCAGCGGATACCGTGTCGATGAAGCCGAAGATCATCTTCTCTGTCTCCGACAACGTATCGGTCAACGTCTCCCTGATCTTGGCGTTGACCGGCACGCCCCGCTCCGAGCCGAGGATTTTCGCCGCTTCGGGGTCATTCACCAGGAAGTCGATAACCATCGCCACCTCGTCCGGATGCTCCGTCTTGCCATAACCGGAGATAAACAAGCTTGGCTTCAGATACTCCCCGCTTTTCGCCTCATCCTTGCCATGCGGGATAACCTGAATTCGGATATCGTCGTCCTGATTTTTCATACCGTTCTTGAAGGCCGTGATCTGATTGGACCAGAGGAAGTCCATCGCTGCCGTCCCGACGGCGAGCGGACGCGTCTCCAGCGCATTGGTCAGACTGGCTGTCGCCTCCGGCGAGGTGATGCCCTGCACGGGACGCAGCTCCTTCCACATCGTGAACCAGTCGGTCAGCTCTTCCTTGGTCGCGCCGAGTCCGCCATCCTCGAACATCGCGTGTCCGTGCTGACGCACCATAATCTCGAAGATGTTGAAGACGCCGGAGTTATCCGCCATGCCGACGAAGCCGTCGCCTTTCTCCTGACCGATCTTGGCCGCGATCGCGCTAAATTCGTCCCAGGTCCAGTCCGGTCCCGGATCGGGGATGCCGAGCTCCTTGAAGACCGTCGAGTTATATACGACGCCCGGCGCATTGACGCCTAGCGCAACTGCATAGAGCTTGTCCTCGATCGAGCCCGCTGCGATCATGCTCGGATCGATATCCGTCGTAGCCAGACCGCCATTGGTCGTATACGGCGTCAGATCGAGCAGCGCCCCGCGCTTGGCGTAATCGGTCAGGAAGGCATAGTCCATCTGGATGAGATCGGGGGCATTGGAGCCTGCCACCTGGGTGGACAGCTTGTCGAAGTAGCCGTCCCAGCCCGAATATTCTGCCTTGATCTTGATGCCAGGATGCTTGGACTCGAACAGCTCAAGCGCCCGCGTCGTCAGCTCATGGCGGGTTTGCGAGCCCCACCAGGTCATGCGCAGCTCGATCTGCGACTCCCCTGCGCCTGACGGCGTCCCCTCGTTTGTCGTGGCTTTGTCGCCAGGCGCGCCGCCGCAGCCCGCCGTGATGAGACTTAAGGTAAGACATGCCGCTGCTACTAATTTCGCTTTTGCCATCATTAGCCTCCTACAAATTGAGATTAAAGTCATCCGTTGTATTGTAAGCGATTGCAATTATATTGTAGACGAAAACTGCTCGCAGTTTAATAAACGATAGTAAGGTAAATCATCACAAAAGTAAGGCGACGCCAAATACAAGTATCGCCAAAGATCGACGCCAAGGGACAGCCTGAGCTGCCCCTGCGGAAGTCGATACGCTCGTCCGAATCGTTGCCATACTGCCGAGCTCTATACGCTGATGCTGCTCACGAACCTACCCTTTGGGAAGACTGCGCTGAGCCCGCGACGCCATTCGCTTCGTCGCTGGATGGTCCGAGTCCCGCAGCCAACCCTGGCACACGTCGACAACCCACTCCGGCCGGGTCTTTGAAGCGTCGTTGAGCCAATTCGCCACCGAATCCTGCACATACTTCGAAGGGTCGGCCTTGAGCGGCTCCAGCAGCGGCAGCGCCCATTCGGGATATGTCTTGAGCTCTGCGATATGCCGGGCCCAGACGCCTCGCGGCCGGGTCGCTTCGACGGCGAACCGTCGGATATTGGCATCGGCATCGGCCACCCAGGGCGTCAGCAGCGTGATCGCCGCCTGCGCGTCAGCCGCGACCGCATCCCGTACCGCCATCCACGCGATCTCCCGTACGCCGAAGTGGCGGTCCGCCGCATAGGGACGACTATGGGATAGCTTGTCCTCCAGCGTCTCATGCGACAGTGCGGTCGCAAATGTTGCCCAGCAGCGCACGCTGTCCGATGGATGAGCGACCAGACGCGCAAGCAGCCGCTCCCCGTCCGCCTGCTGCATCGCTCCGATTACGATCAGCCATTGCTCTGCAATCGCTGCGATCACTTTCATCGTGGATTGTCCCTGAGTCGCCTCTAGCGCCAGCAGCATGCGAGCCCCCTGCTCATGCAGAGTCAGCTCGCTAGCCACCTGCTCCAGCAGCCTGATATGGTCAACTGCGAGCCACTCGGTCAGGTTGACGCTTTCGATGGCGCCGCTGTTCAGGTAGTCCAGCACCTCCGGTGTCAGCTCCTTTGCTGTACGCGCCCCCTTCCGAAGACGGATTTCTTCAGGGATGATCGATTTACTCTCGTTCATTGGCTATAGCCCTCCTCGGATCGTTCAACATTCCTTTTATCCTACCCGAGTCGAGGGCTGTGAAGATGTAATCCGGTTAACAAGTTGTAAGGCGAGCGGGTAATTGGCGCTATTGGCGTTCGACCAGGCTTCGGTGCAGAGCTACTGTGCGGAACCCGGTTCGCAGTTGGCCGCAAGCGACCAATTCCTTTAATGTCAGTGCCACGGCCTCCCTCGACACCCCGACTAGATGCGCGATTTCTTGCTGGGAGATCGACAGCTTGATGGTCGCATAGCCGTCTTCATCGTCCTCCGTGCCAAAACGTTCTGCGAGCTTAAGCAGCGCCGCCATTACTTTCTGATGCAGGCTGCCAAGACTCAGACTTTGGATGCGAAGACTCATGTCCGACAGCCGCTCGCTCATCGTCTGCAGCATATTCAGCATGAACTGCGGATGGTCGAGCAGATATCGATCAAATCTTGCCTTGTCCATCACGCACAGATCGCTCTCCTCCAGCGTCTCGATGAACAGCTCACGGGTCCCCATGGAGATGCTCCCAAGCTCGCCAAATATATTGCCCTCGCTCAGAATATCCAAGGTTAACTGCTTCCCGTCCCCATTCAGTTGGTACAATCGCACCTTGCCGCGTTTAATGAAGAACAGCTCCTCCACAAAGGTGTCTGGCGTCTGGATGAATACGGCTTTCGGGTAGGTCGTGATGGTCGTCAGGGCATCCATCGTGATCAGATCCTCTTCGGAAAGCAAGCGCATCAGGTTAAACGAAGACAGATTATGTATACGGTCCATTGCATCTCCTTTTCGGGTCGGTTTCGCTTCTCCGGCCTCCCTTTCCTATCCATGCTTTAGTGTTTGTTTATATCGGGTTTGCTCTACTCGCCTTTTCACCCCGACTTGGTTTTGTTATCTTGCTCTTTAAGCCTATCATTCACCCATATCTGGCTACTTCAGGTTATACTATTGTTGGAGGTGCATTCAAGTGAAGTCAGACCGCAATAATGGCCCGAGCGGACAGGCCGACCGGGACAAGGACGAGGGGATCGGTCCAGCGCCTGCATCAGACGAGCAATGGCAAGCGATCGCGAGCAACGACGCTGGCTATGACGGACAGTTTTGGTATGCGGTCAAGACGACGCGTATCTTCTGCCGTCCCTCCTGCAAGTCCAGGCTGCCACGACGGGACAACATCGGCACTTTCGAGAAAGCCGAGCAAGCGCTCGCCGCCCGCTATCGTCCCTGCAAGCGATGCAAGCCGACTGGACAGCGACTGCCAAGCGAGGAGTGGATCGCCGTCGTCACCGACTATATCGATCTGCATTACGACGAGGCACTGTCGCTGAACACGCTCGCTCATCTCAGTCATGGCACGCCGTATCATCTCCATCGCACCTTCAAAAAAATAAAAGGCGAAACGCCGACCGCCTATCTGCAGCGCACGCGCATCCATCATGCAAAGCTGGCATTGCTGCAATCGGATGCTCCAGTCTCCGAGATCGGCGCTGCAGTCGGTCTGGCGAATTCCCCCTATTTTATTACGTTATTCAAGAAGATGACGGGGTTGACGCCCGACGCCTATCGCAAACATCATAAAACGCAAGTCAAGGAGGACATATAATATGGCGACCACATCCCCAAACCGCAGCCCGCTCTACTGGTCTGTGCTGGAAAACGCGCAATGGCGGCTGCATGTGGCAGCCGCCGAGGACGGGTTATGCTTTGTCGGCTCGCTGGGGGAGTCTTATGATGAACTGGCAGCCTGGGCAAGCCGCAGGCTGCCGGAGTACGACCTCATCCGCGACGACACCCGACTGAAGCCTTATGCAGCGGCGCTCGACCGCTACATTCAAGGCGAGCAGGAGCGCTTCGACATGCCCCTCTACTACCGGGGTACGCCCTTCCAGGAGGCGGTCTGGCAGGCATTGCAGGCAATCCCGTATGGCGAGACACGCTCATACTCGGAGATCGCCGCGCAGATCGGCAGACCTGCTGCGGTGCGGGCGGTCGGCGCTGCGATCGGCGCCAATCCGATCCTGATCGCCGTGCCCTGCCATCGCGTCGTCGGCAAGAGCGGCGCATTGACCGGCTATCGCGGCGGCATGCCGATGAAGACGAGGCTGCTGGAGCTTGAGCAGTCGATAGTTGGCCAGCTTGGCTAGATAGGAGGCGAGACGAAGATGAAGATCGATTATACGTACAAAACACCCAAGACGCTGCTGAACAAGGGCACCGGCTTCCTGTCCGGCTACAGCCACTCGCTCAACCCGTATAGCGGCTGCAGCTTCGCTTGTTCCTACTGCTATGTGCGGCAGATGCCGGTCGCAACCTTCCGCGGTGCGGAATGGGGCAGTTGGGTCGACATCAAGCAGGAGGCGGCTGGCCTGCTGCGCAAGGAGCTGATGCACAGCAAGACCAAAGATCCGGTGACGATCTTCATGTCCTCCAGCACGGACCCTTACCAGCCGATCGAATACGAAGCGAAGGTCACGCAGTCTCTGCTGCGCGTGATGGTCGAGGAGCCGCCCGATTTCCTGCTCGTCCAAACCCGGAGTCCGCTCGTCACCCGGGATATCGAGCTGCTGCAGGCGCTCGGCGACCGGGTTCGCGTCAGCATGACGATCGAGACTGACCGCGAGGACATCCGCAAGCATTTTACGCCGTCAGCGCCGCCGATCGCGGCCAGACTCGGCGCGCTCCGCTCGCTCGCGGCTGCGGGCATAGACGTCCAGGCGGCGATCGCCCCTATCCTGCCGAGCAGCGAGCGCTTCCCGGAGCTGCTGCGCCCCCTGGTCAGCCGGGTGTGCATTGATGATTACTTCATGGGCGACGGCAGCGGTGGTCGACGCTCGCGCAGTCTCGGCATGCAGGCGCGGTACGAGGAGCTGGAATTGGAGGCGTGGTATGAGCCATCCGCCTATCGCCTCGTCTATGATCGTATGCGTACCTGCTTTGCGGAGGAGGAGCTATTCATCAGTCAGACAGGCTTTGAGCCGTGATAGCCCTCGCATTCCCTGTCCGGGTCCTGGGTTCATGCCTCCTCCGGTCCGCTGGGCTATGAGTCTAGCCGCTCCGCCGTATAATGATGGGTCAGCCTGTCCTTGATAGCTGTCCGGGCTTTCGCCTTGGGCACCGCCTTGGCCTCATAATAACCCGCTTGCAGGTAGCCGACGATGTATTCGTCATCCTGGACGCCGATCCGACGGCAAAAGTCCGGCTCGTACAGAAATGCGCTCGTCTTCCACACAACGCCGATCCCCTGCTCCCAGGCGAGCAGCTGGAAGTTCTGAATAAAGGCTGACGCAGCGCCGTGAGCCTCCATCCAATGCATCTCTGACTGTCCTCGAGGGATGACGACCATAAGGTGAATCGGCGTATCCGTGACGAACATGCGATGCAGGTTAGCCCCGTACTTGTCTATAAACTCCGGTGTCTTGGTCGAGAAAAAAGCGCGCAGCAGCAGCTCCTTGGCATCGTCCGTAAAAAGAAGGAAGCGCCATGGCTCTTCGGCTGAATGAAACGGCGCCCAGGCCGCTTGCTCCATCATCATCAGTATGCGTTCTATCGGAACGGGCCGGCCGTCGAACTGGCGGACGGTGCGACGGCCGATTATCGCTTGACCAAGAGCCGATGCTGGGATAGAAGTCATGGTCACGCTCCCCCCTGCAGCTCCGAGAGTACCCGGATCGCATCCTCCAGTTGGGCTTGCAGAGCCAGCGGCTGGTAGGGCAGCCAGATATCCCGATCCACCGTGGCGACACGTCCATTCTTCACAGCCGGCAGGCTCTTCCAGATCGCGCTGCTCTCGATGACCTCCATCATCCCGCCAGCCTCGCGGGCATTGTCATCGACCATGAGGATGACATAGTCTCCGGCAAACTCCGACAACAGCTCCATGGAGATCAGCTCGGAGGTGAATTGCGGATTGCCGTCGATCAGCTCCTGCAGGACAGCAGGCGCCTTTAATTGCAGCGATTGATAGAACACATGCCCGACATTGCGCGGACCGTAGGCCAGCAACTCGTCCTTGCCGCGGACCCGGAAGATCGAGACGGTCTCATCCGGCGCCAGCCATCCCTGCACCTTGTCCCGGCCTTCGGCTTCCTTGCGGTTAAACCCCTCTATCCAGGCCTCGGCCTCCTCCTGTCTGTCGACGATAGCGGCAACTTCCCTGATCTGCTCCCAGATGTCCATACCTAGCCAAGGCAACGTGACCGTCGGCGCGATGAGCGCCAGCTGGTCCCGCACCGCCGGCTCCGTCGAGCTGTCGTCGAGCAGGATCAGGTCCGGCTCGAGCGAGAGGATTTTCTCCAGATTCATGTCATTGCCCACATCCTCGATCCCTTCCAGCAGCCCTTCGAGGTACGGTCCCCTCATATGGACCTGCTTGGCTCCGATGACCCGGGCATCCAGCGCCAACAGCCCCTCCAGGAAATTCCCTGCGACGATATGCTCCGGCTTGGCCGGAATCATCTGCTCGCCGAATACGTCGGTGTAGGAGACCATCTCGCTTTCCTCTGCCGTCTCCTTTGTTTCTTCTGCATCGCCTGACGAACTTTGCTCTGCTTGCTCGGATACTGTATCGGCTCCTTGCTCGTTGGGAACCGATTCCTGTTGATCTCCCGCGCAGGCAGCGACGGCGAGCGCTACCGCCAGCAACATTACCCCTAATAACCAGCGTTTCAATTTCATTGTGCATCTCCTCGTGATAGTAATAATCATTCTCATAGATTGTAGTACACGAAGAGACGACTAGCGATAGCTATATCGCTGATCTTGGTTGGACTAATCGCTGATGAACAGTCGCTCCGCATGCCCGAGCTGAGCATAGATGGAGCTAGGATCGTATCCGAGCCACTCGGCGGACTTGATGTACTGTACCTGCTTTACGCCTCTGTTCATCATGTCCTCCCACGCACTGGAATGCCGGAGCTGCTCATAGCTGTGTCGGGAACCGGGCAACTCTTCCCGGATCATCACGAGGATCCGATCCGCAGCGTAAGCCGGCAGCTCTGCAGGCGCGAGCAGCCGCGAGTGGAACAGGCTGTCGCGTCGCAGACGCTCCGCTACAGGCGCAGGCGGCGTCAACCCCAGAGCCCGGTACAGGACATACCCGACGTTGCGAACGCCGTAGACGCAGCATCCCTCCGGCCGGAATACGAGGATGGCTACCGTCTCGCTCTCTCCTACCTGCTTGCGGATGAGCTGCGCCGTCTGAGCTCTCCGCTGCTCGTAGCGGTCCATCCAGCTTTGCAGAGCCGATGCGCGACCGCATAATTGAGCGATTCGCTCCAGCTGCGCCAGCCAGTCCATAGACATCCAGGGGATCTCCACGGTCGGCGCGAACGTCCGTACCTGGGCCATAAAAGATTGACCTTCCTCCTGCAGCGCATCGAGGCAAAATGCAGCTTCCGGTCGCAGCAGGGCCAGCGCCTCCAGTCGCCGCTCCTCGGATTCCGTCTGACTGATCATCCTCGTCGCTCCCGCATGCTGAAAGCGTGTCTGCGAGTACTGCCAGTCCGGTACAACCGCCGCTACAGGCTCTACGCCGAGCGCCAGCAGATGTCCATAACAAGGGGAGGAATATGCAGCCACCTGAGTCAGCTTGCTGCTGCGGAAGCGCGTTGGCGTCATACCGGTCCGCTGCTTGAATCTGCGGCTGAGATACCAGCCGTCCTTGAAGCCCGCCATTGGAGCAACCTCGTGCAGCGGCAGGTTGTTATGGAGCAACAGCTCTTTGGCCCGGTTAATCCGCAGCGACGCGAGATACTCTGCAGGGCCGACGCCCGTGAGCTTGTGGAACAGGGCATAATAATGAGCCAGACTCAGCCCCGCGCGGCGCGCCAACGTCTGCTTGGTGAGCGGCTCGGCAAACTGTCGCTGCGCATACCGGATCGTCTCCAACACCGCATCCTCAGCGCTCTGTTGCTCCGAGAGCTGACGGCGCGTCATCCACCAGAGCACAATCTGCTGCACACGGATGCTCCGCTCCAGCCTGGCTGCACCGCCAACTGCATGATCCAGAGCCTGCAGCTCCGAGAACAGCGGATATACTCGCTCCGCCGTCTGCTCCACTCCTCCGATCAAGGGTTCGCTTGCAGGGTCCAGCGTCCGGAAGGTCAACACCGACACCGACCACTCGTCATGCGAAGCCGCGCACAAGGACACGACATCCAGGCGACGAGGCGACATCCAGGCAGCCCCCTTTCCCAAAGACCAACATTGGTCTGAGCTATGCAGATCGCCGCTGCCGCTATGACCCAGTATCATGACGTTGCGCTCTTGCCCTGCAGATAAGCCAATGTCCAGGCTCATGCTGCCTCCCGCTTGGATCGTGTGACGCTCCATTGACACATAGGCATACATCGTTTTGTCTCCCTCCTCGCGCTACTTGATTACTCATGCGCCAACGCCCACAAGTAGATCGAAGCTATCGTGCCATAAGGCGAAAAACGGGCACGAACCTGCTCGAACTCGAGCTTGGACAGCTCCGTCAGACTGTATAGCCTCATGATCCCTTTGCGGATCGCCGCGTCGCCATAGCTGAGCACATCGCGCCGAGCCAGCCCGTGGATGAGCAGCATCTCAGCGGTCCATCGTCCGATGCCATCCTGCTTCGTCAGCTCGGCCACGACCTCGTCATCCGGCAGCTGGCGGAGCGCCTCGATATCCCAAGTCCCTTCATCGATCCTGCTTGCCAGACTGTGAATGCATTGCGCCTTTTTCATCGTCAAGCCGCAAGCGCGGATCTCATCCACGCTTGCGCCGGCTAACTGTCTGGCCGTAATCTCCCCCAGCTCTCGCTGCATCCGGCCCCATACGGTACGCGCTGCCTGCAACGAGATGAGTTGGCCTACGATCGCATGGACCAACGCCGCGAACAGGTCCGGAATCACCTCGCGTTCGAGCTTGCCCATCCGCTCGATGACGCTGTCGAGCGCAGCATCCCGCTGCCTGAGCGCCTCCAGCTCTTCCTGTCCATACTCATAATAAGCCGTAATGACACTTCCCATCCCTCAGACCTCCTTGACCGGAGAGCGTGCATACCGGCGATTGCGAGCTATGCGCGCCCTTCTCTTCCTACCACTATACTCGAAATCGCACGTTCGCAGCGACGTCTCATGTAAAAGCGCAAGATTGCGAAGTCGTCACAGGATGCGATGCGCTCATCAAGCCCATCGGCAGCGATTAAAGTGATTGGGCGGGAGAACAGCCTGGTTTGTAGCGAATAGCCAAAAAGACGCCATCAGGCGTCTTGGACTGGTGCTGCGCTGCATCTCCCGCGTCGATTGGCGGGCTATTCGCCCAGCAAGCTGGTCGTGATAAACTCCAGCTGCTGATCAAGGGAAATCGGATCGTTGTAATAGTAGCCCTGAGGATCGATATTGTAGACGAGGCCGTTTTTGACCGCGTCCAGGCTCTTCCAGATGGCGCTATCGTACACAGCGGAGCCGTTCACTTCCCCGTCATCCCACCCGAATATACTCGTGAAGATGATGTCCCCCGCATAGTCTGGCAGCTGCTCCAGGGAGAAATCCTGGCCTGCCAGCTCTCCGTCGATCAGATGCTGCTTGACGAGCGCCGGCGGCGTCAGCTCGAACTCGTCATAGATAATCTCGCCGCCGCGGCCCCCCTTGTTGCCCCAGGCGTAGATGCCTTTGGCATGCGGCTGCATGATCGCTACTGTACGGTCGCCGACGGCCTCCTGGACGGCGGGCTTCACCTCAGCTATCTTGGCGTCCCACGCCTTGACCCATGCCTCGGCTTCCTGTTCCTTGCCGGTAATCTTGCCGAACTCCAGCAGCAGCTCGGACGGCTTCTGAGCGCCGTACTCCAGTCGGACGGTTGGCGCGATCTGCGTCAACTGCTCATAGATCTCGTCGCCCACGTAGCTGAAGACGATGATCAGATCGGGATTCAGCTCCAGGATCGCTTCGAGGTTGCTGCCGTCGCCGATGTTCTCGATCCCCTCTAGCAGTCCGTCATGGAACGGGTTAACCAGTCCATAGTCGACCGAGGCGATCGGCTTGATGTCGAGCTGCAGCAGATTGCCGATGGCGCTGCCCGTCAAGTCGACGATCCGCTCCGGCTTGTCCGGCACCGTGATGCTGCCGAAGGCGGTGCTCGTATACGTCCGGGTCGACCCCGTTGTCGTCGCTTCCTGCGTATTGGTAGCTGCGGTTGTATTGGCGGATGGACTCCCGTTGCCGGTATTGTTCGCCTCGGCGCCTCCTGGCGCTGGCGAGCTGGCGCAGGCGCTCAGCAGCAGCGATACCCCCAGCATCAGTGTAGCTGCCGTTAATGTTGCCGATCTTTTTGTAGAATACAAGCTTACCCCTCCACGTCTCTTTAAGTGAGAATGATTTTCAAATTCATTCACACTATACCACCCGTCCGGAGCCGGAAGAAGGGCAGATCGGGTATGTGGACCGGGCAATTCGGGTATGCTCCGTTTGCTTGCCATCTCCTTGTAGCGGGAAGGGGCATAGCCGTAATGCTTTTTGAAGCTGCGGCTGAGCGTATGCGCGTCGGGGTAGCCGACTTGCTCGGCGATCTGTTGCAGCGTGCGCTCCGAGGTGAGCAGCAGATGGGCTGTCGCCTCCATGCGGATGCCCGTCAGACGACGCATCGGGCTCGTCTGCAGCCGCTTGCGGAACAGCTTGGTCAGGTAGCTGACACTACAGCCGAACGTCGCCGCCAGCTGCTCCAGCGAGATCGGCTGTCGATAGTGCAGCTCCAGATACTGCGTCACCTGTGCGAGCAGCTCAGGCGGCATCGGAGATGATCCGGCCTGCTCCAGCTGGTGCAGCAGCTCCCAGACGAACTGGTGGAATCTGGCGCGGGCGCGCAGCGTCAGCATCGGATCGCCGCTGCTCCAGTCGTGGTGCATCTGCTCCAGCTGCGTCTGCAAGACGAGCGGGTAAGGCGGCTTGCAGCTATACGATTGCCGGAACGGATTGGCCGACGGCAGCAAGCCGAACCAGCGCCGGGTGCGCGGCAACGACAGCGACGCCTTGTATAATACGAGCCAATACTCAAAGGTCTTCTCGGCGACGAGCTGGAGCCGTGCGCCCGCAGGACCATGGAGCACCTGGCCCCCGTCCATTCGGTATGTCTCTTCGTCGAGCCGCACCGTGGCGCTGCCGCGACTGGAGCAGATATACGCATTGGCAGGCAGACGATAGCTGCGGGCTAGACTATCCCCCTCTGCCTGGATACTACGGATGTCGAGCACCTTCACCGATGCGTGATTCCATAGCATAATCTGCTCGTCCAGCCTCATCTTGTCCGCTCCTTATGCGATTACTGTTCCTCCATTATAATTGATAATGATTATCAGGGCAATTCAATCCTCAAACAACGAGCGACGCTGATTAAAAAAGTCATAGAAGAACCTGACGTTCTCCAGCTCATGCCACTCTGCCGTCTGCAAGGAAGCGCGGTCGAGATTGTAAATCTTCGCATGGAGTGTCCCCAGCATAAACGGGGAATGGGACGCGATGACGAATTGACTGTCCAGGAAACGCGCCAGCTCGTTGATCTGCTCCGCAAGCTTGATCTGATTGGCGGGCGAGAGCGACGTCTCCGGCTCGTCGAGCAAATAAAGTCGGCCCGGGTGCAGATGCTCCTCAAAAAACTGCATCGCCGTCTCGCCGTTGGAATACTTCTCCTGTGAAAACTGAATGATGCCCATCTGCTTGGCAAACGCCGGGCTGTTGCTATGCGTCTCCGCCTGCTCCTGCGTCATGCCCTTGCTGCGATTCTCGAACAGGAGCCCCTCCCGCAGCACCGCCTTCTGCTGGATCTTCTTGATTTCATACAGAATATCCTCGGATTTGATATAGCGGCTGCCTTCCGGCAACCGCCCCTGTCCGCCTTCAGCGCGTTCAAGCTCCAGTTGGATGCGGCTCTGTTGAAGAAAACGCTGCACATAATCGGTGTATCCATAGCTTTTGATACGCTCCGCGCCAGCGAGACCCAGTTTGTTGGCCATCAGGTTGAGCAGACTGGATTTGCCGGAGCCATTGTTGCCGTACACAACCGTGATCCGATCGAAATACAGCGCCTCGCCCGCGAAAGACCGGAATACCGTATCGGGATATACATTCGGGTTGCGATCCATCGAGGACGGCAAGGTAAAGCTGCTTAAATAGTTCATGGTTCTCCCCTTACTTTAATAGCCAAGCTGCTGCATCGTTAAGATCATCTGCTATGTATTGCGGCGTTACGTTAGCCCAGCTTCCATACCACATCCTCTAAAGCCCCCCATTCATCATTGTCACCATAACGAGCGTCCACATGAGGACAGCAAAAAACAAGCCGCACCAATACATCTCTTTACGATATGGGCGGTTTTTGACGATCTTGTGGATCGCCGTCAGCAACAAAACAATGAAAAAAAACGCAATGATGGGCATCAGGTAGACGCCAATGAACAGAAAAGCAATCATAGGTTCATCCTTTCAAAACTGTTTTTAGTGTTCAGGGGCGGATTGCTTACTCCAGTACTGCATGATAAATCGTGAGTGCGGAAGGTACTCAATCATCACCATCGCGTCTAGTTCAACAGTCGTTATGCTGACCGGGCTGATGTACGTGGTATTCTGAATACGAATCTCCTCCCATAGACCAAAACCTTTTGTCGTCTTCGCCTGGGAGACAGCCTCCAATTGGCCTACGGCGTATTTAAAATCCCGCTTCACATAATGGCTAATGTCGTAGTAGGATGGCAGAAATACAAGAACAAATAGAAGGATCAAGAAGCTGCCTGCAACAATGACCACGGATCGAAACAGAATTCGCATTCCTCGCGAACGGACCGTTTCCATCTGGGACACTATGGCCAACAAGATACAATACACACCGAAGAGTAAGTTATATGTACCAAACACGAGCCATCCCCAAAAAAAGATGCGAAAGAATAGACTCACAAAAAATGGAAGCGTGAACAGCGTACCAAAAGTTGAATTCTTCAAAAACTTTTCTATAGCCTCCACCTCACCGAAAAGAACTTCTATGTTAAACGCACTATAGAGAGGAAGGTTCCAAGTTTCAATATTCTTGCAGAAAAAAAAGAGCCAGGCACCCTGGCAATAAGCGGCCTGGCTCTTATGGCTTCCGTTCCTTTTAGGACCCCGGCGTTACCTCAAGATCGATAACCGTACGGATCGGCGGATACGGCTCAAGCTGATCCGGCTTCAGTGTCATGCGCACATGCTGTCCGACCTCAACAGATGCGTACTGCGCTTGGTCCACCACGTACCATGCGATATCCGCGCCTTCCGCTTGCGCTTTTTCGATCCACTCTTCCTGGGAAAGCTCCTCCAGCGCCATCGGCTCCTCCGATGGATAGACGAGCAATCGCCCTCCCGGTTCCACCGCTTCCTTGGATACGATGTTCCCTGCCACAGACCACGTCTCGTCACCTTGACCTGGCTTGTTCATCGGCTCCTCCTTGTTCACGGAGCCGCACGCCGCAAGCATGATTACGAGCAACCCCCAGGTTATCAAGACATACATTTTGCTTCGCATTGAATCCCCTCCTCATGGTTATAGACGGAGGAATCCCCAAAAGGTTACAGCTTCCAACCCTCGGCGCGGAGCAAGTTTTCGATCTGCGCCGCATGATGGCGGTGATGCCAGAGCCATCGCTGCAGCGCGACATCCAGCGTGATGACGCCAAGGACTGCCGTCTGCATCGTCCGCTCGTAGTCCTCGCTGGTCAGTCCCTGGAGCAGTACGAAAAACCGTTCATGCAAAATGCCGAGCAGCGACAAGGAATTCGAGACAGGCAGCTTCTCGTAATCGATCAAATCTGCCCACAGTTCCTCCCGATAATTGCCCCTCGTCCAGACCGTCAACCAAGCTGTGCAAATGTTCGACCAGTTTCGGCACCTCATTGGCTCGGTCCATAATGGCTCCATACGACGAAACGCTTGCTGCTTGAAAGGCGCCGATCGGATATTGGTTGGGATGCATGTCACTGGTCCTTTCAGAAGGAATGGAATTCTTTTGTTGCTCCGCTTAATTAAAGCTTAGCTGCTCATAATCCAATTCGTTCACCCAACTGTCGAGGCTCCGAAGTGCCTCATGATCCTTGTGGCGAAGGAAACGAACAAAATGGTGCTGCCACTCCGAGCAAATATCGTCTGGATCAGCTGCAATCACAGCCAAGAGCGGCTCACTACGCAGCTCCTCGTAGAACACCACCTTGGCCAAAATCGCCAGCTCCATCTCGCCAAAAGCACGAAAGAGCGCTTCGTACTCGTCGCCGTACAAGCATTCCGACTCCAGCAGATCCAGGTAGTCATGGATTGAATGCACCTTCTGCAACATAAGCTTAACCTTCTCTTCCGTGCTTGCACAACTATGAATCTGATCGAGCAACCGCCTTAGCTGAGCCGAACTCATCACATCCGCTTTGTCAAAGGAGATGACCATCGAGCTTGCTGCCGCCTGTCGCTCCATGACGATCACATGGTCGAGGCTATTATGCTCGGCCGCGTGCTTCACCCGTTGCACCAGCTCCTCCTTACAGTCATCCATATAGGCGATCAACAAATGGTCAAGTGCCAGATCCTGCTGAATGATTGTCATGGCGCTCGTGATCGCCTTGCGAATCTCCCCTTCTGAGAATCTCGCAAATTGATGGGCCAGACGCTCGTATTGAGCAACGCTTATCCTCAGCTCCGTCGGCGCTCCGCCACACAGGGTGGAGAATACCGATTGGTTCAGGATCAGCTGGAACAAATTAAACAATTCCATCCGATAATCAAATCGACACATTCTCCCGTAATGGGATAGCAGCTCCAGGATCGCTTGCAGATCAAACTTGGCGCAAAACGTATTTTCCAGCTGCAAGCGTTCCAAATATTGCTTCATGTAGAATACGCCTTGCAGCTTCATATCATCCTGAGCCAATGGATAGTCGATGCTGGCCATCGTATTGTGCGCATGGAAGATCAACCCGTATTTGCAAAGAAACACGGGCAGTGCCTCGTCAATCGTCAGATGATACGCTTCGATCGGCACCTGTAGCATCGTGCTGCTGACTTCCTCATAAAGCTGCTTGGTGTCCGCGAAGCATCGACTGACCGTCTCGACCCCCTGAGTGTAGATGTCGCGGATGTTCATCCGCTTCAAGCAGTCGATAGCCTGCTCCGGTTGGCCCAGTCCGAACAAGTGGGCATCCATCGCATACAGGACCGAGACCATGATATCCTCGGCCGTCTCCGTCGTCACCGAGGTGCTCTCTCCTTGCGTATAGCGCAGGATCAGCTCTTGCAGGATCAGCATCAAGCCTTGCTGGATGCGCATCGCCTCCTCGCTGGTCAACAGTCCGGCATGTCGTCCTTCTTGCAGCAGACCGATCGTATACTGATGACGAGGCAATCGCGACCGGCGAATTTCACGTCCAGCGATCCATCCGCGGTTTTCATTCATCTCTTCAGCTGCCATGCAGCATCATCCCCTTCCAGATCGCTATCGTTCTTCATCGCTTCCACACGACACTGCTCGGCATAGGCTTCCAAGCGACTTTGTAACAGGTCGAGAGAGCCCGCGCACTCCTCTTCATACAACCTCTTCATCATGTGGATGAGCTGGTAGTCGCTGATTCTATCCTCCGTTTCGTTTTTCAGATTATAGAAGATCTCATGCAGTGCCATTAACGTCTCCGCGTAGCTCTCTTGCTCCACATAAGCCGAGGAAGCGAACTGCTCCACCATTTCTTTCGTCACGTCAATCCCCAGCTCTACCCGCCCATAGCTTTGCAATACTTGATCTCTGGCAACCATGATCATTGCAATCTCTTGCTCGGTTAGGACCACGCCGTATGGCCTGGTTTGTTCATTGAGCCCCAGCAGCTCGGCTGCATACAGCTCCGGTACGGAGGCATTCAAGGACTGGAAGATGCGGGGCCAAAACATGGGATCTCCTCCTTCATTATGGACTAGCAAATGGCGTGTTCCATGTTGCTTCTAACTTCTCAAAAATAATTCTTGACATTATTACGATAATGTGATATAATATATTTTTAATTGTTATAATATTATAGTTCCACTCTTTGTATATGTCAATGATCAAGCAGACTTATAAATGCTTAGAATTTAAGAAAAAACCCGCCTCCCCAAAGGGAAGGCGGGTTTTTTCTGTCGGCCTAGTACTTTGTAACATTCCGACTCCTTACAGAAGCTACCGTGATATACTACCTTTAGCAGATGTTATGTCAGTCTCCGAAAAGGAAGTGAGCGTCGTGTTTCATGATGAACTCTTCGTTAATCTCGACAAAATGATTCCCGATTGGCATACCGCTGCAGAGAGAATCGGCTGGAATATTGTTGTGTTTATGCTGGAAGGCACGGCGCATTATTGGATCAATGGCGAAGAAATCTTGCTGAACGCCAACGAAATTCTGTTTATGCCTATCCATTCAATACGCAGCGGAAGTAATTATAACGGTCAGCCCCATCTCAAATATACCGTGTTGTTTACGCAGACCCTGCCTTTTCAAGATGAACCGGACTTCTTGAAACGCCAGCATTACTTTATTATCCGAGCACGCAACATGAACTATTACAAACACCGCATTGAAAAGATGTTCTCCGAATTAAGAGAAGGCCACCGGGCCAGGAATTATATCTGCAAAGGCATCTTGCAGGAGTTGCTAGGGTTGCTGGAGAAAGAAATGGATGAATCCAATCTCGCTCCAATGAAGGTTCAATATGCCGAAACGATAAAAAACTACCTGCTTGCCCATTACCGGGAACCGATCGAAATCGATACATTGGCGAGACTGATCCATCGTTCGCCCAATTATACGATTTCGATCTTCAAGGAAAAGATGGGCCATTCTCCCATTCAATACGTCCATTATTTGCGGATTATGGATGCATGCGATTTTTTGATGGTAACCGATATGACCATTTCTGCGATCTCCGATCATCTGGGCTATTACGATCCTTCGTATTTCTCCAGAACCTTCAAGAAATTCATGTCGATGTCGCCAAGAGAGTATGTGATGAAGCATGTCGAGTCCCGGAGCTTAGGGTAGAGCAGCTCATTATAAACGCTCCTGCGGATGCCGCTCTTGCAGCTTCGGAATGGCGTCCGCCCGCCCCGTAGCCCTCAGATGGCTCGCATATCGAGCCAGATGGCCCCTGGCATGATACGGCCCCCCTTCCTTCATGACCGTCCACATCGGGTCGACGTCATAAGGCATGGTCATCATGGCCGTATCATGCCATTCGTTCAGCAGATAGACCGCTTCCCGGCAGAGTTCCGGACGCTGCTTCGCCAGATTGTTCGTTTCATGAGGATCGTCGGCGATATGGAACAACATTTCTCTGTCAAACAAATGGTACCCGTCGTGATAGGTCCGGATGTACAGGTAATCGCCGAACCGGACGCTGCGCTGGCACACATGAGCGCACTGCGACACTACGAGATAGTCTCTACCCGACTCTGCTCCGCTGCGGATGACGGAGGCATAGCTCTGACCGTCCCAATCGGGGACAGGCTGCTGCTGTAGCAGCTCAGCCAGGGTGGGAAGCAAGTCGAGGTGATAATGCAAGCCATGATCGACATGGCTCTGCGCGGCTCCCGGCCAGCGTACGATCATCGGGATCCGGCAGGTGCCCTGATCCGCAGTGCCGTGCTCCCCGTAGATGCCCAACTGCCCCATGTTCTCCCCATGATCCGACGTAATGATGATGACGACCTCGTCCATGATTCCTTGTTGCTCCAAGCGGTCGAATATAAGGCCCAAGTGCGAATCCATATATCGAATGCCGCAATCATACCCGTCAATCATATGCCGCAGTTCCTCATACTGCTCGATTTTACCGGGATGTCGAGGATATTCCGGGAAGGTTTTGTCGTTATACATATTCAGCTCATGTACGCTATGCGGACCTATTTTTTGCCGATGCTCTTCGAACACCTCTCTCGTAAGCCAAGCCGGGATCGGCTCCTCCTCAAAAGGATTGCCAAACGCCTGCGGCGCGCGGTAAGGCGTATGCGGATCCCAGTAATTCACATACAAAAACCAATCCTCCTCGCGCTGATGTCGGTCCAGCCAGTCCAGCACGGTTGGCGTCACCTCTTCGGCCGACTCCATGCCGCTTCTGCCGGTATTGTACATCTCCTGGAAGCCAGCATAGAAGTTATAGGCCGAATGCCGCTCTGCAAAGGGGCTGATCAAGGCCGTCTTCATCCCCTGCTTTCTGAATATCGCCGGCAGGCTGTTCGTATGGAGCTTGCTCTGGAAGTCTCTGCTCGCCCCTTCCAGCCGTTGATCGGCCGCGGTCCCGCCATGTCCGACCACTCCGTTGTGGATGCCGAATTTCCCGCTCATCAGTGCGTTTCTGGACGGGCAGCAGGGAGCGTCCGATGTATAATAGTTGGTAAAGGTAACCCCGCTCTGCGCGATGCGATCAATATGAGGCGAGGTGTTGCGGTGATAGCCATAACATCCCAGATGTGTCGGATTGGTCGAATCGAGATCTAGCAGCAATATTCTCACATGTATCGCTCCTCGCGGTTCGTATTTTGGAAGCAGGGACAACGCCGCCGCTTCTTAAAGTATAGTTAATCCGCAAGGAGGGTGACCAGGTATAGAACTCGAATAACTTGTATCATTCTACGAAAAAGCGCTATCGATCGGGATATCTCCCCCGCTCCAGACGATGCGAGAGGTCCAGGGCGCGGCCGGACCGCTCCAGAACCGATGCGAAGCCGGCAGGCCCAGCGGCAGGAAGGCCGCGGCACACAGATACAGGCTCCCAGTCGAGATATAGCGCTCGCCAAGCTCCGGCTGATGTCCTGCGAGTCCGATCGTCAGCCACCCATCCGGCGTAAAGGTGCCCGGTGCGTCCAATGTACGGCGAATGACCGCCGTCAGCGCGCACCGTACGCTCTCGGGGGAGAGCTCATCCGGCAGCTCGCCGCGCATCGCGCTCTGGGCGAGGCTGTGGAACGCCCCGCAGCGGTAAGGGAGCGAACGCCCGATCGGCGGGAACGAGCCGTCGGGCCCGATGAACCGCTCCAGGACAGCGGCATATCGGCGCGCCCGAAGCTGCGCGACAGGGCGCAGCGCATCCCAGGTCTCGTCCTGTCCGCGCATCGTCTCCAGCAGGTCGATCAACATTGGCTGGATGACGAAGCTGTTGTAATAGTCCCAATGGAACTCCGGTCCGTCGCCATAGGCGCCGTCGCCTTTGTACCACTGCTCATGCTGCCGGATCGCATAGTCGATCCGCATCGGGTCCCAATCCGGCTCTCCCATGACATACAACGCCGCTTCGATCAGGGCGGAGAACAGCAGCCAGTTGGACGCGTGAGGCTTGCGACTGCGCGTCGCCTTGAGCGCGTCCGCGACATTGCGCTGCACCTCCGGCGTCAGCTTGCTCCACAGCTCGCCAGGCGCGCGCAGCAGCGCCTGCGCCAGGAAGGCAGCGTCCACGATCGGCTGCCCGCCCTCCGCGAAGTTCATGGCATCCGGCGATGCCGGGTTCGTCCCGGCATCGATCGCAGCCCTGGCCAGCGCCGCATATTGGATGCGCAGCTTCTCTTCCGCTTCCTCCTCTGCGCCGCCTGGCTGCTCCAGCCATGGCGCTATGCCCGCCAACAGCCTGCCCAGCGCCTCCAGATGCGTATACTTGGCGCGATCCTCCTCCATGCCGGGCTTGCATTCGATCGGCATGGACAACTTGAGCCTCCGCTCGGCCAAGGGGCCCAGGACCGGATCGGCGAGCTGCCTCAGCTTCTCCAGCCAGTAGGCGCGCTGCGCCGCTTGATCGACGTTGGCATTAGCTCCTGTCATCGTCCTCTTCCTCCTATCTCTCAGGCTGCCCTCAAAACCAAGCCTACGGTCACGGGATCGTTCTGGCTACAGCCCGAACAGCCTGTACAGCACAGCTGCTGCCTGCGCCCGCGTCGACAGTCCCTGCGGCGCGAAGCTGCCGTCGCCCATGCCGTCCATGATGCCTTGCTCCTGCATGAGCGCTATCGCTTCTACCGCATAAGGCGCGATACTGGCGGCATCCGTGAACGTCGGCGCCGCTGCGGTCCGGCTCCACGTCAGCCCCAGCGCCGTCGAGGCGCGGTGCAGCATCACCGCCATGTCTTGTCGGCTGATCGGATCGTTGATCCCGAAGCTGCCGTCCGGCTTGCCCTGCACGATGCCGAGCCGCTGCGCGGACGATACGGCTGGATAATACCACGTCTCCCGCTTCGCGTCGGTGAAGGTCGCCGCTGCCGACGTCTCCTCCAGCTCGAACAGCTGCACCAGCATCGTGATGAACTGCGCCCGCGTCAGTTGGCCGTTCGGGTCGAATGCGCCGTTGCCGACGCCGTTTACCGCATCCCGCGCCGCGAGCGCTTCGATGTAGACTCTCGCCCATTCCGCCTTGCCGAGGTCGGCGAACGTCTTGTGTACGTAGGCCGGGAAGTACAGACCGAAGCGCTTGGGGTTAAACTTGACGGTTTGCGTCTCCGGATTGTATCTTGCATTTTTGACCAGCTCCGGCTTGCCGTTAGCCGCTATATAGTAGACGACGACGTTGTCCGCCGTCTCCCCAGGCCGCAGTGTATAGGGCAACTCTATCATTACGTCGCCTGCGCCGAACGCAGCGATCGAACGTCCGTCCAGCAGCAGCTCGAGATGATAGCCCGCAGCTCCCGGAGCAACCTGCTCGCCGAGCCCGGCCGGAATCGCCGACGCATCCAGCCGCGTCGCCGAGAACTGCAGGACAGATTCTGCTTCTTCGATCAGTCGCCGTTCCAGCGTTACCCGAGCCAGACCGCTGTCGATGACGATTTGCTGCACTTTGCGCCCCGATTCGGCCCGCATCTGAGCCAGAGGGAACGACACCGCCACCTTGCCCGTCGAGGCATCAGGCTTCACCACGATCCGCAGCGTCGAGCCGCTCAGCAGCTCGATCGCTCGCTTCATGTGATCGTCGCTCAGCTTCACCTGCGCCGTGCCGTCGACAACCTCCGGCGCTTCCACCAGCACAGAGGTCGCCGTGATGATCGGTTCCTTGCCGAGATTCGGGCCGCTGCCGCCGCTCGTACCGCTCTCCCCCGTATTGCCCCCTGATCCGCCATCGCCATCTCCTCCACCCGGGCCGGTCCCCGAGCCGCTATCGCCGCCCCCAGGGCCGCTGCCCGAGCCGCTGTCGCCTCCACTCGACCCGCCGCTGACGATATTTACGCTCGTTTTGATACCCGGAGCATGACTCATCCACTGCTCGCCGGTATCTCCCAGCTTGATCGCGCCCAGCGTGAACTCCGCTGCGCCGACCGCCTTGGCGGTCAGCTTGACGGTGCCGAGCACGAGGTTGCCGCTCTCGCCTGGCGCATCGCCGAGCTTGCTATAGACGCCGCGCACCTGGCCTGCGGCCAGCAATTCGGCATTGGCCAGCCCGCTGAAGCCGCTTAGCTTGCTGGTGAAGACGCTGCTGCCCGCCGTCCACAAGGCCGGATCGAACATCAGGTTCAGCTCGTACGCCACCAGCTCTCGCGCGTTGCGCAGACCGATCTCCACAACGATCGTCTCGCCCACCTTGACCTCGGCCTTGGACACGCTCATGTAGAACTCCGGGGCCTCCGGCGCCGCGAACAGCGCTTGCGGCCATACCGAGCATAGCAGCAGCCCTACCAGTGCGAGGCACCACGCTCTATTTGTAATTCGGCTATTCATACCCTTCTTCATCCCCCTCGCTAGATCCTGCCCATGATCCCTTGCGCCAGCTTGCGCAGGTCGGCGATATCGATGACGCCGTCGCCGTTCAGATCGCCTTTCTTGTAAGCGTCCCAGTCCGTGTCGCTGCTCGATCTGCCGTAGTATGCGGCGGCCATCAACGCCAGATCTCCGACGCCGAGCTTGCCGTCGCCGTTCAGATCGCCCGGCGCCAGCGTGATCGCCAGCGCTTCGAAGGTCTGCGCCGCTACGCTCAGTGCCTGTACCGCCTGATCGACCATCTCCTGCGTTGCCGCTTCATTCGCCTGCGTAGCCACCGCGGCCTGAATTGCCTGCCACAGCGTTGCCTTCGAGCCGCTCGGATATTGCCCTGCCTGCTGCCCCTCGACGGCAGAGTCATGCAGCGCGGTCGCACTGGATATCGCCGTATGCAGCGCGTCTTTGATCACTGCCTCGATATCGAAGCTGTACGTTACCGGCTCCTCTACCGCCATCTCGGTACCCGAAGCGTCTGCCAATATGACATCCGTCAGCGTCATGGCGCTTGCCGCAGTCTCAGACAATGCCATCGCACGGAACTGCAGCTTCAGCAGCGCCGTAGGCTCGCCATTCGCTTCCACCGGCTGCGTATCGCTGGCCAGGAAACGGATCTGGCCGTCCGAGACCGTCTGATCCAGGATCGCAAAGCCGTCCTTCAACGCTTCCGCTCCGATATATTCCACCTGCGCCGGATCATAGAGGACTGTGAAATCATGCGCGTATACGCTCTCGCTAAAGGATCCCAACCCGATCGTTACCTCAAAGACTTGCCCGGTTACGACGCTCTCCGCTCCCGTCATGTACAGCGGGTTGTCCACCGGAGGCTTCGTCTCCAGCCCGTCCGCCGCAGCTCGAAGCGTTTGAAGCGCGTCATCCGCCTGCTGCTGGGTTGCCGTTTCATTCTGGAGCACCGCCTGCGCTCCCGTCAGCGCGCTCAGGAAGACGCTCCAGCTTGCTGTCGTGTAGTTGGCGTTTGGCTTATCCCGCAGCTCGTCATACAACGCTTGCAGCGCCGCCTTGTCCGTTGTCGGCTCCGCATCCGCTGTCGTCTTGGCGATGATGATCCAGCTCAGCTGCACGTCGGTATTGCTGCCTGTCCTGTCCGGGGATACGACGATCTCCATCGTTCCGTCTGCGTCCATGGCGATATTCGGGTGGGCCGCAGTCTCGTAGGAGCCGTTGATGACCCTGCCCGTCTCCACCGTCGTCCCGTTGATGGAGGTGCTGACGACGCGGTTCGATTGGGAGGACGAGAACCACGGGTCATAAAAGCCGAGGTAGACATGGTATTCGCCCGCCTCAAGGTCGAACTTGTAGGTCAGCTCCCTGGTGCTGGTCGTATTGACATAACGCAAGCTTTGGTAGATATCCGTGCTATTGGAGCGGAGGATGCTGTTCGTGCCAGTGTAGCCCCAGGTTCTGCCGCTCGCGGGATCGTAGCTTTGCTCCGCGTCGCTATGCCGGAGCTGCTGGCCCGTAGCAGCCGTATAGTCGGCGACCAACTGCGCGTACTGCGCCACAGCAGCAGAGGACGGGCTGACGAAATAGATCATATGGTCCGGGAGCGCTACGGCAACGTCGACGCGGACGGTCAGACCGGCCACGGCGGAGCTTCCGCCCAGCGTGCCTTGCACCTCTGCCGTTCCCAGTCTCAGACTGGCCGCCGCCAAGCTCGCTGGATCCCAGCTGACGGGCACCCCGTCATACACCGCAGAGCCTTGCTTCACCTTCAGCGTCTCGGGCAATTCCAACGCTTCGCCCAGCTTGACGGCATGCTCGCCGCCCTCCAGCACCTGTAGCGGCGCGAGCGCATCAAGCGACTCCAGCTTCCAGTCGCTCACAGTCTGGCCCTCGATCCGGGCTCCGTCATCGGTGATACGGATCGGCGTCCATACATAACCCGACGTATCCAGCGCGCGCTGGATCCAACGGTCGCCCATATAGATGAACAGTCCGTTCTCGGGATCGTATGGGATAACCGCCGTCGACTGTGAGCGATACGACGTGTTGGAGCTGTCGTTCGGGAACGGGTTGCCCAGGTTCGTATACGCCGTAAACGTCTGGCCGCCGTCTGTCGTATTGCCGAAGATATGATTGGCGCGGTAGGCGATCGAGGGATTGGGGTCCCAGCCCGTCGTACCGGACGTAATGAAATAATAATCGCCGTTATATTTGAACACCGCCGGCGCTTCCCGATTCATATCCGTGAATACGCGGCCCGTGAACGTTTCGCCGAAGCCCTCTGTGCCGTTTTTGAGGGGGGCCGTATAATCGTCGTTCAGCAGCGAGATGTACGTGTAGCGATTTTCCTCGCTGGAGTAGATGGCGTACGCCTTGCCATCGTCGTCCTTGAACACCGTCATGTCGCGCGCCATCCCCGGACTGCTGTCGTAGCGCCCTTCGACATAATTCATACGTTGGGCGTTGACCAGCTTGAACGGGCCGAATGGCGAGTCCGATACGGCGAAGCCCATCTGCGCCCGGCTGTAACGGCTGGCTGCTGTGACGACCATCGGGCTGTTCTTCAGCGTATCGTAGAACTCCAGGATGCGAGCGTCCGAAGGGCCGTCGACATGATAGACGAGGACATACTGCTTCGTCGTATCGTTGTACAGCATCTTGGGACGTTCCATAATCGAGTAGTAGGCATACGTGCGATCGAAGGCGAGTCGCAGATTGGCCTCGTCGTAGGTTGCGGATGTGTAGTCGAAGGCTGCGTCGTCGCTGCGGCTATAGTCGGGATGGACGCTCGTATCGACATACGCCTGCAGGAAATCGCGGGCATAGTCGATGTCGAACCGGGATAACGGCTCGCCCATTTCGTTCACGCCGACGCCCGCCGTCCCCATCGCGCGGGCCTTCAAGGCCGCAAGCTGGCTATCGCTGAACTGGACGCCAGAGCCATTCGCTGTTTTCTCCATCGGGAATACGCGATGCGGGTACAACGCGATGCCCATGTCCACCCAATTGTAGAGATCCTTGGACACATAGGTGTGGATGCCGCCGATTGGCCGTCCCCCGTAGGTCTTGTCCTCCCCCACCCATAGCCAGGCGCCGTCCTCGTCCGACGGGCTATCCGTATAGGCCGGTACATTGCCGTTCCAGGATACATGCTCCACCCAGACGACCTGTCCGCCATGCGCTTGGATCGGGACGCCGCTCGTGTCGAACCAGACATCGGTATTTTGACCGGCCAAGCCGCCTAGCGAGGCATACGTCATCGGCTGCGCCGCACCTGCCAGCTCCTGCACGGCCAACCAGCTGATCGCTGCGTTTTTGTTCGTCTTGCCTGACCCCGGGCCGTCCGTATAAGAGCCCGCGTTGGTCAGGACGTAGGTCACGTCGGTTGCGCCCTCGGGCAGCTCGAGATCGTAGGTGACGAGCCGGGAATGTCCGGCATGATCCAGATGGAGACGATTGACGATATGGGACACCTTTTTGCCGCCGAGCATGTAGTCGATGGCGATTTTGATCGGCATCTCATTGCTCCACCACAGACGATGATAGGAGCTGAATCGGTAGCTTTTGCCGCCCTCCAGCCCATCGAGCTTGTAGGAGAGCGTGGACAGCGGGTCGCCGCCGTCGATCATGATGCCGGTCGCGTTTTTGTCGAGGTCGGACTGCTCCGACTTGTTGATGATGGCGCTGTTCGCGCCCGCGCTGGTCCGCGCGACATAGCCCCACCCCGACGACGCATCGTACGCCGCATTGGCGGAGGCGTTGAGCAATTCGTCGCCCGCAAGCGCCTTGACCGCTTGATAGATATGCGGCGCGCCGGCGCCCGCATCGATAAAGTATCTCAGATCGGGAGGCACCACCTCTACATAGGCATGCACCGGCTCGGCCAGCTCATGTCTCGTCTGCTCGGCCCCCACCTTCAAATATGCGGTCCCCGTCACCTCGATCGCAGGGGCCAACACTTGCGAATAATCGGCCTCCGCCGGCATGCTCCAGTCGACATGAATCTCATCGATTGTTGAATTGTCATACGCTACGCCGCTGATCGTCTGCGGCATCGCCGGCTGCTGCCCCGTCAAGGTCGCGACCACAACCGGGTCGTATGAAGCCGGCAGCTTCGTGCCATCCTCGAGCGTCGCCTTGATTTCGGTCACGACGACATTGTCCGCCGACATCGTTTGCGTCAGATTTTGCAGGCCGACCTTGCCCGACGCATACTGCGTATCCGTATGGTCGATCACCTTGACATTGTTCAGGTAGCCCTGGAGTTGACTGCCGATCGCCACGACCTTGAGATCATACCATTGGTTGATCGACAACGTCTGGTTAGCGGAGGCCAGGACGGTAGCCGATCCGTTGACCCGCCGGATGAGCTGCACCTGAGTCGAGCCCGAGGCGGGTCTGTACAGTCTTAGCCAGTAGTTGTTCCGATTGTCCAGCGCCCGGAATACGATGCCGGCGTAGCCGCCGTTGGCATGGATCCGCACCTGAGCCTCCGCTGCGTAATCCCGCCATGACGACTCGCCAGCCAGGATGACGGCGTCTGTGCTCGTCGCATTCAGGATCCCGCTCTGAACGCCATATGTACCGGTCAGCACGCTCCAGCTCGAAGAAAGGGCCGCAGCGGAGAAATCATCCTGGAACAATACCGTGCTGGTGCTCTCTTCCGCATGGGCGATACCGCCGGAACCGGCAGGAGCAAGCGATGCGAGCAGGATGAGCGCCATACAGATGGCGGTCCATGCTGCCGTGAATTTTTTGAGCGTTGTCAATGAAGTTCACTTCCTCATCAAGTAATTTCAAAATTTTGTAAGCGCATACACAAAGCTTCAATACGGATACGCGCAGGAATGGATCGGCCGCATGACGCAGCCCATCCAGCCTTACACGCTTGTATTCTATCCTTTTATACCTGAAGAAGCGACGCCTTGCACGAAGTTTTTTTGGAGCGCCAGGAAGATGATCAACACCGGGATGATCGAGACGACGCTGGCCGCCATGATGAGTCCGTATTCCGCCGAATATTGCGAGATGAACATCCGCAAGCCGATCTGGATCGTCTTCAGCTCCGTCTTGGTCAGATAGATCATCGGTCCGAGGAAGTCGTTCCAGGTCGACACGAATGTAAAGATCGTCAGCGTCGACAACGCCGGCTTGGAGAGCGGCAGCATCAGACGCGCCCAGATGCCGTACTCGCTCAAGCCGTCGATCCGCGCGGCCTCGCATAGCTCATCCGGGATGCCTTGGTAAAACTGGCGCATCAGGAACACGCCAAAGGCCGAGAACGCCTGCAGGAAAATAATCGCCAGATGCGTGTTGTTGAGGCCAAGCTCGCGCATCAGGATGAATTGCGGCACCATATAGGCCTGCCACGGAATTGCGATCGTGGCGATATAGGCGAGGAACAACAGGTTCCTCCCTCTGAATCGCAGCTTGGCGAAGGCATAGGCGGCGAAGCTGGAGGTGAGCAATTGCAGCAAGGTGACGATAACCGATAGCTTGGCTGTATTGTAGATAAAGGTGCCTAGCGGAATCCGCGTCCAGATGTCGACATAGTTTTGCCAGCGGATATTGTCCGGGATCCACACCATCGGAAAGGCGAAGACATCCTTATTCAACTTGAACGACGACGACAGCATCCAGATATACGGGACGATCATGCCGATCGACACCGCGATCAGCGCAAGGTATGCAAGCATCTTCCAGCCTGCGCGGAATTTCTTTTGGGGTCCAACCATCTTCTGTCTCCTCCTATTGACCGTATCTTTTTTCGCCGCGGAACTGGATGATCGTGATGCCCATGACGATCAGGAACAACACGATGGCCATGGCATTGGCGTAACCGTAATCCAGCGATCGGAAGGCGGTATTATAGATCTGATACACCAACACCCTTGTCGAGTCATTCAGCTGGTTATCCGCACCGGCAAACAGGTTGATGAAGATGTCGTATACCTTGAACGAATTGATGACCAGGATCATCAGGACAAAGAAGGTCGTCGGCGCGAGCTGCGGGATCGTCACATTGACGAATCGCTTCCAGCCCCCTGCCCCGTCAAGCTCGGCAGCCTCGTACAGCTCGGGATTGACGCCTTGCAGTCCGGCGAGGTAGATGACCATGTAGTAGCCCATGTTTTTCCATACCGTGAACAAGACAACGGTGAACATCGCCCAGTCCTTGTCGGCCGCCCAGCGCGGCAGATCCTCGATCGGGATGCCGGTCAGCAGATGGAGCAGGTTGTTGAGCGGCCCCATCGTCGGACTGAAGATAAAGTTCCACACCGCTGCTACGGCGACCAGCGAAGCGACGTACGGGAAGAAAAACGCCGTGCGCATAAAATTCCGCCCGAAGAGCTTCTGATTAAGCAAAATCGCCAGCCCAAGCGCGCACGCCATCGTCAGCGGCACGACGCCAACCGTGTAAACGACCGTGTTCCAGAGCGCTTTATGAAAGGTCGTATCCTTCACAAGCCGTATAAAATTATCAATACCGACAAAGTTCATCGGATTGGAACCGTCCCATTTCACAAATGCAAGAATAACCGCAAAAATCATCGGCACTAGCGTAAACAAGGCAAAGCCGATAAAGTTAGGCGCAATAAAGCTGTACGCCACCAGATGATCCCTGATTCCCTTCGATAGCCGCGGTTTGCCGACTTTCTGCGTAACCGGCTTCGTTTCTGTCTGCATGCTTTTCCCTCCAAACCTTCTCGTACGCATCCCGCTTGCTCTTTTTCTTTTGAAAGAGGCGGGCTGACGCCCGCCCCGCAAAAATTTAGTTGCCCAGTATGAGCTCTACGCGTTTGTTCATGTCCGCCAGCCCTTGGTCGATGCTTGTGTTTTTGGTCATGATGTTGTCGTGGTTTTCGTTCAGAATGACTTCGATATCCGCGCTTTTCTCATGGATCGGCATTTCCAGGTACGTTTTGGCCGTGTTCAGCGCTTCCTTGCTGTTCTCGTCCGTCGGGAAGCCGTCGATGCTGGCGATCGAATCGAGAACCTCAGCATTTTTGATCGCCGGAATCGTACCGGTCGAAGCGATGACCGCTGCGCCCTCGTCGCCTGTTACGAACTTCAGGAAGTCAAGCGCCGCTTCTTTTTTGGCGGATTTCTGATTCACTGCCAGCGACGTAATCGTACCCAGCGTCGTCCCCGGCTCCACGCCGTCCGGATGCGGATACTTCACGATGCCCCAGTTCACGGCAGCGGATTCGCCGCTTTTGACCTTCTCGATCTGCGTTGCGATAAACCAGCTGCCCATGTTGAGCGTGGCGACGGAGTTGTTGTAGAATACGCCAGAGTAATGGGTGCTGGACGTTTTGAGCGTGGCGTAGTCCATAATGATGCCGTCATCCTGCATCTTGAGCGCGCGCTCGTAGGTCGGCTTCAGGAAATCGTAATTGCCGTCAACGACCGAGTGCTGTCCGTCCAAAATGCCGAACAACTGCACGGCGCTGCGCCAGGTGTGATGATGGGCGCCGTATACTTTCTCAGCGCCTGAGCCCGAAGTGACGCTTCTGGCGATCTCTTCGTATTGGTCGAAGGTCATATCATTGGTCGGATAAGGCACGCCAGCCTTGTCGAACAGATCCTTGTTGTAATAGATCAGCCAGAAATCGCTGCGGAACGGGAGCGCGTACACTTCGTCATTGACCTGAATCTGCTCTACCGTACCGCCATAGGCGGCTTTGTCGATGCCGCTGTCGCCGATAAAGCCGTTCAGCGGCTCCAGGTGATTTTGCTTGACCAGGTTGGCGTAGCCGGGAATATCCTTGATCGTCAGCACGTCCAGGTCGGCTCCGCCGGACAACTGCGTGCTGAGCATCGTCATGTAATCCGTGGAGCCCAGATCGACATATTCAATCGTGACGTGAGGATTCGCATCGGTATACGCTTTGATCAGCGGCTCATAGTAAGCGGTTGCTTCCCAATCCCAGAGCGCCCACTTCAAGGTAACAGGCTCATCGCCTTTCTCCGCCGGGGCGTTAGCCGTATTTGTGGAGTTTGCCGGCGTCTTCTCCGGCGCCGGCGTTCCGCCGTTATTGTTGCCGCCGCATCCTGCCAGCATCCCCGCTGCGAGCATTACGGTCAGTCCCATTCCCCATGTCTTTTTGAATCTCATGTTACAGTCCCCTTTTCCTGGCGATTTGTGAATCTACAATAAAGTTTAGTGCATAATTCGATGGAAGGGGATACAATTTTAACGGCTAATCCTTCACTTTCTTCATCTTTTGAAGCGTTTTCAGATTGCTTCCTGCAAAATTATATTCAAAACATGCACTATCGTTTGTTTTTTATTCGTCTGCTTCTTGCAGCAGCGCTAATTATGGTATTGTTAACGTATACAAAGGAGTGCTTACGCTTGAGGAAGCTTAGACATGCAACGATTAAACGCCGCATTATATTGATTATGACCGTATTTGCCCTGTTGACGGCTTCGCTCCTGTCGATCTTCAGCTACGAGATGATCTCGTATTTTCAGCGCAAGACAGCGGTGCAGGCGGCAGAGTTCAATCTTCAGCTCGTGGCTCATATTATCGAAAAGGATCTTATCAATCTGTCCGCCCATGTGATGAAGAACAGCGCCAACTCTGCCACCAATACGCTGTTAGTCGATTACTTCACATCGGAGAGCGCAAGCGCGATGGATGCGATCCGCGTGTACGCGTCCATGCAGGAGGACTTCCGCGCCAACCTCTCCAACAGTTATGTACGTCGACTGATCGCAACGGATAACGGCAGCAAATTTCTGCAGGTGGACAATCTTGCGAGCAGTACGTCGCGGCCTTTGAACATTCACAGCTTGCCTCTGCTGGCAGACATCCATAAGGATGCGACGGAGCAATGGGGACGGATTATCCAGGACCCGTTCTCCAATGCCAAGGTTATCCCCGTCATCTTCCCGATCTATGACAAGGCCTCCTCCGTAGGGACCGTGTATCTGCTTGCCAGCACTTCGGTTATTACAGATAAGCTGTACGGCTACGCTCTGCCCTCCGGCTCGCAGCTGCTGCTGACGCTCGGCGGCACGCATTATGCGATTAACGGAGACGAGATCGAGGCGGTTGTTTTTGATAACATTGACACCGCTTTCATCAATGATTATTCTACGGGCTCCAACACTGTGGTGTCCCGGATGGAGACTGGGGACGGAGCAAGCCGGATCGCCGTATCCTATCCAGTCATAGGCGACGTAGCGCTGACGCAGACGCTGGCGACAGAGGAGTTGATCTCGTTATCCAATGTATGGATTTTGCTCATGCTCGGCGTAGCCTGCCTCGTTCTCGCCGCGGGTGGCATGATCACCGTTTATTTGACCCGCACGATCAGCAATCCGGTGGAGAAGCTCAAGAAGCGAATGGATAAAATCGCCCAGGGCCATTTTTTTGTCGACCGCATGATCGAATGGGACAACGAATTGGGCGACGTGGGCCGAGGCATCAATCGGCTGTCGCAGGACATCGTCGCGCTCATGGAGACGCGGGTAGCGGACGAGAAGCAGAAGCAAGAGCTCGAATACCGGATGCTGCAAAGTCAGATTAACCCGCATTTCCTCTACAATACGCTGAACTCCATCAAATGGATGGCGACGATCCAGAACGCCTCCGGGATCGCGGAGATGACGACTTCGTTGTCCCGACTGCTGCGCAACATTGCCAAGGACAGTCGCAATCTGGTTCCGCTCGAGGAGGAGTTGGCTTTGCTGGACGATTATTTCCTGATCCAGAAATACCGCTACGGCAGCATGATTGCGATGGAGCAGATGAGTGTCTCTCAGGATATGCTAGTCTGCCTCATCCCGCGCTTCACCCTGCAGCCGATCGTCGAGAACGCTATCTTCCACGGGATCGAGCCCAAAGGGAGCAGCGGTCGCATCAACATACGTATCGAACGAAGCGGCGCATTAGATCTGCTCATTACGGTAGAGGATAACGGGATCGGCATCGCGCAGGACAAAATCGATGCTATCCTGTCGGAGCAGCCTGCCGACGCCTCCGGCATCCTCGCCCATACTGGCTTGCGCAGCGTACACGAGCGTCTGCGGCTCGCGTTTGGCGACAAATATGGCTTATCCATTGCAAGCGAAGTTTCGCATTACACAAAAATGTTCATTCTATTGCCTGTGCAGGGGGAAAAATCATGATCAAACTATTGATTGCCGATGACGAGCCGTTGGTATGCATCGGCCTGCAATCGATGCTCAAATGGGAGCAATACAATATTGAAATTGTCGGCACCGCGCAAAACGGCGGCCAGGCGGAGGAAATGATCGACACGCTGCAGCCCGATATCGTCATTACGGATATTAAGATGCCGGTCAAAAGCGGATTGGAGGTTGCAGGGAGCGTTCGCAAAAAACACGGTCGAATCCCGTTTTTCATCATCCTGACCAGCTATGAGGAATTCGAATACGCCCGCGCCGCCGTAGAGGTGCAAGCGGCCGACTATCTGATCAAGCTGGAGCTGACGCCGCAGGCGCTCGCCGATTCGATCGTCAAGGCATCTGCCATGCTGGACGATTACCGTGCGTTGGAGCAACATCCATCGCTGGATTACCGGAGCAATTTGAATGCGCAACGCGACAAATTTTTCATCCGACTGTTCCATAACCTGTTCGAAAATCAACATCAATACAATCTTCATAAGAACGACCTTTCGATCGACTTGTCGGAGCCCGCGTATGCGGTGTGCATTTGCCGGATCGTCGAACCGAGCAGCGTGCCTCCCCAGGGAGACAAGCTGGTTGCCTTCTGCAGCAGCACGCTGCAAATGGCCAAAAGCACGCTGCAGACCGACAGACCTTGCTTCGTGACCAGCCTGGATTTGCGCAACTTCGCCGTCACGTTGCCCGTTCCTACGACCGATGCGAACGTCTGGGTGCCCGATATTGGCAAGCTGCTGGAGCATATGGCCCTTATCCTGCGCAACTACTTTAATGTGACGATCATGGGCTCCATCGGCTACGCCGTTGAGGACCCTTATCTCATCCGGGACAGCTACCAGGTCGCGCGTCAAGCGTTGCCCGAGGCAGTCCGTCAGCAAGCGTTCGTATTTTATTCGCGCAACGAAGCGACGGCTGCCGAGACGCTGTTCGACTTCTCCGCGATGCGTCAGGAGATGCGCCGCGCGTTCGAGGAGATCGATATCCGGGCGCTTCATACCCTCATCACGAAGCTGATCGATACGTTCGAAGGACGGCAGGATGCGCTCGTACCGGCGATCGACGCCGCATGCAGCGTGCTGTTTATGGCTACCTCTCTGCTGGCGGACGGCAAGGACATCGTCGAGCAGATCTTCGCCAGCGAACCGGAGAGCTATCGCGGCATCTATCAGATGCATGCGATCGAGGACGTCATCGCCTGGCTGACCCGACTCCGGGATGGCTGCTGCGCGATGCTATCCACCCGCAAGCAGAGCTACAAGACCCAGGTCGTAAGCCATGTGCAGGAATATATCAAGCGCAATCTGAACGTCAAATTAACGCTGAACCATGTGGCCGACGTCTTCAACTTCAGTCCCAATTACTTGAGCCATCTCTTCTCGAAGGTGGCCAAAATAAATTTTGTGGAATATATCACCGAGACCAAAATGGCCGCAGCCAAGGAAATGATGCTGCGAGGCGAAGGCCGCATTTACGAAATCTCGCAAAAGCTTGGCTACGACAGCGCATTTTATTTCAGCAAGGTGTTCAAAAAGGTGGAAGGCGTGTCTCCGCGAGAATTTCTCCAGCGCGTCGAAGCGGAAATGTCCGAGGGCAGCCTCTAGCGTGCCCTCGGACATCCTTATTCGGCTCTATTGCCGGCTACGTGCTCAATATCATCTGCGCAAGCTTGCGCAGGTCCTCGATGTCGATCTTGCCGTCGCCGGTGAGATCGGCTCTTCGGTAGGTCTGCCAATCGGCGTCGGCCGACGTCTTGCCATAATAGACGGACGCCATCAGCGCGAGGTCGCCGATCCCGAGCTTGCCGTCGCCGTTCAGATCCCCAGGGGCATGCGCGAGGAGCTCAATACTGTGCGTCAGCGGCTCCGCCACCTCTCTCTCTGTGCCTGCGGCATCCGCAATGACGATGTCGGATACGGAGATATGGCTAATGACCGACTCCGAGCGCGCCTTTGCCTGAAACTGGAGCTGCAATAGCGCAGTCAATGCCGCATCGGCCTCCCCTGGCTCAAGATCGACAGCCAGCACCCGCAGCTTGCCAGGCGCGGGCGACTGATCCACCAGCGTGAAGCCCGCCTTGAGCACCTCGGAGGACACATAGTCGATATGCTCCGGATCATAATGAATCGTAAAGTCCAGTCCGTATGGACGCGCCGTCCCTGCATTCAGACCAAGCGTCGCGTCAAAGATCTCGTTGGCCAGCGCGCTCTCGGGTCCCGACAAATACAGCGGTTGCGCGTCAGGCTCCTCGTCTTCCGCGATCCTCGCCACGCCGACAAAGGACAGCATCGGCGACTGAGCCTGTGATGTGGCGACCAGCTTCAGCTTGACCTCCCCTGCCTGATCCAGCGTAAACGTATAGCCCTTGACGACATCATAGGAAGCGGTGTTCAGCACAATGGTGTCCACCAGCTCGCTCCGTCCGTCAACCTCCAGATATACTTGCTCCGTCCGCGCGTTGCTCGTCCACCAGCTGTAGGTGCCGAGCGTCAGCGTATAGTGGCCGGCGGGCAGGTCGCCAAAGGTGTACACCAGCGTGGAGCCGTTGGCATTGTTGGTATAGATGCCTGTCGTCGTCTGCTTGCTGTACGGTCCGGCGACGATCCCCTTGTAGGATACAGTCTGGGCAGCGCCGCTCGCGCTGATAGCGCTATGGCCCCAGCCTGCGTCGGCGTCGTAGACCCGGTCTGGCGCATCGTTGAGCAACGGCTTGCCCGACGCCTCAGCCAGCGCCGCCACCGAGCGATAGGCCGGCGAGACGGACCCGAGCGCCTGTGCGGTGCCGTTGACGTCTACGAAATACCGAATATCCTTGGGTACCACCTCGATATAGGCGGTCGTCTGCAAGTTGCCGTACGTACCGGTAACCGTGACGGTCTGGTAAGGCGTATCCAAGCTGACATCGCTCAGCTCCCAGTTGACGCCCACCATCGAGGTCGTACCGTCCTCATGCGTCGCCTCGACCTGCGTCGGCAGATTCGGCGAGTCTCCGACATAGGCCGCCGCATAATGCGGCGAGGCCAGCGAGCGTATATCTCCCATCGCCAACTGAGCCTGTGCGGCAGTCAGCCGCGCAGCCAGCTGATCGCTACCCTCCTGATCCAGTCCATAAGCGGCCGGATCGTCCAGCGCCTCGCGCACAGCCGCTCTGGCTGCTACGAACATCGCCCAGTCGCTCGCGAGATACTCCTCCTCGATCTCGACGTCCTGCGCCTCGGTCAGCGCCGCCTGCAGCTTGCCCAGCTCCGGCGTCCCTGTCGCATGACCAGACACGATGCCGATCGCATCCACCACGAGCGTGCCGCTAACGACACGGATCTGGACTGTATGTTCTCTATCCGCCAGACCGCGCAAGGCGTAGGTCTGATACAGCTCTCTTGAGGCGAGCGTCGGGGCGGACATGACGACGATCTCTCCGTCTACTGTTGCCTCCAGCACGGCAGTGCCGCTATTCGGACCGAGGATATCCAGGCCCGTGCCAGCGAATGTATACTGCAGCGTCGCACCAGCGCCCTGGCTCGTCGACAGCGACCGCTGGTAATGATACATCCCTTGTCCGTTGCGACGATCCCACTGATCGTTGTATACCAGCTTGGTCGCGCGCGATGCTGTCAAGTCATACATCTCGAGATCGTCGAGCAGCTCCGTATAGTACGGAATATAGCCATCGACCTTCTCCACCCGCAGATTGTCGAAGCGGACATGATAGTAACCGCTCCCCAGATCGACGCGACCGGACAGCTTGGGACTGGCGTCCGTATAGCTGGCTACTTGGACGTCATCCACATACGCCGTGATGCGGTTGCCTGCGACCTGGATGGCAAGGTTATGCCAAGCGTCGTATGCTGTATCGAAGCTATCGATCTTGACGCCGCCCGTTCCGCTTGCTACGTTGCCGCTGGCCGCCGCAGCGCCATTGATCAGCAGCTGCCAGCCCCCGTCGAACCAGAACTTGAGCACATAAGGCGTACCGCCAAGCTGGTGCGAGCTGCCGCCCCCCTGATAGCGGGCGCCGATCGCGGCGTAATTGTTGCCGCCATAGGTGTTGTTCGTCTCGAACGAGACATCGACGCTCGCTCGGTAGTTCGTCCAGCGGTTGTCGCCGATCGCCGTCACGGGATCGCCGCCGTTCCAGGTGCCGCCCAGACTCATCTTATCCCGATCGAGCTGCTGCCGGAGCACGTAGTTCTGCGTCTGTTCGTCGAGATAGGCTTCGAAGGCCCCGTTGCGATCATGCGTATAGCGCGGGATGACGCTCTGGGAGCCGCCGCGCGAGGCGACATAATCCTGCTGGCCGACGATCTGCCCGTCTGGCCCGATGACTGGCACAGTCTGGCCGCGATAGTCGAAATCATCGGCATACAGGATGTTGTCCGTCGTATCGCGAACAGCTCCCGTCTCGTCCGTATCGAGCACGATGCGCTCGCCCTCTACAGGGAGCGGCTCCGCCTCGATCGCGTCCTGCGCGAGCGTCGTCACGGTTGCGATCGAGTACGGCTTGATCTGTACCGTATAGACACCATCTCCATCTGCGTCAGTCTGTCCGAGGTAGGTCAAATAATTGCGATTGAAGGCCTGGCCCTCGTCCGCCGCGCGCGTCTCCCATACGGCTAGCGACGGCGTGCCCTCATAGGTCATATTGACTGCTTGAATTTTGTACGTTCTTGGATATTCGCTATCATTGACGATGACGGTCGAGAAGTCGCTCTTGTCCGGAGCCGCCAGAGTCATATAGTTCGGCAGCCCATTGCGGCCATTGACCGGATTGGTGCCTGTCGCGCCAGTGGAGCTGGCCGCCGTCACGGTCCGCCAGATGCCTGCCGTGTTGTCTTCATTCTCCCAGCCGATCCGGGCAAAGGAGCTGAAATGACGCAGCACATCCAGCCCGGCATCGTAATGTACCCAGCCCGACCATGGATCGCGGGCGCTTAGCAGCTCCTTGAAGGAATATTGGCCGCCCTCGTAGAAGGAGCCGATCGCCGGCTGATAGATGAAGTGCGTGCGACGCGAGTTGACGAAGCCTTTGATAATCGTGTTGCCCATCTCCAACGCGCTGCCCGTCCCGCCGATACCGGTGCCCTCTACCGAAGGGTCCTTGGTGTTGTTGTTCGGACGGAAGGCGCTGTTGCTAAAGGTTGCCTGCGCTTCACTGTTCCACACCTCAATGTCGTACTGATCCGCCAGCCGCTTGAAGTTGCCCTCGCGATCGTCGTCGGTATTGTAGTGGAATGCCGCGATCGGCACCGCCTCCCGCAAGGAAGCATCGCTCACCATCGCAGCGCCGAACGAGCCTGTCCCCACCTCGTCCGAGATGACCGTCTGGATCCGGTTGTACAGCGTCTGCTCCAGCTCGTTTGCAAACCCCGTATTGTCCGACTTGACCCGCGCAGCATATTGCTTGCTCCAGGCCAAATCCGGCGCATGCTCGTTAATATGCGGGTTGACGTAGTCCGCCATGTAACCGTATTCACGATAGGCGGCCAGAATCGTCTGTTTGTACCAGGTGTAGATCATGTCGTTGTTGTTATCCGCCCATGCCGGCGCGCTCCAGCGCAGGATGCTCACCTTCAGGTCGGGATTGATCCTTTTGGCATCGGCGGCAAGCTGGAAGCCCGGGTGTCTGGCGACATTGGCCTCCTCGTCTGCCGTGCGCATCGTAGCCGGATCGGGGCCGGTCGAGTTGTTGCGGTCGTTGCCCATCTCGATCTTGACATGCGTCATGATCGGATGATCCCCGCCGAACAGGATGCGCAGCATCTGGGCATACGCCTCCGGCTGCTCCGATTTGTAGTCCATCAGCAGAGCGCTTGTGCTGTTCGCGCTCAGGACGCCGAAGCCCTTGAAGGTATGGCCATTGACACTGTCAGCCGGGATGTCGTTGCCGTCCAGCCGCACCTCCACTGTGGTCGCATCCGCAGCCGCCTGCGGCAGCCCGAAGGGCGGCAGCACGCCTATGGCCAGCATGGCGGACATGACGATCAAGCCAATTTTAACCGTCCATTTTCTCACTTTGAAGCCTCCTCACTTTTTTGTAACCGTTATCATATCGACAAAGGTCAAGTACGTCTCCTAATTTATCACAGCCTGTTACCGCCAGGACATGCACTTTTCAATGATGAAGCTGCAACATTTGATAGAATCGGAGCGACGTGTCTTTTCGCTTTTCACCAGGACATCATAAACAAATACATCTATTTCGTAAGAAATGGCTGTACACGGCAAGGGCCTGATCTCCCTCCTCCCCCACGATCTCTATCGCCATTCACATCGCATACTATTGGTCCTAATGGCAAATTATATAAGAATCATGAAGTTGAGAATGGATGTGCGATATGAAGGCAGCAAGACGAATAGGCCCGTTGCAGGCAGCCATGCTATATATAATGTTCTCTGGTTTGGCAGGGCAAATTATGGTGCTTAATGCGATGGTCAATTCAGCCAAACGAGATGTGTGGATAAGTGCGTTGGTCGCATCCGTTTTTTTGGCGGTATGGCTGGCCCTGATTGGTTTTATTATGAGGCGATTGGGGCAAGCGAGTCTGAAGCAGTGGCTGGCTGATCGATACGGGCGCATAGTGGCGGCGGCTATCTGTGTACCTCTGGGCCTCTATCTGAGCCTCCTGGCCATCCATGTCTTGAAGACATCCGTCGGCTGGGCCAAAGCTGTCTATATGCCGATGACGCCAGCATGGGCAATCGTCGCTATGTATTTGATATTTGCCTTTGCCGCAGCGTATTGCGGCGTTCAAGCAATCGCTATTACGGCAGGAATACTGTTGCCGCTCTCGCTGTTGCTGAGCTTAGGACTGTTAATCATAAATATGTCCAATAGCGACTTTCGCTATTTGGCGCCGATGTTGGAATTCGGTATGTCACCTGTGTGGCGCGGCGCCCTGATGGGGGCCTCGGGATTTGTTGACGCCACTATCCTCCTGCTGCTGGCCCATCATATGAAGGGACCGCTGCGAGCCAGACATATGGCGGGCATCGTCCTTATCCTTGCAGTGAGCCTGTCCGGCATCACGATCCAGGCCGTCGCATTATTTGGCCCTGATGAGGCTGCCAAGCAGCTCTACGTCTTTTTTGAAGAGTGGCGGCTCGTCCGCATCGATAAATTCATTGAGCATCTGGATTTTCTGGCTGTCTACCAATGGCTGGCGAGCTCCTTCATTCGACTGGCCTTAACACTGTGCTTGTTGGGAGAGTTGCTGGGGGCCCACTCCGGCAAGCGGCTGACGATTACGCAGCTCGTCTGCTGCCTTACGGTAGGGGGAGCCGTCTTGTGGAAGCCCTATTCGGATGTCCAATACTTCAACTTTGCCACTCGATATCTATTTCCGGGCTCGCTGATTGTCGTGGTAGCTACAATCTGCTGCGTCGCCCTACTGAGTTGGGCGAGGCGGGGAGGTAAGAAATATGCCAAACAAAACTAGCAAAGACAAGCTCACCAATGATCGGCTGCTCCGCTGGTTCCAATTGAATGCTGATGTAGAGGTGCAGGCCTGCACATTGCAGAACGGTGAAGATTCGTTCGAGGCGCTGCTGCTATTCAGTCCGGGGATGATTGACAACGCCGCCTTGAACCGTCTGCTCACAATCCACGATGAAGATGCGTCGGTTACCGCGCTGCCGCTGTTGCCGCTTATGCAGCCAGTTGAAATAACAGAGCAGGGAGAGGAAAAGGAAGCGCTGATCGCCGACCTAGTATTCTCCGGCCAAGCGATCCTGTTCGTGGAGCAGCGGCAATTGCTATACCGTATGGACCTTGCCTGCCTCCCGAAGCGGTCGCCTGATGAGACGAATACAGAGGCTTCGATCCGAGGGCCGCGTGACGGCTTCGTCGAAGATATCGGCGTCAATGCCGCGCTCGTCCGCAGGAGAATGCGCTCCACCTCGCTATGCATGGAGCAGTTCGAGCTGGGCCAGCGCAGCCACACTCGAGTCACGCTGCTGTACATCAAGGATATTGCCAATCCGGAGCTGGTCCATGAAGCGAGGGAACGCATCAGAGACATCAAGATCGATGCCTTGATCAGCGGCGCGCAATTGGAGGAGCTTATTTCCGACAGGCCCTATTCGATGTTTCCGTTGCTCGATTACAGCGGACGTCCCGACTTCGTTGTGGATTGCCTCGTGCGCGGGCGGATTGCCTTGCTTGTGGATGGCTCGGCGAATGCGATCATCGCACCAGCCAACTTTTCTCTGCTGCTCAAGTCATCGGAGGATGCCCACGCACCGTATGTATTTGTTGCCTTCGAGCGGATTGCCCGCCTGTTCGGGCTGCTTGTGTCGATCTTCCTCATTGGCTTCTGGGTAGCGCTGCTTAATTATCATCAGGAGCAATTCCCGTTGAGCCTGCTGTCGACCGTCATCGTGTCCAGGCAAGGGGTGCCGATGTCGGTGCCAACAGAAGCTTTCATGATTTTGGCTCTGTTCGAGATCTTGCGAGAGGCAGGTGCGCGCTTGCCCAAGGCGATCGGGCAAACCCTCGCAGTTGTCGGAGGGCTAATCATCGGAGAATCGGCTATTCGGGCGGGCTTGACCTCGCCTGCGCTCGTTGTTATTGCTGCGATTTCGACGCTATCCACCTTTATTTTAGTTAATCAGTCCTTAAGCGGCGCAGTAGCCTTGCTAAGAATTTTTGTACTGGCTGGCGCTTCCTTGATGGGCATGTATGGATTTTTGGGATCGCTGTTTCTCATCCTCCTTTATTTGGCGAATTTGCGTTCCTTCGGGATGCCGTATCTGGCACCGATCTCTCCGCTGTCATTTAAGGGACTGCTGACCGCCATGCTGCGGCTGCCATGGAAGAAGATGAATCAGCGCTCGCGGCTGCTGAAGCCGATCGACAACACGAGGCAAGGAGAGCGGAGCGAATGAAACGTGCAGCTGTCATGATGCTTGCAGCCTGTGTGCTGCCCTGGCTGCTCGGGGGCTGCTGGGATTTTCGCAACATTAAGGACATGAACTTCATCTCCGCCATTGGCATCGATTACGAAGACAGGCAGTATGTTGTCTACGCCCAGATGGTTGATTTCTCTACCTTGTCAACCTCGAACGGATCGCCAATGCCACCAACTGCCGTCTGGGTTGGCATCGGCCAAGGGCCAACGCTGAACGGGGCATTTCATGACTTATACAACACTTCGGAAAAGCGGATTTTTTGGGGACATGTGACAGGGATCGTGTTCAGCGAAGCCTTGGTGCACAAAGGAATAGATCCGGTAATCGAGGTGCTCAATCGCTACCGGGAGCTGCGCTATGGGCTGTGGCTTTACAGTACAAGGGAGAAGTTCCCGGAGCTGCTGAAGCTCAAGCCGTTTTTTAACCAGTCGCCCATGGACTCTGTCATGCATTATCCGATCAGCAATTACATGCAGGCTTCCTATATTAAGCCCATTGATTTCCAATACTTCATCAGGCTCTACAAGGATGAAGGCGCCACCGTGATGATTCCGCGGCTGTCAGCCAACAAGCGACAATGGCTGGAGGACGGCAAGCCCAAGCCAATGCTGGAGATCGACGGCATAACTGCTATTGGCCCGCATAAGCAAAGCGCCAGCTTCTCCCGGGCTCAGACTACTGGCTTGCGATGGCTGGAAAAGTCGACGGTCCGTTCCCCCATTACCTTAAAGGAAGGGAATCGTGTTAGGGCGATGCTGGCAGGCGGAAGACCGAAGCCTAGCATTACGGCGAAGGTGGGGCCACGCGGAGAGCCGGTGTTCGACATTGCTGTCCAGTTGCAAGCCAATCTGCTGGAATTGATTGAACCGATGACTGTAGAAGAGATAGAGGCAGCTGCGGCAGAGGCCGTTGCCAGCGATATTCGGCGCAGCTATGCGGAGGGACTCGAGAAGAATATCGACATGTGCAACCTGGAGCATGAGCTGTACCGGCAGCAAAATCAGCTATGGCGCGAGCGGGAGCAACAGGGAGGGCTGCGGCTCACCCCACAATCGCTGGGCGCGGTCAACGTCAAGGTAGCGTTGACGCATACTGGCAAGTACGAATTGCTGGTGGATTAATGCGATTCAAACGCTCGTGCGGATTCATTCTGCACGAGCGCTCTTTTTATCGTTATCGCAAAGGTCTAAAAAGCCTTCCGCCTGTAAATCGTGGTCGACAGAATCCAGGACAAGGCATACAAGCACAAGACGATGATGGTCGATACGGTAAACAAAGTGGAAAACGGATATCGATCGAAAAACGACAGGACAGCTTTGACATTTTCGGAGTAGGATTCGAACACGAATCTGGACAACAATACGGTCGATACGAATCCAATCACAATGGTCAGTCCAATGTAGCCTGGCTTGAGAATCTGAAACAGCGGGAACGTAAAGGCCGCCATCAGCATAAACAGGCCGCTGGCAATCGCCAGATCTGTCCAGACAAAGCTCTTGCCGAACACTAGCATCATAACGCTGCTAAGAGCAATGGATAATAGCATGTAAACAATCGCCCCTATATATTTCGCAGCGATAATTTCGCCTCTCGTATAGGGCAAGGAATTTAACAAAATGTTCGTTTCGGCCTTTTCGTCGTAAGTAAAGGCATTAAATGGAATGAATATCGATGCGATCAGGCAAGTCAGAAACGCCGGAAAACCCATGTAAACAAAAACTAAAACGTAAGGGATGAATATATAAAGCTGCTTCTTCTGCAGGATCAAATCCCGTCGGATCAGGTTAAGCATGCTGCGCCTCCTCCTTTAGATGATACATGATGTCCTCCAGCGAAGCGGTGTCGATGACCGCTTGATCGCCGAACAGCTTTTGCACCGCCGAGCGCTGACTCGTCAACGCTTCAAATCCTGTCGAGGAGCGCCGGATATGCAGGAATAGCTGCTCCGTGTCGCGATCCAGCAGATCATTGCGACCCTTGACGAGCGCATAGCTGTCAGCGACCTCGTGGATCGTCTGATTAAAGATGAGCTGGCCTTTGCGGATAAAGGCGATGTAATCGGCGATTCGATCCAGGTCCGTCGTAATATGCGTCGAGAAAAACAACGTCCGCTTGCCGTCGGCCATAATATCGTGCAGCAGGTCGAGCAGCTCGCGCCGGAATACCGGGTCGAGGCCCGCTGTCGGCTCATCCATGATGATTAGCTCGGCATGATGGGACAAGGCAATCGCGAGCGAAGCCTTCATTTTCATGCCTTTGGAGAAGGTTTTGACCGGTTTGTCCCACGGCAGCTCGAATTGCTCGATATAACGTTTGAATTGCGCATCATCCCATTGCTTGTAGGCCGGTGCGACGATTCGTTTAATATCCTTTACATTCAACCCTTCGAAAAACACATTTCCGTCATATACAAAGCCGATGCGTTGCTTGATCGCCTTCTCGTGCTGATCATAGGATTGGCCGAACAAGCGAACGCTCCCCGAATCAGGCTTCAGCAAATTCATCATCATCTTGATCGTTGTCGACTTGCCTGCCCCATTGGCGCCGATAAAGCCGGTCACGTACCCTTGCGGTATTTTCAAGCTCATATTGGATACCGAGAAACCCTTAAAAGCCTTCGATACGTTGTTCATTTCCACGATATAGTCCATTGCGATTACTCCTCATACAGTATTTTGATCAATTGCTGCAGGTCAGACAGAGACAGTCCGATTTCCTTGCTGTTCGCGATGACTGTGGCCAGTTGCTCCTCGATCACCTTTTGCTTTTTCTCCTTGATCATCTCCAGATTCTGCTCCGCGACATACGAGCCTTTGCCTACGATGGAGTAGATGAACCCTTCCTTCTCCAGCTCCTCATAGGCCCGCTTCGTCGTAATGACGCTGATCTGCAGGTCCTTGGCCAGATTGCGCATCGAAGGAATTGGCGCTCCCTCCACTAGCTCTCCTGTCAGGATCATCGCTTTGACCTGCTGGATTATCTGCTCGTAGATCGGCTCCTTGGAATGGTTGGATATTATTATTTGCATGTCACTACCTCATCATCGGTTATTTAGTTGCTAAGCTCACCAAGCCTAACCTAATGTATATATACTATATTAACACTATATACAAATATGAGTCAACACCCGAAAACCATCCGCCCCTTTTGAAGTGATTACTCACTTGACAAAATAAACGCAAGCAGATACGCTGTATAAAAAAATGAGTGATCACTCACTCTCAAATGAGGTGCTGAGTATGGATCAAAGTGAACGTATCGCTATCGACGTGCAGGAGGTCAGTCGAAGCTTTGGCAAAAAAGAGGCGCTGCACCGAATCGGGTTGCAGGTTCGACGGCATGAAATCTTCGGCCTGCTCGGCCCCTCCGGCTCCGGCAAAACGACGCTCATCAAGCTGATGGCCGGCATCGACGAAGCGAATGAAGGTGTCGTTACGTTGCTGGGAAGACGCTTGCCCCATCTGTCGATGATGGGCCGGATCGGGTATATGGCCCAGTCCGACGCGCTGTACGCGGAGCTGTCAGCCAAGGAAAATCTGGTGTTCTTCGGCAAGCTCTTTGGCCTCCAGGGCAACAGACTGAATACAAGAATTCAACAGACGATGACGTTGGTCGGATTGACCGAAGACATGAACAAACCCGTCACCTCCTACTCCGGCGGCATGAAGCGCCGTCTATCCCTTGCTATCGCACTCCTGCACGAGCCCGAGGTGCTTATCCTTGATGAGCCTACCGTCGGCATCGATCCTGTATTGCGCCAATCGATCTGGAACGAGCTGCACGCGCTTAGTCGTCAAGGCACGACGCTGATCGTCACCACGCATGTCATGGATGAGGCTGACAAATGCCATCGGCTCGGCATGATCCGCGACGGTCGCTTGATTGCCGTCGGCTCGCCCGAAGCGCTGAAGCAGAAAACGGACAGCTCCACCATTGAACAAGCATTTCTCTACTATGGAGGTGTGAGCAAATGAGGACAAGAGCGCTTTTCATCCGTATCGTAAAGCAATTTTTGCGAGATCGCCGGACGCTCGCGCTGCTGATCCTCGCTCCGCTGCTCGTCCTGTCGCTCATGTACCTTGTCTTTAACGGCGATACGTATCGGCCCAAGCTGGGAACCGTTCAGATCCCAAGCGGCCTCCAGCAGCAACTGGAGCGTAAGGACGCCGAGCTTCACGTCTACGGCTCATCACAAGAGGCGGAGCAAGCGTTGCTGGCACGCCATATCGACGCCTATCTCGCGCTTCGGGACGGCGTCCCGATCATCAGACTTGAAGGCAGCAACCCTTCCCACAATCAGGCCATTATGATGATCCTCTCCGAAGCGGCCGGGCAAGGCGGCGCTTGGTCGAATACAACAGCCTCTGCCGATAGCGGCACCCGTGACGCTGACGCCGCCAATGCGGCAGCTCCCGTAACCGAGTACTTGCACGGCGGCGCCGACATGACGACCTTTGATAGCCTTGGGCCCGTACTCATCGGGGTGTTCGCCTTTTTCTTCGTCTTCCTCATCGCCGGCGTTTCCTTCCTGAAGGAACGAACGAGCGGTACGCTCGAACGTCTTCTTGCCACCCCTTTGAGACGTTGGGAGGTTGTCGTCGGCTACATTCTCGGCTTTGGCCTCTTCACCGGCATTCAGACGATTCTGATTGCAGAGTATTCGATCCAGGTGCTAGGGCTGATGATGACTGGGTCCATCTGGTATGTACTGCTTATTACGCTTCTGCTGTCACTGACTGCGCTTAGCTTCGGAACGCTGATGTCCACGTTTGCCAATTCGGAGTTTCAGATGATTCAGTTCATCCCGCTCGTCATCGTCCCGCAGGTGTTTTTCTCCGGACTGTTCGACCTGGAGACGATGTCCTCTTGGCTGCGATGGCTAGCCCATCTTATGCCCATCAAGTATGGGGCCGACGCTCTGCGCAGCGTGATGATCCGCGGCGAAGGCTGGCATGCGATACAAGGCGATATCTATATCCTGATCGGACTATCGCTGCTATTCATGTCGGCCAATGTGCTGGCGTTGCGCAAGCATCGGAAAATATAGTACGCTGTTAGGATAATGGAAATTTAGAAGTGGAGGTTCTTTCGTGGCAGATCATAACGAGCAATGGATATCGGATATGCTGCGACTTGCGGAAGGCGAGAATGGCAAAAAAACCGAGAAGCAAGCTCGCATACTGGACGCGGCGATCGAGATTTTTGCCGAGAAAGGATTCGCAGCGGCCTCCACAAGCGAAATCGCTCAAAAAGCAGGCGTCGCAGAAGGCACGATATTCAGACATTACAAAACAAAAAAAGATCTGCTGCTATCTATAGCCGCACCGATCGCGGCGAAGCTGGCCGCGCCCTTCATTATGCGCGAGTTTGCCGCCAAAGTGCTGGACACCCGCCACGAGCGCGTCGAGGAGTTGTTCCGGACCATTGCCAAAGATCGGCTGGCATTCGCCAAGCAGCATGAAAAGCTGCTGCGCATCCTGATTCATGAAATAGCCTTTCAGCCGGAGCTTCTGATGCAGGTGCAGACCGTATTCAAGGACATTGTGTTTCAACGCATGGAGAAAATAATTTACCATTTTCAGCAGCAAGGTCAAATTATCGAAGCGCCTCCCTGGCGGGTGCTGCGGACCGCAGTCAGCTTGTTTGTCGGCATGGTCGTCACACGGTTGCTCCTGTTGCCCGACGAACCTACGGACGAAGATGAGGAGATCGATTGCACGATTGACCTGCTGATGCATGGACTCTCCCCTAGCCCGCGCCCGTAGACGGACAACCGGTAAGGTCGGACTAAGCCCCTGTCGGATAACAACTAATCCTGGGAGACGGTACCGTGTCCCAGGATGTCCTCTCGTTTCATTCGCCTGTTTTTCTAGCCTGTATGACAAACGCAAGACCAGTGATCAAAACCACTCCGATAGCGATCCATTGCGAGGTCGCAAAACCGCCCAACTGCCCGCGAATGAGATCGCCTCTATAAAACTCGATCCCAAATCGACCTACGCTATAAATCAATAGATACAAACCTGCAATTCCTCCACGAGGCAGCCGGAAGTTGCGGGCTATGTATATCAGCACAAAGAAGAGTGAAAAACCAAGCAAGCTTTCCATTATTTGCGTTGGGAAGAGCTTGACATCGTTAGGAGCGAGCTCCGAATGGTGGAAGTTAATGCCGCATTGGGCTAAACGTATCCAATACCATGGTGGAGATGACGATCCTTGGTCGAATCAGCCCAATGGTAAGCGCAACAAAGGATTCGTCCTGCACGACGATAATTTCCGTTCCCCAATCACGGTATAAGCGCTGCAGCCGCTTCGTGCGTTCATGATTTTGGAGGGTCCGAAAGTGTTGCATCCATCGTTGCGATAAATAAAGCTGCCGGGCAATCCCCCACGCCAGCCTGCCAAGCATGTAAACGAATAATACGAGGAAGGCATAGTTAAAAATAGAGCCTTGAAACGCACCGTCATGGAGTTGGTTGGCGAGACTGCATCCCACTTGTATAAGGACAGTTGTAATTATTATGATCATTAGCGCATAAGACGCTCTCAGCCTCGTTATCGGGCTCATGTCTTTTTCCTGCTCTTGAGATCATTGAGCTTCTGTTCGAGTCTCTGGATCACTTCAGGATCAACCTCATCAAGCGCATCGATCATGTGATTTACGACCAGGGTTCCGTATTCCTGGATAAGTCCTTGCGACACCTGTTTCGTTTGCTCAGACAAAAACTGCTCTTTGGAGAGAATCGGGCTGAACTTGGCTGCCCTCATCCGTCCGCTTCCCGTAATGAACTTGGTCAAATGACCCTTGTCCAGCAGACGATTCATAATCGTCATCACGGTATTAATAGAAATCTGACTTTCCTGTTTCAGAATCGTTTGCACTTCCTTAATGCTTAAGCCTTCAGAAGTCCAGAGAATATCCATAATCCGGGCCTCCAGTGGGCCAAAAAACCGGTTCAGCCCCTCGCCGCCAATATTCATTTTTTTAATTTGCATGCCTGACTCACCACCATACTACACATAGTAGTATGATCAGATGCAAATGTCAATTTTATTCTGGGCACCCACGCTTCATCGTTCGTTTCAACAAAAAACCCGATGGCCACATTAGGCGCCACCGGGACTTTGCTTTGCCCGCTGCAATCGAAACCAAAAAAGTCAGCTTGATTGCACAAACGATTTAGGCTTAAGCCTTAACCTCCGTACTGATCTGAAACGTCACGCCAAAACGATCCGTCAGATCGCCAAAGCCTGGGCTGAACGAGGTTTGCTCAAAAGGCATGTTAACTTTCCCGTCTTGCGCCAAGGCTTCGAAAATGCGCTTGCCTTCCTCCGCATCCTCTGTGGTGATACAGATGGTGACCTGCTTTCCTTGAGGAATCGCGTTTCCTAACGGCGCGTCGGACAACATCAGCTCTGAGCCGCCTACGCGCAGCTTGGCGTGGGCCACCAGACTTTTCAAAGCATCGGGGGACGAGTCGGGAATGTCCGGCATATCTCCATACGTAACAATGTACAGCAGCTCCGCCCCCAGCGCCTGCTCGTAAAAGGCGATCGCTTCCTTCGATTTAGCTTCCAGTGTCAAGTATGGGGTTAGTTTAATGGTCATGAATAATCAGCTCCTTTACATTTATCCTAACAGACTTTGCGGACCTGGATTTATTATCGATTGCTATATTAAAGATTATTACAGCTTGGCGCCTTGCCTCTGGAAAAGCGCCTCGATAATCAATGCTGCGCATTGCTCAGGGGTATGCACACTCGTATCTACGCGATAGGCGTACTGTATATCCGCAGCCATCATGCGGCTCTGCTCCTCCGACTGCGTCTCGCCCCGGTCGCCGCGGGCGATGTTGCGGGCCCGGCAGATCAAAAAAACACTTGTCCTCGGCTCACGATTCGTCTCCTTCCCTTTGCCTCTTCTCCAGGTGTAGCAATGGAAATGGCTTGCCCGTGCCGTCTCGCTCGGATCGGCCGATGGTCTGAAAGCCGAGTCGCTGATAGAAGCTGACGGCTCCGCTATTTTGCTCATTGACATCGACAGCGACCGGGTAATCCGCATCAGCCATTGCATAGGCCATCAATTGCCTGCCTATCCCCTTGCCATGATGGTCGGGGTCGACGAACAGCATCTCGATGTTGCGGTTGTCGCTCTTGCCGATGAAGCCGACAGGCCGTCCGGCCTCGTCCGAAGCGACCCACACTGGACAGGAGGTCAAGGCTTGATCCCGAACCATCGTTCGGAAGAAAGCAATGTCTGCCTCCGTCAGGAAGTGGTGCGTCTGACGTACCGCTCTCTCCCAGATGTCCACCAAGGCTTCGTGCATTTCTTTAGTATAGGGAGTTATAGTTGTCATCATTGTTCTCCTTTATGTTGAGGTTGCGATGTAAGGTGGGCCTAGGCTGGCTCAATTGCAATAATCAGGGCCGGTTGGGCGGTTAGCGCCCCTACTTGTGCGATTTATCGCACAGATCAGGGCCGGCTGGCGGTTAGCGTCCCTACTTGTGCGATTTTTCAGGCTACCTTCAAAACGGAGTCTACGGCCACGGGATCGTTCTTCCGACCGCTGTTGTCACCATCATTTTCTCTAAATGTGTCTATTATACGCCAATCGTTTGCTGATGAACAACTGTCCGATTGCATACCAAGAAGTAACGGAACAGCTGCACTTGGATTAAGTAAAGTGAATAACTGGAGGTCCAGTGCCGACCTGGACTCGGGTCGGGCTCCCTTTTCATCCGTCGGGAGGATGATCCGCTCAGGTGTCGCGGGGTACAATGAACACAACAATATATAGCAAAGTGTGGGATAACGATGAGGAAACCAAGTGCTTTATTGGCGTGGAAAATGCTTGTCCTGGCTCTCCCGAAGGGAATCGGAGCTTTGGTCATAGTCGTGGTGGGGTTGGCGGCGGGGCTGCCCTTGACCATCGTGTTGATCGGCGTGCCGTTGCTCGCGGGCATGCTGTCGCTGGCCCGGAAGATGATGGTGGATGAAGCGAGGTTGGCGGAGGGCTGGCTGCAGGGCAAGGAATATCCTGCACTCCCTGAGGAGACAGCTGCCCCGTCCCAGCAAGGCTGGAAGACGTGGGTGCTGTCCGTACTGAAGGATCGTCGATCGTATCGGGCGATTGGGTTCGGCTTCCTGGAACTGCCGATTGGCATCCTGGCCTTCACCATGGCCATCGTTCTGCCAGTGGTCGCCTTCTCTGTGCTGCTCTCGCCGCTTGCCTACGAGGTGAGCATGCGATGGTTCGAGTTCAATCTGTTCCCCGACAGCTGGGGGCTGAATCAGCTGGGAGACTGGTCGTTAACCTCTGCCCATCGCTCCTGGATTGCCGGCGGAGTCGGCGTCATCCTGACGCTGCTGCTGCCGCTCATGCTCAGAGGACTCGGCCGCTGGTACGCGGCCTGGGTACGCGCTATCGCAGGTCCGGAGCCCGTCCGCGAGGCAACGCCAGAGGAAGCTTATACGTCCCCCTTCTCTCCCTTTGAGATGGACAGCATTGAGGCTGGGCCGTTCCCTGCTACAAGGACGTAGCGCGAGATTGTCGTTTCTCAAAGGCCCGTACGTCTCCGAGGCAAGAGCAATCCTGGCATCGGAGACGGATACGGCATGGTTACTAATCCTTTCAACGTCTAGCCGTTTAAGGCTTTGTCGATGACCTCCGCGCCGTACTTGATATTGATCGGCGACATAATCGCCATAGAGAAGTTAGCCAAGAAGACATGATTGTTTTTGACTGCGTTCAGTTGCTGCCATACTTTATCATGCTCCATCTCAGCCAACTCCTTGGCCGTGGTACCGTCTGTATCAAAAATAAAAATATAATCCGGGTTTACTTCGACCAACCCTTCCAGCGTGATCGTCTCGACTCCTTCATTGTGAAACGCAGGCGTCAAGCCCAACAATTCATAGTATACCGACAGTGCCGAGTAGGCTTGCGATGTAAACCCTCCACGCCCCTTCGAATAAAAAAAGAATGCTACCGTTTTGTCCTGATAGGCAGCCAACGCTTCCTTCTTTTCTGCTAATAGCTGCTCTGTGGATTGGATGACCTGCTCCGCCTGATCCTCCCTCGCAATGACGCTAGCGACCTCTCGCAGTCCCCACTTCCAGTCCGTTTCCGAATTGCCCATCTTGGCAGGATCATAAAATATGACCGGCGCAATCGTGTTCAAGTGCTCATACACCTTGTCCGCATCTGAAGTGCTGGACAAAATCAAGTCCGGATCCAGAGAAGCTGTTTTTTCCAGGTTGATGGCGTCCCACTCTCCGATGTCCTCGATTTTGTGGCCGCTTAATGTCTGCTTCATCGACTCCATGATCGAGATGTAGGAATGATACATATTGGCTGCCATAGGGTAATAATCCAGCGAGACAAGATGGCTAAAGATGACATAGTCCGTGACAGCCACCCGTTTTGGCTCCTCTTTTAACAGTACGCGATTATTTTTGAAGTCGGTAATCGTTCGCGGATATAAAGCCTCTTGCTCGATTGTCTCGACCTGATCCGACAGGTTGCTGTCGGTAGCTGCAGCTCCAGAAGGGGATGGCTCGTTTTGTGCGCAAGCAACCGCCATGGATGCGAGTATAACAATTGTTAAAGCCGTAGATAGATGTTTTGCAATTTTCATGTTTGTAGTGGCTCCTTTGGTGAATAGGTAGTAGCAGATTCATTCCATGTCGTCATCTCGGCTTGCAGACGATCATGCCATAGTCGCTTGTACACACTGCAACGCTGCAGCAGATCCTCGTGCCTGCCGACATCGGCGACCCGTCCTTGCTCCATTACGACGATCTGGTCGGCGTTTCGTATCGTATGAAGCCGATGGGCGATGACGACGACCGTCTTGCCAAGTGCGAGCCTTTGAAGGGCCTGGGTGACGAGTTGCTCATTGTCCGGGTCCATACTGGCCGTCGCTTCATCCAGTAACAAAATCGGCGACGCCTTCAGCAAGGCTCGGGCCACAGCAACCCGTTGCTTCTCGCCGCCCGATAATCCGCCGCCGCCTTCGCCGACAATCGTCTCGTAACCAGCCGGAAGCTGACGAATAAACTCATCGCACCGGGCTGCCCGAGCAGCGGCGAAAACTTGCTCATCCGTGGCCGAGGGTCGACCAAATCGGATATTATTCATCACTGTATCCTGAAACAAATAGACATCCTGAAAAACTATCGACAGCTGCGACATGAGAAGATCCGAGGGGATACGACGCACATCTGCGCCGCCCACCGCAATGCTGCCCTGCTGTACCTCCCAGAAGCGGGCAATCAGATGCAGCAATGTCGTCTTGCCGCTTCCCGACGGCCCGACGACCGCAGTCGTACTGCGCTCAGGCAGGCGCAGCGAGATATCGTGCAGGACCTGCCGATCACCATAGGCAAAAGAAAGACGGTCCAAGCAGATCGCATGACCTTGCGGAGTCAATGCCTCGGCCGCGCGAGGCTCTGGAAGCGGCTCCGCCCCAAAAATCTCTCGCAAGTTCCACAACGACCGTTGCAGCATCCGTCTAAAGCCAGCCAGCTCGAGCAACGGGAGCGGTTCATACAACCCGAGCGTCAACACCAGAATCAAACCCAGCGTGACAGGACTGACCGCACCATGCGCATACATGGCGGTCCCTGCTGCCAACACTGCGGCGAAGCCCAGCTCGAACATGACGCTGTCCAGTGCAATATAACCGGCCAGCTTACGATTATAAGCGATACTGCGATCCCGGTAGACCTTCATCGCTTCCATGAAAGGTCTCAGCTGGTCGCGCTTGAGAGCAAACGCCTGGATGACTGGCACGCCGTAGATGTACTCCGTGATTCGCCTGTTGGCCTCCTTGCGCGGCTCGTCCTGGCTCTCCAGCAGCGCAGCGAATCTGCGGTTGGCTACCGCCGTCACAACAAGTGAGAGCGGAACTCCAGTCAAAGCAATACAAGCAAGCCGCCAATCCAGTGCAAACAACATACCGGAAACAAAAAGCATGGCCAACAGCCCGCGTACAGACGAAATTGCAACCAAATGAAACAAAGCGCTGTTGTGTGTATCTACGCGCATCCGACTCTCAATGACGGAAGCGGGATAGCTGTCATAGAAGCCGAGCGGCAGCTTGCGCAGGTGACGAGCGAGCAAAACGCGCAGCCGGGTCCGAGTCTCCCCTTCGAGACACAGGGTGTGACGGTGCCCGAAGTAGAACAACATCCCTTGCCCCAGCAAGGACAGTGCCAGCAAGCCGCTTCCCCACCAAGCCATCGACAGCTCCGCCGTCCACAGGCCGTAGAGGGCAGCCGCTGCCGACAGTGGCGATGCGGCGACGAATACACTCTCGCCGATAGCGAATCTCATGCTGCCTAATAAATGAAGGCGCGCGCCGGCAGCAAGCCGCTTCATCGCTCGCCACCATGCTACTGGATGCCAGCCGGACGGAAGGCTGAGCGGATCGAGGCCGTCGTGGTCATCTGCATCCGGCGTGCAATCATCTGCAGCAGGCTCTGTCAACCGATCTTCATGCTCCATATTGAATGTGATAGCTTCATCAAGCCTCTGTTCACTGGATGAGGAAGCGATCGCCGGACTGGAGTTATAGGCTTCCCACATCTGACGATACAGCTCGCTCGCTTGCAGGAGCTGTGCGTGGGTGCCTGTTGCTTGGACCGTCCCTTCGGACATCACGACGATCTGATCGGCATGGACGATGCTGGACAGACGGTGCGCGATCATCAGGATGGTCTTGCCGCTGCCGATACGGCGCTCTCCATTCATCAGGCTTGCCAGCGCTCCGCGCAATTTCGCTTCATTCTCGGGATCGACGAACGCCGTCGCCTCATCCAAGATGACGATCGACGAATCCTTGACGATCGCCCGGGCGATCGCGATCATTTGCCGCTGGCCACCGCTCAGCGTGCTTCCTGGCTTGATCACAGTCTGGTAGCCTTCAGGCAGCTGTCGGATAAAACCATCGCAGCCTGCCTTCTCCGCTGCAGCTATAACCTCCTCATCGCTGGCATCCGCGCGGCCTTTGCGGATATTTTCCATGATTGGTTCCTCGAACAGGAACTCGTCTTGAAGCACGTACGACAGTCGGGACATCCGGTCCTCGGACGTCATCTGCCGCACATCTGTCCCGCCGATGGTCACCTGCCCTTCATTGACATCCCAGAAGCGAGCGATCAGCTTGGCAACCGTCGTCTTCCCTGCACCGGACGGCCCTACAATGGCAGTCAGCTTACCTTCCGGCACATGCATGTGCACATTCTGTAGGACCACCCTGTCACCATAGCCAAACGACACCCCGTCCAATACAATTGAATGACCTGTCGGGGCGCTCGGCTCCGCTGGCTCAGGCAGTTCTTCCTCATCGAGCAACTCGCTTACCTCGCGCACAGCAGCAGCGATTCGGAAGCTGACCATGCCGCCAGTTCCCATCAACTTAAGCAGCGGCTTGCCAATCCCCATCGTGACGAGCATAAAAAACACCAGCTTAGCCAATGACGCCTCGCCGTACGCATACATTAAAGTGCTGAGCGGCAGAACCAGCAGTAGCGGCGCTCTGGAGAGCGTGACGGTAGCGGCCTTGTACGGCAAGGTGTGCAGTTGCAGCTCTGCTGTCATGCGTTCACTCGCAGATACCGCCTTGGCGAATGTCGCATAAGCCTGATCTGCGTACGCGAACGCTTTGATCACCTTCATGCCATGCACATACCGAAGCACCGCAGACGATAGCAGAGCCTGTGCCTCGCCATACTGAACGCGGTGGACGCCAATCTTGCGCTGTACGGTGCGATACATCAAAAACAGGAGCGGGACGGCCAATAGGGCGGCCGACGCCAAACGCCAATCAAGAGCAAACATAGCGCTATACGCGACAAGCGGAATGGCGAGCGCCGAGGCCGTATCAGGTATTAAGTGAGCTACCCCCTCCTCGATCCGCTCCACTTGCTCATGCATCGTATGCTTGATACGCCCCGTATCCCGCCTCTGAAAATACCCCAGCGGCAGACGCGTCAGCTTGCGAGCCAACCTGAGCCGCAGATCGTACAGCAAATCATAGGCGATGCGATGCGCCAGACTGTGAGCAGCAAGCATCGTCAGTGCCTTGAGCGCAATCGCTGCGATAGCGGCGCCTCCCAACAGGATGGCCGGTACGGCATCTCCTGCACCTGACGGCTCCAGTATACGCTGTATGACCACATATACGAGTACAAAAGGAGCTGTTCCCAGAACTGCCGACACGATGGACAGCATAACGGAAGCGACGACCAAAAGCCATCTGCGCGACATCCATGCTGCCAGCCTGCGAACAGCATAGAGCCCGCCACTGTAAATATCAGCTGACGGGCGAGCATCTTTTTGACGGATATGTGCCACCCCCTCATATATAGAGAATGAATTTCATTCTCAACAATGATTGTAGCAAGTATACGCCTCTATAGGAGTACACAATAATTCGCTAAAGGTGGACGATTATTTAATCCCGAGCGGGGTGGGATTTGCTGCGCGCTTCTCTTGGTGACAAGCCCGTATGCCGCCTGTAAACACGACTAAAATATTGAGGGTCGTCGTACCCGACGCTCGCGGCAATTTCGCCAATTGGCGTATGGCTCATCGTCAGCATCTCGCTTGCCTTGTTAATCCGATATTGAATGACATAATCGATTGGCCGGATGCCGATTATTTTGTAGAACCAATAGGAGAGCTGGCGGACGGTGATTCCTTGCAAGCGCGCGAGCTGATCGAGGGAGAGCGGCTCGGCATAGTGAGCATGAATATACAAAATGGTCCTTTCAATCGCCTCCAGATGACTTGCGCCCCACGAGGAATGTTGAGAGGCCGACAATAGCTCATAGAGTACAGACATAAATAACTCCTTTTTGCGAAAGGCGGTCAGCTTGCCAGGAATAACCGCAATCTGATGGAGCTGCTCCACCAGTTCGGCGATCCGCGGCCGCTCGCCAGGACATAATACAAAATGGCGAGGAAAAGCCTCCCCATCCCTCTCTGGCCAATAGCATACTCTATAATGAATCAGGACATACTCGAAACGATCCTCGCCGCAGGGAGTCAATACCAGTCTCTCTCCTTCGGAGCCGTGGCAAACTTCTCCGGGATGCAATCTATATTCGGTCCCGTCGAGCGCAATCGATGCTTCCCCCTCAAAAGCAAACAAAAATCCGCTTTTGGGAAGCGAACCATGCGCGATCGTTTGACCCGGCCGTACAGCCAGTCGTATGACATCCTCAACCAGAAAGGCGCTCCGATTAAAAAAATCGGCCAGCGCATGAACAAGACGATCCTCTCCCACTCTGCCAACATCCGCCCCATAGCTCCGTTTGGACTCGCGACGGCATAGATGAAAACACGCTCGAAGCACCCGTTCAAGCAGAGGCTTGACTCGAAAAGCAGCGTCCGGCATCCGTTGCCTGGAGATCAGACAAAGTGTCCGCAACAACTCAAACAGTCCCTCATCTATGCCTGGCTGCAATGAAAAGGAACGCGACATATACTGAAGCCCGGCTAGCAGGCCAGGTCCTTCATCCGGCAAGTATTGAACAAGAATACCTTCAAATTCTTCTGCTCCTACATTCATCTCCACGTACTGTCCATACGAGCAATGTATCGCTTGGCCTGCTGTCAGTCTATATCGCGCGCCGTTGACCCGAATACTGACTTCTCCGCGCAGAGCAAAAATCAGTCCGCAGTGTTCGGTGGCTCGCTCCCGATGCTCATGAGTTACGGTTGCGGGCTGCAGCACGAGCAGATGCACGCCGTATACCGTCATGGGCACCTGAGCAAATTCCTTCTCTACTCGCTTTAGATTCACGTTCATGATTCTCCTTTTTACCTTCCCTCAGGTACTTTACGCCCGGCGATATTCGCCGGGCGCTTTTCCCGTATGCATCTTGAATACCTTGGCAAAGTAACTCTTGTTCTCATAGCCGAGCTGCTCCGATACCCGTTCGACACTGTCCGACGATTGGCTGAGCATCTCCTTGGCCCGCTCCATCTTGACGAGCGTCACATAGTGGATGAAGCTCATGCCGGTCTCCTTCTTGAAGAGGCGGCTAAAATAGCTGGGATTAAGCGAGATATGTCCGGCTGCCTCCTCCAGCGTAATCCGGCTATGCACATGGCGGTCGACATACCGCTTGGCCTGGAGGATCTCCTGACGCCCCGATCCGCCGGCGAGGCCGCGCACCGCCTCCAGCCGCTCGAGGAAGCGCAGTCGTGTCCAAGCCGCCAGCTCCTCGACCCGGCCAATCGCGGACAATGAGGCGTATAGCATCTCCAGCGAAAATCGCGACGGAAACGGCGCGCGGGCCAGCAGCGACGCTTGGTTGTCATACAGCATCTTGAAGGTCCACTCTCTGACGGTGCCAGGTAGGATACGCTGGTCGCGGGCCAGCGTCATCCACTCCTGCAACAGCAGCGTGATCCGTTCCTCATCTTCCTGGAGGAATGCCTCGCGCATCTGACGCGCCAGATCGGTGCACAGCAGCACCACATCCTCACTCGCAAACGGAGGCAACGCACTCAGATCCGCCGCCGAGCGATCCGGTAGGTAAAAGGCGTAATCCAGGCCGCTCGCCAGCAGCTTGGCCAGCGCGGGGCGCAACGGCCCGATGCCATGAATCCCGTCGATCGAGAGCAACGATACCGGCTCGCCGACGGCCTGCTCCAGTCGCTCCCGCAGCGGATGCAGCCGAGCCGCCGTCAGTACGCCAGTAGCATCTCCCCAAGCAATCAGCACACAGGTCTGTTCGTCGCGCGGCAGACAGAGCAGAGACGCATCGCTCGCTGCAGCTTCCAGTCGTTCGGGCCACTGCCGGTCCGCCGTCTCCGGTCCGTCGAGGCGACAGAGCGCGACAGCCATCTCGCCCTGCTCCGGCAAGCCGAGCGCAACGGCCTCCTGCTCCCAACCATTGTCCTCCCGTCCATCGCGAGCTGCGTTCTCCAGGAAGCTGCGCTTGCGGAGCGAGGCGCCAAGTCCGTGCAGACTCGCCAAGGTCTCGCTCCTTACAGCCTCCTGGCGCTCCTGAGCCAGATCGGCGGCGACACGCCCGAGCAGCTCGACGATCGTCGGGACGGTCATCGTCTCCTTCAGCAGATAATCGACGACCTGGAGCTTGATCGCCTGCTGGGCATAGCTGAATTCATTCATGCAGGACAGCACCACTGCACGGATGCGCGCATCGCGGCTCCTCAGCTCCCGCAGCAGCTCCAGCCCGTCCATCACTGGCATGCCAATGTCAGTAATGACCAGATCAGGCATCTCTTCGATGGCCCGCTCCAGGGCGATCGCGCCGTTCTTGCAGCAATGTCGCACCTCCATGCCGAACTCCGCCCACGGGATGGCACTGCTCAGAAATTCCAGCACAGGCAGATCGTCGTCGACCAGCATGACACGATACATCGAACGTCACCTCTCCCTCTCCTCGATGGCTGCGGACTGATGATCCGGAAGATTAAGACGGAAAAGCGTCCCTTCGTCGGGAACGCTCTCCACAGACAAATCATAATCGGACCCGAAGGTCAAATACAATCGCTCGCATACATTGGACAATCCGATCGACGCCAGATTGCCGCGTCGCGGCTGCGCCGGCGTCCAGGCAGCATCCCGGCTGAGCCGGGAGCGCAAGCGCGCAAGCTCCTCCTCCGTCATGCCGGCACCGTCATCCTCGATCTCGATGAGCAGCCGTCCATCCATCCGATCGACACGGATCGCGATCGTCCCGCCCTCCTGCCGCAAGCCGTGAATATAAGCGTTCTCGATGATCGGCTGCAGCAGGAAGCGCGGCAGCCTAGCATCCAGATGCTCGGCGGGACAGTGGATAAGCAGCAGCACTTGATCGCCCTGCCGGAAATTGAGCAGCTCCACGTAGCTGCGGATGACATGCAGCTCATCCTGCAGCGTCGTGAACTCCTGCCGCTGCTGGATCGTCATGCGCAGCAGGCCGGACAGCGTCTGGAGCAGCTCCGCATGCTCGGCGTCTCCCTTCATGAGCAAGCGGAGGCGGATCGAATTGAGGATATTGAACAGGAAGTGCGGATTGATCTGCGATTGCAGCATCGCCAGCTCCGCCAGCCGCTTTTGCTCCTGCTCCGCCTTGATCTGGCCGATCGTCTGCTCGAGTCGATCGAGCATATGGTCGAATGACCGTCCGAGCTTGCCGATCTCGTCCGAGCCCCGGATGCCGGAGCGGATGCTCAGCTCCTCCCGCTCGACCTTGGCGGCGACGCCGCCAAGATGGACGATCGGCTTGGTCACCTGCCGCACCAGTACGATCATGACGAGCAGGAAAAACAACGCCGTCAGCATCTGGATCGCGACGCTCCAGCGGTGCGTGCTGCTCACCTGCCCGACCGCCTGGTCGTACTGAGACAGACTGACGAGCCGGTAGCCGCCATAAGGGATCTCTTGCGACGTCAGCAGATACGTCTTGTCCTTATGCTCGACGAACACCGACTCGCCGGAGGCCCCCAGCCGATCGGCAAAGGAGAACGCCTGTCCGATCTGCGCCTTGTCCCGGGCAGCAGCGACGGTGCCGTCGGGCGCGAGCAGCAGCGTCATCTGCCCGTTATCGCCTGGACCGAAGTTCTCGCTGATTTGTTGCTCGTCCATACTGACGAGGATGATCGCATAGGATGCATGCACAGAGGTGCGCAGGTTGCGGGCGATCGTCAGCACCAGCGGGCTCGCAGAGACGAGGGAGGGGATGTAGTTGTCTAGCGTGCCGGCCCAGTATAGCTCGAACGCCGGCCGCGCCAGCACCTCCTGCATCCAAGGCTGCTCGTACAGCTCTCCCGCCCGGAATCCGTTGTACGGATAATTGGTAAAGGACTGCCCGTCCTCCATCACAATCGTGACGAACGTTTTGGGCATCATCGTCGTGACGCTTTGTAGCTTGTCCGTAATTTCCTTGAAGTCGAGCAGGTTGGTAAATTCATCGGTCTGATTCAGCCGGGTGCGCTGCCAGTTCTGATTGAGCGCGCGGTTGATACCCGGATCGAACTGGATATAATTCGCCACCAGCACCATCGTACTGATCAGGTTGGATACATAGCTGCCCTCGCGCTCGAGCAAGCGCCGTTCGTTGTCGATCACTTGCTGCTGCACGACCTGCTCGGTGTTGGAGTTGGAGATGTACAGCGTGACGGCCGCCGGGACGAATAGGCATAGCACAGAAGCGAGCAGCAGCTTGTTGCGAAATCCGAGCCGCCAACGTGTCGACATCCATCGATCCTCCTTCTGTGCTATGCCTTGACAGTCTTATGATCCTGATAATCTTATTATACCGATTTCATCCCGCTTTGTGAGTCCCTATTATTGGTTGGCGTCGACAATCGCCTGCACCTCTGTCGTCGTCTTGGTGATCGTCGTCTCGAGGTCCTGCTGGCCGAGGATGAACAGCTCCGTCTGCGCCGTGTAGGCTTGCTCCAGCTGGGCCTGATAGGCTGGCGGCACATTCAGCGGCGCTGCCTGGAAGTGCTTCATCACATAGGTGAGCGAGGCTTCGTCGATCAGATCCGGGCTGAGCGCATGCGACTTGACGCCGTTGATATACTGATCCGCATCCTGCTCTTTCCAGGCGGAGTATACGTTTTTGAGCTCGCCGCCCTCCGTCGAGTGCCAGCGGATAAAGTCGTACGCAGCCTGCTTGTTCGCCGATTTGTCGAGGATCGCCGCGAAGTTGCCGTTGGCGATGCTAACCCCGGACGGCTGGCCTTCGCCGTTGGAAGGCATCGGCGCGAACGCCGTCGTGAAGCTCGCCGGGAATTGCTCGGAGCCGCCCGCTTCCTTGATCATCCAGTTGCCTGTGACGATCATCGCGGCGCGCTTGGAGAAAAATTCCGACCGATACGCGAGCTTCTGCGAGATCGTATCGGCATAAGGCGTCGCCGTGCCCGCCTTTTCCCCCTTCGAGCGCAATTCCAAGGAGAGCCGGATCTCGGGAGAGTCGACATTCTGTTTGCCGTCGGTGTACAGATTGTTCGCTTTCATCTGATTGATCTGAGCGAGCTGCCAGTACATCGGCCAGGTATGGAAATAAGTGCCGTAAACCTTCGCTGCGCCCGTACCGGTCGTCAGCTTCTGAGCATAGTCCAGATACTCGTCCCACGTCCAGTCGGTCGGCACCTCAAGCCCCGCCGCATCCAGCATATCCTTGTTGAGCAGGACGAAATAATTTTCCAGCGTATCCGGCAGCGCGTACACGGTGCCGTCGATGGACGGATCGAGCAAGTAGGTGCCGTTCAGATCGATACCTTCGGCTGCGATCATCTCATTAAGCGACGCCAGCAAGCCGAGGCCTGCCCGTTGCGAATAATCGGTCGCGCCCGGCATGAAGGTGACATCCAGCTTTTCGCCAGAGGCGACCAGCAAGTCGAGCTTTTGCATGCCTGCGACCGAGTCGCCGCTATCCGACAGCTCGACATAGTCGATCTTTACGCCGGCATGACTTTTCTCATAAGCATCGATGATCGGGGACATCTCGCTTGACGGCAGCCAATGCGCTACCCGCAGCACAACCTCCTCGACTGGCGCCGCTCCGTTACCGTTCCCTTCAGAGGGAGTCGGCGATGGAGCAGGATTGTTGTCTGTGGATGAGCCGCACCCTGCCATCAGACCTGCCAGCAGCGACATTCCGACGAGCACCGAACCTAGTTTCTTCTTCATTCGTTAACCACCCCTTGGACATAGTGTACTTCATTTTTGTTGCGACCGGTTGCAGCCATCCATCATTTGCGTATCGTCTCTTAGCCCTTCACCCCCCCTACGGAGATGCCCTCGATGACATGCTTCTGACCGAGGATGAAGACGATCAGGAGCGGCACGATAGCCGATACCGAAGCAGCCATGATCAGGGAGTAGAAGGCGCCGTTGCGATCGGCAAAGGCGTTCATGCCGAGCTGCAGCGTAAAGCGCGCCTTGTCGCTTAGGAAAATAAACGGCGTCTGGAAGTCGTTCCACGTCCAGATAAAACGCAAAATCGCATAGGTGGCAATCGCCGGACGCGCCAACGGCAGCATAATCGAGGCAAAGATCCGGATATGGCCGGCTCCGTCGATCTGCGCCGACTCGATAAATTCATCGGAGACGGAGGCGAAAAACTGCCGCAGCAAAAAGGTGCCAAGGACACTGAAGCCGCCCAGCAAAACAAGACCGGTATGCGTGTCGTACAGCCCAAGCAACCGAAACAAAATGAACAACGGCACCAAGGTCGCCTCGACCGGAATCATGTAGGTGGCCAACACGAGCAGGAACATCCCATTGCGTCCCTTGAAGCGAATCTTCGTAAACCCGTAAGCAGCCATGCTCGATACGAGCACCGACAGCCCGGTCGTCAGCAGCGCGACCTTCACCGAATTCCAATAGTACAGCCCGAAGTTAGCTTGTCCGAACCAGACGGAGCTGTAATTGAAGCCTGCCCGCCAACTGGTCGGAATCCATTCCACCGGATAGTTGAACACCTCCGTCTCCGGCTTCAGCGATGCCGACACCATCCACACGAACGGCAGCAGGAAGATGATGCCGACCGCTGCCATGAGCACTGTCGTGAGCGCCTTGAGCCAATCGATACGTTTGAACAGGAGCACTTGTCGTCCCCTCCTTTCCTCCGATTCAATATTTCACCCAGTACTTCTGCCCGAACCACTGAATCGCGGTGATCGCGAGCAGGATGACGAACAATACGACGACCATCGCCGACGCATAGCCGGTCTGCAGCTCCGTAAACGCCGTCTGATACATGTCGTACACGATGACGGACGTCGAGTTGGCAGGTCCGCCGTCGGTCAGCACCTTGATCAAGGCAAACGACTTGAAGTTGCCCATAAACCCGGTGATCAGCAGGAAAAAGGTGGTCGGCGTCAGCAGCGGCAACGTAATCGAGCGAAACTGTACAAATGTCGATGCCCCGTCGATCCGAGCGGCCTCATACAGGTCGGCCGGGATGTTCTTCAGTCCGGCGATATAAATAATGAGCGCGACGCCAAGATCGATCCAGATCATCAGCATCATGACCGAGGGCAGCGCAAACGTCGTATCGGCGAGCCAGCGCGGCGGATTATCGACCCCGAGATTCATCAGGAACGAGTTGACCGGTCCGAAGGACGGGTGAAACAGCACCTGCCAGACGACCGCAACCGCAACGACGCTGGAGATCTGCGGCATAAAGTAGATGACCTTGAAGGCGCCTGAGGCATACACCCGGCTGTTGATCAGGATCGCCAGCACGAGCGCGATCGCCATGCCGATCGGAACGGCGAGCAGCATGACGAAGTTGTTGACGACCGACTTGCCGAACACTTCGTCGCTTAGCAGCTGTCGATAATTGTCCAGGCCGTTAAACGTAATGCGGTCGAACCCGGTTACAAACGACCAGTTGCTGAAGCTGAGGATGAAGGAAAAAATAAGCGGCATCAGCAGAAACACGATCACGCCGAGCAGCATCGGACCTACAAACAGCAGGCCCATCGCCGTCTCCCTCCGCCTAAGCCGGCTGCCGCGCCGCGCTGGAGACTGCGCCGTTCGCTCTGCGCGATGAAGGGCGGAATTCAATGGGGTTCGCCTCCTTGTCACTTGCGAATGTGAGATTACCCCCATTATAGGGAGCATTCACAGCCCGCATAAGACGCAATTCTGACCTGTTTGCACACTATTTTTACTCTTTTTCGACAAGGTAAAAATGAGCGTCTTATTGCACAAAATAGTTGATTTACAGCCCCGGCCCACTTTGTTACCTTCAAACCATCTACAGATTGGAGGTTTATTAATGAATGATCACAAATCAATCATGTCGCGTTATCTGATGTATATCACAGGCTTGCTGCACGAGATCGAGAGCAGTCCGCATGAGCCGCTGATGGAGGTGGCGACGCTGCTCGCCGATCATATCGCCGAGGACAAGCTGGTGTATTTGTATGGTCCTGGCGGGCACTCTAATATGAATGCAACGGAGGTGTTCTTCCGCGCCGGCGGTCTCATGCATATCAGCGCCATCCTGGATGAAGGGACGATGATCTCCAACGGCGCGCTGCGCTCCATGGCGGTCGAGCGTACGCCCGGCTACGGCGCGCTCGTCATCGAGGATAACCGGCTGGCGAGCGGCGATATCCTGATTATCGCCAATGCGTACGGTATCAATACCGCCTGTGTAGACGCCGCTCTCGAGGCCCGTCGCCGCGGCGTGACGACGGTCGCCGTCACCTCGGTCGGTCATGCGGACGCCGTGCCGAAATCGCATATTGCCAGGCATCCGTCCGGCAGCAACCTGTACGAGCTATGCGATTATGTGCTGGATTCCAAAGTTAAGCCGGGGGATGCAGCGATTCAGATCGACGGCATCGAGCCGAAGATGGGCTCGACCTCGACCTTCGCCAACGCCTTCCTGCTGAACTCGCTTATGATGACGACAGCAGCCGTGCTTGCGGAGCGAGGGGTCGAGGCGCCGGTATGGCGGAGCGGCAATGTACCGGGAGGCGACGAGTGGAACAATCAATTCATCGAGCGGTTCAAGGGGCGAGTCCGATGGCTATAGGAACAGAGGCGATGAAGCTACATCTGATCCCGCAGCCCCAATACGCCGAGGCCAGGCAAGGCGACGCCGTCAAGCTGGCAGAGCTGGACGCAACCCTCATGATCCCGACGCGCGACGACAGACTTAACCGCCAAGCCGCTCGGCTGTTCCGCAGCGTACAGGACGAGACTTGGGAGCATGACGTGTATGCGTTGTCCGCTGGCGGCGCATCCCTCCACCCCGCTCACGCCGAGCGAGTGCGCAGTCGGCATGATGGCTATGTCCTGCTCACCGGCGGCGGGCAGGTAGAACTCTATGCCTGCACCGCTCCCGGTCTGTACTACGGACTCAAGACGCTGGAGCGTCTACTGGCGACCAGCGCCGGGGCTAATGTGCCAGCGCTATCGATTGCGGACTGGGCAGATGTGCCGATGCGCAGCGATTACCTCGATCTGCGCACCCTCTATCCTACCTTCGAGCATATGCTGGCCTATATCGCGGAGTTGGCGGACTATAAGCTCAACACGCTGATCATCGAATACGAGGACAAGCTGCCGTTCCGAGGCGATCTTGCCTATCTGCGTCACCCGAGACTCTGTCTGAGCGAGCAGCAGCATCGCCAGCTGCTGGAGACGGCGCAAGCCCACTATATCTCCGTCATCCCGAAGCAGCAGTCGTTCGGTCATCTCGAGTACATTCTGAAGCATCCAGCCAATCTGGGCTTGCGCGAGACGCCGGATACCGTCGGCGAGCTGTGCCCGCACCGACCGGGCGCTTACGAGCTGATGGCCGGCATACTGATCGAGGTCGCCGCGCTTCACCCAGACAGCACACACCTGCACATCGGCTGCGACGAGGTGTGGAGTCTCGGCACATGCGACGATTGTCGTCGCTCCGGCATGAGCCGCGAGGCGGCATTCATTGCCTTCGTCAATCTGCTCGCCCGGCATGTGCGCTCGCTCGGCAAGCGACCGATGATCTGGCATGACATGCTGATGCATGCGACGCCGGAGGAGCTGCGGACGCTTGATTCCGAGGTTATCGTCGTCATCTGGCTGTATGGCGGGCATCAAATGAAGGCCGACGCCCGGCGCATGATCGGCTCGCTGCGGGAGGCAGGCGTGGCGGTGCTCGGCGCTTCCGCCGTCCGCTGCTGGGACGATAGCGGCGATCAGAATTATCCGGTCATCCACAACCGGATCGCCAATATCGAGGCCTGGCGCGAGCTGGCGCTGACGGAGCAGCTGGATGGCGTCATCGCGACCAACTGGGCATGTCCATTTGCGCTGGGCAGCCCCTACGGGCTGTTCGAGACGTCGCGTTATCCCGCCTACTACTCCGCTGACCGGAGCTGGAACAGCCGGGGCGACGTCTCCGACTATTTGCAGCGCTTCCTGCTGCACTATCACGGCCTGCGCCCGGAGGACGCGCCGGATCGCTGGGGCGACTATACGAACAGCGATTACTATCAGCTGATGCCCGGACTGCTCCCACATCTGCGCGACCATCGGGAGACGGCCGAGCTGATCGCCGCCATGATCGCTTACGAGCTGCCAGCATACCGTCAGTTCCCGCTGTATACCTGGTTGTTCCGAGCGGTGCAAGGGGGTGGGAGCGAGGAGATCGCCACGGGGCTGAGAGCGCGTCATCGGTCCGGCTATGCGCAGCTCAAGACAGCGAAGCAGAGGATGAAGGCAGCGCTTGACGCCCTGCTCATCCCCGAGATGAGAGAGGTCTATCTGATGTCGCGGTTCTATCGGTTCGAGTTATACGAGCAGCATCTGTCGGAGATTGTCGATGGGGTCGTGCCGACCTTGCAGGTCGGGGAAGGAGAGGATGAACATGCCTGATATGCTGGTGAAGCTGTATACGCTGCCGGACAAGCAGCCGCTCATCGAACGGCTGGCGCAGCAAGGCATCGTGATCAAGCGGGGAATGTCGGGGGATATGCATCGTGCGGTCTCCTTCGCGGAGGAGCACTTCAACGCGAGCTGGCGCAATTCCTGTCAGAATGCGTTCGCCCGCCTCCCCTCGGGAATCTTCCTGGCGGTTCAGAACAAACAGATTATCGGCTTTGCTTGCTACGACGTTGTCGTGCGCAATTTCTTCGGCCCGACAGGGGTCACCGACGCTTGTCGCGGTCTGGGGGTCGGCAAGGCGCTGCTGCTGGAATGTCTGCACGCGATGCGTGCCGATGGCTACGCCTACGCGATCATCGGCTGGGCCGAGGACGCGCAGGCGTTTTACGAGCATGCGGTAGGCGCGACCGTCATCCCCGATTCATTCCCCGGAGCTTATCAGGGGATGATCGACATCGACTGAGGCGGCAGATCGGATACGTCAGCCGCCCACAGGCGGCTCGCCAGCCAGTCATACGAGCGTCGGCCGCTGATCTCATGGCCGCCGGGGAACAGATCGTAGTCGAGCAGCCCTTCTGCTCCATGTTCGCCATAGATGGTCTGTAGCCGCAGGATCGCTTCGCGCGTCGATTGGATCGGGAATACGGTGTCGCTGAGGCCCGACTCGATGAATAGCGGTCTTGGCGCGATCAGACCGAGGATATCCGGCTGCTCGGCCAGCTGCAGCATACCCGGGACGTAATTGTCTACGCAATGCGGTCGATCGAGGATGCTGCCCTTGTACGTATTGGCGTAGCCGCACAGCACAGCCGCACGGACCCGGGCGTCCGCCGCAGCCGTCAAGGAGGCGATCAGCCCGCCACCGGAGAAGCCGAAGGCGCCGATCCGACGATGATCGACCTCCTCGCGCGTCTCAAGGTAATCGAGCGCGATCGCGGCTTCGTTGATCCGGAGGCCCGCCAGCGTCGTACCGCATAGCAGCAGTTGGAGCGCGATCGGCAGACAGCTATAAGTCGAAGCCAACGGGTCCGCATCGAGATCGGCCTGCAGCCTGCGGTCGCCAAAGCCGATAATCTCCGGCACCAGCACGAACAGGCCGCGGCTCGCCAGCTCGATCGCAAACCGGTTATGAATGCCCGGCTCGTCCGCTACCGCTCCAGCAGCGTCCAGGCCAAGCGCCGCGCGCTGCCCGATGCCGTGGCCGTGACATGCGAGCACCGCCGGCAGCCGGTCTGTCCGGTCACGAGGATACAGCGCATAGGTCGGGACACGTAGTCCGGTATAGGTCGTATAAGCCAGCTTCTCGACGATCAGGTCTCCCTGCTCGGTGCGCTCCAGCAGCTCCGGCTCGAGCGGCGCCCGCTCCTGAGCCAACAGCTCGCTCCGCATGCCGGTAGCAGCTACCACCGCTTCGCGCAATCGCCCTTGCCCTTCAGGCAGACTTGGAGTAGGGCGATTTCCTCTCTTTACTTGACCTTCGCTTAAGCGCCGACTGAGACTCTCCTTCAGCGTTCGATCATACAAGCTGGACAGGAATTGATCTGGACTCCACATGCGAATTACCTCCTTGAGACAATGTCAGAGGTGTCGTTAGACGCACCACTTATCCTTTGACTGCACCTGCCGCGACACCGCTAATAATATATTTTTGCAAGGCGATATACAAGATTACAATCGGCAAGGAGGACAAAATCAGGCTCGCCGTGATGATATCCCAGTCGCTGCCGAACTTCCCGAACAGCTTGTAGATGTTGATCGTCAGCGTCGCCGCTTCCTTGTCTGTCAGCAACAGGAAGGGCAGCAGGAAATCATTCCAAGTCCAGAGCGCGTACAGTATGGCAACGCTGCTGATCGCCGGCTTCAGAAGCGGAAATATAATCCGGAAGAAAAACCCGAGCTCGGAGCAGCCGTCCATGTATGCCGATTCGTCCAGCTCGCGCGGGATGCTCTTGACAAAGGCATGAATGAGAAACACCGCAAAGCTGCCTGTCGACATGTAGATCAATGACAACGCCAATGGGTTGTTTGTAATGTGGAGCGTCTTGGACAGCTGGACGAGCGGAATCATATAGGTATAGAACGGAATCATGAACGGAAATGTGCACAGCAAATAGATGAGCCAACTGAGACGGCTCCGGTCGCGCGACAGCTTGTAGCCCGCCAGCGCAGCCACGAGGATGACCCCTGCGACAGAAGTCGCCGTAATGATGATATTATTCACAAAGGCTTTGGCGAAGTTGGTCGAGGACCAGGCCCGGACGTAATTGTCGACATACAGCGCATGCGGCAAGGCCAGGAACGAGTCGAAAATTTCCCGGAAAGGCTTGAAGGAATTCAAGGCGATCAAGTAGACCGGGAACAAATACACGACCAGCAAGAGCAGCAGCAGTATTCCGATCAGAGGCGAAGCCTTCGATGTGCGCATCATGCCTCCACCTCCCTTGACTTGAAAAACTTGAGCTGAAGATATGAGACAAGCAATACGATCACGCCCAGCGTCACCGACTTGGCCATGCCGTAACCGAACCGATTGGCCGTCCCGAAGGCCTCATAATAAATGTTGAGCGCAATCGACTCTGTGGCGTAGCCGGGACCTCCGCCGGTCAATACAAAGATGGCGTCGAAAATTTTGAGCGAGCTCGTAATGCTGGTGAAGATGCAAATTGAGATCGACGGCATCAAAAGCGGCACCGTCATCGCGCGGAAGCGGGTCCAGCCGGTAGCTCCATCGAGGGAGGCCGCCTCCATGACGCTCGCATCGATTGTCTGGATGCCTGCCAGATAGATAATCATGTAATAGCCGAGGCTGAACCAAATATTCATCACGATGACCGCATATAAGGCCAGCTGCGGATGACCGATATAGTCGAGGTTGAGAAACTCCAGCAACGGACTAAGCTTGGCGATGTCGGGAAGTACTTCGATATACATAATCTTCCATGTAAAACCGACTACTACCAGACTGAATACATAAGGCAGGAAAAACAACGTCCGCAAGGTGTTTTTAAAACGCTTGACGCTCTCGATCAGCACAGCGAGCACCAGAGACAGCGCGTTGGATACAATAACCGTCAATGCGGTAAAGATAAAGGTAATCCATAATGAATAAAGAAATCGCGGATCGTCCGTGAAAAGCTCGATGTAGTTGTGAAGCCCGTTGAAGCTGGCGGTCCGCTGGATGCCGTTCCAATCGGTAAACGACAGCAACACGCCGCGAGCAAGCGGATACAGGAAAAAGACAGCGAACACAAGCAGAAAAGGCGCGGTAAACAAGAGCAAGGAAGCCGTGCTCTTGCCGCTGCGCTGACGTATGCTGTTCATCTCGGTTAGGTCCTCCTTCGAGCAGAGTCAAGCAAGGGCGGCAGGGTCTGCTCCCGCACCGCCCCGGATTGACGATGGTTATGTGCGTTGTATACGAGAGATGTTATACGGCGCGCCACTGCTTATGGCTTGTACAGCTTTTTCCAGGCGGCGTCGATATTGTCGTACAGTTGCTCCCGCGTCTTCACCTTCCCGATATAATCCTGCATCTCCTTGCCGATAATATCGGCCAATCCGCTTGGCCAGAAGTTGATCACAAAGCCGCGCGTTTTGCCGCCATCCGCGATATACTGCGCGACATCAGCGCTCAAGGCATTCAACTCCGCCTCCGGATGGCTCGCCGAGGTCGATTGCTGCTTCAGGATCGAGCCGACGGTCGCCTCCGCGCCTTCCTTGGATACCATCCACTTCAGGAATTGCTTCGCTTCCTCCGGATGCTTGCTATCCTTGGAGATATAGATAAACCCGTCCCCGTCCGCCAGCATCGTCGCATCCTCAGGGTTCTCGGATACCGGAATCGGCGCCAGTCCAAGCTCGACATCGGGCTCCAGCTTGACCATCTCCTCATAGGACCATACGCCCTGGATCGCCATGGCCGCTTTTTTGGTGCCGACCAGGTGGCTCATGTTGGAAAAGTCGCTCGACAGCGGATTATCGCCATCGTTGGCATTGTACAGATCGAACAGCTCGAAGGCCTGATCTAGCCGCTCCGTCTTGGTCTTCACGGTCCCGGCGTTCATCTCGTCATAGAATTGTTGAAAGTCGTCCAGCGTCGCGCCTTGCATCGCCCAGAACATATGGTAGCTGAGCCAGACATCCTTGAAGCCGGAGGCAAATGGCGTGATGCCCGCCTGGTTCAGCTTGTCCACCGCCTCCTTCATCTCGCTCAGCGTCTTCGGCGGCGCCGCGATGCCCGCATCCTGGAACGCCTCCTTGTTATAGATCAACCCGTATCCCAGCACCTGCGTGGAGACTGCATACGTCTTGCCGTTGTATTTGCCTCCCTCGCGGAAGTTCGGCAGGATCGCCTCCTCGATCTTGTCCGCCGTCAGGTCGAGCAACTGATCCGCATCGGCGAACGGCTTCATCGCCAGATAACCGGCATAGTTAAACAGGTCAGGCGCGTCCTTCGTAGCGAATTTCGTCTTCAATACCGAATCGTAGTTGTCGAATACATGGTCGAACTCCACCGTAATGTTCGGATACGTCTTGTGCAGCGCTGCATTGATCTCATCCTGATACTTCGGATAGTCGACGACCTGGGTCAGGAACTTCAACTTGACCGGCTCGGCCGCTTGCTCATCTGGAGCCCCGGCATTGCTCCCTTTCTCCCCCGAGCTGCAGGCGGATAATAGCAGCATGCATGCGACTGACACGAGTATGACCGGCTTTAATCCCTTTTTCATCCTGTAGACCCCTCTCCCATTTTGCATACTTAGATGAGAATCTGTTGTCGGGCTGACCGCCAGCAGCTCTTATTGGTAGTGTACGCGTTTTCATAAGGGTTAACCATGTACCATCTTGCGCTGCATTTGTACTGTATTGAACAGTTTACACGACAAAAACTGTAAAAACGACAAAAAGCTCCGTCATGCGGAGCTTAATTCGTTTTCCTATCCGGCTATACGGTTGTACCAGGTTATGATGTACCAAGCTATCGTGAACCGATCTGTTCCCGGTACGCTTTGGGCGAGCAGCCGGTATGCTTCTTGAACGCTTTGCTAAGATGGCTCTCGTCGTTGAAGCCTAGCTCGTCCACAATCTGGCGCAGCTTGACGTCGCGGTTCATGAGCATCTGCTTGGCATGATCGATCTTCAGCTCAGCCAAATATTCGAACAGATTGGCGCCGAATTCTTCCTTGAACATCTTGGAAATATACTCCTTGCTCAAGTAAAAACGCTCCGATAGTTCCTTGAGCGAATGCTTGCGTCGATAATCGCGCTCCAGGTAATCGCGAATGTCATAGATGACCTTGCGTTCCTTGCGCTGCTTGCGATCAAGCCTGGAGATCGAATCCAGAAACTGTATCGCGCAAGCCTGAACAAACGGCGGGCTCAACTCGCCGACAACCTGCTGTCTGAGCGACGCCAGCTCGGCAAAAAACGTCCGCTGATCCTCCATCTGATCCACGAGCCGCTCGAGCTGATAGAGCAGATCGCTGTTAAGCTTGCGAAGACTCGCGATGCTCAAATATTCCGACTGCTCGGCCTCGGCGTACACCGCCTCCACCGTCTGGCGGATGACGGTGAGGCTGCCGGAGTCGACCGCTGCCGCCAGCCGCCGCTCGCTCCCCCCGGTCTGATCCTTGCCCGGACGCGTCAGACCTTGCCGTTGATCGTAGTACGCTGTACGCGCCTGGTGGTCGCCCGCATGGAGCCAGGACAAGGCGGCACGCGCTTCATGGAGCGAGTCGCGGACCAGTTGCGGGCTGGCCCTCCAATTCCCGACGCCCATCCGCACAGCAATTCCTAGCAGCTGCCGCAGCTGGCGCTCCAGCTCTTCCAGCAGCTTGGCGAGCAGCTCGCGGTCAAGCGGACGGTACAGCACCGCGATCAGCTCGCTCTCCTGTTGCCGACTGCGGAACCATTTACCTTGTCCATCGAATAGTTCATTGACGATATTGACGATCGCATACAGCAGCAGATGGGGATTGGCATCGAAGCGGCGGCCTGCAATCTCGGCGAGATTATCCATCGTACAGACCACAGCGGCGTACGCCGCTCCGCTTGGCAGATGGGGCAAGTCCAGACTGCGCAGCAGCGCCTCCTCGTCGGCTCGCGTGCCGGTCATCCATTGATGGAACAGATCTTCGCTGAGCAGCGGCAGGCTCTCATTGAGCCTGCGCCGCACATCCAGCGTCTGCTCCCGCTCGCGCTGTCGCGCCTCCAGCTCCCGTACCGCCTGTCCGAGCGCCTCATCGAGCACCTCCCGGCGCACAGGCTTGAGCAGATAATCGACGACGCGCGAGGCGATCGCTTGCTTCATGTAGACGAAGTCGTCATAGCCGCTGATGACGATCAGCTGCATCTCCGGATACAGCACCCGCAGCTCCCGCACCAGCTCCGCCCCGCTGAGCCCAGGCATGCGCATATCGGTCAGGACGAGCTCGGGACGCTCGCGTGCGACCGTCTCGAGCAAGTCGTCGCCATCCTGGCACTCTCCGATCAGCGTGATCCCATGCGTTTCCCAGTTGGCTTGCTTGATGATGGCGCTGCGCACTCTCCGCTCATCATCCGCTACGATCGCTCGATAACCCATCTATCTCGCCCCTCCTTCCTTGCGACGGATCCCTATCCGACTCCACCTGACTTGCCGGTATTCTGAGCTCGATCTGCGTCCCTTGCCCTTCCACACTATGCAGCCGCAGCTCAGCCGCTAGCCCATGCATGAGCAGCAGCCGCTGGCGCACATTGATCAGACCGATCCGGTCTTGCTGGCCCCGCTCGAGCATATCGGGCGCCTCCAGCGCAGCCTGCAGCTCTGCCAGACGCTCAGGGGCAATGCCTACTCCGTTATCCGAGATCCGTATATACAACTTGTCCTCCTCCACGTTGCACTGCAGCTTCACCACGCCCGGCAGCTTGGACGGCTCCAGACCGTGGAGGATCGCATTCTCGACGAGCGGTTGCAAACATAGCTTGGGCACCATCCACTGCCGAGCCTCGTCCTGCACCTCGATGTGCGTCGTCAGCTTGTCCTCGAATCGGCAGGTCTGGATGAACAGATAATCCTCCACATTGCGCAGCTCGTCCGCCAGCTTGGCCTGGTCGCCTGCCTTCAAGCTGTAGCGCAGCATATCCGACAGCGCATGCGTCATCCGCACCAGCTCGTCGATTCCCTCATCAAGCGCCACGCTGCCGAGCGTCTGCAGCGTATTGTACATGAAGTGCGGGTTGATCTGCGCCTGCAGCGCCTTCCACTGCGACTCGCGGGTGGCCATGCCGAGCTTGTACTTGTCCGTGATCAACGCATCGATCTGCTGGATCATCCGGTTGTACTCCCGCGAGATCTCGCCGATCTCATCGGTCTGGGAGACGGCGATCGGCATCTGGAAGTTACCCTCTCCCGCCCGCACCATATGGCGCTTCAGCTTGAGCAGAGGACCCGTCAGGCGGATGGAGATGAAGGCTGTTGTACCGATCACGATCAGGACGATGCCGAGGGCGATCAGCAGATTAATCAAACGCGTCTTCTCAGCTTGGGCAACGATCACATGGACCGGGATTAGCTTGGCGACCAGATGGCCATTATGACTGGAGCGGGCATAGACGAGGCGCTGTGCCTCGTCGCCCGCCGACCCTCTGTATTCGAACGAACCGCTCTCCTCGTCCTCCGCTTGCATGCGGGTCAGTAGCTCGAGCGAAAGTGCGGTCGTCTCCGGATTGGAGCTGTAGAGCAGCTGTCCCTCCGCCGTCCACAGACCAATCTCCTCATCGGGATTGCTCATCCCGCCCTCGCTGATCCGCTGCAGCCGCGTCAGCTCATAATTGATCGTTAATACGCCCACCTCGGGCGTATAGCCCTTGATCTGCCGGGTGAGCGAGAAGACGGGGACACTTGATCTGATCCTGTACTCTGCCGGGTAGTCGGTCAGCCGATGCTGCGGCTCGACGATCAGCTCATCAGGCGCTTCGACCGCATGCCGATACCAGTCGCGTCCCTCGATCGCCTGCGCCGCCGGGAACGAGCTGTTCAGCGCCTTGTTGATCACATACAGCTCTTGATTGAGCGGCGTATAGAACAGCACCGAGTTCGTCTCCTTGTGCGCCAGATACAGCCCCATCAGCTTGCGCAGCTTCATATTATGCTGGATGAACTCGGTATTCGCCAGCTGGTACTCGGGCGAGAACAGCAGGTCGGAGTAAAAGGAGAGGCCGTCGTTTTCCAGTTGAACAAAATAATCGTCGAGCCGATGGACGAGCTGCTGCAGGATCACCGTATTATTAGCAATGTAGCTCTGCTCCAACTCCGACGCAAAGTTCCGGTAGGAGATGAAAATGGACAATAGCAGCGGTAACGTAATGACGGCGAGGAAGCTCGCGATCATCTTCGCGCGTATGCTCTGTAGTATGCCTTTGAACACGCTTACACCCCCGCTGGCTGTCGATCACCTTTGATTGGAGAACCATATGTGTACCAAGTATACGGTTCGACAGACGATTCGACAAGCACTATTCGACAGGGCTTTTATGGTTGTCCTAAATCAAACAAAAAAGACCGCTCAGTGTGAACGGTCGTCATTCCACTCCATGTGACTTTTCCCGTAACTGATCGATTTTGTCAGGAGAGAAGCCCGTAGCAGCAACGATGACTGCGGCATCGACTCCCAAATCAATCATACGTCTAGCTACTTCTTCTTTGCCTTCGATCTTGCCTTCGATCTTGCCTTCGATCTTGCCTTCGATCTTGCCCTCGATTTTGCCCTCGGTTTTGGCTACGTATCTTTCTTCCTTTATTATCTTTTTTAATGTTTGTTCCAAACCCATAATAGCCGCGCCTCCCTTCCCGTTTTTCACAAGCTCTTCAATATATGATGTGCCTTCAGGCAACTGTTGTTTCAGAACATTCGACATCCAAGCCGTAAACTTCTGCTGGCTATCCTCCGGCATTTGTTGAATCGTATGCATCAGCTTGCCGAGTCGTTCCAACAATTGAGCCTGATCTTCCGTTTGATCGAGTAAAAAAACAGAACCAATGGTATTGGACAAGGACAGCAATTCTTCTTCGGTATATCGAGCTACATCAATAAGTAAATATTCAAAATCCAATAATTCAGAACCAAACATCTGTTCATGGTTCAGCAATTTTCGGAACTGCCGCGCAGCGCTCCATCTTTTCTTTCCATTATACAGCACAATCGGCACAATGGGGGGCAGGCGGAACGTTTTTCGGTTGTCTAGAGCTTGTTTGTCATCATTTAACAAGTATCGCCAAATCTCCGCCTGATAAAGCAATAAACGATAAGGCATCCGATAATCAACGCTGGATTGCATCTCCAACAGTAAATAAAACACAACTTCCTGGCCATTCAAATTGACCCGGTAAACCAAATCGGCTTCCTGACGCTTAAAGTCCTGGAGGACAAAGGAATGCGGAATCTCCTGCACGTTAGTTTCGTCGATATCTTGCACCCATCCTTTATGGACAAAAGAAAGGAGTAATTCCACAAATAGTTTCTTGCTGGAAAGCAGAAAGCGATACGATGTATCATGTCGCTGGTGTATCGTTTCCTCGCGATCATCGGGCTTCAAACGCTTCGCTCCCATCGGTTTCTATTCTTTATTATATCGTCGCGGTTATTCAAAGGACTTCATTTCTTTAAATTATAGCACAAATGTTCGCATTTGAATATATGAAAGTCACCGATTCGTAATGTTACTTTGCTTCACGGATGCGACGAATATTGCGGTTCATGAGATGCCGGACCGCATGCTTGTACAGCCATTGCTTGACGGCTCCGAGCTGCTGCTCATGCTCGGCGAACAACGCGTCCGGAGCGTCGTAGATTCCGAGGTCGGCGACGATGCCTTCCTTTTGGATATACGTATCCCCGCCTTCCCAGTAGATCGGCGGATTGTGAAGGTCCTCTACAGCCGCCCCATAGCCGCAAAACGAACCGGTACACGAGCGGAACTTGGCCTGCAGCTGCGTCAGATAGGGCTGATCCAGAATAAAGCCCTCCAGATTGACCCACCTGCCTTCATAGTATACCTCGACCCAACTGTGCAGGATTTCTTCGGGCGACAGACGGTAATAGATGCCGGTTATCGCTCCCTTTTGCAGCAGCTTGTTGATCCGGAAGCCATGCATTCGGCAAGGGACGCCGACCGCCCGCAGCAGCGCCATGAACAGCACGCCCTTCGTATTGCATTGGCCGTAGCCATCCTTTAATACTTGCGATGCGGGGATGGCATCGCCACTGTTATAGCCAAAGCTGATCTCATCGCGCACATAATTGTAGATCGCCAATATTTTGCCCTGCTCGTCCAGACGGTCCCAGCGCTTCGCAGCGGCCAAGGCGCGGAGAGCGGGATGCTCGTAATCCAGCAAAGCTGTAACGGCTGTGTAGTCCTGTTTCATGGTTGAAGCACCTCCTGATTCCAGTATAGGGCTACATGAAACGGGAAACTTTCAAAAAGACGCTATCCTTGCGAATATCCGCCGCGCTCATCCCGAGCAAACGTCTGCTGGCAGCGGCAAAGTGCGAGGGACTGTCAAAGCCGGCTGCCAGCGCAGCCTCGGTTATGCTGATCCCGTCAAAGATGCTGTAATAGGCTTTTTGCAGCTTGTGCAGCACCAGATAGCTGCCGAGCGCTATCCCGGTCTGTTCCTTGAACAGATGCGACAGCCTGCTGCTCGACAAGCTCGCCGCTCGCGCCAGCTCATCGATCGGATGCTCGCTATGGCCGCATTGGCTTAAGCTATCCAGCGTGGCGACAATACGCGCGTCCATCAGCCGGGGTATCTCATAGCTGAAGCCCAGTCGCCGCAGCAGCTCGATCAGGAATGTCCTGTAGTCCTCGGGCCCGCGCACGTGCGGGTAGTGTTCGGCAACGTATCGCCCTGCCTCTGCTGCACTGCTGTCATCTAACAGCCGCATCGACTGCCCCGCCGCATAACGTCGCAGCATATCCCCCAGCACCGACGCCCGGTCAGCTAGCAAGAGCAGCACCGGACCGCCGGACAAGCTGTGGGTCACGTTCGACCCAAGCACGAAGCCGTGCCCAGAGACCAACTCGTCGTCGATCCCCATCCTCACAGGCTGCTCCAGGCCAAGCGTCAGCTGCAGGAAGGTGTGCTTGTGGCTGGTCGCGTCGATGGAGGGTGTGATCGCCAGCAGATGCTCGTCTCCGCCGTACAGGATCATTGGGACCTCTCTGCGTAGATCCGCAAGGCCTGGCGTAAGACGTCTTCAGCGATGCCGCTCCTGCCGCTGATCCGCTCTGCCCATGCCTCGATGGAGTCCAACTGACTCTCCTCTTCTCTGCCATCCTGGTAGCTGACGAAGCTTTTGTCCGCATCGAATTCCCAGTGCGCGACCTGTTCAGGTAGGAACAAACGCTTCTCGACCAGCGGCCTCCTCAGCGTCCGCTGTGCTTTTTCTGCGGCAGCGAACAGCTCGGCCTCTGAGGCCGGACGCAGGTAGAAGGTTTGGCCGCTTGTTTTCCCGTTGGGCCTTTTGTAGTGCACTTCCAGATGGTCAGGCTGAACGTTCAGCTTAACCGCAGCCCCCGGGAAGAATCCGTCCAGAAACTGCTCGGTGTACGCCTCATCGTCAGCGTCAATTCGTATCGGCTCGATCCATTGATCGCCCAGATCGCATAGATACTTCTTGCCCTCTCCGCTTACTGCGACTACAGCCACATGCGAATGCGGCGTCAGAATGGCGTAGCTGTGCAGCTCCTGCTGCCTGAACTCATCGATCAGCCAGATCGCCAGATCAAAGCAATTGCCCGATGTGCCGTACTGCTCCCGATGCAGCCGCATCAGCTCGATGCTCCTCTGCTTCGGCACTGCATCCACCTGGCTGTACCAGGCCTTCGTGATCGTCTCCATCGGGAAATCGTCAAACCTCCGCCACACATCCAGAACATCCTTGCTCGCTCTCATTCGTATCCCCCTCTATCGACATCATACCTCCATTATACTTGGAATTTGCGGTGCGAGCTTGCAAAAAAAGACCCGTCTGAAATCAGACGGGCGTATGCGGTCGCTTAGGATATCCCCTTTTCTGCTGAACGTCAATCCATCGACAAAACGACTTCCGAATCGAAGTCGTTCCTGCTGGCCTATGATAACTCTGAAACTCCTCACCCTCACTGCGCCGTATAACCACCATCCACCAAAAGGGAAGCCCCTGTGATCCCTCTCGACTTGTCGCTGGCGATGAATGCTGCGAACTCGGCAATCTCTTCCACATCCAGCAGCCGCTTCTGGGGTACGAACGGAAAGATCACGTCCTCCAGCACCCGATCCAGCGATACCTGACGGGTTCGCGCCAGCTCCTCGAGTTGCCCCCGCACGAGAGGCGTATCGACGTAGCCAGGGCAAATCGCGTTGACCGTAATTCCGTCCATAGCTCCTTCCAATGCGGCCACCTTCGTCAAACCGATCAGACCGTGCTTCGCGCTATTATAAGCCGACTTCCCGGCAAACCCGACCACGCCGTTGATCGAGGCCATGTTGATAATTCTGCCATAGCCCTGGCTCTTCATAAGCGGCATGACGTGCTTGATGCCAATAAAAGCGCCGATCAGCATCACCCGCAGCATATAATCGAAGCGCTCGACTGGAAAATTCTCGATGAGCGATACATGCTGCAGCCCCGCATTATTGACCAAAATATGAACCGTACCGAAGGCTTCGACAGCCCTTTCCACCGCAATGCGGACCTGCTCCTCGTCGGTGACGTCACAGGCGACGCCGATCGCCTCACCTCCCGCTGCCTGTATCGATGCTGCCGCTGTCTGAGCCTTGGCCGCTGTAATATCCGCTGCCACGATGGCCGCCCCCTCCTGAGCGAACCTCTGTGCCAGTTGCAGACCGATCCCGCTGCTCGCGCCTGTAATCAAGGCCGTCTTCCCCAAAAGCAGCTTGCTCATAGCAATCGCCTCCCTCCCTCAGCCCCGCTCGATCAGCAGCGCCACGCCTTGGCCGCCGCCCACGCAGAGCGAAGCGATGCCGTAGCGGCCGTCCCGCCTGCCCAGCTCATGCAGCAGCGTCACGAGTATGCGAGCTCCGCTGGCGCCGATCGGATGACCGAGCGCGATCGCGCCGCCGTTAACGTTAAGCCTGTCATCCGGAACGCCCAGCTCCAGACTGACGGCAAGCGCCTGAGCCGCGAACGCCTCGTTCAGCTCGAACAGGTCGATATCTGCGATCGACAGACCGGTCCGCTGCAGCAACTGACGGATCGAGGCGATCGGTCCGAGCCCCATCCACTGCGGATGGAGGGCAGTGCTGGCATAGCCGCGGATCGTGGCAAGCGGCTGCAGTCCCATCGCCTCCGCCTTGTCGGCAGACATGACGACCAGCGCGGCAGCCCCGTCATTGATGCCGGAGGCGTTGCCTGCCGTCACGGTGCCGTCCTCGCGGAAGGCCGGACGCAGCCTCGCGAGTGTCTCCGCGCTTGTCCCCGGCCGAGGATACTCGTCTCGATCGACGAGCAGGTCAGCTCCTTTCTTCTGGGGGATGGACACCGGCACGATCTCCTCGTCGAAGCGTCCGGCGGCCATCGCCTGCTCCGCCTTCTGCTGACTCCATGCGGCGAAGCGATCCTGCGCCTCGCGGCTCAATCGATACTTGTCCGCGATCTGCTCGGCCGTCACGCCCATTGCGACATCGCAGGTTGCGCACCATAGCCCGTCGCGCAGCATCGAATCGACGAGCGGCGAGTCGCCCATCCGCAGTCCGGCACGCGCGCCTTCCAGCAGATACGGCGCCCGGCTCATATTTTCCATTCCGCCGGCGACGACGATATCTGCATCGCCCGCCCGGATCGCTTGTGCCGCCAGCATGACCGACGACAGACCGGAGCCGCATACCTTATTGATCGTCGTCGCCGGCACCGCATCGGCGTACCCGGCCTTCAGCCACGCCTGCCGAGCCGGATTTTGGCCCAGCCCTGCCTGCAGCACATGGCCCATCAGCACCTCGTCGACCGCCGTCGCCGCTACGCCGGCCCGCTGCAGCGCCTCCTGGATGACGATGCTACCGAGCCGGATCGCTGGCACTCCGGACAGGGCGCCTTGGAAGCTGCCGATCGCGGTGCGGGCGGCGCTGACGATAACCGCTGCTCTGCTCATATCCGCTCACCTGCCAGTGCCGGGCTGACGCTGTACGTCGCCTCCGTGCTCGCTTGCACCTCATCGAGGCTCACCCCGGGCTGCAGCTCTGTCAGCACCATGCCGCTAGGCGTAACGTCGAAGACGGCCAGGTCGGTAATGAGCCGGTGAACGACACCTTTGCCTGTTAGCGGCAGCGTGCAGGCGCGTTTGACCTTGGATTCGCCATGCTTGTTCATATGCTCCATGATGACGACGATTCGCCGGGCGCCATTGACGAGATCCATCGCGCCGCCCATCCCCTTGACCATCTTGCCCGGGATCATCCAGTTCGCCAGATCGCCGTCCTCCGACACCTCCATGCCGCCCAGAATCGCCAGATCGATGTGGCCGCCCCGGATCATGGCAAACGACTCGGCGCTATCGAAGTACGAAGCGCCAGCGATCGCGGTGACGGTCTCCTTGCCGGCGTTGATCAGATCGGCATCGACCTCCTCCTCGGCGGGATACGGACCGATCCCGAGCAGGCCATTCTCGGACTGTAGCATCACCTGACAGGTGTCCGGGATGATGTTGGCGATCAGCGTCGGCAGTCCGATGCCCAGATTAACATACATGCCGTCCTCGATCTCCTGGACGGCCCGATGGATAATACGCGTGCGCGCTTCGCTCATGCTCCTGCCTCCTCATGCTGCCGAACGGTGCGCCGCTCGACCCGTTTTTCATACGCCCCGCCCTGTACGATGCGCTGCACATAGATGCCCGGCGTATGGATCTCGTCCGGATCCAGCTCGCCTGTCTCGACGATGTGCTCCGCCTCGACGATCGTCAGCCTGCCGGCGGCTGCGGCAAGCGGATTGAAGTTGCGCGCCGTTTTGCGGTAGCGAAGATTGCCCGACGTGTCAGCCTGCCATGCCTTGACGAGCGCGACATCGCTGACGATCGCCTCCTCCAGCACATAGATGCGTCCGTTGAATACGCTATGGGGCTTGCCTTCGGCGACCGACGTCCCTACCCCTGTAGCGGTATAAAAGGCGGGGATGCCCGCTCCGCCTGCGCGGATGCGCTCGGCCAGCGTGCCCTGGGGCACAAGCTCGACTTCGAGCTCGCCGCTCAAATACTGCGCCTCGAACGTCTTGTTCTCCCCAACATAAGAGGAGATCATCTTCTTGATCTGCCGACTCTCCAGCAGTAGACCCAGTCCCCAGTCGTCGATGCCGCAATTGTTGCTAACGACCGTCAGCTGACTGGCGCCATGCTCTCGCAGCGCGAGGATCAGATGCTCGGGGATGCCGCACAGGCCGAACCCGCCGACGATGATCGTATCGCCGTCGCGGATGGCTTGCACCGCTTCCCGAACCGAAGGGTATCGTTTGTCCATAATGAATTGCTCAACTCCCTGTCTTGGTCATGGTATAATGAATCCGAAGCTTCAAGCACGCAACGGATTGTTACCGTTTCCATATTAACGATACAGGGAATCGGGCCGGACGAAAAATTCAAATGCGACATGCCAGCCATGCCATACTGTCATGACGCTGTATATTGCCTAACTAGGGGAGCGTTGCCGGTGGATGTGAGGAATCTGAATTATATACTGGAGGTCGCCCGGCAGCAAAACATAACCAAAGCCGCCGAGCATCTGCATCTGTCGCAGCCTACCCTCAGCAAAATCATCAAAAATGTCGAGGAGGAGCTCGGCGTTACGCTATTCGATCGGTCGAGAAAACAGCTCAAATTGACGGACAGCGGGCTTGCTGCCGTCCGTCAATTTCAGATTATCGTCGAGGCTGCGGTCGAGCTGCGCCGCGAGCTGGAGGAGCTCGAGCACCTGGAGTCGGGAATCTTGACCATCGGGCTGCCGCCTGTCATCAGCTCGGTGTTCGTCCCCCGGATGGTCGCAGGCTTCCAGAAGCAATATCCGCGTATAGACATCCGTATGGTCGAGGAAGGCGCCAAAACGATCGAAAGACTCGTGCAGAACGGACAGCTGGAGCTTGGCTTCGTCGTCTCTCCCGTGGATGAGCAAGCCTTCGATCGCTTGCCGCTGCTCGAGCGGCGGCTGTCGCTGGTCGTGCAC
>NZ_BFBX01000001.1:2732-36727 GCF_003851045.1 Paenibacillus sp. 598K | reverse complement strand
GGCTCCCACCGGCTGGCAGAGCAGCCGGTGGTCTCGATCCGCGAGTTGAGCTCCGATGCCTTTATCGGATTCCCCAAGGGCTTCGCAGTGCAGGAGCTGGTCGCCACAGCTTGCGGACGGGCCGGGTTCGAGCCGAGCATCGTCTACGAGAGCGCCCATTGGGATCTCCAGGTCGACATGGTCGCCGAGCGTCTGGGGGTCGCTATCCTGCCGGATGCAGCCTGCCAGAAGATCGCCAATCCCCATGTCCGCGTCCTCGCGCTGGAGGACCCGGTCCTCCCCTGGCATCTGGTCCTGATCTGGCAAAAGGACGGCTATCTCTCGCATGCGATGAAGGCATTCATGCGCTTCGCTCAGGCAGCCGTCGCTGTTCCTAGACGTTGAGTTACTTGGCGTTGAGCTGCTGGTATTAGCTTGTCGCCTGGCGCTCAACCGCTCGCAGCTTCACGCGAAGCGGTCGTAGATCCGATTGCGCTCGGCCCGCTCCTCGGGACTGAGCCGCTGGGCATCGGCGATCTCATAGACGCCGAAGGTATCATACAATCGCGACGTAGGGTCGATCTCCACATAGGTGCACCAGGGAAGCCAGTGGTAATGACTCTCGAGCATCTGCGTCGTGAAATTGCCGGCTTCGTGTCCGAGACCTGCCATACTGTAGCCCAGCTTGCCGTAAATATCGTTGGACTGTCGCGTATTGTTATGGATGAACTCGGCAAAATCGAGATAATGCTCGTCGCCCGTGATGACATACAGACGGTAGTAGGTGTAAGAGCAAGCGGCCATATAGACATCCGCGCCGCCGCCGATCGTAATGATGCTCTGTCCGCTGATCGAATAATGATTGAACGGATGGATCGGCCAAGGCGTCGTCACCGGGAAGGTCCACGCATACGTCCACGTCTCCGTATAGTCCGCTGCCCCGATCGCTCCCTCCAGCCATTTGTCCTCGCCGGTCAGATCATACAGTGCCAGGAAGCCCCACATCGCGTAGATGCCCGCCTCATTGTCCTGCACGTCGACATTGTCGCAGGTGCCGCCGCGATATTCCAGATTGCGGTACGCATGGTCATACGACCACTCCCCTGCCCGGATCGCCGCCTGCTTGTATCGCTCCTCGCCGGTCACCAGGTAGAACTGGACGAGGAACCGGATGACGCTAGGCGTGTTGGCCTTCGAGTCCATGCGGATCGAGCTGTCCGTATTATACGCCCGATAGAAGCTGCCGTCGTCATTCTGGATCTGGACGATCCAGTCGGCCGTCCTCCGGCAGAACGCCAGCCAGGCTGGCTTGTCCTCGCCCTTCTTATGCATGTACAGCCATGCATCGAGTATATTCTCGATGCCGTCCGCCAACATTCGGATATAGTGCGGATAAGGCTCGAACGCGCCGATCCCCGGATGATAGCACATGTGCGGCAGTCCGGAGTCGGTCATCGCCGACCTCGCCCAGAAGTCGACGACGTTGACTCCTTTCTCGTACGCATCCGCATCCTGCTCCTTGTCGCCGTAGCGCAGCAGTTGGTAGCCGATCCCGGGCTGTTGACCGACGAAGCCGAACTGGAAGGAGACGCTGGAGATGTCCATATTCGGAAACTGGCAGGAAAACGGCAAGCCGTACGCGTCGCCATACTGCCGGGTATAGTGAGACAGCATGCGCATGCAATTGTGGAAATGGCGTTCATTATCCACCTCAAACAGCTGATCGCGCATCCGGTCGTACGTCGTCCGCCAGACGTCGCGCATCATCTGCTGGTAATCGGGATAGCAGCCGAACTGCAGTGCCACCGAATAGCTTTGCTCGAAGCCTGCCTCGACAGGATGATTGACGCGATTGAAGCTTTTGGACGGCTCCTTGTAATCCAGCCCCTCATACTTTCGCGTAGCGGGCAGCTGTCCATTGCAGCCGGGGTAGACATAATCGATGGACAAGCCGTCGACCTGAGCCTCGAAGGGCTTGCGTACAGGGAAGCCATAATACAAGTAGTTCATCGTCCGGCTCTGCGGCTTGCTCATGCCGAGGGCGCCAATCGTAAACTTCGGGTCCACATGATTGCCAGCCCACTTGATATCCAGCGAGCGCATCGTCACATCGGAGGCCCAGCGCGAGAACGCTGCCATTTCGCCGGAGGCAATGTTCTGCATCGCGAACAGCGGCAGCGCCGATCCGGTCTCGATCCGCCAGAAATACTCGGCGTTGAGGTCTTTGCCAAAGTCCGTCTCGCGCGCAAACTCATTTTGCTTGTACCACACACCGGGCGCAAAGCAGTTGTAATCGCGGGGATGCTCCGACTCCGTCATCGTGAGCGACAGCTTGGTGGAGAAGCCAAGATCGCCGCCCGCCTTCAGCACCTTCACTTGCCGGCTTACCCGAAATCCAGATGGCGCCAGCTCATATGTATCCACAAAGCCAAACTCCGATCCGGCCGGCACAGCGAGCGTCCCCCGAGCGACCACTGTATCCCCCGCCGCCTTTACCTCGCTGTAGGCTTGGTCATAAAACTCGTTCAAGGCAAACTCGGTCTTCACCGTCACAAACATCGGACGCCGATTATAATAAAGCGCCCTTCCGTCCTTGAGCACCTCCACGCCGCCCGCTGTAAAGGTTAACGTGTACTCGCCATTGTCCAGTTGCATTCCAATTCCTCCTTGCGATCGTAGTAGCTATTGCTGGCCTATCTCATTAAGCTTCGACTTCAAAAATCGAGTCCACGATGATTGGGAGATTGTCCCGTACCGACACGGCGCCAAACACAGATCTCGCGTGAAGCCCCTTATCCTCGAACACGTCCATCATCAAGTCTGAAAAGCCGTTGAGCACCTTATGATGCTCTTCGAAATCGGCGCTGGCATTCACGAAGCCTTGCACCTTCACGACTCGCTTCACCCGATCCAGCGAGCCAAGCGCCGACTTGACGACAGCCAACACCTCCAGCCCCGCCTCCCTCGCAAATCGATAGCCTTCTAGCGTCGTATAGTCAATCCCCAGTTTACCTTTCGGATTGCCGTGGGGTCCTTTTCCGGAAACAAACATCAACCCGTTCACAATAACAAAATTGGCGTATTTGGCCGCAGGATCGCTAGCTTCCGGCAGACGGATATCCATTGCTCGCAGCCGATTTTCGATTAATTCTGAATCCATTGCGCACGCTCCTTTGTTGAAGAGTGGGAAATAATCCCTCCCTTAGCTATTCGACGTCTGGCAGCCATCCCCTTGTGCGATGGTTGGCACAAGTTGGAGACGAACAAAAGGTGCTCTGGAGCGGCGGAATATAGTCATTATCCTACATTTGAACAAAAAAACAGCGGATACAGTAAAGACTCCTTTGATACCCACTCCTTATAATTGGAATACATCAATTAAACAAGGAGTGAAAGGGAAGCGATGAGAAGTGTTAACGAAACGAATTGGTTTCTTTCTTCCAAATACGCTATTTATGTCACTTGGGCATATGAGGGAGAGAATGGAGCATGTGGCTGCTATCCCGATGGCCAATTGCCCCGAACGCTGGATGAGATGGCTAATGCATTTGATGCCAAGCGCTTCGCCGAGGATTGCGCCGCCTTCGGTGTTCAATATGTTAATTTCACCGCTTATCACGCTCATCTGTACATTCTCTATCCTAGCCAGGTTATTGAACATTATATGCCTGGCCATGCCGCGAGCAGAGACGTCATTCGCGAACTTATCGATGAATTGCATAAGCACGACATCAAGCTCCAGCTCTACATTCACGCAACAATCGGTGATACGATGACCGCAGAGGAGCACGAGCTGCTCGGCTGGCATGATGCTGCAGGCGGATATCGCAGATGGAATGATTTTATCAACGCCTTCTTCGAGGAACTCTGCGCTCGCTATGGTACAGAGATCGATTCTTATTACCTGGATATGATCTTTCACGAGCCATTCCTTGAGCGCATCGATCAGCCACGACTGCTTCGGACACTGACCCAGCATCACCCCGAGGTTGTCGTAGTTGGCAATGGACAAGCCGTCGAGGGTGTGCATTATGGCTCGCGTGAGGATGCCATGGCCAATGTCAGTGATGCCGATGATCGTCAGGCTTATCCGACTCAAACCGTCGTTACCTTGACCGGAACCTGGTGGTCCACGCAGCAGACCGATTCACCGATTGTGGCGCGTTATACGCCCGATCATTTATTTCGTTACCTGGTGCTGACAGCATCGGCGAACACGGAAGGGGGCGGGCTGGCAATCGGCGCTTCTCCGTATGTCACGATGGGATTCGAGCCAGGCGTGCGCGAGACCTTGCTTGCACTGGGCGCGCTCATCCAGCCTTATGCCAAGTCGATCCTGAATACGCTTCCCAGCAAGGCTTATGTGACGCCAGCGGGCATGCAGATCAAGCGTCTGCCCAGCGGCTTCGTAGCTACGCGTTCGCTGGATGGCTCGGAGGAGTATATTCATGTGCTTACTCCACCGGCAGGCAATACGATTCGGCTCCCTGTACCACTCGACGGCAGCAGCTACACGTCAGCCCGAATGCTCCTAAGTGGCAAGGAGGCCGAGCTGTCACAAGATGCCAGCGGCGTTATCCTGAGCATCCCCGAAGCGTGGGATCACCTGGATACGGTAATCGTGCTGTTGCGCGATCCGTCAGTTCCCGGCAAGCAAGCTGCCGGAAGGCCTCTCCCCCAGGATACAATCACCATTACAGGCGGGAATCATCTGGATGGCCACGGACCGGAATGCCTGCTGGATGGCGATGAATCGACATACTGGTGTACATCTGAAGGTATTACCCATACGATTACGCTTGACCTGGGTCGTGAATATGAAGTGTGTGCGCTGCGTGTCATGCCACGGCAAGAGCAGAGCGTTGAGAGCTTGGTCACTCATGTGACTACTTATTCCATATGGGCAGGGACTGATCCAGATCATCTGCGCCCTGTCGCCACGGGCGAGTGGAAAAGGTCTTACGAGGAGAAGCATTCTGCTTTCTCTCCAATAACCGCTCGCTATATTCAATTGCAAGCCGGTCCGGAATGGCTACCGTCCGATTGGCGTGTCTTCCCTCGCAGTGCTGCATCCGCTGCGAGCCTTACCGTCGAAGTGTCTGACTAAGTTCACAAGATAACTATTACGTATATAGGAGAGGATTCCATGTCATTCACATTGCAGATCGGGGACGAAGCCCCGGCATTCTCTTTGCCCGCAACAGATGGCAACACATACGCTCTGGGAGATTTTGATGCGGCCGATATATTGGTTGTCTTCTTTACATGCAATCATTGCCCCTATGTGATGGGCTCCGATGAGGTGACGCGCAGCACAGCCGAGAAGTTCAAGCCCCTGGGCGTAACCTTCGTCGGTATTAACGCCAACAGCGTGAACACGAAGCCTGACGATTCCTTCGCCCATATGCAGGAGCGGATAACCTCCCAGAGCTTCCCCTGGAAGTATCTGCATGATGAATCCCAGAATGCCGCACGGGCATACGGCGCGCTGCGGACACCCCATTTCTACGTCTTCGACCGGGAGCGCAAGCTCGTCTATACGGGTCGCGGGGTAGACAATCCACGTGAAACGAGTAAAATGACGATCAATGACCTCGATAATGCGCTGACTGAACTTGTCGCGGGAACACCCCTTACAACCCCTTATACCAATCCGATTGGCTGCAATATTAAATGGGAGGGGCAAGAGGAGCACTGGATGCCGGCTGAGGCTTGCGATTTGGTGTAAAGTAAACCTGTTCAGACACCACATGTCTGAAGGCGGGAAGGATTGCGATTGCAACCCTTCCCGCCTTCTTCACGTCATCATTAGACCGCCGACATAGACTAACTCAATTACAGCTTGATGGGCAGACCTGACAAGGCCGACTCATTGGCAAGCACAGTGATCTGTTGCGTCCGCCATGCATCCGCGTAGGTAGACAGAATCCCGGAGGTATCGCCGGTGCGGACCGCATGGAGGAAGGCTTCGTTTTCCAGTTGGTAGACGTCATTGCGGTTGGGGAATTGCGTCGTGCAGGTGGCCTCTATGTTCTTCAGCCCTGTCGGTCCCAGCTCCAGAACGCCGTGATCGGTAAATATCTTTAACTCGGTCTCATGTCCGACAGGCAGCATACAGGTGTTGGACAGGTTGGCAATCGCGCCGGACGCCAGCTTCAAGGTCACTGTACCGACATCGGGAACCGTAATATCCGCTGCTGCATCACGGTTGCGAGGATGAACGAGCGCATAGGCCGCATAAACCTCTACGATCTCGCCGAGGCAATAGCGCAGCAAGTCGACGAGGTGGGTCGTCTGCTCGACGAATTGCCCGCCCGATCCTGCAGCCTGTCTCCACCAGGATGCTCCGGGCATCCCCCCGTTCCATGAGCCCAACGCCATGCCTGGTGTATGATCCGCCAGCAGCTCCTTCGCTTTTGCGGTTCCATCCAGATAACGCAGGTGATAACCTACGGACGTAATCAGCTTTTTATCCTCAATGGCTGCCAGAATGGTGGAAGGGGTGGCCAAGTTGACGCCGAGCGGCTTTTCAATCAGAAACGGAATGTTGCGGGCAATCAGCTCAAGCTCCATATCGCCGTGCGCGAATGGCGGGACACAGATATAGACTGCGTCCAACGGTTGCCCGTCCAGCATATCCGATACGGAGCTGTAGCTTGCTGCCGATGGCAGCCCCTGAGCGAACAGCGCCGCCTTGTTCTGCGACGTTCCGCAGACGGCGGCGACGACAACATCCTTCATTGCTGTTAATAGACGAGCATGATGGGCGGCGAATCCGCCGGTGCCGATCATGCCGATCTGTAATGCCATACAAGCTCCTCCTCTTGTCTTGAACTTCCTACGCAAGATTGTGAAGCACCATAACCGCAAAAGCCGGAACCTCTACTTTTCCTTGCAAGGTGGCTCCCGTCAACAGATTGACCGCAGGCGCATCGATTGTCAGCCAGCCCGGCCGATTGCGGTATTCAATAACGATGCTTCCTTCCCCGGCAGGGCCGCTGCGAGGCATACATAGCACATTGGGAGATGCGTTGATGCCTGCTCCAGATTGAGCTGGCTCTCGCATATAGGAACGTACCAGTTGAATGTAGACGGCTTCTTCCGGCACGGTCCCGAGTACTGTTATTTTCCCAGCCCCCTTGTTGTTCACCGTCATGGCAGCCAGTCCGGCAAATTCGTGAGCATTCTCCCCGTACACTGCATAGGCAGAGGCGCCTTCCAGCTCGAATCCGTCATACCACAGTTGACTTTCTAGCGCAGTCCCCTCCTGGTCTTGGATAGGGAACGGGTACGCCGCATTAGCAGCAGCAAAATACTTGAGCCGAATTCCGCCCCACTGCTCGAGGCTGCCGAAGGGCTCGGCGAATTTGGCTGCATGCCGGTTACGCACGTCGGTCAGCGGCCCCGCGATCCATCTCCCTCCTTGCTCGATCCATTGCTCCAGCCGCTCACGCAAATCATATTCATCCAGACAAGCCAACAGCGGGGAGATGACACACGCATACGGGGTCAGATCGTGATCAGGGCTAATAATGTCCACCCGAATGCCCGCTTCGATCAGCGGCATGTAGAAATGCTTGAACAATACGTGCCAATAGCCAGGATGCTCGCAAATGCCCTGATGCGCGAACAGCTTCTCCGCATACGCAGAATAGTGAATCGCGATACGCGCCTGCTTCAGCTTCGTTCCATTCAGAAACCGGGCACAACGCGACAAGTCCTGGGCGATTCGGCTAATCTCCAGCTGGGTATAGGTAGGGCGCCCCGCAGAGTCGATCACACTGCCATGCATAAGCTCATGGCCGGCGCGATGCCCGCGCCAATGCCAATAGAGATTCGCTTCTCCGCCGAACGCCATGGGGAGCCAGGAGTTGGCCGTGCAGAAGCCCTGCGGCTTGTATCCCATCAGAGTTGTCCCGCCATTGCCGTTGGGGTCGGTCTCTGTATTCCAGAGCGGAGTGTCCTTGACGGTCTTGAGATAATCAAGCCAGAACAGCACATGATGCATCCCTTCTTCATTGCAATAATGGTTGAACATCACCAAATCAGCTTGACGATTCGCCTTCACATGGTCAATGAACGGCAGCGGCATCATATCCGTGCTGACGGGCTTCCTGGTGTGGCGCTTCAAGGCTGTAATCTGTTCATCAATATAAGCAATCGTCGATTGCTCCTGGAATTCCAGCCATGCCGTCTTCAAGGAAGGATGGTGAGGCGTATCCGGACGCGGCATCAGCACCTGAGCGAACGACGGGTACTCCTGGCTCCACAACGTCAGCTGCCATGCCTCATTCAAATCGGCAATATCGGTAAAACGCTCCTGCAAAAAATGGCGAAACCCGCGCTCGCAATCCGGACAGAAGCAGCCTTCGCCGAACGGCAGATAAGCCTCGTTGTCCACCTGCCAGCCCAATACAGACTCACAATCCGCGAATTCCTGGGCCAAGGCCGTGTTGATACGGCTAATATATTGCCTGTAGACAAGATTGTTAGGGCAATAATGCAGCCGGGCTCCGTGGGTGGTACGGTGCCCATTGTAGCGCATCGGCAGAATCTCCGGATGCTTGTCAGTGAGCCAGAATGGCGGAGTCGCGCTGGGCGTACACAGAATGGTCCCGATGCCTTGCTCGGCCAACTGCTCGACTACGGTGCGAAGCCAGTGAAAATCATAATGTCCTTCCTCCGGCTCCAGTCGACTCCAGGCAAACTCGGCAAGCCGAATCGTGTTGATGCCTGTCTGCTTCATCTGTGCGAGATCATAAGCAATCCTCTCCTGTCCCAACCCTTCCGGATAATAAGCCGCACCGATATACGGCGGATTCACCTTCCACACGATACATTCCCCCTCTCTAGGCTTTCAAAGATATCATTCGTCCAATCGGATTATGCGCCCGCTTAGGCATCCCGATGATCACCTTGCCATCCTCCACACGCACAGCCAACTGCTCGCCATCCATCGTCTGCGCCTTGGTGGGCAGCAGCGGCAATCGCGATCCCTCCAGCACCAGCTCGCGTCCCGGATAGTTCATCACGTACGCATAAAGCGTGTCGCCCTTCTCCACAAGAAATCCCCATGAATGCTGGCCTCCTGGCACAGGACGTGTGCCATAGATGGCCTCGCCGTTCACCTGCAGCCATTCGCCGATTTCACGCAGCACCTGTGCCTCTTCAGGCACAATCCGTCCTTCGTCATCCGGACTTGTGTTCAGGAATAACGCCGCACCCATGCCGGATAAGCGGGTCAAGGTTCGAATCAGCTTGCCTGAGGTTTTGAAGGCTCGATCTGCTCGGTTGTAGGCCCAAGATTCGTTGGTGGGGAACCACGATGCGAGCGGCAGATCGCTGACATGCGAGGTGTTGAACCCGACTCCGTTCTCGCCCGGCACATCCAGCTCGAAGATCTGATAGTCCTCGCCCGCCATCGGCGGCACATGCGCGTTGTTCGTAATGACGCAATCCGGCTGCAGCGTATGGATCATATCGTACAGTCTGCCGAATTCATAATCGCCCGGGGCGTTGAAGTGCTGGCATTCCGGGTTGTCGCGATAGGGGGCATAATCGGGCCAGAAGCCATCGAACAGCATACCGGCAATCCGTCCATAGTTCGTACACAGCTCCCGCACTTGGTCATGGTAATACGTCACGTATGCCGGCCAGTCGTGCAGATACGCCGGGTGGTGCCAGTCCAGCAGGGAATAGTAGAAGTGCAAGTCAATGCCAAGCTCCTCGCATGCCATTGCGAACTCCTTGATCACATCGCGGCCAAGCGGCGTATTCGTCACCTTAAAGTCGGTCAGTTGACTGTCGAACAGGCAGAAGCCGTCATGATGCTTGGTCGTTATGAGCACCATGCGTTCACCAGCATCATAGATCGTCCTCGCCCATTCCCTCGCATTGAAATGCCGGGGATTGAAGGTATCCGCCAGCTTGACATAACGGTCCAGATCCACCTTGCCGTTGTGCATGACCCATTCCCCCATGCCCAGCAACGAATACAGCCCCCAGTGGATGGTCATGCAGAACTTGTTGTCCCTGAATCTCTCCACCCCTCGAGCGCTTGCTTGCAAGGCGGCATCGCTTCGTACCAAATGATCCAATATCATCGTTGTCCCTCCTCATAAGTGATGAGCTAGAAAGTCGTTGTATTCCCCATAGGCCTGTGCCCAGTCCGCCCTGTCTTGCGGCTCATACAAAGTCGGGGAGAAGGAGCGGGCAACGACCTCGCGGATTTCAGATTGCGAGGCAACCTCGCCCCTGGCCATGGCTTGCACCATCAGATTGCCGATCGCCGTGCCCTCCACCGGTCCCGCGAGAACAGGCAGATCCGCCGCATTCGCGGTCAATTGACACAACAAGGTGTTGTGGACACCGCCGCCTACAATATAAATGGCCGTAGGCCGCAGGCCGGACAGCGCTGCCAGCTCATCCATCGACTGCCGGTATTTCAATGCCAGGCTGTCGACAATGCAGCGCAGCAGCTCGCCATCCGTAGCAGGCACCCGCTGCCCAGTGCGGCGGCAATAGTCGCGAATCTCCTGAGGCATATGCACAGGGGCAAGGAAGACGCTGTCGTCGGGATCAATGTACGAGGAGGATAACGGAGATTGCTCTGCGGATAGCATCATCTCGCTATAGGTCCACTCCTGTCCCTCGAGACGCCATACCCGCCTGCACTCCTGAAGCAGCCACATCCCCATAATGTTCTTGACCGTCCGCGTCGTTCCGTGCAGACCGCCCTCGTTGGTATAAGACAAGCGCAGACTGTCAGCGCTGATCAGCGGCCGCCGGCGCTCGATACCTACGATGGACCATGTCCCGCAACTGATGAATAAGAAATCCGTCCCGGTCGCAGGAATGGCCGTAATCGCTGCAGCCGTATCATGCGATGCCGTAGCCACCACCTGGATAACGCCTGCCCTGCTCCCCGCCCCTGCGGCCATCCCGCCCTGCCAGGGTCCGAGCATGGTCCCCGGCTGCACGATGGGTGACAACAGCCTGGACGGCAGGCCCAGCCGAGCCAGCACATCCGCTGACCACCCTTCCCGAGCCGAGGACATCAGCCCGCTAGTGGTTGCAACTGTATATTCAGCCGCACGAACACCGCACAAGAAGTAATTGAACAAGTCCGGCATCAGGAGCAGCCCGTCCGCCTGCTCCAGCATGTGTGGTGCCTGCTGATGCAGCGCGTACAGTTGGAAGACGGTATTGTAATGCCAGGGGCAATTGCCTGTGGCGGCATAGAGCTGACTTCGCGGCATCGCATGGAATGCCTGTTCAGGCACATCCAGCGTATGGTTATCACGGTAATGCAGCGGGTTGCCCGCAAGATTGCCGGACGCATCGAGCAGCCCGAAGTCCACTCCCCACGTATCGATGGCCAGCGTGACGGGGACAATGCCCTCATCCGCAGCCAGCTTCATGAACCGGCCAATCCCTGCCTCCACCTCCCTTAACAAGCCCAGGAAGTCCCAATACAAGCGTCCGCGCGCTCGCACCGGGCCATTGTCGAAGCGGTGCACCTCCCGCAGCTTCAGCGTGCTGCCGTCGAAGCTGCCGGCGACGGCCCGACCGCTGCTGGCTCCGATATCAATCGCCAGCATTCCCGGTTCACCCTTCATGCCCCAGTGCCTCCTCCAGCGTGATGCCATCATACGGAATGTATTGGCGCCAGTAGGCTACGGAATCAGACACCTTGCGCAGAATGGTGTTATTCAGCTCGGCCGTGCCGGAGAATACCTCCAATGTCAGATAAATATGCTCGCTGCGTGGCGGCATCCCCGCTTCCGCAGGAACGCGGTACGCCTCCTGCAAGGCGGCAAGCACCTGCGGTCCGAATATGATGCCGTTCCTATTGGCCGTCTCATCGAAGGGGAGATGTGCCGAACGGCTCCCATCCGTCTGCTGCAGATGGATGATCGGCGAATAGCTGCCCAATTGCCGCAGCCAGGCATACGTATCGCCGTCTTGCTCGCCAGCGAACAGATACGAATAGCGGTCAAGCTCGCGCTCGATCTGATCTGCCAGCCCTGGGCGTTCGCTATCCGGGGCAGCCGCCAGTCGTTCGAGCAGCGGTTGGATCGACTCCGGCCCCAGCCAGCTCGCGCCCTGCCCCTCCGCTCCGTCTTGATCTGCCGCCAGCCCGGCAGCCACTTGCAGCAGATGCGCCCTGGTCGGACGCTTGAACCGGCGTTGACCGCTCTGATGCCCGGTGTCCAGTGTCAAGTAGAACGGTGCGCCTCCACTGCGGGCGTACACCTCCCGCAGCAGCCTCTCCGCTCCCGCAATGGTCCATGGCACTTGATGCGGGGTGTACATCTGCTCCACCCCTGGCGTGGCGACGCCAATATAACGGCAATAAGCGGCGATATCCGCCAGCCGGGCATATAGATCCTCCTCGCTGGCCGCATACACCTCCGGCTGCTGCAGCACAGCATTGGCGAAGGCATGGCAATAGAAGCCGATGCCCGCATCCAGCTTGGCTGCAATATTGCACATCGGCTTGATCCACTCCTCCTGCATCCGCTCGCGTACGGACGGCTCGCTGTGCGCGAGTCCCAGCGTGGCATAGGAGCCATGCCCGGAATACATATTCGCGACTCGCACGCCCGTACGCGCTTCGGCCTCCCTGACCTCCTGCACCCAGCGTGCCAGGTATTCCCGCCCCATATAGAGCGGATCGCATTCGTTATCGGCGCTCGCTTCCACATAGCCGATCCCCATGTCGGCCAGCAGCGCCATCCATTCCGCCGGCCGTGTCCAGCGCTTCGAGGCGAAGCAATTGTCCACGGCCAGGTAGAGCCGGGGCCCTGCATTACGTTCTGGCATTGCCATCCCTCTTCTCCTCTCCTTAATGAAACGAACCATACAACGGGCCGAAATTCGCACAGGCGCGATAATCGGCGCCGAACGAATCATGTGCCCCGAATGCATCCCATGCGCCCGGGCGATAGATCAGCTCCTCCGCGACGTTATGCATCGTCACCGGAATGCGCAGCATCGAGGCCAATGTGATCAGGTCAGCGCCAATATGCCCGTAGCTAAGCGCGCAATGGTTAGAGCCCCAATGCTTCATAACCGAGAACACATCGCGGAACGGGCCCTGCCCCCCGTCGATCAGTCGCGGTACAAACCAGGTAGTGGGCCATGCAGAGTCAGTGCGTTGATCCAGAATGGCATGAACCTCTTCCGGCAGCTCTACCGTATACCCCTCTGCCAGTTGCAGCACCGGGCCGATGCCATGAATCAGGTTCAGCCTGACCACCGTAACCTTCATGCCGCCTCGTGTCGTGAAATCCGTCGAATAGCCGCCGCCGCGAAAATATTCGCGGTTGGCCGGACACCAGGACACCGCAGCCAGACATCGTTGTACCTCTTCATCCGTGATCGCCCAATGCGGCTTCATCGCGGGCTCCCCGCCGAGCTGTTGCTCGCCCGTCCCATCTAGCGCAGCAGGGCCTGAGTTAATCAGGTGGATGAACCCGCCCGCTGCCAGGCCGCCTGGGCGCACACCAGCCACGCGTTCGACGGCATCCGGGCTCCAGTAGCTGCGCACATCGGCGAATACTTGCGCTGTGTTCGTTAGCAAGTGCCCCATCAGCATGACCACCCCATTGAGGCTATCGTTCTCTGTCGCGAGAATATACGGCTCGCGCTTGCCGTTCCAGTCGAAGGAGGAATTCAGTATCGCCTCCATGAAGTCGCCGTTGGGACGATAGTCGGTCCATTGCCGCTGCCCCTGGAATCCCGCCGCAATCGCCTGATGGCCGAGCGCTTCCTCGCCCCAGCCCAATCCGGCGAGGCGCGGGTTGCCTGCCATGAGATCCCTCGCGATCAGCGTCATCTTCACCACCGTTTCCCAGTCCTCGTCCTTGCGTGATCTGGAGAGCTGCAGCTCCGGCTTGTTGCCGTCCGCGCCTTCGGCACAATGCTGTCTGGTCCAGGCCAGCGCCCGCTCGTACTCCTCTTGATCGTAGATGCCCTGTTCGATTCTGCGTGAAAACTCCGACATGTCGATGTATTCGTTGCGCATGCCGAGATAACGCTGGAACAACCGCTCGTCGATCACACAGCCCGCGATCCCCATCGACACCGTGCCCATCGACAAATACGCTTTGCCGCGCATCAATGCAACGGCGAGACCGCAGCGTGCGAAGCGCAGCAGCTTCTCCTGGACATCGGCAGGAATCGCCTCCTCTCCCGCGTCTTGCACCTCTCGCCCGTAGATGGCGAACGCGGGCAAGCCCTTCTGATTATGGCTGGCCAGCGCGGCTGCCAGGTAGACTGCACCTGGCCGCTCCGTACCGTTGAAGCCCCATATTGCCTGAGGCAGATACGGGGACATATCCAGCGTCTCGCCGCCATAACACCAACACGGCGAGACCGTGATGACCAGCCCGACACCAGCGCGTGCGAATTGCTCCGTCGCTGCCGCCGCCTCTACTGCGCCTCCGATACAGCGATCTGCAATGACGCATGTGACCGGATCGCCATTCGGATAACGCAGCTCGCTTGCCAGTAAGCTGGCTACCCGCTCGGCCATCCCCATCGCCACCGCTTCCAGCGATTCCCGAACACCGCCGCGTCGCCCGTCGATTGCCGGGCGAATGCCGATGGTAGGGAATTCACCCTGATATCGATAACAATCCCAACTGCCCATTTCCCTGCCCCCTTCCTTTGTTCCAACCAGCGAATCAGCTCGTTGTCAGATCCAATGCATCCCATGTGAACCAGCCCTGTTCAGCAGCAATGTCTAGCAGGTTCTCCCCATCCCGTATGACTCCCTCTGGCAGTACAGCTACCAGTGTCTTCGGATAGGCGAGATGAGCAGGGTCGGACTCCTGAATACCCAGCCCGGCAGCGAGCGGCAGGCGCTGCTCTTCGCCATTGAGCACGATGCGCACGAGGCTTCCTGAAGGCGCTTGGTCCGCCGTGTGGATACGCAGCCTGGCTACACTTCCCACCGCTTCGGATGGCGCAGTGAAGGTGAAGCGCGTAGCCGACTCGCCTTGCTTGTGCCACACAGCAGCCGCAACGACAGTCCGTCCCGCATGAGCGCCGGATTGTCCGGTTGCCGCCAGTGCTGGTGTTGATGCAGCCACCTGCTTCGCCGTCCCTTCGATTGCGGCGTTGCTGTCGAGCGTCTGCACCTCCTCGTTGCCGGCCGCCACTTCGCCGATGCTCTCAACAGCGGCTAAGTCTGTTGTGGCTGTCGGCACCCCCGCATACCCTCTTGTCGTCGCATCCTTGCGTCCCATCGACAGCAGCACGGAGCCTGCCGACTCTACAGTAAGCGATGGCGCATTCCAGGCTGTTATTAACCAGCCTGTCTGCTCAAGCGTCAACCCGTCCTGCGGCTGCAGGCTCGCTTTGATCGTAATCGTGCGCGATTCTCCTGGCGGTATCGAGACGAATTGATTATCGACGAATAGATCCGTACGGTACACAAGCTGCGGATGCGCCTCAAGGAAGAGCGCATTCACCTCACCTCGGTTCGCAAGTGTAATCGCCAGTTGCTCCTTGCCATCCGCGATAGCATGCTGCTGCCCCGTAATGACCAGCTCAGTGACCTTGACTGGCGCACCACTGATCGCTGTAGTTACATAAGGCACGCCAAACTCCGGGTCGTTCAGCTTGCTGTCCAGCAATCCCTTCAACGCGCCTTGCGGCCCCTTCGGTCCGAACACATACGTACGCTCGGAGATCAGCTCGCCCTCCGCATTACGCAGCGCCAATTCGACTATCATCGGCCCCAGCCGCATCCGCATGGGCGGCAGCAGATTCACTGTCTGCAAGCTCACGGTCTCATGTGGCGCAATCCTCGCTGTCCCTGCACCTTCGGCGAAAATAGCCCCTCTGCGATCGCGCGCCTTCCAGCTCCACTCCAGATCCCTGACCTCATCTAGCGCATCGCTGACGAGCAACAGCTCCACTTCATGCCCGTTGAACATATCGTACAGCAGGGAATCATATTTCATCTGAATAGCGATGGGAGCGAGTGCCTGCTTAATAAAGTGGTACTTCATCAGTGTCCGACCATCGTAGTCGACCATGAAGCTGCCCGCCCCATTCGGCCAGGGCTCATTGTAATCCCATGTCGTGAACCCGCCCAGCCTCTTGCCCTTGGCGCGCAGGGCATCGGCAATATAACGCACGCCCTCCGCTCCGATGAACTGTCCAGCTTTAATTGTATCTTCCAGGCTGTCTAGCTCTCCGAACAAGCGCTCAATCACATTCTGGGCTAGCCAGAATTGTTTGGCGAACACAGCATTCACTACGTTCTTACGGATAAGTGCCGGATCATCCTCATTAATGGGCCACTGCGAGGCCAACGGGATATCCCGATACCACACCTCTACATTCGATGGCGTCTGGCAGCCTACTTCGCCGTATCGCATCATCGGAATTTCTCCGAAGTTATCCTTAATATCCTGGTTGAACTGGTGATAGTGAAAATCCGGATTATAGTCCCATGGCGCATGGCGCGAGCCGTGAATCGGGCATGTTGCCCTGAACAGACGGCTATCCTCCTCCGCAGTCACCTTCTCTTGAATCCGCAGGGCAGCATGGTCGGAGCCTGGCTTGAAGTACCATTCCAGCTCATTGCCCCCGGACCATTCTATAATTGAAGGGTGGTTGCGCAACTGCTTCACGATATTGCGCAGCGTCTCTTCGAAATTCGCCAGGAACACCGGCTCATTCTCCGGTACGCAGTTGGCTATCGGAAAATCGACCAACAACAGAATGCCCAACTCGTCAGCCGCATCATAGGTGCTCTGGGGGAATACGACCTGGCCGCCATGCTGACGAAGCGTATTCATATTGCATTCACGCGCCATCTCGATGAAATGGCGGCCCCTGTCGCCAATACGCCCGTACAACAAATCCGGCGCCACCAGATTGGAACCCATCGTGCGAATCGGCACCCCGTTCAGTACCAGGCGGAACGGATTGGGGAAGTCCTCCGGCGCTCCCTCTACCTGCTCCCAGCGGATCTCGCGAATACCGAATCTCGCCCTCGTGCTATCGCTGGCTGTGCCATTCACATGTAGCTCCGCATGGAGCCAATACAATGGCTGTTCGCCATAGCCATGCACCCACCATAAGGCTGGGTTAGCCAGGGCAAACTCCCCTTGAACCACATTGCTCCCAGCCGCCAGCACCGCCTTCATCTGATGCCGGACCTGCTGTCCGTTGCCCTCCAGAAGGTAGCTGATGACTGCCTCGCCGCCAACAGCAGCGTCAATCTCCAGCGCAACCTGAATCGTCGCCTGCCTGTACTCCGGATCGAGCTGCGCCTCTACCCTTGTCCATTCGATCGCCGCTTCGCTAGTCGCCTCCAGCCACACATCCCGCCAGATGCCAAGCGTCCAGATATTCGTCCCCCAGTCATAGCTGAAGTTGGCTGGACTCTTCAGCCCCTTGAGAACCTGACGTGCCTTGTTGTTCGCCTCGACAAAAAAATACGGTGTCCCTTCGCCGCTCATCTTGCCATCCGATCCTAACAGATACGGCAAGATTTCCTCCGGCATCCGCGTCAGCAGCACGACAACCCGATTCGTCTCCCCTACCTTGGCCAGCTCGGTAATATCGAAGCTGAATCTTTTAAACATTCCCTCATTGGTGCCAACGCGCACATCGTTAACCCAGATTTCGCTTGCATAGTCCACACCGTCAAAATAAAGCTTGATTCGCTTGCCAGCCATTGTATCCGGGATGTCAAACTGCTTGCTATACCACCAGTCCCGCTGGGCGACACCGACCAGGCGTTCGTCGCCTGTACCGTACCAGAGCGGCTTGAGCTCGCAGGCCGTCTCCAAATCCGCTTGAATATTGCCCGGGACCATGGCCGGAATCCAGCCCGCTTCCTCTACAGACGGCAAGGTGCTGCGATAAGCCTCCGTCTCTTCATCACTGCTGCGAATCAACCAGTCATCGCCATTTAGCATCAACATTTGCTTGATTCCTGTATCCCCACTCACAGAAAAAAATCCCTCCTAAATGATAAGTCGCAATGCGTGTTAACGCTTACTTGCTACCTATAATTATAGAGAGATTCCAGGTAAAGTCTTTAAGTTAAAACATGCTTTTTTGTCAAAAACGATGATTTCAGGGGCAGGCTTGTTCTGCCTTAGGAACACCCCAACTAATGGTCTGCTTCCCGTAATTCCTTGGCATACGTCGCAATAAAACGGCTGGGCGTAATACCCGCAACCTTCTTGAAAGCCTTGCTGAATTGATGAATACTCGCATAGCCGACCTTCTCGGAGATGTTCGTCAGCGTATCATTGCCGTGCAGAATTAGTCGTTTGGACTGCTCGATCCGCACGTGAACCAGATAGCTGTGAATCGTAACGCCGAGCTGTTGCTTGTAAATAAACGACAGATGGCTGGTGGATACGCCGCTCTCCAGACTGATGCGATCATTGTCCAGATTAGGATCGGCGTAATGCTTGTGAATATAATCAATGCTTTTCTTAATCACAGCCCAGCCCTTCGTAACCTTGCCCTGCTCGTTGTCCTCCTCCGGCTGGCGGTTGCGCATAAAAATGGCCAGCAAGTGAATCGTCATCGACTTGGCAATCAGCTCATAGCCGAGCCGCTTGTCGCGGAATTCCTTATGCATCACGAGAAAAGCCCGCTTGAGGTCGAAGCGTTCGGAATGCTGCAGATGGACAACCGGGAATAACCCGGCAAGCTGCAGCTCTTCCGGCCACTTCTTGCGCTGCTCCTCATGAACGATACCGACCCGCTTCCAATGGCTGCGTTCCTGGCGATAGTGCAGATCAAAGTGAAATATATACTGAATCAACGGCTCCTCGCTTGTCACGTTGATAAAATGGTGGGTGAACGGCGGGATCAGTACAGCATCCCCCTCGGCAACTGTATATTTCACCCCGCCAATAATGAAATCGGCTGTTCCCTGCTCAATATACGTATAGACATTGTCATAATCGATCCATTCTCCGGACAGTACCCAGGATTTGATAATCTTCACAATACGCACAAGCGGCGAGATGTTGTTGAGTAGAGCTATATCCACCTCTCAGTCGCCCCCTTCTCCTCCAGAACAAGCAATCGTCAGCCCTCAGCCTGCCAATTGCCTGCGATATGCTTATTGCCGCCCGCAGAGCTGTCACGGATGCCGCCCGATCGATTCGTGAGCAGCATATTGCCTTGTACCATCAGACCTCTCGCTTCACCAGCTCCGATATCGATCGCATACGCATGATTGTCCGGGAAACCGTCGCCTTCCCCGATCCGATTGTTCGTCACCATCACATTCCGTGCGGCCGGATCGATTCGAATGCCTGATCGTTCCCCAGGCTCCCGCTTGGAGTTGCCATGGATGCGCGAACCCGACACCGTCACATCACGGGCATGGCCTGTTACCGCTATGCCCTCCTCCCCGTTCCAATAAATCCGTGAATCATGGATACCCAGCCCCGTTACGCGATCCGCATAGATGCCTATACCCTTGGCTGTGGCTGCCCAGCTATTGGTTAGCACCATCGACAGCGCGCACTGGAAGTCCCAGCCGTTGCCGCCGAACTGTGTGTCGGCCAGACAATTCGTGAAGAAGCCGTAATTGGGCGGCTGCGTATCCGTGAAGGAATGGACGAAGCGGAAGCCTGTCCCCCCGCTGTTGACATTGACATTGGTTGCATAGATGCCGCCTGTATTGCTATCGAAGATAGCGCCCACCGATTGCTCGTCCTCGGCCAGATTGATCTCCAGATTATCCATATGTACGTCGCCGATCAACGCCGTGTAGATGCCATATTGCAGCGGATAACTGAAGATGCATTGCAGGATATGGAACTGCCCGCCTCCGACAACCGATACACCGGACCCCATCTTGTAATAACAGCCGGAGTTGCCGAAATGAACATTCATAAGATAGGTACGCCATACATTATGAAACGTCATTAACGCCCCGGTGGCTCCCGGCTCCGCATATTCAACACTCAGATCGCGAATGGTCGTATGGTTGACGACCTTGCCATTGTTACCGACCTCCAGCAGGCTAACGCTTGTATTCGCTTCCACAATTACCGTTGCTGCTGCGTTGCTGCCCGCCAATCCGACAGCTCCCTGCTTCAGGCTCAACGTCCCGTTGACCACATACTTACCCGGGGGGAAATAGACCGTTCCTCCGCCCGCTTGCTCGGCAAGGGTTATACAACGCTGAATCGCCTCGTAATCATCGGTCTGTCCGTCTCCAGCCGCCCCATTCGCCCGTACATTAATTACATCCGTTAGCTCTCGCTCTTCCTTGCTCATCCTCAACGCCCCTTTTGGCCATCCGCCCGCCGGGATCTCTGCCCTCGCGGCAACGATTATTCATACCCCTACCTGCATCTATTGTAGCGGATTCCCCCCCTTCCGTCACTTCGAATACAGGATATCCACCGGCCTGTCCTCTGCCGCAGACGTATACACGGCCTCCCTAACCAGCAGATTGCGGTATCCGTCCTCGAAGGATGGCGTCAACTCCTTGCCCGTTAGAATCGACTGCAGGAAAGCGCCAATCATGCTGTAGAAGGTGTGCTCCGTGCCGATCGTCTGTCCGAGCGGCCAGCAATAGGACGCCTGCGGATGCTCCTCCGCGGTGCAGCGGATGCTGCGGGAGCCACGCTTGCCATGGCTCTGCTCTGGTGCGTACAGCTTTAACTGATTCATATTATCCATACTCCAGCGGATCATCCCTTGCGTGCCGCCCAGCTCGATTCGGATACCGCGCCGCCCCCCGCAGCTATACGGGGCGTAGCAGAAGATGCCCGCTACACCTCCCTCGAGAGACGCCAGGAACGCCTGCGGCTGTTGCTCCGCGGCGCTCGCCGTCAGGCGATTCGAAGCGGTATCTGCCGCTCTTGCCCGCTCCTCTGACACCCCGGCTTGCCACGAACCCTCCTTGCCATATTCAGATAGCGCCGCAGCAGTCACCCTGCCGAACTCGCCAGCCAGGTAACGGCCGATACCGACAGCTTGCCCCAGCAAGCTGTCATCGGAATAATGAATCTGCAGGGAGCGCAATTCACCAATTGTTCGTTCTTCCACCCATTGCTTCATAACCCGAATCGCGGGCACATAGAGCAGATGGTTCGCTGCCATATGAATGCATTGCGATTTGCGGGCAGCGGCCAGCATACGAGCAGCATCTGCGGAATGGAGGGCGAGCGGGTGGGCGCTGATCACATGCTTGCCTGCCTCCAGCGCGGCAATCGCAATCTCCGCGTGCGATGCAGTCGGTGAGGCGATGTCGATAATGTCGATATCGTCCCTGATCAGCAGCCGACGCCAATTCGTCTCATAGGACATCCAGCCTAACCTGACGGCAGCCAGCTTCGCATGCTCCTCGTTGCGTCCAACCAATGTCTGCATGACAGGTCCCATCGCCGCATCCTCATAGCTTGCCAGTTCCCGGTATGCCCGGCTATGCATCGTTCCCGCCCACTGATAGCCAACCAGTCCAATCCGAACCTTCTTCTTAAAGTATTTCACTCCCGACACACTCCTCAAGATGGCGATTAACAAAAGGGCCGGGCATACAGCGGATAGCTGCGGTCCGTTCATGTGCGCCGCGCTGCTGCCCGGCCCTGTTCCCTACCCTTCTGCTACCAGCCCAACTGCTTCCGTACCTCCAGGGTTCGCTTGTTCCAGGCCTCGACCTGCGGAATAACATCCTGCATCTGGCTATCGCCCATCACGACATTACTGGGAAGGCCCCATGGATTCTCGCTAAAGGCAGGGATGCGCGAGGTCTTGTCTCCACAGCATGACAGCTTGTTCGTATAGCGCACAGCGTCTACATTACGCCCTTTCCAGATCGGCGTTTCTTCGTAATACTGATCAAGCTCATCGGAAACGATTGCTGCACTGGCACCCATGTCGATTTTTGCTTTTTGCGCCTCCAGCTCGTATTGGAAGCTGATCCACTTATAAGCGGCGTCCTTGTTCTTGGAGTTGGCGTTCATCCCCATCGCCATCAGCAGGCCCCACGTCACTTGCTTATCCTTGCCAGCCGGAAGCGGCAGCACATCCCACTCGAAGCTCGCCTCGGACTCCAGCGTCGGCAGCACCCAGTCTCCGCCGAAGGCGAACAGCGACTTGCCGTTCAGGAAATCGCTGATGCCGGATTGCAAGCCGAGCTCCGTGCCCTTTTGGAGGCTCAATAGCGACCCATCCTGGGTGACGAAGGACTTCAGCCAGTTCACATCATCGATGACAGCAGGCGTATGCAGCACAGATTGTGTCAAATCCTCGTTCATGTAATAGGTATTGGCAGCGCTGCCGTTGGCTACCGCAAGGGCGGTCAGGAAGTGGTGCCCCCACATCGAGTCGAACGCCAGGCCGTAGTCGCCGGCTGCCGGGTCGGTGGCCGCCTTCGCAAGCTGGCGGAATTCATCCATCGTCCAATCCAGCTCCGGCATCTCCAGCCCATACTTCGACATGACCTCTTTATTAATATAAATATACGTAGGCGCATAGACATGCGGCACGGCATAACGTTTGTCGCCAATATCGTACGCATCGATAAAACCAGGAATAAATTCAATCTTCTTCATCGCCGGGTCCTTATCCATGTAAGGCTTCAGGTCCTCCAACATACCGTCCTTGACGTAGGCGGACATATCGACCAGCCAGGTCAGATCCACCGGCGTGCCCGCAGCATCCATCGCTACGAACGTCCCCACCAGGTCGCCATCCTTGGGATAGACTGGCTCTACAGTAATCCAGGGATATTGGGCTGTGAACAGATCGAACAGCGGCTGCAGCCGATCACTCCACATCAGGACGCGCAGCGTCACGGGGTCTTGATTTTCCTCATTGCTTACTCCCTCTTCTTCCTTCATGATATCGCCGTTGTTGTTCGTTTTTACCGGATTGCCGCTGTTGCCGCCGGAGCAAGCGCTCAACAGATACACCAGAAGCAGTGCCAAGGTAATCATTTTGGACTTCACTAATTGTTTCATAGATGACCAACCTCCCAATTTTATTTATGTTCATCTCTCGATTATTCGTCCAACCTGCTAATGATTCGCCTCACCCCCCTCTCAGAATGCAATATGCCTGCCACACAAGGCTCTATTCGATTGCACCCGTCCGCTCAACGCCGCGAACGAACCAGCGCTGGGCAAACATATATAACAATAACGGCGGGAAGATAATCAGGAAGGAAGCCGCCATCTTCGTCCCTTCATGCAGCGGGTCAACCTGCTTGGTCGTGACATATAGCGTCTCCATACCGGCCAGATTGTCCTCCAGCCTCTCCAGGCTGATCGCCAATGTTGGATACGCCTTGGGCAGGAACATCGATGCCTCATAGCTCATGTTCCAGTACCAGATGAACGAGAACAGGAAGACGACCAGGCACGCTGTGCCCGACAGCGGCAGCATAATCCGAAAGAACATCCGTAGCGGAGAAGCCCCGTCTAGCTGTGCCGCCTCCTCCAGCGATGCCGGCTGCTGGCGGAAGAACTGGCGGAAGATGAAGATGAACAGCGCGCTGCGTAGACCTTGCCCGAACAATGCGGGAATCAGGAATACGAGCGGCGTATCCAGCCAGCCCAGCTTGCTGTAGACCATGTACAACGGAATAATAATGATCTGCGGCGGCACCAGGAACGTCAGCAGCACCAGGAAGCTGACGAGGCCGCGGCCGGGAAAGGGAAACTTGGCCAGACCATAACCGGTAATCGCACACATGAGCACCTGAATCGCCGAGCAGGTCAATGCAATGACAAGGGTATTGGTGAAGGCTGTCGGATAGCGTAGCCCATCCCATGCCTTCAAGAAATTATCTGTATGGATGGTCTGCGGAATCCAGCGAATCGCCGGATTAATCAGGTCAGACACATTCATCAGCATCGTCGAGATAATGTAGAACAACGGCTGCAGATACAAGAAAGCCAGGATGGAGAGCAAGAACAAAATAAGCAGCTTCGCCAGCAGCCCGTCATTGAGGTGGCGACCCAGCACGACCTGCTTCACCATCTGTCCGCGCCTGCCTTGCACCAGCTCCCGCAGCCGCTGCAGCCGCCCGATAGGATGCAGCTGTTGCCTTTCAGGTGGCTGCTGCTGCCTGCCCGGCTCCTCTGCCAGCCCCTTGCCTCCATCGTTGTGATGCTTCATGGCTAGACCCCCCTCTGCCGAACGCTGCGCTGGATGAACCATAACGCCAGCCCGAGCAGCACAATAATGAACGTAAAGTAAATCCATGCCAGCGCGTTGGAGTACCCATAACCGGTAACCACCTTGAACATGTTCGCCCGAATATGCCGGATAACCGGATTCTGCGGGAAGGTGAACAGCTCGACGATCGTATAGAGGGTACACAGACTGACGAACGGCAGCATATTCGGCAGCGTAATGGTCCAGAAGCTGTCCCAAGGCGATGCCCCGTCGATCCAGACCGCCTCGTAGACCGCCTTGGGAATGGACTGCAGGCCTGCCAGGAAGATCGTGATTTGCACCCCCGAATACCACAGGATCAGCACCGCCCGGCTCAACACATTGAGGGCCGGCTCAGCGAATTGCGAGCCTAACTGTTGGCGCACCAGCGGCTCGATGCCATACTGATCGAGGAAGGGGAGCTCTCCGGCGCCCTGCGAGAACAGCTCGCTCAGCACTTGCCCGGTCGCGAAGATGACCGGCAGGAAGAATACTGCGCGGAATAAAAACCGCAGCGGGAATTGCTGGTTGAGCAGCAGGGAGATGAACAAGGCAAAGATAACGATAATGGGAATAATCAACAGCATCTCTTGCACATACAGCAGCAATTCGACCGGAAACACATTATCCTTAACAAAAGCATGCCGGAAATTATCGATGCCGACCCACTTCAGTGCGAAGCCATTGCCGCCCATCCGCACCTCGTTGAAGCTCATATATAAGGAAGAGAGCAGTGGGAAGGCCATGAAAGCAATAAACCCGATCAGCCAGGGCAGGACGAACAGATAGCCGATGCTGTATCGCTTCCAGCGGTAGACCAGAAGCTCTCTCTTCCGATTGCGTTGCTCCTTACCCGCCATACTGCACCTCCCCGTCGCGCATCGTCTTGAAGGTCATTCGATTGTAGTCTGCCACTGTCCGCGTCCCGTCCTCATAGACCGTCTCGTATACGCCATCGTCCAGCCTGCGGTGGTCGACGATACGCAGATGATACGTTGCCGCCAGCTCGTTGAACCTGGCGTATTCCTCTGCGACCATATCCTCCCAGCCGCTGAACCTGGCGCTGAAGATCTCGTCATCCAGCGTGTCCTTCAAGGCCCGCGCGGACGACCAGGCCAGCGAATAGGCTGGCACAGCGCCATATTCAAGCGCCTTGAGCTGCTCCTCCGCGAATTGGCTGCGCAGATTGCCCGGCTGGGCCGAATAGGCCACATAGCCATGCAGAACCATCGGATAGAACGGGACATATTCATCTACCAGCACATCCGAGCCTGGTTCGATAGGCAACCGGGTAACGGCATTGACATCCCCCAGCGTGTCCGCGAAGCCGTAATCGACGGCCGACAACCCCAATTGCTGCTGCGTATACCCGAGCAAGGCCTGGTATAACCCCGCTGCCTGGGCCCGCGACTGCTCACGTCCTGTCTTGTAATCGGCATATCTCAGCTCGCCTACAGCATCGTAATGAAGCCCGTCGGCACCAAGCGGGCCGAGTCGCTCCATACTCTGCATGCCGAGGGCAATCGTTCGCAGCGGATGGAGGATATAGGCCTCTAGCCACTTATCGAAGAAGGCTGCCTGGTCCATCCCGTATATCGCATCGCGCTTGGGCGAGAGGGAGCCATGGTCGCCGGCCCAGACGAGCTTCTCCTTGAACAGCACTCGATAACCCAGCTCGTGGGCCGCAGTGATGAAGTCCTGGGCACCGGCAGCCCCTCCCAGCCGATCCGCAAGCGGATAGCGGCGGCCAGCATCCTCGCCCGCCTGGCGCTGCCAGCCGGAGTAGAACGCCGTTATATTGCTCACCCCTCGCGCCGTAAGCGCGCGCAGCATCTGCTCAGCCTGACTGTAGGTTGTGGTAGCGATATATTGTCGGCTGTTGAAGGCTGCTCTGGTGCTCCCCCCGACAATATCCAGATGCAGCGGAATCGCGTCGACAGGCTCCAGCCTGGCGCCAAGCATGCCCCGAGCCGCCAGATCGGCCTGATACAGCATTGCCATCCCGGCATAATCCGCCTGATCGCCAGCGAGCAGCCGATACTCGACGACCCGATCTCCCCCGGTGAGTCCATCCTGCAGCGTAACAATGGCTGGCGAGATGCGACTCGTCTGCCGCATATACTCCTCGCGGTAGATGAAGTCCACATTCACACTGTAGCGATTGGACTTCATGCCGGGGGAGAGCGCCTTCACCCGGGCTTCATACGCGCCGTCGCGAATGATCGCCAGATAGGCATCTGCTCCATGCCTGACACCAAATACCGGATAAGCGACCGGGCGTGTTACCCATTCATTAGCACGAGCGCCGCCGGAGGGCTCGGAGCCATATACCCGCTTGCTGAAGCCTTGCCCGACGACGAGTCTTTCCGCCTCGAAGCGGATCAATCCGCCGGGGCCTTCCGGAATGAACAGATAACCATCATCCTTGTCGCCGTTAAGTCCATCGCTTCCTGAATCGCTGTCGGTTGCACTTGCCGCTGCAGCCGAGCCGAGGAACGGCAGCACAGAGATCGCCATAATGCGGGCATCCCCCTGCTCCCGCAAGCTACGCTCGGGAATCGTAACCTTCAGCCCGCCATCCATCAGTTCATATTGCATCGCGAAGCGAATACCCAGCTTCGGCCAGCTATAAGTAACCTGAATGCCCGCATCATAGCGGGTAATCGTGGTCTCCAGCCGATTATCCGTTGCATTGGCCAGCTCAGGCGTATATTTGCCGCCCGACTTGAGCTGACTGAATTCCAGGATGAAGGGCGACTTCAAATTGCCGAGCAGCAGCCCCTTCACCGTCTCCTGCTCCAGCTCCGTGTCCGCCGGGCTACTGCGCCATGCATAGCCGTTTTGCTTGTTGACCAGCTTCAATTGTGTAGTCTCCGGATGCAGCCACAAGGCCGCCTGCTCGTTGCCCAGCGCTAGATAGTAGCCCTCGCTGTCTGCCTTGCCGTCCGGTACCCACGCCGCTTCTCCCTCATAATAGGCCGCCTGACCGGCAACTGCGGGGACAAGCGCCAGCACAGGGTCCGGCTTCGGCTCGCCTCGCCCGGTCAGCAGCAGCGTAGTGATGGCGAGCAGGATGGCGAGCGAAGCCAGCCATAACCAGCGGCGCATCCTGCCCCATGAGTAACCCGCCATGTCAAGTGACCTCCCTGTAAATCTGATAGAAAAAGTCATATAGATTAAATGTCAGTCCGCCAACAATGGTAAGAAAGAACCACAACAGGAAGACCGTGAACAAGGATAAGGCCGCATTCTTCAAGGCTTCGATAAAATCAAAGTTATGGATAACTTGCAGCATAATAAAAAAGTGGGCCGCAACTACAATCAGCATGATTTGAAACAGCGCCGTATAGACAATGCTCTCTTCCAGCACAACGAGATTGGACAGCGGCACAAGGATGACCGTAAAGGCGATATACGGAATCAGCGCGTAAGCACAGCCCTGCACCACCTCGCGGAATCTTCCTTCCCCGCCCCGCACGCTGCAGACGAGATAGCTGGCCGCAACCCAGGACAGCCACGGAACAAGGATAATGCCCAGCTCCATCCAGGCATTCTTCTTGCCCGGCTCAGTGGTGTCGAACAGAAACCCGGTTCCATAGGAATGGAACAGCCGCGCCATGATCGCCAGCAGCACGATGGTAAGCAGAACCGCGTAGGGCACGCGCCGCTCCTTGAGCCGATAATAGCCATCATAGGGCTTATACCAGATACGCAACGCCTCGCCCAGCTCACGTCCATAGCGGGAGATGCCCGGTGGCCAGGGCAGCCTACCCAGTACTGCAACGGTGCGCCGGGACAGCAGTCGCCAGGCAATCAGTGCCACTGCCGCTGCCAGTCCGGCGGCAACCGCATAGCTGCGCATCCAGTCCAGCCGGACATTCCAGAACGCCTCGGAGTAACCCTTCACATCCTTCGCCTGGCGGAAGTGGTCCATTGCCAAGCTGTATTGCCCATCCATCAGTGCCAGCTTGCCCAGACCTTGATACGTCAGGTCGAACATCTCGTTCGCTGTTGCGAGTGTTTCCCAATAGGCACGACTCTCGGCATACCTTCCTTTGTAATACATGCTCGCCGCCTTCAGCGCCGATTCTCCGAAGCTTGTGCGGCTGAAGAACTGAACCGTCCCCATACCGCTATCGGCAACGATCAGCTCATCGCGGCTGTTCACACCCAGGCTGGTCGGATAGATGAATCTGCCCTTCTCCTGGGCTGACGTCTGCAGCCCGCCAAAGGCGAAGAGCGCCTCCCCTGCAGGACTGTAGACGACAAGTCGGCCCTGCTGCTGTTCAACCCCGTACAGGAACCCCGCCCGGTCAATCGCCGCATCCGCGAGCATATCGCTGAACAGCAGCGAGCGGCTGCCCAGCAGATCGACGCCTCCAGCATTGAGCTGGCGAAGATTGCCGCTCCTGTCCTGCCCCTGACTGACGGTCAACAGAAACCCGTAATTGTCCAGCCCGACATTCATAATTGGCCGGGGCTTGTTGGCCACTTCCTTATCAAGCTGCTCCTGATTCAGGATCAGTCGCTTCATCCAGTTAAGCAAGGAGGGATTCGCCTTGTTGGCCCCGAAGAAACCGCGAAATGCTCCGTCCTGCCCCATGCGCAGCAAGCCCAGGCCGGAGCCCTTGACCGCGATATACATCACCCCGCGGTTATCCACAGCCAGCTTGCTGGGCGCAAAGATATAGCTGCTGTCCAGTCCCGCAGCCTCAGGCTTGACATACTGCCGCGCCAGCTCACCCTCCGGTGTGAATACCGCAATCCGGCTGTTGCCGCTATCCGCTACGTAGACCTCTCCGGCAGCACTCACGAATACCCCTTCCGGTGCGGATAGTTGCCCCTCCCCTTCTGCCGTGCCATATACGCGAACCGGCTCATACCGGGCATTGAACTCGTGGACCGCATTGCCCTTGCGGTCGACGACGAAGACATGGTCCACGCCCGTGACGAAGACATCCACCGGCTCCACGAATGACTGCTCGATAAAACTGCCGGGAACATAGATCGGCTGTATAACCACACGTCGCCCTTCGCCATCCACATAAGTCGTTATATAGGGCGCATCGGCCAGAGCCAGGGCGGCAGGGCAGAGCGCTGCGGCAAGCAGCAGGCATAACATTATTTTTATTGTCGCTCTCACCATCACGATCCCCATTCGCATTAGAATTCAGAGTTGCAACGCTGCCTATTTCACACCGGAATGGACCATGGTTTCATTGACCTTGCTCTGGAATAAGATGAACATCAGGAACGTCGGCAGGAACATCAGCAGTCCTGCCGCAGCCGCAATGTTCTGGCCGGCCACACTATTCGCCATCCCTGTAATCAAGGTCGTGACGTAATAAGGCAATGTCTTGAGCTGCTCCTTATGGATGAACAAGGTCGATCCCTCCACATCCCCCCATGCAGCCTGAAACGTTATAATAGCTACTGTCGTAACTGCCGGCATCGCCAGCGGCATCACCAGACGCATGAAGATCTGAAACTCCCGCGCTCCGTCAAGCTGCGCAGCTTCCAGCAATTCATTGGGGATTTGACCCATAAATTGAATGAGCAGGAACACCGCGACAGGCGATGCGAGCAGGGGAAGAATTAGCGCGAAGTAGGTGTCGGTTACACCCAGGAAGCTCACGATCAGATACCTGGGGATGGCAACTGTCTCGGCGGCGAACATCAGGGACACCATAATAAGGGCCATAATCGCCGCCTTGAACGGGAAACTCCGCTTCGCCAGCGCGTAGGCTGCCATTGAGCTAATCAGAATCACGCTGATGACCGTAGCCGCCGCGGCCAGAATGCTGTTCAGCAGATAACGGCTGAACGGAACCATATCGCTCGACGCGCTCAACAACAACTGTTCGAAATTGCGTACGGTCGGCTGTCTGACCAGAAAGGTCGGCGGGAACAGGAACAGCTCATGCAGCGGCTTGAAGGCATGGTTAAAAATAAAAACAATCGGCAGCATCATAAACACGGCAAGCAGCGTGAGAAATACATAGAGCAGGAGCATTCCCTTGCCTGCCGAACGAATGAGCTGCCAACGCCTCGTTAACTGCTTCACTGCCCCTCCCCCTTCGCGGACAAGATTCTATAGAAGAAACGCATGAGCAGGTAGGACATCGCCAGCAGAACGACCGATATGGCGGAGGCGTAACCTAACTCGAAGCGCAAGAAAGCATAGTCATCCACATGATTAATAATGAGATGCCCTGAATAACGCGGCGTGATGGCCTGGCCGGTCAACTGCGTCGAGATTGCCCCGGCCTTGAGCGTCGTCACGATCGACATCACCGCACTGAACAGCATCTGCGGCTTCATAGACGGAATCGTAATGTAGTAGACCTCCTGCAGGCGGCTGCGGACACCATCAATCTTGCCCGCATCATACAGCTCGGGGTTAACGGTCGCCAATCCCCCCAGCATCGCCAGGAAACCAACGCTGAAGCTGGTCCAGAGCGAGACCAGAATCATCACATTCAACAGATGGCTGGGGTCCTGCAGCCATATCACCGGATTATCGATGATACCTATGTTAAGCAGGAAATGATTCAGATAGCCGACGCGGTCGCCGCTGAAGGCGGCTGCCCATACGACAGCCAGCGCCACGCCGCCTGCCAGAGACGGCGCGTAGAAGGCCAGCGTATACCCGTCCCTCACCTTCTTGGGAAGCTGATAGATCAGCCAGGCGAACAGGAAGGACAAGACATATCCCCCTGGGCCAACGAGCAAAGCGAATTTCAGCGTATTCGGCAAGGCATACTGCAGGAAGATCAGATCCTGCGACAAGAGAGCAATATAATTCTTGAATCCGACAAAGGTAGGAAATTGAAAACCGTTAAAGCTGGTAAAGCTCAGCAAACCTGCCATGATGACCGGGACGACAATAAAAATGATGAATACCGCCAGGAAGGGCGCCAGAAACAGATAAGCGGTTCTGTTATGCCAGCAGTCGGCTGCCAGGCGGCCCATGCCTCGGGTTATTTTCCCTATCAAGCTCATCACTCGCTTCCCCATTCGAAAGGCTGGTCGATCTGCGGCAGCCGCAAATCATCATCAGCGCCCAGCCCGAACTCCTCTTGCTTGCGCTGCATCTCGCGCCGCATGGACAATGCAGCCTTCTCCAACGCTTCCTTCTCCGGCATCCCGTCAAGCAGCACGCGGTTCCAGGCGAAATCCATCTCGCGACCCAGATAATAGTAACCGGGCACCAGCGGAATGTTTTTGGTCCACCGTAGCTGCTCCTTAATCGCCGTCAGATGCTCCTGCGGCCACCAGGATTGTCCGAACGCCTCCAGATTAGCCGAGTTCCAGCGATACTCCACGCCGAGGAAAGACTCGATCTGATCGGCATAACGCAGCTGGGTCTCTGTTGATGTCCACCAGTCCAGGAACTGCCAGGCCTCGTCCTGCTTGCTGCTGTTAGCCATAATCATCGCTGCCGTAGAAGGCTGCTGCGCCCAACGCGCGACCTCGCCATTGCGCTGGCGGGTCCCCGGCAGCGGCGCAATCGCCCAGTGACCGGCAATATCCGGCGCAGCCGCGACCAACTGGATATAGGTGCTGAAATCAGCAATGCCAGCCGGGATATCTCCGAATCGGAAGTGGTTGAAGAACGCCGGCACCTCCAGCGGCAGATAGTAACGCCTGAACAACTGCAGCCATTGCTCGAACGGGGCAACTGCCGCTTCCTCACCAAGCCTGGTCGACATCCCGTCGGCAGCGTAGAAATCAACACCCGCCTGATAGAAGAAGGGCGCGAACTCCTTGGCGGGGTAATACAGCGTCTTGCCATTCTCCTGCAGGGTCGGAAGCAGCTTGTAGACATCCTCCCACGTATCCGGCGGTTCAAGCCCGTATTGCCGGAACAGATCGGTCCGATAGAAGAACACCAGGAAATTCTGAAGCTCAGGCAGACCGTATGTCCCGCCGCCGTATTGGTAGGTCCGCATCATGCCGGGATGGAAGCGAGTCTGGATTTCACTGTAGCCCTTCAGCTTCGAGAGGTCCGCCGCCGCACCGCGCATCGCAAAGTCAACAGGCGATTCCATAGCGATGCCAAGCGCCGCATCCGGCTGGTTGCCGGCGGCATTGCCAAGTATCAGCACATTCGGATTCGGCATGAGACTAATATTGACATGAATGCCGGTACGAGGCGTAAAATCCTGCGTAATCAGCTCCTGCAATAAATCGACATAATCGCGGCCTCGCTGCACCCATACGGTGATCGCCTTCTCGCCTTCCAACGGCTCTGCTGTATAAGGCTGCACGAAGCTGCGCGCCAGGCTCAGTGCCGCATGGCCCCATCGCTGCAGTGCGCCGGCCGTTCGTAGCGGAGTTGCTGTATCCGGCGTACGCAAGGCGAGGCTGTCGATCAGCAGCGGCTGCGTATCTGCAGTGGATATCCATGTGCCGATGCTGCTCTGAATCGCCGCCAGCTCGCTGAGCCGATTCGGGAGCTTCTCGACATTGGCCAGCATATCCTCAAGCGTCACGAGCGACAGCTTAATGGATGTGGTCAAGTCGGTCTCCGACTGATTCAATCCCTCCAGATAGTCGGTAATAAGTCGCAAGCCATCCATGGCATGCTGCATTCGGCTATGGATATCAGGCATGTACCGCTCCAGCTCCCAGGTCCGGTTCGTATCGGCATTCCCGCCACCATACTTGCCGTAATCGCCTGTCAGAACACGGATATCGTTATCGAGCTTGCGCAGCTCGGCCAGCATCTCATGCAAGGCGAGCACAGCACGTCGCACCGGCGATGCGTCGGCGACCAGGCGCAGTTGCCTTATGCCTGCCTCCAGATAGAAGCGATACGGCTGTCCGTTACCATCCTGCAGCGTGTGCACGGCAAAGCCGCGGCTGTAAGGGAATTTGTACGAGGCTGCTTCCCGGAACGGAATATAACCGTCGATATAGAGCGTACGATACACATTCGCCCCGCCGATGTAGCTTTGCTTATATTTCATATCCAGCTCATACCAGCCATCCTCGGGCACCTCAACCTCCCATTCCAACCATTGTCCGGCGTTCTGCCAGCGGTCGCCGCCCATCGCATTATAAGCGATCCGCCCTGCGCCATCCGGCGTTACCTCGGCTTCCTGCAGCGCCTGCTTCTGAATGCCGACCTGGGACTTGTAGCGGAATGCCTCACCCTCCACCACAATGGCTGTCGGCTGTGCTGCCGCTTCGGCAGGAGCAGCTTCTCGCACATAATCCGCATAGGCGGGCAGCTCTGCAGCCGGTACGATGGCGATGGCGCCTAGGGTAACTGGCTGCTGTACGCCATCGAGGCGCAGACGATGCTCGCCTGCCGTCAGGTAGAACCGCAGTGGAGACGGTGATGCCTCATAGTTCGCCAGCGCTTGCGTACGCCAGCCGGCTTCCTCTACCTGAGCCGCCCGCACTTCATTGCCCAGGGTGTCCTTATTGTACGGGTATCGCGAATCCATCCAATATCGTGACAGCTCCAGCCGCTCTGACTCGGCATACGGATAGTCGCCATCGATGGCGACGCCCCTGATAATCGTGTTGTACCCCTCCGCAGTGGGCAGGTAGTCCAGCCAAATCTCGTAGAAACCCGCCTGTTCTATCGCGAATCTCCATTCCACACTGCCAGAGCTGTTGCCCCACACCAATACCGGCTTGCCTGCTGCCGCATCCTCACGGACGGATACCTCGGCATCATCCGTGGCAGCCGCATAGCTGGCTGCCGCGATCTCGATGGCCGCCGCTCGCGCGTCCCGACGTTCGCTGATTGCGACTGGAGCCGCCTCGGGCACGCCAATGCCCGGCGAGGCCAGCAGCTCCTCCATTACCTGCAGATAGGGAGGCGGCGATTC
>NZ_BFBX01000001.1:1760-2645 GCF_003851045.1 Paenibacillus sp. 598K | reverse complement strand
CCTGACGACTCCGCCAGCCGAATCGCGGAAGCCTCGACGATTTCGAAGCGCTCCTGCTGGAACCATTGCGCCCGAAGGCTGTAGAACAACACCACACAGACGGCCACCAGCACAATCGCTTTCAGTCGCCCGGAGATGCCGCCACGCCGAGATGTTTGCCGAGCCGCCCGCTTCTTCGCAGCCACCTTGTCTGTTTGTGCTTCCTTGTTCATTTCCCCGCTGCTTGCCATACCTAGCCCCTTCCCTCCCTCATCAAGGCTTCGCCGCTATGGATATCGAAGAGATGCGCCTTGTCCATATTCAGCCTGATACGCACTTCATCGCCAACGCCAACCGGTGTATGCGCATTAGCCCGAACGATAAGCTGACCGTGCCCCGTCTCGGCATACAGATAGGTATCTGCACCCATCATTTCCTTCATCTCCACCTTCGCCTGGACGGCCCATGCTTCCTTGAGCGCTGTCGCCTCGGACTCAAGCAGTACATGCTCCGGGCGGATGCCGAGCATGACCTCCCTGTCGCTATGCGCCGAGTTGGTAATCGCTGATCCGTAATGCCCATCAACGGGCAGCCTCCAGCGCCGTGTCGTGAAGAACAGTCCATTAGCCGTCTTCTCCAGCTTGCCTGGCATGAAATTCATCTGAGGCGTCCCGATGAAACCCGCCACGAACATATTGGCTGGATAATCGTACAACTCCTGGGGCTGTGCCACCTGCTGGATGAGCCCACTCTTCATCACCACGATTCGCGTCCCCATCGTCATTGCTTCCACCTGGTCATGTGTGACATAGACGATCGTCGTCTTCAGCCTCGCATGAAGCTTGATAATCTCTGCACGCGTCTGTGCCCGCAGCTTGGCATCCAGGTTGGAGAGCGGCTCATCCA
>NZ_BFBX01000001.1:268-1652 GCF_003851045.1 Paenibacillus sp. 598K | reverse complement strand
GTTGGAGAGCGGCTCATCCATGAGGAAGACCTGCGGACTGCGCACAATTGCCCTGCCCAGGGCAACCCGCTGCTTCTGACCACCGGAGAGCTGGCTCGGCTTGCGATGCAGCAGATGGCCGATCTCCAGCGTTTTGGCCGCGCCATTCACCTTCTGTTCGATCTCATGCTTCGCTGTCTTGCGCAGCTTGAGGCCGAGTGCAATATTATCGTACACCGATAAATTCGGATACAACGCATAGTTCTGGAATACCATCGCAATGTCGCGATCCTTGGGCGAGACATAATTGATCAGGCGGCCGTTGATGTAGATGTCGCCCTCCGATATCTCCTCCAGCCCCGCCAGCATGCGCAGGGTTGTCGACTTGCCGCAGCCCGACGGGCCGACCAGTACCAGGAATTCGCCTTCTCCAACCTCCAGGTGAAAATCATCTACTGCCGGCTGCGGCTCTCCCTTGTAACGCTTGTACACATGATCGAATACCACCGCTCCCATATTCGCTCCCCCTCATTCCCTGATGTCCCATCCGCAAGCTGGTCTCGCGCAGCCAGATCCCCGCTACTATTTTGTGAAATAATCGGCTGATGCGAGGCGTATATCACGGGTATGTCACCGCTTTCATATTCCTATTATAAGGAGCATTAACGAAAAATGTCTTTAGTTTAAATCATGTTTTTTTGTCAAAAACAACGGTGTTGAAGACATTAAAAACATCCCCGCCAGATGTTCTCTTGGCGACGGGGATGCCCTTGCTTACTCTATTCAGTCATTATGGCGTTACGGTAAGATTATTGTTAACAAGCACATTCGAGCCTGTCGCACCATTCTGGATGCTGCCGCTAACATTTCCGGTAAACATATTGCCGTTGATCAGAAGGCCCTTGCTCACTCCCGTGCCTACCTGAATGCCGTAGGATTGGCTATTTCCAAAGCCGTCTGCCTGCCCGATTGTATTGCCGCTAATCAGCACATTCTGGGCAGAAGGATGGGAATAGATGCCCGGCTTTGAGCCTGAGCTGCCTCGGGAGTTACCGTTAATCCGCGAGTCGGTGATGGTCACGTTCTTCGCGTTCTGTGTAATATAAATACCTTCATTGTTGTTCCAATAGATTCGTGAATCATGAATGCCAAGTCCATCGACCTTGTCTATACGCATGCCCTGATTCCCTGAGGTTGCAGCCCAACTGTTCGTCAGCACCATGGAATGAGCAGATTGGAAGTCCCAGCCGTAGGGTCCCATCTGCGAATCTGCCAGAACGTTCGTGAAGAAGCCGTAGTTGGGGGGAGCCGTCTCGGGGAAGTTATGAACGAATTGAACGCCAATCCCACCAGAATTAATATTAACATTCGTAGCATAGATGCCGCCTGTATTGCTATCGAAGAT
>NZ_BFBX01000001.1:0-172 GCF_003851045.1 Paenibacillus sp. 598K | reverse complement strand
CCTGTATTGCTATCGAAGATCATTCCGACAGAGGTCGTGTTCGGCGGCAGGTTAATCTCCAGATTGTTCATATGCACATCGCCGATCTTGGCAGAGTAGAATCCATAATTCACCGGATAACTAAATACGCTGTCATAGACGTGGAACTGCCCGCCCCCAATCACCTTAACCC